>DATLFG010000076.1:0-20728 GCA_035524955.1 Candidatus Limnocylindria bacterium | reverse complement strand
ATGAGGAACAGGAACATGGCGGTGGTGAGACCGCTCAGCGCCTGGGCGAAGAGGAACGACGGATCAAGCATCGGGTTCCCTCTCCCTCCTAGGGGAAGAGAGGGGTGAGGGTCGCCCTGCGAACCCGGAGATTCGCTCCTGGCACGGCGCGACCCTCACCCCGAGCCTGTCCCCTGGAAGGGAGAGGGAGAAGGCGCTATTCCATGAACTTGGTGGGGTCGACGTACTCCACCGGCTTCATGATCGCGAACGGATACTTGGGGTCCATCACGGTCTTGCCGTAGAGCTGGCCGCGATTGGCCTGGTGATCTTTCTCTCGAATCGTCTGCTTGCCGATCGGGGTGTCGATGGTCAGGCCCAGCAGCGCCTTCGAGACCTTGTCCGCGTCGGTGCTGCCGGCCTTCTTGATCGCCTCCGCGAGGAAGGCCATACCGATCCACCCCTGGATGGCCCAGGACGACGGGTACTCGTCCTTCAGGTACTTGGACAGCCGCGCGACGTAGTCGCGATGGGCCGGCGTCTCGCCCCAGTAGAAGGCGTCGTAGGAGTTGCCCCAGATACCCACCGGGTAGTCCTTGCCCATGGCCTTGGTGGATTCGGGCGAGCCCGCTTCACCGACGCCGATGAAGTTGTACTTGAGCGCGTCGAAATAGCCGAGCGGCTTGGCCTGCTTCGCGAAGTTCACGAAGTGGCCGCCCCACAGCGACGAGAAGACCGCCTGCGGCTTCTTGGCCATCTGCGCGTTGATGAACGGCGTGTAATCGGGCTCGCCCAGCTTCGGCCACTGCTGATCCACGATCTGCATGCTTGGCTTGATCTTCTTCAGGTGCTCCACGAAGGACTTGGTGACGTCCTGGCCGTAGGCGTAGTCGGGGCTGATGGTGGCGACCCGGGTCACCGGCCACTTGGCCACGATCTCCGCCGCGCTGCGCCCCTCCATCGTGGTATTGGCGGCCACGCGGAAGACGTAAGGATGGAGCTTGTCGGGGGCGGTGAGCTGGTCGGTCTTCGGGATCGGCGCGATGAAGACGACCTTGTTCTCCTTGGCCACCACCGAGACCGCCGGTCCCTCCGCCGAGGTCAGGGTGCCCACCAGGAAGTCCACGTTCTCCTTGAGGATCAGCTCGCGGGACACCCGCACCGCCTCGTCCGCGTTGCCCTTGGTGTCGCGGGGCAGCAGCTCGAGCTTCCGGCCGAGCACGCCGCCCTTCGCGTTGATCTCGTCCACGAACATCAGGGCGCCCTTGGACGCGGGGTCGCCGAAGAGCGCCCCGGGGCCGGAGAGGATCATCGGGAAACCCACCTTGATCGGTTTCTGGGCGCTGGCGGCCAGCGGTGTCGCCAGCACCAGGGCCAGCAGGATCGCGAGCATGCGGGGCATCATGGGAAGCCTCCTTTGGCTACGAGAGATTGCGGGTCACGAACCGGCCGCCCTTCATCACCGACAGGCGGCTCTTGTCTTGAAGAATCGCGATGTCCTTCAGGGGATCGCCGTCGACCACCACGAGGTCGGCCAGCTTGCCCGCTTCCAGCGTTCCGATCCGGTCCTCCATGCGCATCAGCTCGGCGCCGTAGCGGGAGGCGCACGTGAGGGCCTCGAGCGGGGTGAAGCCGATCACGTCCACGAACACCTGGATGTCCTTCGCGTACTCGCCGTGCGGGTTCCAGGCGAAGCCGAAGTCGCCGCCCGGGCACATGCGGATGCCCAGGTCCCGGGCCCGGCGGTAGGTGTCCCCGGCCTGCTTGATCTCGTCGCGCAGGCCCGACGGCCCGACGATCTCCTCGGTGATGCCGAAGCGCGGCCCGTTCTCGATGATCGAATAGAGGTAGCGCAGCCCCGGCACCAGGAACAGCCCCTGGTCGGCGATCAGGCGCAGCGTCTCGTCGTCGGCGTAGGTGGCGTGCTCGATGGAGTCCACGCCGGCCTGGGCGGCCACGCGGCTCGAGCGGGCCCCGCGCACGTGGGCCGCCGCGATGCGCCCGCGCATGTGGGTCTCCTCCACCAGCACGCGGACCTCGTCGAGGGTATAGGTGCAGTCCGCGATGGGCGTGTGGGGCAGGAGCGCGTCGCCGCCCACGTAGCACTTGACCACGTCGGCGCCGTCCTTGATCGAGCGCCGCACCGCCGTCCGGATCTGGTCCGCCCCGTCCGCGATGAGGGCGAGCCCGTCCATGCCGAGCTTGAGGTAGGACGGGTTCCAGTCCGACATGCCGCCGGTGGCCACGATGTCGCGGCTCGCCGCGAGCAGGCGGGGGCCCGGGTAGAGGCCCTCGTTGATCGCGCGCTTGAGCGCCACGTCCACCCCGTGCACCGAGCCCGCGGAGCGGGCGGCGGTGTAGCCGTGGGAGAGCGCCAGCTCCGCGTTCCTGGCCGAGACCAGCGTGGAGTACTCGGGCGGGCAGTTCAGATCGAGGTCCGCGATCACCTTCACGTTGTTGTACGAGAGGTGGATGTGGGCCTCGATCAGGCCGGGGATCACGGTGCGGCCGGCCAGGTCCACCACCTGCGTGTCCGCGCCGGAGGGCGCGTCGCCGGCCGGGAGCGGCCCCGCGTGCACGATCGTCTCGCCCTCGATCAGCACGCCGCCGTCCCGCGCCGGCGCGCCGGTGCCGTCGATCAGCTTGGCGTTCTTTATCCAGACTCTCATGGCTGGCTCTGCGCTGCCGTGGGGCAACGCCCTCCATTTGATCTCATGGCTGGCTGCGCGCTTCTGTAGGGCAACGCCCTCTATTTGATCTCATGGCTGGCTGCGCGCTTCTGTGGGGCAACGCCCTCTATTTGATCTTACGGTCGTCGCAAGCGACGACCTCTATGAGGTGGCTTCGCATTGATTTAGAGCGCGGGGAGGCCTGGTGTGGTGACCCGGATGCGGTAGACCGAGGTGGAGGCGGTGATGTAGAGGCTCCGGTAGTCGGCGTCGCCCCAGGCGAAGTTGGCGACGTATTCCGGGACGTGGATCACGCCGAGGCAGACCGCCTCGGGGCTGAACACGTGGATGCCGCCGGGACCGCAGCAGTAGACGTGGCCCTGCGAGTCGATCTTCATCCCGTCGGGCGCGCCCTTGCCCTCTCCGGTCGTCTCCGCCCACACCGTGCCGCCGGAGAGCCCGCCGTCGCCCTTCACGTCGAAGACGCGGATGTGCTGCCGGGCCGTGTCGTTGACGAAGAGCCGGCGGCCGTCCAGCGAGAAGCAGAGCCCGTTGGGCCGGTCGAAGTCGTCCGCGAGCAGCACCGGGCTCTTCGGGTCCGATCCGACGCGGAACAGGCCCTGGAAGCCCAGCTCCTGCGGCCGGGGCACCCCGTAGAACTCGGCGCGGCCGTACGGCGGGTCGCTGAAGTAGACGGCCCCGTCCGCCGAGCAGACGATGTCGTTCGGGCTATTGAGCTGCTTGCCCTGGAAGTGCGTGGCGAGCGGGACGATCCGGCCGTCCGCCTCGGTGCCCGAGACCCGGCTGGAGGCGTGCTCGCAGGCCAGGAGCCGGCCCTGACGATCCCAGGCGAGCCCGTTGGACTTGTTGCAGGGTTGGCGAAAGGTGGTGACGCCGTCGGTTTCGGACCACCGGCGCAGGTGATCGCCCGGCATGTCGCTCCACAGGAGATACCGGCCCGCCGGGTGCCAGAGCGGGCCCTCGGTGAAGAGGCACCCGGTGGCGATCCGCTCGAACTCGACCCGGGGGCCCACGACCTGCGTGAAGCGCGGATCGCGGATCGAGACGGTGGAAGCGGTCACTTGGCCATGCGCTCGCCGGGTTTGCCGCCGACGTACCAGTCGGGGGGATCGACTTCCTCGAACACCACCCACACGGCTTCCTTCGGGAGCTTGGTCACGTCGGAGATCGCGGCGGTCACCCGCTGGGCGATCTCGTTCAGGTTATCCTTGCCCCAGCCTTCGTAGATGCGGATGTTGACGAATGGCATCGGAGTCTCCCTTGGCCCCGGGGTGGCCGAGGGCGCGCCGCGGCCCCCGGAAAGTGCCGGGAGACTAGCATGGCTGCCCGCGAAGGGGCAAGAGCGCGGCGCGTCAGAGTGACCGCGCCGCGCCCTCGAGGCCTAGAAGGTGAGCGTGTCTCCCGGGCTGATCGGGAAGACCTGGGTCGCGGTGGTCCCGAGCGCGGTCTGATACTCCTGCGGCGTGCCGCGCAGCACCGGGAAGGTGCCGTAGTGGAAGGGGATGGCGAACCTGGGCTTGAGCATCTCCCGGGTGGCGTAGGCCGCGTCCACGGGATCCATCACGAAGTGGCCGCCGATGGGGATCATGATCAGGTCCGGCTTGTAGTAGTCGCCGATCAGGCGCATGTCCCCGAAGAGGCCGGTATCGCCCATGTGGTAGAGCTTGAAGCCGGTCTCGAACTGGATGATGAACCCGGCGGGCTCGCCCCCCGGGTAGGTGGTGCTCTTCTTGGTCGCGGGGTCGGACACCGTCACCTCGGAGGAGTGCTCGGCGCGCGTCTGGGTGATGGTGATCTGCGGCCCCATCGGCTGCACCTTGCCGCCCTTGCCGAAGCGTACACCCTGCTCGGGGGTGACCCAGCCGAGGTCGATCATGGTGGCGATGAGCCCCGCGGGCCCGAGCACCTTGGCGCCGGTCCGCGCGGCGAGGTCCTTGACGTCGCCCACGTGGTCGCCGTGCCCGTGGGTGACCAGGATCACGTCGACCTTGCCGAGCGCGTCGAGGTTCTTGTGCGCCGGTGGGGTCTTGGGATTCTTGGTGAGGAACGGATCGATCACGATCACCTTGCCGGTCGGCGTGGTGATCTTGGTGGCGGCCTGGCCGAGCCACTGCACCTGGACCTTGCTGGTCTGGGCCCATGCCGCGTCGGTCGCCAGGGAGTAGGTCAGAGCCCCGGCGGCGGCGACCTTCAGGAAGTCTCGACGTTCCAGCTCCATGGCGGTTCCTCCTAGGCCTTCAGGCTCTTTCGACTTGAGCATGATGACCTCCCTGGGTTGTTGTCGCAGTGGACGTGACGCGCATGATGATCCGCGGGGCGGGCAGAGGTTAACACGCCCCCCACCGCACCGACAAGGCGCTCCCCGGCCCATGCAGGCAGGGCCCCCGCGCATCACAACTGCGCGGGGGCCCTGGGGGTTCCCCTGGCCGACCGGGTCGAGGCTACTTCCTGGCGATGAACCGCTTGGCCTGCTTGAGCTCGGATCGGTCGGCCTCGGCCCCCTTGCCGAGGGTCACGAGCCGCCCGTAGTAGGTGCGGGCCTTGACGGTGTCCCCGGCCAGCTCCGCGGCTCGCGCGGCGCCGTACAGCCCCTGGAAGCGATTCGGCTCCACCCGATGCGAGGTCTCGAACTCCTTGAGTGCCTCCGCCGGCTGCCCGAGCTCGATCAGCATCTCCCCGAGCAGCTCCCGGGCGGGCTTGATCGACCCGGGCGTCACCGGATGCTTCTCGGTCGCATCCTCGGCCTCGGCGGAGGCCCGCATGAGCGACAGGGCCTCCTCCTTCCGGCCCTCGGCCCGGGCGATCCAGGCCGCGACGGCCAGCCGCTGCACCTCGCTCTGGTGTGCCCAGTAGAGGCTCTTGGCCGCGGTCATCGTGTCGCGCAGGGTCTCGATCCGGGCGAGGTCCTGGCGCGCGCGCGCCGGGTTGCCGCTGCGCGCGGCGCCCAGGCCCCGCGCGAACCAGACGATGGACTCGGCCTGCGGGAAGCGATTCCAGGCGAGGTCCGCAGGCGTCGGCGACAGCCTCGACGCGTCCGCCCACCGGCCACGCTCGAGCGCGTAGCGGGCCGGGATGGCGGCGAGCGCGAAGGCTCCCGCGAAGTGATCGACGTTCAGCTTCCGGGTCGCGGTGACCTCTTCCACGAGCGCCCGCGCCTCGCGATCCCGGCCGAGCTGCAGATAGCCGTACATCATGTAGTCATAGGCGTGGAGGCCCTCGTACGAGCGGAGGCCGGCCTCGGACCCTCCCGCGGCCAGCGTGTCCGCGGCGGCCTTGGCGGAGGCCCGGTTGGTGTCGATGGACTCCTGCCAGCTCCCCACGCGCGTGAAGATGTGCGAGGGCATGTGCAGCGCGTGCGGCGCCGCCGGGGCGATGCTCGCGTAACGCTTCGCGGCGGGCAGGCCCTTGGCCGCGATGGGCGGGAAGTCGTAGCTGTGGATCAGGTAGTGGGCCACGCCCGGATGATCGGGCTGCTCGGCGAAGACGTCTTCGAGGATCGCGGCGGCCTTGAGCTGGTTGGCGTAGGTCTTGTCGTTGGGATCCAGCGTGATGTTGAGCGCGAGCGCGTAGAAGATGGCGGCCTCGCGCTCGGCCCGATGGCGCGCCGCCAGCTGCTCCATCGCGCGCTCGTAGGCCAGGGCACGGGTGCGGTGGTCCACCCGATCCGCGTCCTTGTAGAAGGTCTCGATCGCGGCGATATACTCGCGCTCGCGGTCGGTTCCGGCTCCCGCCGCTTTCGCCTTCTCGACCGCGGCCCGGCCCTCCTTCAGGCCGCGCGCGCTCGGGGGACCGGCCAGCGGGTTGCCGAGCCACGCCATGGCCACGCCCCACTGGGCCATCCCGCAGGCGGGGTCGGCGGCCGCGACGGCGGTGAACGCGCCCACCGCGGCGTCGAGGTGGAAGGAGTGCAGCAGCGCCACTGCGCGATCGAACTGCGGCTGGACGGCCGGCGCGCAGGACGTCGGGAACCGGACCGTCCCGAGGCGCTCGGCGGCCTTGCCCTGGGCCTGGGCGGGACCGGCGGTGAGGGTGGCGAGCCCGACGATGAGGAGTGCTCCGGCGACGGTTCTCATGATGACCCTCCTCTTGTGAGTCTGGCGGACTCGGGGCACCAAGTGTGCCATGACGGCTGCCACCCAAGCTCGCGATCCCATTGAGACGGCAGGGCGGGTGGCCGACGCGGGCCCGGGCAAAGCGCCCGGACCAGGGTGCCGCGCCCGCAGTGCTATGCTGGGGACGTGGCCGACCTCGTCAACGAATTCTCCTGGTCGCGCACCCGCGACAATGCCTTCCAGGAGTGCCGGCGGCGCTACTTCTATCAGTACTACGGCGCCTGGGGCGGCTGGGACGCCGACGCCGACCCGCTCGTCCGCCGGCTCTACGTCCTCAAGCAGCTCGCCACCCGGCAGATGTGGGCGGGCCGGCTCGTCCACGAGGCGATCGAGCGCTCCCTGCTCGCCCTGCGCGACGGCCACGGCCTGAGCGAGGCCTCCCTCATCGAGGACACGGTGCGCCAGATGCGCGAGGAGTGGAAGGGCTCGCGCGCCGGGATCTACCGGCAGGCCCCGAAGCGGCCCTCGCTGTTCGAGCACGAGTACGGCGTGGCGGTCCGCGACGGCGAGTGGCAGGCCCTCCGCGACCACGTGGTCCGCTGCCTGCGGAACTTCCACCGGCTGCCCGTCCTCGCCGAGATCAAGCGCACGCCGACCGAGCGCTGGGTCTTCATCGAGGACATCGGCTCCTTCCCCTTCGAGGGCACCCGCGTGTTCAGCGCCCCCGACTTCGGCTACTGGAGCCAGGCCGACCGACTGCAGCTCCTGGACTGGAAGACCGGAGGCGGCGGCGAGGG
Source organism: Candidatus Limnocylindria bacterium (assembly GCA_035524955.1). Taxonomy (GTDB): domain Bacteria; phylum Methylomirabilota; class Methylomirabilia; order Rokubacteriales; family CSP1-6; genus CAMLFJ01. The sequence continues at coordinate 13,210 of DATLFG010000076.1, read as the reverse complement.
CGCCGGGCTCCAGCTCGGCGGCTACGCCCTCTATGCCCTCGAGGTGCTGCGCGTCGACCTGGGTCGCGTGGACCTGCTGGAAGTCAACCTCCGCGAGGGTAAGGTGACCAGCCACCCCTGGGACGAGGCGAGCCTCGACCGGGTCCGCGAGCACATCCGGCTCTCGGTGCGCTCCATGAAGGCGTACCTCAAGGATCCCGAGCGCAATCTGGCGGAGGAATCGGGCTTCGAGAAGACGGAGGAGCTTCGCATCTGCCGCTGGTGCAATTTCCGGGCGGTCTGCCGCCCCGACCTCGCCCCGTTCGTCTCCCTTCCTGCCTCTCCCCCGGTGGAGGACGGCGAGCTGCCGTGAAGGCCCTCCTCGTCGATCTCGACGACACGCTGCTCGACTACTCGGGCGGCGTGGACGAGTGCTGGGTCCACGCCTGCGAGGCGCTCGCCGGCCCCGCCGGCATCGACCCGGGCGGCCTCGTGGCCGCGATCGGCGAGACCCGCCGCTGGTTCTGGAGCGACCCGGGCCGTCACCGCATCGAGCGCGCCGATATGCTGCGGGCCTGGACCCGGATCACCGCGCACGCGCTCGATCGCCTCGGGCGCGCGGACGAGCCGCTCGCCGCCGCCATCGCGGAGGACTTCGCCGACCGCCGCTGGGAGCGGATGACGCTGTTTCCCGGCGTCACCGCCGCGCTCGAGACCCTGCGCGCCCGCGGCGTCCCGCTCGCCATGGTCACCAACGGTGACGCCACCCATCAGCGCCGCAAGATCGAGCGGCACGATCTGGAGCGGTTCTTCGACGTGATCGTCGTGGAAGGCGAGCTGGGCGTCGGCAAGCCCGAGGAGGTCGTCTACCGCTACGCCCTCTCCAAGCTCGGGGTGAAGTCGGAGGACGCCTGGATGGTGGGGGACAACCTCGAGTGGGACGTGCTGACGCCTCAGCGCCTGGGTCTCCGGGGGATCTGGGTGGACGCCCCGGGCCAGGGGCTGCCGAAGTCCTGCTCGGTGGCGCCGCACCGCATCATCCGCGCTTTTCCCGAGCTGCTCGTGCCCCCTGCTGAATAGCTTGGGGGAAAAATCCCGGTGTGCAAGACTGTGATTCCACATGCATTTTGATTGGAGGAACTCGCCAATGCGCCACCGGAGCTTCCTGCCGCTCATGCTGGGCGTCGTCCTGCTGTCGGCCGGCTGCGCCGCCACCCACCGCGAGTGGGAGGTCTGGCGGGCCCACCCGACCCACTACGCCACCGGCAATCACATGACGTTCTCGATGGGCAACGTGGTGGGTGGGGCACCCCGGGTGACGCCGGAGATGGTGGAGCAGGCCAGGAGCGAGAAGTGGTGGGGCCGTAACACCCCATTCGTCGGGCCACGGGCCGATGTCGCGGGGCGGTGGGAAGGCACCTGGAGTGGCTACGGCATCTGGCGCTCGCTGCGGGGTGGCGTGGCGGAGGCGGTCCTGACGCTGGACGGCGCCACCGGCCATGGCGTGCTCGTGCTCAAGGACTCGCAGGTCGCCGAGGGCGTCCCGCTGGCAGTCCGCGAGCGGTCCTCGTTCGGCGCGCCGATCGAGATCTCCGTCTCGGAGACCGACATGTGGGTGAACGGCACCGAGCGGGGCAGGCCGTTCGCGGCGTCGTTCAGGCTGCAGGGCGACCGGCTCGTCGGAGGGTTCCTCTACACGAACTCGCCCGTGCGGATCGAGCTGACCCGCATCCCCTGAGGCCGTCGCCTCAGGGCGCGGTGGGCTGGACGACGACGGTGCGCAGGACGGCCAGGTAGCGCTGCGCCACGCGCTGGAGGTCGGCGGCGGTGACCGCGCGCACCGCCGCCACGTAGCGATCCAGGAACTCGAAGCCCACCCCGGATTCCTCGTAGGCCGCCAGGTACCACGCCTGGCGGGCGTTGGTGCGGCGGTCCATCGCGAGGTTCCCCAGGACGTAGGCCTTGGCCACCCGCAGCTCCGCGTCCGACACCGGCTCGCGCTGCACCCGCCCGAGCTGCGCCCGGAGCGCCGCCTCCGCCCGAGCCACGTTCTCCGGCGCGGTGCCGAGCTGGGCCAGGAAGTAGCCATGCTCCACGCGCGCCGGATACTGGGCCGCGGTGGTGTAGGCGAGGCCCTGCTTGTCCCGTAGCTCCGAGAAGAACCGTCCCGCCATCCCGCCGCCCAGCACGTTCGCCAGCACCTTGACCGTCGGGTAGTCCGGGTCCGTCAGCGGAGGGGCCAGCGCGCCCATCAGGATCTGCGCCTGCGCGCCGGGCACGACGCGCACCTCGCGCCACGGGGCGGGCGCGGGCGGTGGGGGCGGGGCCGGTACGGGCGCGGCCCCCGCGGGCATCGGCCCGAAGAGCCGCGTGGCCTGGGCGAGCACTTCGGCCGTCCGCACCCGCCCGCTCACCGCCAGCACGAGGCCGCCCGGCACGTAGTGGCGCTCGTAGTGGGCCAGGAGCGCGCGGCGGTCGAGCCCCGCGAGGCTCTCCCGGAGCCCGATCGGATCCCAGGCGTAGGGATGGCGACCGAAGACCCGCGCGGTGAGCGTGTCGAAGGCCACGTCGTAGGGCTTCTCGCCGCGATTGCGCACCTGCCGGAGGAGGAAATCGCGCACCGCCGCCACCACGCCGTCCGGCATGGTGGGCCGGAGGGCCACGTCGGCCACGAGCTCGAGGATCTCCACCCAGTGGCGCGAGAGCGCGGTGGCCGCGATCTCCGAGTAGTCCACGTCGCCGGTGGCCTCGATGCTGCCCCCCATCGCGTCGGCCGCCTGCACGATCTGGCCGCCGTCGCGCGTGGTGGTGCCGCGGACGATCATGAGCTGGACCAGGTTGGAGATGCCCGCGTTGGCGGCGGTCTCCCAGCGCGTGCCCATGCGGACCATCAGCGAGACGCCGACGACCGGCGCGGTGGGGTTCTCGCGCACCAGCACGGTGAGCCCGTTGGGGAGCCGCGCCCGGCTGACCGCGGGGCTCTGGGCCCACGCGGGCGCGGCGAGCAGCGCGAGGAGGCCCGCCACCAGGAGCGCGCGCGCGCGAATCATCTGGTGCCGGGGGCGCCGGGCTTCGGCACGAAGGCGAGCCGGGCGTAGTCGGTGCGCGAGAGATACCGGCGCGCCGCGTCCCGGATCTGCTCACGGGTGACGCGCCCGAGCCGGTCCACGTAGCGCAGCTCGGCCTCGAGCGTCCAGGTGGTCTCGGCGAGGCCGTAGGCGTAGGCCAGGCCCTCGGAGGTCTCGGTGTCGAAGGCGTGCTGCGCCTCGAACTTGGTCACCGCGAGGCGGCGCTCCTCCTCGGTGGGCCCGCTCTCCTGCATCCGCGCGATCTCCTCCAGGATGATGCGCTCCACCCGCTCCAGGTCCTTGGCCTCGAGCTCGGCCCGCAGGCTCACGATGCCGCCGCCCACGAGCGCCGCGTAGCTCATGGTCACGCTCGAGACCAGGCGCTCCCGATCGCGCAGCCGCTGGGCGAGCCGCGAGCTCTCGGTGCCTGCGAGAATCGTGGCGAGCAGGTCCACCGCGTCGCCGCTGGCGTCGTCCGAGCGCGGGGCCGGCCAGCCGAGCGCGAGGTGGGCCTGCTGCTCGGCGCGCTCCACGGTGCGGCGCACCCCGCCGGTGAGCCGTGCCTGCGCCGGCGCCGGGGCGGGCCGGTAGCCGGTGGCCGGCATGCTCCCGAACGTGCGGTCCACGATGCCGCGCACCGCGATCGGACTCACCGGCCCGGCCACCACCAGCGTCATGTTCTCCGGCACGTAGTAGTGGCGGTTGAAGGCGCGCAGCCGCTCCTGAGTGGCCGCCTGCATCGTCTCGCGAGTGCCCAGCACCGGGCGTCCGTAGGGCGTGCCCGCGAAGACCATGCCGTAGAGCTGGCGCACCACCGCCGATCGCGGGTTGTCCTGCTCGATACGCGCCTCCTCGAAGATGACCTCGCGCTCGCGGCCGATCTCGTCGGGGGCGAAGGAGGACCGGAACGCCATATCGGCGAGGAGCTCGATGCCCATCGCGGTCGCGTCGCTCGGCAGCACCAGGTAGAACGAGGTGTAGTCGAACGAGGTCAGCGCGTTCGAGCGACCGCCCACGCCTTCCACCGTCCGGTCCACGTAGCCGGGGCCGAAGCGGTCCGTGCCCTTGAAGAGCATGTGCTCCTGGAAGTGGGCGTAGCCGAGCTGGTCGGGCGTCTCGTGCCGCACCCCGACGCCCACGAAGAGGTAGAGCGCCACGATATCGGAGGCGCGGTGGTCCTGCACGATGAGCCGCATCCGGTTGCGCAGCACCTGGCGCACGGGCGGAGGGAGGTCGGCCTCGGCGGCGCCCGGGGCCGGCGCCGAAGGTCCCGCGCCGGATCCGGCGCAGGCGGAGACGAGCAGGGCGAGGGCCAGCCACGGCACCGCGCGCCACGAGGCGGGTCGGATCACGAGCACGATGCTCCCGAGCCGGCGCCCTCGGCGGCGATCACGACGAGATCGAGGCGCTCCATCGCGCGGCCCCCTCAGACGGTCAGGGCGGCGCCGGTGACCGCGGCGGCCCGCTCGGAGAGCAGGAAGGCCACCACCTGGGCCACGTCCTCGGTGCGGACCCACTCCGAGCGATCCGCGTCGGGCATGGCGCGGCGGTTGCCCGGCGTGTCCATGGTGCTCGGGAGCACCGCATTGACGGTGATCCGGTGCTTCTTCACCTCCTGGGAAAGCGCCCGGGTCAGCGTGATCACGCCCGCCTTGGACACGGTGTAGGCGATGAAGCCGCCCTGCGGAGCGAGCACCGCGCGCGAGGCGATGTTGACGACGCGGCCGCCGCCGCCCGCGATCATGACCGGCAGCACCGCGCGACAGGCGATGACCGCGGAGGTGAGGTTGAGCGCCATCATGCGCTCCCACTCCGCGAGCGGGGTGGAGAGCAGGTCGCCGCCCGCGAAGCCGCCCACCGCGTTGACGAGGCCGTCCACCCGGCCGTGCCGGTCGCGCACCGCGTGGACGAACTTGCCCATCGCGTCCTCGCGGGTGACGTCGGCGGGCAGGGCGAGGAGGCGCGCGCGCTGCTCGGGGGCCAGCCGCGCTTCGAGCCCCTCGCGTTCCTCCGGCACCGCGTAGGGAATCGCCACGCTCCCTCCGGCCTCGAGCAGGGTGATCGTGATCGCCTGGCCGAGCGCGCCGGTGCCCCCGGTGACGACCGCGACGCGGCCGGTCACGAGGCGGGGCGCGCGCGGCGGCCGGCCAGGTCCTCGGCCCGCCGCGCCAGCTCGAAGTCGAGCGTGGTGATGCCGGAGGCGTCGTGGGTGGCGAGATCGATGACCACGCGGTTGTACACGTTGAACCACTCCGGGTGGTGATCGAGCGCGTCCGCCTCGCGGGCCACGTCGGTCATGAAGGCGAAGGCCTGGGTGAAGTCCGCGAAGGCGAGCTCGCGGTGGAGCTTGCCGCCCTCGAGCCGCCACCCGGGCAGGGCGGCCAGGCGCTCTGTCACCTCCGCGTGGGCGAGCCTGGGGGGCCGGGCCATGTCGTGCGCCTAGCCCGCCGCGGGCGCGCCCATGATGGCGGAGCGCTGGATGTCTTCGTAGCGCACCTTGGCGACGTCGAAGGCCTCGATGTTGTCGACGAGCTTCTTGAAGGTCTGCTCGAAGCCGGGCAGCGTCTTCCGCTGGCGCGTCAGCGGGGTGGTGCGGGCGAGGACGAAGTTCTTCACGTAGGGGTGGTTGATGCCGCGCTTCTTGATCCGCGCGACCACCGCGACCAGCGCCTCGTCGGCGTCGCGCACGAGCGCGGCCCGCTCCTCGCGCTCCTTGAGCGTCCTCGGAAAGTGCCCCTTCAGGAACTTGTCCACCCGGCGCAGGATCGGGGCGAAGGCGCCGCCCGCGAAGCGCTTGTTCTGCTCGTAGAGCAGGCCGAGGGTGATGAAGTGGGCCGACTCGAACTGGAACGCGTAGTCCTCCTCACCCGCCTGCGGCTCTTCCTCCACGAGGCCGCGGTACATGCGGATCACCTCGAGGGACTTCTCCTTGAGGTTGTGCGCCTTCTCGGTGTTGAGGGCCAGGATCTGAAAGGCGACCTCGGGCTCGGGGACCAGGATGGCCGGGATGACCTTGCACTTGAGTCTGCTCAGCACCGTGCGCCGATGGTTGCCGTTGGGCGTCCAGTAGACCCCGGGCCGCGGGGACATGACCACCACCGGATCCACGAAGCGGTCGATCTTCTTGACCACTTCCTGCAGGCGCTTGACGTGGGTCGGCGAGAGATCGCGCTGGTAGGGGGTGGGTTCCACCTTCTCGAGCGGCAGGAGGCAGAAGATCTGCCAGTGGTCTCCCACCGGCTCGCGATAGACGGTGAGCACCGAGCCGCCGTCGCGCTCGATCTGGTCGGCCAGCGCCACCACCGCCGGGGTCGGCTCCTCCTCCGGCACCACCCGCCACTTCGCCATGCCGGGGATTATGCCTGAACGCCGAGGCCTCCGGAAGGTCGGGTCAGGATCCTGCCTCGGCCTGACCGCCGACCACGCGGCCGCTGACCGGCTCAGCGGGCGGGGGTGACGTCGGAGACGGTGTAGCCGCGGCGGTCCAGGCACGCCGCGAAGGTCTGCAGCGCCCACTCGTCCGGCGTGCGCGCCTTCCTGATGAAACCCCGCGGGAAGAGCTGGCTGAAGAAGTTCGAGAAGATGCCCGAGCTGCGCTTCTTGGCCGGGTTCTCGGGCATCGGCGTGTTGAAGGCCTCGACGCGGCAGCCCTGGAAATCCGCCACGATCACGTTGGCGTCCCGGTCGGCGGTGGCGTAGAGCGAGCCGATCCCGGCGGGGCCCTGGGCGAGGGGGAGCGGCGCGCGGTAGCCGCGGTTGACGAGGCACGCCGCCTCCGCGAGCTCCGGGCTCGTCTCGGTGTGCGCCTGCACGAAGGACAGGCACCGGCTGCGGTCCTCCGCGAGCTGCGCCTCCGTCTGCCCGCCGCGCAGGACGATCCCGGTGTCGGTGGCACAGCCGGCCAGGAGGGCCGCGGTCAGGACGGCGGGGGTCAGGCCGGCGCCGAGCGAGCGCCGCATCACGAGGGCTGGGGCCGCGCCCATCGCCGGCGGAACAGCGCGTCTCGGATGGAGCCGTAGATTCCGGCGGGCAGGAAGATGATGAAGATGATCAGAAGGAGGCCGTAGATCGTCTCCGCGATGCCGATGAGCTTGATGCCGAAGGAGATCCGCAGGTACTCGCTGAGCGCGATGGTGAGCGCGGTGCCCACGAAGGGCCCGAGCAGCGAGTACATCCCGCCCAGCACCACCGCGAAGACGATGCGCAGCGACACCCCGATGCCGGAGAGCGTGTCCGGGTTGGTGTAGGCGAGGTAGAGCGCGAGGAGGGCCCCGCCCAGCGCGGTGAGGGCCGCCGAGAGCGCGGTGATGCCCATCTTGAACCGCGTGACCCGGATGCCCACCGAGGCCGCCGCGGTCTCGTCCTCGCCGATGGCCTCCATGGCCGAGCGGGCCATGCTGCGGTCCACCCGCCACCAGACCCAGAGGCCGAAGAGCCAGGCGGCCAGGCCGATGTAGTAGAAGACGCGCTTGTCGGCGAACTGGAGCGTCCAGAGGCCGGAGGCGGTGCCGGCCGTCTTGAGGCTCACGCCAAGAGAGCCGCCGGTCCAGTCGCGCTCGGCCACGATCCACAGGCGAACCACCTCACCGACCGCGAGGGTGACGAGAGCGAAGTAGTGGCCGACCACCCGGAAGCGCGAGCAGGGATAGGAGATCACGAGGGCCAGCGCGACGGTCAGCAGGACCGAGAGGACGACGCCCAGCCAGGGCGTCATCCCGAAGAAGTTCCAGAGCAGCACGGTGGCGTAGGCGCCCACGCCCAGGAAGGCGCCGTGGCCCAGGGAGACGAGGCCGAAGCGCCCCATCAGGGACCACGCGTTGCCCACGAACGACCACAGGAAGATCTGGATGATGACGTGCCAGATGTACTCCTGGGCGGCCCCGAGGGGCAGGACCGGCACCAGCGCCATCGCGGCCAGCGCGAGCAGCCCGACGACGCGGAACGCGCTCGTCATCCACGCCGCGCGAAGATGCCGCCCGGGCGGACGAACATCAGGACGATGAAGATCACGAACGCGATCACGTAGCCCATCTCGGTCGAGACCAGCACGCCGCCCACCGAGATGACCTGGGCCATGATGAAGGCCGCGAAGAAGGCGCCCACCATGTTGCCGAGGCCACCCAGCACGCAGATCATGAACGTCAACGGCCCGAACGCTCCGCCGAAGTACGGATGCACCGCGTACTGGATGATGAGCAGCGCGCCCGCCACGCCCGCCATGGCGCCGCCCACCGCGGAAGTGACGATGTAGAGCCGCTGCGGCCGCGCGCCCATGAGCGCGATGGCCTCGCGGTCCTGGCTCACCGCGCGGATGGCGGTGCCGGTGTAGGTCCGCTTGAGGAAGAGGTAGAGCGCGATCATGGCCAGGACCGACAGCCCGAAGGCGATCAGCCGCGAGAACGAGATGAAAATGCCGCCCACCTCGATGGTGGGCAGGCTCACGCGCACCGAGCGGTGATCGGTGGACCAGAGCAGCGTGGCGACCGACTGGATGAAGAACAGGAGCCCGCCGGTGGCGAGGAGCTGGTTGATGGGCGGGCTCGAGAGGATGGGCGTGATGATGAGCAGGTGCACGAGCACGCCCAGCCCCGCGCCGACCCCGATCGCCCCCAGGCCGGCCAGCCACAGCGGCCAGCCGTAGAGCGTGACCAGGAAGTAGACCGCGTACATGCAGAGCGCCACGAGATCCACGTACGCGATCCACACGATGTCGATGACGCCGAAGATCAGGTTGAGCCCCAGGGCCAGGAGCGCCAGCACCCCGCCGAGGAGGATGCCGTTCACCACCGCCTCGAGGATGAAGATGGGCTCGATCACGATCAGAGGCCCACGTAGGCCTGGCGCACGAAGTCCTGCTCGGCCAGATCGGCGGCGCGCCCTTCCATCTTGATGCGGCCGACTTCCAGCAGATAGGCGCGGTCCACCAGCTTGAGCACCTGCCGCACGTTCTGCTCGACCACCAAAATGGTGTATCCCTCTGCCCGCACGCGTCTGATCAGATCGAACAGCCGCAGCACCATGACCGGGGCCAGGCCCATGGACGGCTCGTCGAACAGGATCAGCTTGGGCCGCGACATGAGCGCGCGACCCACCGCGAGCATCTGCTGCTCGCCGCCCGACAGGCTGCCCGCCCGCTGGGCGGACCGCTCCGCGAGCACCGGGAAGAGCGCGTAGACCCGCTCGAGGTTGTCGTGGAAGTGGGCGCGCGCGGCGGGCAGGAACGCGCCCATCTTGAGGTTCTCGGCCACCGTGAGCTGCGGGAAGAGCCGGCGGCCCTCCGGCACGTGCGCGATACCGTGCGCCACGATGTCGAAGGCGGGGTGCCCGGCCAGCTCGGTGCCCTCGAAGGTCACGCGGCCCGCGCGCGGGGCGATGAGGCCGGAGATGGCGCGCAGCAGGGTGGTCTTGCCCGCGCCGTTGGGGCCCACCACCGCCACCGCCTCGCCCTGGTTCACGCGCAGGCTCACGTCCCAGAGCGCGGTGAAGGCGCCGTAGCCCGCGGTGACCCGGGAGAGCTCGAGCATCAGCCGAGCACCACCTTCTCGCCCAGGTACGCCTCGATCACCTGGGGATTCTCGGCGACCTCACGGGGCGCGCCTTCCGCGATCTTCTCGCCGTGGTCGAGGACGACGAGGCGATCCACCACCCGGAGCAGGGTGCCCATGATGTGCTCGACCCACACGATCGTGATGCCGAGCTCGCCGCGGATGCGCCGGAGCATCTCGGCCGCGTCGTGCATCTCGGTGGGATCGAGCCCGCCCAGGCTCTCGTCGGCCAGCAGCAGGGTGGGCCGGGTGGCGAGCGCGCGCGCCAGCTCCAGCTTCTTGAGCCCGCCCGCGCCCAGCGTCGCGGTGGTGGCCTGCGGATCGGTGGCCAGGCCGACCAGCGTGAGGATGTCCCGGGCATGGTGGCGCGCCTCGGCTTCCGTGTTGCGCTGGGCGCCGCCGAAGTGGGCGGCCACCGCCACGTTCTCCAGGATGGTGAGCTTGCGGAAGGGACGGGGGATCTGGAACGTCCGCGCGAGCCCCCGGTGGCACACCGCGTCGGGCGTCAGGCCCGCGATGTCGTGCTCCTTGAAGCGGATCGATCCCGACGTCGGCAGCAGCGCGCCCGAGATGCAGTTGAAGCAGGTGGTCTTGCCGGAGCCGTTGGGCCCGATGAGGCCCAGGATCTCGCCTTCCTTCACCTCGAAGGAGACCGCGTTCAGCGCGGTGAAGCCGCCGAACTGCTTGGTGAGCCGGCCGATGGTGAGCACGCGGGGGTCGGCGAGGCGGGGGCGCCGGCCCCCGCCTCGCGGCCTCGGAGCAGGCTAGCGGGTCGCCCAGGGAGACGAGGCGGGCAGGATGACGGGCGGGTTGGGCGTGGCGATGATCTTGGGCCACACGTGACGGAACTCGCCCTCCACCACCTGGTACACGGCGGCGACGGCGCGCTCGTTCTGGCCGCGCATCGGGTTGCCCTCGCCGAGGAACTTCACGCCGTAGCCCTGCATGGTGCCGCCCTCGGGGATGTCGGTCTCGCGGGCCGCCTTGGCGAGGGCCTCCGCGCTCCAGCCCCCGTGCTTCTGGATGGCCCGCGGCAGCACGTCGTTGAGCAGGACCCACATGTTGTTGAAGCCCATGGAGACGTGCGGCGCGATGTTGTTGACCGGGATGTTCGGCTCGAAAGCCTTGTAGCGCTTCACCATCTCCTGGGTGAGGGCGCCCACGCCGGTCTTGAGGTTCTTCGCGTCGATGAGCTGGGACGCCGGCGGATCCACCGTCTGGAAGCCCTCGATGTCCTTGCCGAAGGCCTCCTTGAGCTTGTCGAGCTGGCTGTGCCCGGCCCCGTGGCCCACGTAGGCCTTCACGCGCAGGCCCTGCTCCTTGGCCTGACGCAGGAAGAGGTTGATGTCCGGGTTGTAGCCGGTGTGGAAGAGCACGTCGGGCCGCGCCGCGCGCAGCTTCGTCACGAGCGAGGAGAGATCGGCGGCCTGCGCGGAGTAGCCCTCCTTGAGCACGATCTGCATGCCCTGCTTCTTGCCCTGCGACTCGTTCGCGGCGGCCACGCCCGCGCCGTAGGGCCCGTCCTCGTAGATGATCGCGATGCGCACGTCCTTGGCCGGCTTCTTCAGCTTGTCGGCCGAGTAGGCGGCGATGTAGTCCACGCTCCCGATGCCGAAGAGGCTGCCGTTGGGCTGGGGGCGGAACGTGTACTGGAGGTTGCGATCCTTCAGCACCGCGTCCGCGATGGCGGTGGTGATCCACAGGAACTTCTTCTGCTTGTCCACCCGCTCCGCGATCGGGACCGCGTGGGCGCTCGAGTAGACGCCGGCCAGGATGTCCACCTTCTCGACGTTGAGCAGGCGCTCGGCCTCGTTGATGGCCACGTCGGCCTTGGACTGGCTGTCGCCGTCCACCTGGACGATCTTGTACTTGCCGAGCACGCCGCCCTTCTCGTTGATGTAGTCGATCATCATCTTGGCGCCGCGCCAGCAGTTGAGCGACCCGGCGGCCGAGAAGGGGCCGGAGTGGTCGTAGAGGGTGCCGATCTTGATGGTCTGGCCCTGGGCCGACACCGGCGCCGCGGATGCGGCCAGCAGCGCGAGGGCGGCGATCGCGGTCAGGGTTGATCGGATGCGGAGAGACTTCATGGGTGCCTCCTCATTAAGGCTCAGGTTCTCGGACGGCGAGGGAAAAAGTGCGCCAACCCTAGCACGCCCGCGCACGACCGGTCAACGCGATCAGGCCCGCCGGGCCTCGACGAGCCACTCGAGATCCCGGCGCCGCTCGGCGGACCGGCCGGGTGGCCCGGCCCGCACCACGGTGAAGCGGCCCGCGAGGGCCCGGTCGATGTCGCCGCGCGACACCGGAAACGGCGGGCCGTCTTCGCCTTCGCGGAGCGGGAAGAAGCAGGCGAGCAGGAGGCCGCCCGCCCGCAGGATCGTGTGGAGGACCTGGACGTACTCCTCCCGGCGGGCGGGCTCGATCGCGCAGAAGCAGGTGTACTCCCACACCCCGTCGAACGCCCCCGCGTAGTCTCGACCGAGCGTGAACACGTCACGCTGCTCGACCGCGACATCCACCCCGTCGAGCGCCGCCAAGCGCCGCGCCTCGGCCACGGCCGCGTCGGCAAAATCAAAGGCGGTGACCCGATACCCATGACGTGCCAGCAAGCGCGCATCGTGACCACGCCCCGAGCCAGGAACCGCAACCCGAGCCCGCCCACGAGTGTCCGCCGACTGGGGGAGTGCGGGGGCCGCAGGGCGAGCTGCAGCCGAAGGCGAAGCGAGCGGATCCGAGGTCGGGCCCCCGCATTGAACAGAGGGGCGGATCCGCCCGTCCGCCTCCAGCCGAGTGTCCGCGGCCTGGGGGAGTGCGGGGGCCATGTCTGGGCCCCCGCATTGAACAGAGCCTGAAGAACTAAACCGTCCGACTGCCAGCCAGTCCTCGAGCGCCGGCGCAGGCCCGCCGAGGTCCCATCCGTCCTGGGCGGTCGCGTAGAGACCGTCCCAGAAGCCGGCCGTGCTCACGGCCGGGCGATGCGGCTCCACTCGAGTCCCTGGAAATCGGGGATGGTGCGCTCGGCGCCGGCCGCGACGAGCTCGGCGTCGGTGTGCGCGGTGGTGAGGCCGATGGCCCGCATGCCCGCGCTCCGCGCCGCCTGCACGCCGACGGGCGCGTCCTCGAACACCACGCAGGCCGCCGGTGCGGCGCGGAGCCGGCGGGCCGCCTGCGTCCACACCTCCGGATCGGGCTTGCCGAGCATCACGTCGTCGGCGGTCACCACGACGTCGAAGTAGCGCAGGAGCCCCAGGTCGTCGAGCAGGCGCTCGGCGTCCCAGCGCGAGGCGGAGGTGCCGACGGCGCGCGGGACGCCCAGCCGGGCGAGCGACCCGAGGAACTCGGGCACGCCCGGCACCGCCTCGATCCCGGCCTGCGCCCGCGCCTGGTAGAGATCGCGCTTGCGCCGGGCCAGGCGGCGCGCCTCCGCCCCGCTCATGCGGCGTCCCAGCAGCAGCGGGATGGCCTCCTCGCTGGGACGGCCGATGGTCAGACGCCAGTGCTCGGGGTCCGCGGGCTCGGTGCCGAGCTCCGCCAGCAGCGCGCGCCACGCGTGCCGATGGTGCGCCCCGCTGTCGATCAGCACCCCATCCATGTCGAAGATCGCGCTAGTGGTCACCG
>DATLFG010000067.1:0-38870 GCA_035524955.1 Candidatus Limnocylindria bacterium | reverse complement strand
GTCCACCGCGGACGAACGGAAGGCGGCGATCGCCTCGTCGGAGAAGGCGAAGCGCACGAAGTGGACCGCGGCGAGCTTCCCCTTCTCCTCGTCGGAGTGGCCGGCCTCGAAGACCCCGGGCACCCGGAGGCCCCCCGCGGTCTCCAGCCACACGTGAGAGCCGGTGTCGATGCCCATGAAGCGGTCCAGCACCGGCTTGATCTGGTCCTTGTCGGCGATCTCGATGAACAGCGTGGCCGAGAGCTCGCCCGGCCGGGGGAGCAGCGCGCCGTAGACGTCGATCTCCTCCTGCACCCGGGCGTCGTCGATGATGCGCTCCGCCCGGCACATCTCCTGGATCTGGAACAGGAGGGTCTCGCGGTTCTCGAAGACGAACGACAGATGGGGCCCGACCTCGACGCGTCGCTTCTGCTTCAGCGCGATCACGCGGCACCGCCGATCCTCGCGCACCTTCTCGTACTCGAAGAAATTGATGACGTCGCCGAGGCGGATCTGCGACGTCATGCCGGGTCCTCCGGATCGAGACCGTACGCCTCGGCAAGGATCTGGATGGGATGCCGCGCGGTCCGTCCGGTGCCCTGGTGGATCTGCAGCGCGGCGAGCGGGCAGTCGGTGGCGACCCGGGCGGGCTTCGCCTGCTCGACGTCCCGGAAGAGGGGCCCGGCGAGCTTCATGGACAGCTCGAAGTACTCCGTCTTCATGCCCCAGGTGCCGTCCACCGCCGAGCACCGCTCGATCACTTCCACCGGCGCCCCGGTCAGGCGGAGCACGTCGGCGGAACGGGTGCCCATGTTCTGGGCCTTCAGGTGGCAGGGCAGCTGGTAGGCGATGGTGCCCGGCGGGTTCGGGAACGTCGTATCGAGCCGGCCCTCCTCGTGCAGCGCGGCGAGGTACTCGAAGAGGTCCCGCGTGTGCGCCGCGACCAGATTCGCGTCGTCCGAGCCGTCGAGCCACGGATACTCCTGCTTGAGCATGTAGGAGCACGTGGGCCCCGGCACCACGATCTCCCGCCCCAGCCGAACCTGTTCGGCGAGGCTCTTGACGTTGGCCGTGATCAGCCGCCTGGCCTCGGGGACCGCGCCCCCGTCGAGGTAGGGCATGCCGCAGCAGCGCTGGGCGGGCAGGGCGACGTCCACCCCGTTCCTCTCGAGCACCGCCACCGCGGCCTTCCCGGTGGCGGGATCGTTGTACTCCACCGAGCACGTGGTGAAGAGCGCCACGCGGTCGCGCGCCGGCGCGCTCCGGGGCCGCGGCTTCCGCCCGTCGAACCAGCGGGAGAAGGTCTCGCGGTGGAAGGGCGGTAGATTGCGTCGGGCGTGGATGCCGACCGCCTTCTCCATGAACTTGCGATTCACCCACGCCGCGTTCATCCAGTTCGAGACCGGCGCGGTGAAGCTGCCGATGCGCCCGACCAGCTCGGTGTTGCCGAGAAAGCGATCCTGCAGCGTCACGCCATTGGCGCGCGCCTCCGCGGAGCGGGCCCGCAGCATGAGGCGCGGAAAATCCACCGCCCAGCGGTGGGGGGGCGTATAGGGGCAGTGGTTGTAGCAGAGCTTGCACTGGTAGCAGAGATCGACGACTTCCTTGACGTCCGCCGCGGGCAGCTTCTCGACGTCGCCGTCCACCGCTTCCACGTCCAGCCGGTCGAACATCACCTTGAACGAGGGGCAGAGCGGCAGGCAACGGCGGCAACCCGCGCAGATGTCGTAGACCCGGCACAGCTCGCTGTCGACGCGATCGAGCTGCCAGAACTCCGGGGCGCGAATGTCGAGTGTCATCGTCCTCTCACGGGTCGAGAATGGACCGGTGAGGCGACCGGGCGCGGGCTCCCACGCCAGCGCCCGGCTCGCATCCCACCGAGAGCCCGTCTAGATGGCGTCGGCCGGCTCCTTGCCCGCGACCTGGTTGAGTCCCTTGGTGAATCGGCCGGCGTGCGACTTCTCGGCCTTGGCGAGCGTCTCGAACCATTCCGCTAGCTCCGGGAACCCCTCGTCCCGCGCGGTCTTGGCCATGCCCGGGTACATCTGCGTGTACTCGTAGGTCTCCCCCGCGACGGCGGCCTTCAGGTTCTTCTCGGTCTTGCCGATCGGCTCCCCGGTGGCCGGGTCGCCCACCTCCTTGAGGAAATCGAGGTGGCCGAAGGCGTGGCCGGTCTCGGCGTCGGCGGTGTCCTTGAACAGCCCCGCGACGTCCGGGAATCCCTCGATGTCCGCGACACGCGCGAAGTAGAGATAGCGGCGATTGGCTTGCGACTCGCCCGCAAAGGCTTCCTTGAGATTGTCCACGCTCTTGCTGCCCTTCAGCGGCTTTCCTGCCATGGTGACGTCTCCTTTCGGTTGATGGTGGCGGCGGCTCGCCGGCCGCCCGCCGAGCTACGGCGTCGGACGCCGGCGCCGTGCCTTGCCGCCGGCGCGGCGCTGGCACTCGGGACAGCGGCCGTAGAACTCGATGCGATGATGGGTGACGCTCCCGCCGCTCTGGGCTGCCGCCCGCCCGCGGAGGGCGCGCGCGTGCGGGTCGGCGCTCGGCGCCTGCACGTCGGTGATCCGGCCACAGCCGAGGCAGGTGAAGTGGTGGTGCTCGCTGAGGTTGCCGTCGAAGCGCGCGTGGGGGCCGGGCAGCTCTTTCACCAGCCCCTGGGCGACCAGAAGGCGCAGGTTGCGGTAGACCGTGCCCAGGCTCACCCGCGGCAGCCGGCGCCGCACCCTCCGGTGGATCCACTCCGCGGTCGGGTGGGTCTCGGTCGCGCGCACCACGTCCAGCACGACCCGCCGCGGCCCGGTGAGCCGGAGCCCGCGGGCCCGAAGGGCGGTCTCGGCGCCCTCCCGCGTCCCCGGCAACACGCTCTTAGGAATAGTTCTCATTACGGTTCAGGAGAGTACCGGCTCGCGCGTGGCGTGTCAAACGTCACGCGTCCCGCCGCGCGCCGCGCTATTGAAGCCCCCCGGGGCGTCGAGTAGACTTCCCATCTCAGGAGGATCGCTCGAATGTCCCAGCCCGTCTGGCTCCGGATCGAGGGAGCCCGGCAGAACAACCTGAAGAACGTCTCCGTCGACATCCCCCACGACCGCGTCACCGTGATCACCGGGGTCTCCGGCTCGGGCAAGTCCTCCCTGGCCTTCGACACGCTCTTCGCGGAGGGCCAGTGGCGCTACATCGAGTCGCTGTCCACCTACGCCCGCATGTTCCTCGAGCGACTCGACCGGCCCGACGTGGACCGCATCGAGCACATCCGGCCGGCCATCGCGCTCGAGCAGAAGAACCCGGTGCGCACCGCGCGCTCCACGGTGGGCACCGCCACCGAGCTGCACGACTACCTCCGCCTGCTCTTCGCCAAGATCGGCCGCGTCCACTGCCCCACCTGCGGGGCGGAGGCGCGGAGCGACTCGGCCGACCAGGTGGCCGACTCCCTCCTGCGCGATCATTCGGGGGCGCGCGCCCTCATCTGCTTCTCCCTGCCCGCGGACACGTCGCGCGACACGCGCGCGCTGTTCGCCACCCTGCTCCAGCGCGGCTTCGCTCGGGTCAAAGTGGGTGACGCGGTGCTGGACCTGGCCGAGGTGACGGCCCGCCCGGCCGGCGTGCCCGCCGATCTCGACCCGGCGCGCCTGGCGGTGGTGCTGGATCGCGTCGTGATCGGCCCGGACAGCCGCCGCCGCGTCACCGACTCGCTGGAGACCGCGCTCGCCGAGGGCGAGGGGCGGGCCAGCGTGGATCTCCTCGAGCGCGGCGTCGTCCCGGTGAGCCGCGATTTCCATTGTCCGACCTGCGGGGTGGCGCTGGCGCGGCCCCGGCCCCTGCTCTTCTCGTTCAACCATCCCCTCGGGGCATGTCCCGAGTGCAAGGGCTTCGGCAACGTGCTGCGTTACGACGAGGCCCGCGTGGTGCCGGATTCGACCCGGAGCCTGGCCGAGGGCGCGGTGGAGCCCTGGTCGCATCCGTCGGGCCGCTGGTACCAGAAGCAGCTCCTCAAGGCGGCCAAGAAGCGCGGCGTGGACGTGAGCCGTCCCTATTCGGAGCTGTCCGCCGAGGACCGGCGGTGGGTTTACGACGGCGGCGGCGGGCTCACCGGTATCCGCGGCTTCTTCGAAGAGGTGGAGTCGTACCGCTACAAGCTCCACGTCCGCGTCTTCCTCTCGCGCTACCGCAGCCAGTCGACGTGCCCGCGCTGCGCGGGCCGGCGCCTGCGGCCGGAGGCCCTCGCGGTTCGCGTGGGCGGGGCCGGCATCGCGGACCTCGGGGAGAAGACGGTGGAGGATCTGGAGGCGTTCCTCGCAATCCTGTCGCTTTCCCCCTGGGAGGCGGGGGTGGCGCGCGACGTGCTCAAGATGCTGCGGGCCAAGCTCTCCTTCTTGCTCCGCGTGGGCCTCGGCTATCTCACCCTCGGGCGGCAGACTCGCACGTTGTCCGGCGGGGAGGCGCAGCGGATCAACCTGGCCAACCAGCTCGGGGCCCAGCTCACCGGCACGCTCTACGTGCTCGACGAGCCGTCGATCGGGCTCCACGCGCGGGACACCGCGCGCCTGGCCGAGCTCTGCCGCGAGCTTGCCTCGGGCGGCAACACGGTGGTGATCGTCGAGCACGATCGCGCGCTGATCGAGGCGGCCGACTACGTGATCGAGATGGGGCCCGGCTCGGGCGAGCGTGGCGGCAGCATGGTGTTCGCGGGCACCCAGGCGGAGTTCCGCAAGGACCCGCGCTCGTTGACCGCCCGCTACCTGAGCGGGCGCGACACGATCCCCCTGCCGCTGGCTCGCCGGGAAGGCCGCCGCGCTCTCGTCCTCGAGGGCGCCCGCGCACACAACCTGAAGGACGTCACGGTCCGGATCCCCCTGCACACCCTGACCTGCGTGACCGGGGTGTCCGGCTCCGGGAAATCCACCCTCGTGCACGACACCCTCTACCGGGCGGTGGCCCGGCACTTCAAGGTGGACTTCGCGGTCGCGGGGGCCCACGACGAGCTCCGGGGCCTGCAGCATCTGAAGGGTATCCGGCTCATCGACCAGGAGCCGATTGGGCGCACGCCCCGTTCCAATCCGGTCACATACGTCAAGGCCTTCGACGAGATCCGGCGGCTCTTCGCGGGCCTGCCCCGCGCCCAGGCGCTCGGACTGGGACCCGGCGCCTTCTCGTTCAACGTGCCCGGCGGCCGCTGCGAGACCTGCGAGGGCGACGGCTTCCAGAAGCTCGAGATGTACTTCGTCGAGGACGTATACGTGACCTGCCAGGAGTGCGAGGGCCGGCGCTATCGGTCCGACGTGCTCCAGGTCACCTACCGGAGCCGGGACATCAGCCAGGTCCTGCAGCAGACGGTGGACGAGGCGGTGGACTTCTTCGCCTCCGAGACGGTGCTGCAGCGGCGGCTCAAGGTGCTCCGGGAGGTCGGCCTCGGCTACCTGCGGCTGGGCCAGCCCGCCACGACCCTGTCCGGCGGCGAGGCCCAGCGGCTCAAGATCGCCTCGGAGCTCTCCGCGCGCCCCACCACCGACTACCTCTTCATCCTGGACGAGCCCACCACCGGGCTGCATCTCGACGACGTGCGCAAGCTCCTCCTCGTCCTCAACCGCCTGGTGGATGCGGGGAACACCGTGCTCGTGGTCGAGCACCACCTCGACGTGATCAAGACCGCGGACTGGGTGGTGGACCTCGGCCCCGAGGCCGGCGCTGCCGGCGGAGAGCTGGTGGCCGAGGGCACGCCGGAGCAGATCGTGCAGGTCGGCGCCTCCTACACCGGCAAGTTCCTGCGCGAGCTGCTGCCGCGGCCGACCGGGCGCGCGGCGGCCGGCCGGAGCTGATGGACTATCACCATCTGCTCGAGGCGGCGGGCATCGTCGTCTCGGGCATCCTCTTCTACTCGCTCGCCTACGGCTGGCTCGCGCCGGACGATCCGCGCCGCCGACCCTTCTGGGTCATCGCGCTCGGCCTGGTCTGGGGCGTCATCGCGGTGGTGCTGATGATCTCCCGCATCCAGACCCAGGAAGGCCCCTTCATCGACGGGCGCACGATCCCGATCGCCCTCATCGGACTCTTCGAGGGCTGGGGTCCCGCCCTCATCGCGGGGCTGATCGCGGCGACCTATCGAGTCTACCTGGGCGGCTCCGGCGCCCCGGCGGGCGTGGTCGTCATCCTCGCGGTGGCGGTGGCGGGCGCGCTGGCGCACCGCTGGGCGGGGGGAACCGAGCGGGTGCGGGTCCACCACGCCTTCGCGCTCGCGGTCGGCACGTTCTTCATCACCTTCGGCAGCTTCGCGCTGCTGGGCGAGCCCGGTTGGCTCCTGTTCGCGCGCGTGTGGCCTTCCTATCTCCTGCTGACCGTGGTGGGCATCCCGATGTTCGCCCTGCTCATGGTGAGCATCATCGAGCGCCGACGGCTGGCGCGGGAGGGTGAGCGCTTCCGCGCTGTCCTCGACGACGCCACCGACGCCGTCCGCATCGTGGACGCGGAAACCCAGCGCATCCTCGACTGCAACCGCGCGGACTGCGAGCTCTCCGGCTTCGCGCGCGACGCGATGCTGGGCCGCGACTCCCGCCAGTTCTGGCCGGAAGCCGGCGCGGGCCGCGCCGCCCGCGCGGGGCCGTCGCCCGAGGCGCGGCCGACGGGTCTCGCACGAACCCTGAGCGTGCCCTTCCTGACCGCCTCCGGGCGGACGCTCGCGGTGGATTGCTCGCGCCGCACCGTCGCGTACCGGGGCCGGCGCTACGAGATCCTGATCTACCGCGACGCGACCGAGCGCCTCGCGGGCGAGGAGGCGCGGCGGGAGGCGGCGTCACTCCGATCGGTGAATCTACTCGCGCAGGCGGCCGCTCACGAGATCAACAATCCGCTCGCGATCATCGTGGGCTACAGTCAGCTGCTCGAAGACCGGCTCGCCGCGGAGAGCGAGGCAGGCGCGTGGGCGCGCGCCTGCCGCAAGGCGGCCGGGCGCATTCGCGACGCGGTCGCGCGGCTCGAGCGCATCGTGCGCATCGAGAGCGCCGAGCCCACCGGCTCCCTCCCGCCGATCCTCGACACGGAGCGATCCGCGGAGCAGCGCGACGACGACGCCCGGCGCTAGCTCATCGGAGGGGGGCCATCGACGGAGGCTACGCGGACGCGCTCCTCGCCCCGGCGCTCGGCCGGGGACGTTGCGTGGCCCTTCCACGGCTGCCGCCGTGCCGACGCGCGGCCCGATCCTCCTCGCCTTCGCCCGGCCGCCCGCGGCGCAGGCCCTGGCTTGACGCCCCCCGCCGGGCTCGCGTAAAGTCCCCGCCCGGAGGATCCCCCATGGCCTCGCTCAAGGACAGGTACTGCGTCGTCGGCGTCGGAGAGACCGAGTACAGCCGGCAGTCCGCTCGCAGCACCCGCGCGATGGCGGTCGAGGCGGTGCGCAACGCCATGCGCGACGCCGGGCTCGGCAAGGACGGGGTGGACGGCATGATGTCCTACCAGAGCGGCGACTCGGTCTTCGCCAACTGGGTGGCGCCCGATCTCGGCATCCGGCTCAACTTCTACATGGACGTCTTCGGCGGCGGCTCCTCCACCGAGGCTCTCATCGGCCTCGCGATGGGGGCCATCGAGGCCGGCATGTGCCACACCGTAGCGATCTTCCGCTCGATGAACGGCTACTCCGATTTCCGCATCGGCGGCACCGGCGCCCGCGCGGCCCAGCCCGTGCGCGGCCTTGACCTGGCCCAGGTGCCCTTCGGCATGCGCAGCGCCGGCCAGAACTTCGCGCCGACCTTCATGCGCCACATGTACGAGTACGGGACCACGTCGGAGCAGGTGGCCCACGTGCGGGTGGCCCACAGCAAGCACGCCTCGCAGAACCCGAAGGCGTTCCTCAAGGACCGTGTCACGGTGGCGGACGTGGTCGGCTCCCGGTGGATCTGCAAGCCGCTCCACCTGCTCGACTGCTGCCTCGAGACCGACAACGCCACCGCGCTGATCGTCACGAGCGCGGAGCGGGCGCGCGATCTGCGCCGCAAGCCCGTCTACATCATGGGCGTTGCGGGGCGCGTCAACAAGCCGCGCACCGACTTCCACTGGGCCCACGGGCCAATCACCAGGGTAGCCGGCTACCACGCCAAGGACATCGTGTTCGGCCAGGCCGGCATCACGCCGGACGACGTGAACGTCACCGGCTCCTACGACGCGTTCACGTTCACCACCATGCTCCAGCTCGAGGAGTACGGCTTCTGCCCCAAGGGCGAGGGCGGGCAATACGTCTCGAGCGGCATCATCGAGCTCGGGGGCAAGCGGCCCAACAACACCTCGGGCAGCCACCTCTGCGAGGGCTACACCCACGGCATCTCGATGGTGATCGAGAACGTGCGACAGCTCCGCGGGCAGGTCGACGACTACTGCCCGGGCTGGGAGGACGGCAAGCACAGCTACGACTACTCGCCGGGACGGTGCCGCCAGGTGAAGGACGCGCGCATCACCATGAATCTCGGCTGGGCGATGCCGCCGACCGGCTCCGCCCTCCTCATGAGGAACTAGCGATGGCCTCCGTCGAGTACCGCGGCATGAACCTGGTGATCCCGGAGAACGACTCCGAGTGGCGCGAGCACTTCAAGCTGGCGCGCGCGCGCCACCGCCTCATGCTGCGCGCCTGCACAGCGTGCGGGCTCCTGCGTTACCCGCCGAGCCACGGCTGTCCGTGGTGCATGTCCCTGGAGTGGGAGTGGAAGCCGGTGAGCGGGCGCGGGCACATTTACTCCTACGAGGTCGTGCACCACGCGATCCAGCCCGGTTTCAAGGAGTGGACGCCCTACGCGGTGGTGCTGGTGGAGCTCGACGAGCAGCGCGGCGCGCCCACCTCCGGCGAGGCCCTGCGCGTCATCGCCAACCTGGTGACGCCAGACTTCCGGCCCGAGGCCGAGGCGAACGTGGCCATCGGCAAGCGGGTCCGCGTCGTCTTTCAGGACCTGGCGCCGGACTTCGCGCTCCCGCAGTTCACGTTGACCGACGAGCCTCCCGAGGGCCGCGTCTGGCGGTTCCCCGGCTAAGAAGCTCGGAGGGGGGCTATGCCCCCCTTCCGAACCTCCGCCCGAGGCAGGTTGCGAGGGCCAAGCCCGCGCTCGAAGCGGACGAGCCCCGGCTGGATCCGCGCTGGTCTGAGGAGGCGCGTCACGCGCGTGTCAGCTGCGCGACGATCTCGTCGAAGGCACCGTCGGCCAGCGCGCGCACCTCGTCCCGGGTGAGCGGCTGGATCGGGTGCGCGACCGTGATGGCCTGAAACGCGCTCGCCCCGAGGGCGTCGGCCTGCGCGCGCGCCGCCCGCTTGAACTCGGTCGAGATGATCGTGGCCGTGGGGATCCCCTGGTCCTCGAAAAACACGCTGTCGTGCACACTGCACGTGGTGCAGGACCCTCAGTCGGCGAGCGCCTCGATCACCGCGTCGCTGCGCTCGAGAATCTCCCGGCGCAGCTCTTCGGGGGCCGGCCGCGCAAAGGTCGGCTTTTTGCTCCGGATGATCTCACCCGGATGGACACGCTCGCGCAGGAGCTCTTCCAGGCGGTCGAGCAGGTGGTTGCCCTTGGCCTTCGAGATGTCGAGCAGGGTGATCGTCTTGCCGTCGAGGCTCTCGAGGCGCCGCGCGGTCTTGCGCGGCACCGCCACCGAATCGGTCGGGTCCAGGAACTCGTCGTCGCTCATGGGATCTCCTCGGGCAGCTGGATCTTCCTCCAGATCATGCGCGAGCTCTTGGGAAAGGTCCAGCCCGGAATCACCGCCGAGAAGCGCCCGGCGGTGCCTCCCGCCACCACGAACTTGAGGTTGCCCGGCTCGCGGAACTTGGCGATCAGGGTGTCGTCGGTCTCGGGATGCGGGAACTTGGCGAGCACGTGGGCGGGCAACCCCTCGCCGCCGTCGACGCCCGGGATCAGCTCGCGTACCGGCTTGCGCAGACGCGTCCACAGGAACTCGCGCATCTCGGCCTTACCCCACCCGTCGGCCGCGATGGTGCGGGCGTGCTCGGGAGAGAGCACCACGAGCGTGTCGCCGTGATGGGTGGACTTGTGGTGCGAGATGACCTCGAGCGACTTGCCGATCGTGATCAGCAGGTCCTTCGCGGTCCGGCTCATGTGATCGTAGACGCCGTGGGGCGCTTCCCCCGCGAAGGCGGCGATCACGCTGTCGCCGGTGGCGAAGCCGTGCTCGACCGCGAGCGAATCCCAGGGGCTCTCCTCCTCGGCCTCGCCGATGCAGTAGGTGTAGCGGCCCGGGTGCGCCATCGTGGACATGCTGACCACGCCGGGGATCGCCCCGCCCAGGTTGACCACGACCAGCCGCAGGGCCCGCCCGATGGTGGCGTTGGCACGCCAGCCCGGCCCGAAGAGGCCGGCGCCACAGTTGACGTCGAGGCGCGTGCGCGCGGGCCCGTTGAGGATGAAGAGCGGCGACGGGAAGTTGGTGGTGGCCGAGACCCCGTGCAGGTCGAAGCCCTCGTCGCACATCGCCTCCACGCCCGCGACCACCACCGGCGTGTACTCGGGCCGGCACCCCGCCATCACCGCGTTGACCGCGATCTTGTCGACGGTCGCGCGACCGAAGTTGGGCGGCACCAGCGCGATCAGCTCGCTCCCGTCGCGGCCGGTCGCGGCCACCGCGGCCGCCACCCGCTCGCGGGTCGGCGGGATCACCGGCAACCCGTCGGTCACCCCACGAGCGTAGAGGATCTCGACCGGATCGGCCGCGTCAGCCACCGGCCGCGCACCTCACCGCGCGCAGACGCGGCAGCCCGCGTCGTCGCCCCGCGCGCTGCGCCTGGAGTCGTCGGAATCGGTGAACCCGCGATCCCGCCCGGGGCGGCCCCGGGAGACGTCGCCGAGGGCGACACCCTGCGCGGCGGGAGCGGGGGGCGAGGCCGGCGACGAGCGGAAAGAGCAGCCGCAGCGTGATCAGCGGCCGCGGCGCCACCAGGAGTGAACCAGTTGGTCCACGACCTGGACGAGCTGCCCCACCGTACGACACTCCTTCACGATGTCGCAGGCCGGCGAGTAGAGCGGCATCACGCTGTCCCCGATTCCCCAG
Organism: Candidatus Limnocylindria bacterium; assembly: GCA_035524955.1. Classification (GTDB taxonomy): domain Bacteria; phylum Methylomirabilota; class Methylomirabilia; order Rokubacteriales; family CSP1-6; genus CAMLFJ01. The sequence continues at coordinate 27,857 of DATLFG010000067.1, read as the reverse complement.
CCCCACTGCCCCTCGGGATTCAGCCAGATGACGCCCTTCACCCGCTCCCGGATCTGCCGGATGGCCCAGGCCTGCGGGTCGTTGTAGTTGTTGCGCGCGTCGCCCAGGATCAGCACCGTGGTCTTGCGGTCGAGCGTCTCGAGCTCGGTCTTCACGAAGCGGCTGAACGCATAGCCGAAGTCCGAGCGGCAGTGATAGTCCACCGAGGAGGACTTGAGCGCCCAGTCGATCGCGGTCTCCACCGGGTAGGTGTTGAAGGCCTGGGTGACCTCCGCGATCTCCGACACGAAGACGTAGGACCGCACGCGGGAGAAGCAGTCCTGCAGGCTCCACACGAGCTGCAGCATGAAGCGGGAGGCGTTGCGCACCGAATCCGACACGTCGCACAGCGTGATCAGCTTGGGCTTTTCGCGGTGGCGCCGCCGGAAGCGCACCTCCATCGGGATCCCACCGTACTGCAGGCTCTGCCGGATGGTCCGCCGCGTGTCGAGCCGCCCCTTCTCCTCCTGGCGCTGGCGCAGCGCGAGGGCGTCCTTGATCTTGCGGGCCAGGCGCGCCACCACCGCCTTCATCTGCGCGACCTCGTCGGCGGAGAGCGCGAAGAGCGGCTTGTCGGTCAGGACCTCTCGGGTCAGCTTCTCGCCCTGGCGGAAGGCGCGGCGCTCGAGCTCACGCTCCACGTGCTGGCGGATCATGCGGCGGAAGGCCTCGAGCCGCAGGTCGAGATAGTTCCGGATGCGCGCGAGCATGCCCGGGTCGAGCCCCTTGGCCTCGAGGAGCTGCATGATGCGGCTCAGGTCGCGCTCGATCGCCTCCCAGTCGAACCTGTCGTAGATGCGGCGGGAGAAGTACCCGACCTGGAGGAAGTACATCAGCCGCTCGAGCCCGGTGCCCTGGCCCTCCTGGCGGATGGCCATCTCCATCTCACTGCCCTCGCCCTGCAGCAGGAGCTCGGTGAGCTCGTCCAGCTCCATGCCCGCCTCGGAGGCCAGGCGGTCGAGCATCTCCTGGATCTTCGGATCCTCGGGACCCAGCGCCTTCTTGAGGCCCTCCCCGAGCGCCTGCAGGTCGAGGAAGTAGAGGTCGAAGATACGGTTGAAGGTGACGAGGTCGCGTGATTCCTTGACCAGCGTGGTCGCGAGCGCGCTCTTGAACGTCTCGCGATCCTCGAGGCCGATCTCGGTCGAGGCGGCGAGGGCGTCGAGCGCCTCGCTCGGCGAGATGCGCATCTCGGCCCGCCGCAGGTCGCCGATGAACTCGAGGATTCTCTGGTCCATTTATGTCGCTTGAATGTGAATGACTTCGGGTTGGCGGTTCGGCCTCTTCGCCCCTTTGGGGCTCATCGGAGCGTCCGCCTCACCGGGAAGCCATCCGCAAGCCCCGTAACTGGCTTTCTTGCTTCCGGCGCTGCTCATCGGGCGTCTTCGCGACCGGGAAGCCATCCGCGCACTCCCTCATCGACGTTCCTGCTCTCGGCGCTTTTCACCGAGCCCGATCTCTTCGTCGAGTCGGCGGGGCTCGTCGGGCCGGTGCTGCCATCGCCATGCCTCTCCCCGCTCGCGTTCATCGGCTGAACGCCACCCAGGAGGATTTGAAGACGTCCTCGGCACCGTCGCGGCTGATGGGGTGCAGGCGCCCGTCCTCGAGGCGGATCAGGCCGTGGAACGAGCCCTGGGAGATCACATGCGTCATCTTGAGCTTCCACCCGAGCGGGCCGGCCGGCGCGTCCTCGTCGCGTTCCACCGCCCGCCCGACGTCGGGAGCGTCGCCCACCAGGTGGAGCACTCGCACCGGGCCCTCGGCGCACCGCAGGCCGAGCACGACCTTGTAGGCGAGCCCCTGGCGGAAGGTCTCCACCGTCATCTCCCCGGGGTGCAGGAGATGGGGCACCGCCTCCGGCATCGTGGCGAGGAAGAAGTCGCGGGGCGACGGGTGTACGTAATAAAAGTGCCAGCGTCCCGCCGCGGAGATCCAGAGCTTGATGTACTCGCCAAGCGCGCCGGAGATGCAGCGACCGCCCTCGATGAACACGGGTCCCGACGGGCCCAGCTCCGGCAGCCGGATGCGGGGACTCGGGAACCAGAGCTCGCGAAACTCGGTGAGGCCGGACCGGCTCCCGCTCATGGGCGACTAGCCCAGGTCGGCCAGCACCTTGTCGAGGGCGCCCTTGACCCGCTCCAGGTCCTTCTCGTGCTTGACCAGCAAGGTGAGCGTGGATTCCACGAGGTCGCGGTCGAGCGTCTCCGCATTGAGGATCACGAGGGAGCGCGCCCAGTCGAGGCTCTCCGAGATCGACGGGGCCTTCCGCAGCTCGAGCCCGCGGATGCGCTGTACCGCCGCGACCACGGTCTGGGCCAGACGTTCGGAGACCTCGGGGACCTTCAGACGAATGATCGCCAGCTCTTCGTCTGCGGGCGGGAAGTCGATGAAGAGATGCAGACACCGCCGCTTGAGGCCGTCGGACAGCTCGCGCGCGTTGTTGGAGGTGAGGACCACCAGCGGGATCTGGGTGGCCCGGATCGTGCCGAGCTCGGGCACCGAGACCTGGAAATCGGACAGGACCTCGAGGAGAAACGCCTCGAACTCGGGCTCCGCCTTGTCGATCTCGTCCACCAGCAGTACGACCGGATCGACGGACTCGATCGCCTGCAGCAGCGGGCGCGGAGCCAGGAAGCGGTGAGAGAAGAAGGCGTCGTCCTGGCCCGAGATGCGCGCGACCGCGTCGGGCAGCGATGGCGCGTCCGCGATCAACTCACCGATGCGCTCCTTCAGAAGCTGGGTGTAGAGCAACTGTTTGGCGTACTTCCACTCGTAGAGCGCCTTGCCCTCGTCGAGCCCCTCGTAGCACTGAAGCCGAATGAGATGCCGCCCGGTCACCTCGGCGAGCGTCTTGGCCAGCTCCGTCTTGCCCACACCGGCCGGCCCCTCGATGAGCACGGGACGCCCCATCCGCTCGGCGAGGAAGACCACGGTCGAGATGCGGCGGTTGGCGATGTAGCGGGCGTTCTTGAACTGCTGCTGGACGTCCTCGACGGACTGAAACATGGCGGCTCCCTGAGTCTGAATTGGCGGCCAGTGTAGCACAACGGCCACGGCGGTTGGCGGACCCCCGCGACGGTGGGACACTCGGGTCATGGTCGGAAGCCCGGTGCCCGAGGAGCACGCCCGCGCGCGCGTCTACCATCGTCGCCAGCTCGTCGTCTCCCTGCTCGGGCTGGCGCTCTCCGTCGTCTACCTGCTCGTCCTCATCGAGACGCGGGCGGCCGCGCACCTCACCGCGTACGTGGCGCGGTGGTCCACCGCGTGGTGGCTCGAGCTCGGCCTCGTCCTGCTGGTCCTGGCCGGTGCGTACCGGCTCCTCACCCTGCCGCTTCACTGGCTCGGCGGGTACTGGCTGCCGCGTCGCTTCGGGTTGCTGCATCAGCCGCTCGGGCGCTGGCTCTGGGACGCGACGAAGGCCGCGCTGCTCGGCGGCATCCTCGGCCTGCTCGCCGTCGAGACCGTCTACGCGCTGCTACGGCTGACGCGCTGGTGGTGGCTCTGGGGCGCCGGCATCTTCCTGGCGGGCTACACGCTGCTCGCGCTGGTCGCGCCGATCTGGCTCGTGCCGCTCTTCTACCGCCTCACCCCGCTCCCCGACGGAGAGCTGCGCTCGCGGCTGCTGGCGCTCACCCGCCGGGTCGGCGTGCCCGTGACCGGCGTGTTCGTGGTGGATCAGTCGCGCAAGAGCCGCACCGCGAACGCGGCGGTGACCGGACTCGGCCGCACCCGGCGGATCCTGCTGTTCGACACCCTGCTCGATCACCTCACCCCGGAGGAGATCGAAGCGGTGCTGGCCCACGAGCTGGCCCACCAGCTCCACGGCGACATCGGCCGCGGGCTCCTGGTTCAGGGCGCCCTGACCCTCGTCACCTTCTGGATCGCCGACCGTGCGCTCCAGTGGGGCGCCGGGTGGATCGGCCTCGACGGGCCCGGCGACATCACGGGGCTGCCGCTCTTCGGTCTGATCCTGTTGCTCGTGAGCCTCGCCGCCCTGCCGCTGGCCAACGGCTGGTCTCGTCGGGTCGAGTGGCAGGCCGATCGTTTCGCGCTCCAGAGCATCGCCGACCCGCGTGCCTTCATCGGCTCCATGGAACGGCTGGCCACGCTCAATCTGGCCGAGCACGACCCCCCTCGCCTTGAGGAGCTCTTCCTCTATTCCCACCCCGCCATCGCGCGCCGGATCGCCCACGCGCGGCAGTTTCTCCATGGTCTGACCTGACAGTGTGTCGGGGCAGCATCGCTCCCGTTTCCAAGGCGCCGCCGGCCAAGTACGTAAATAGTTGTAATACATGGTATTATTCATCATTCTATCGCTATGGCACTTCACTTGCAGGTACGCAGGAACACTTCACCATAGACGAGCAATGGGGAGCCGAGACGATCTCGCAATGGCCCGAGTAAGCAACCGCGGACTAGGCGGCGCCTCGTCGCTGATCCGTCACCTGCAGATTCTCCGCACGGTGACGGAGGCGGTGAGCCGCTCGCTCGACCTCAATGAGGTGATCCAGAAGTCGCTGGGTGCCCTCACGCTCGTCACCGGTCACGAGATCGCTAGCCTTCATCTCGTCTCCTCCGACGGCAAGGTGCTGCTGCTGCGCGGGGAGCGCGGCCTCTCGGACCGCCTGCGCGAGGTCAACGAGATGCTTCCCCTCGGCCAGGGCCTCATCGGCCGGGTCGCCGCCTCGGGCCGCGTGCGCCGTGTGGACGAGGCCGGGCGCGCACCCGATCTCCTGCCCGCCGCGCGGGCCGCGGTGACCGCCGACGGCATCCGGGGCTTCCTGTGCGTGCCGATCCGCGCGCGTCACCGCATCCTGGGCACGCTCTCGCTCGGTCGGCAGACCGAGGAGCGCTTCTCCAACGAAGAAGTCGCGCTGCTCGAGTCCAGCGCCGACCAGATCGGCCTGGCTCTCGACAACGCGCGCCTGTACACGGAGACGCGCCTGCAGCTCGACGAGCTGCGCCGCTCCCACACCGACGTGGTGCGGGCCGAGCGGCTCGCCGCGGTCGGGGAGCTGGCGGGCGGGGTCGCGCACGAGATCAACAACCCGCTCATGATCATCCTGGGGCAGGTACACCTGCTGCTGCAATCGCAGGACCACGACGCGGTCCTCACCGGGCTCAAGGTCATCGACGGGGCGACCAAGCGCGCCGCCAACATCGTGCGCGAGCTGGTGCTCTTCGCGGAGCGCTCGCCCCTGCGCCGCTCGCGCTGCAAGATCAGCGACCAGATCTACAAGGTGCTCTCCCTGCATCAGTCGCGGCTGGAGGGCGCCCACATCACGGTGCAGACCGAGTTCGAGGAGGTGCCGGAGATCTGGGCCGACAGCAACCAGCTCCAGGAGGCCCTCTTCCACCTGGTGCAGAACGCCGAACAGGCCATGTCGACCGCCCGCGGATCCGGCACCCTCGCGATCCGGGTGCGCCCGGCGGGCGACGGTGGGGTGCGGATCGAGGTCTCCGACGACGGCCCGGGTGTGGCTCCGGACGATCTCGCCCGCGTCTTCAACCCGTTCTTCACCACCAAGGCTCCCGGCGAGGGCCGGGGCCTGGGCCTGTCCGTGGCCCACAGCGTGGTGGCCGAGCACGAGGGACGTCTCTGGGCCGAGAACCGGCCCGGCGGCGGCGCGATGTTCGTGATGGAGCTGCCCGGCGGCATCCTCGTCGGCGACCCCGCCCTCACGCCCTCCGCCTGAGACGTCCGCTCCCATCGCCCGCTCCCGCGGGCTCGTGGTACTCTCCTCCCCTGTGCGCTCCGTCGTCCTCGTGCGAACCGCCATGGCGCTCGGCGCCGCCCTCACTCTGGCGGCCTGCGCCACCGTCGATCCCCCGCGCCGCTCCTCGGCGTCGCCGACCGTCCGCTGCGTGGACGAGCCGGGGCGCGGCGGATCGCTCGACGCCAGCCGACCGCTCTTCTTCCTGTTCTGCGCGCAGTCCCCCTGACCGCCGTCATGCCGGAGGCTCCCATGACCACCATCAAGGATTCCATCGCGCAGGCCGTCGACCGCCTGGGCGACGAGCTCGAAGCCCTCTCCCGCCAGATCCACGATCATCCCGAACTGGCCTACCAGGAGGTGCAGGCCTGCGGCTGGCTCAGCGACTTCCTGGGCAAGCAGGGCTACAAGGTCGAGCGGGGCGTGGGCGGGGTGGACACCGCGTTCCGCGCGACCATCGAGACCGGGGAGGGGCCCACCATCGCGATCCTCTGCGAGTACGACGCGCTGCCCGACATCGGCCACGCGTGCGGGCACAACGTGATCGCCACCGCGGGCGCGGGGGCGGGCGCGGCGCTGGCCGCGGTGAAGACGCAGCTCCCCAAGGGCCGCATCCAGGTGATCGGCACGCCCGCCGAGGAGGGAGGCGGAGGCAAGGTGAAATTGATCAAGGCGGGGGTGTTCAAGGACGTGGATTGCGCGATGATGATCCACGGCTTCGACCGCACGATCCTGCACCAGGATCTCCTCGGGATCGCGCGCGGCACCTTCGAGTTCAGCGGCAAGGCCTCGCACGCTTCCGCGGATCCGTGGGAGGGCGTGAATGCCCTCGACGCGGTGATTCAGATGTACAACGCGGTCAGCATGTTGCGGCAGCAGGTGCGCCCGGACTGCCGCATCCACGGCATCATCACCAGCGGCGGCGCGGCCGCGAACATCATCCCGGAGTACGCCTCCGCCGTCTTCTACGTGCGGGCCCCCCGCATCGACACGATGTGGCATCTCTTCGCGCGTGTGTCGGCGGCCGCGGAGGGCGCGGCCCGGGCCACCGGATGCTCGCTCAAGATCACGCAGCACGACAGCGTCTACGAGCCGATGAAGTCGAGCCGCGTGTTGCTCGATCTCTTCGCCGCCAACATGAAGAGCACGGGCCTCACCGAGGGGGCACCGATCCCCGATCGCCTGGGTTCCTCCGACATCGGCAACGTGAGCCAGGTGATCCCGGCGATCCAGCCCATGGTGGCGATCGCTCCCCCCGGCATGGCGATTCACACCCGCGAGTTCGCAGACGCGGCGGTCAAGCCGCTGGCCCGCGCGGGCATGATCGCGGCGGCCAAGACGATGGCGCTCACCACGTTCGATTTGCTCGCCGAGCCCGCCCGCGTCAAGGCCGCGAAGGACGAGTTCGCGAAGACACCCCGATGAGCGCTTGCGCGAAGAGGCCCTACCACGACGCGATGTCTTCCACCCGGGAGCGCTAAGAACGACTCTCCCCGGTGGCCCCAGCGCGCTGGAAGACGCCAAGACTCGGGTCGCCGAGACCGTGGACCGGCTCGCCGACGAGCTCGAGCGGATCAGCCATCAGATCCACGCCACCCCCGAGCTATGCTTCGAGGAGCACATGGCATCGGGCTGGCTCGCCGATTTCCTGGCCCGGCAGGGGGCCGCGGTCGAGCGCGGGGTGGGCGGGCTCCCCACCGCGTTCCGCGCCACCATCGCCGGCCGGGGTCCCGGGCCGACTATCGCCATCATGGCCGAGTACGACGCGCTGCCGAACATCGGCCACGCCTGCGGCCACAACGTGATCGCGACCGCGGGCACCGGCGCGGGCGCGGCCATCGCGGCCGCGCTGACCACCCTGCCCTTCCCGGGCCGCATCCAGGTGATCGGCACGCCCGCCGAGGAGGGTGGCGCCGGCAAGGTGCGGCTGATGGAGGCGGGGGTCTTCCGCGACGTGGACGCGGCTATGATGGTTCACGGCCGCTGCGGCACGCAGGTCTGGCGGCCGAGCCTGGGGATCATCAAGGTCAGGTGCGAATTCTTCGGCCGGGCCTCCCACGCCTCCTCCTGGCCTTGGCGCGGCGTGAACGCGCTGAACGCGATGATCCAGCTCTTCGTCTCGCTGGACGCCATGCGGCAGCAGATCCGCCCCGACGCGCGCGTGCACGGGATCATCACCAAGGGCGGTGACCAGGCCAACATCATCCCCGAGCACACCGCGTCGGAGTTCTACCTGCGCGCGCCCACCAAGGAATACTGCCGTGAGCTGCTCCGCCGCTTCGAGGCGGCCGCGGAGGGCGCGGCCACCGCGACCGGCTGTACCGTGAAGGTCGCCGCGGACGCGATCATCCACGATCCACTGAAGGCCAACTTCGCGATGGCCGAGCTCTTCGCCCGGAACCTCGAGCGGATCGACTTCCCGGTGGATCCCGACGACGGCGAGGCGGGGTACGGCTCGACCGACTGCGGCAACGTGAGCCAGGCACTCCCGACGATCCATCCCTACATCCGCATCTCCCCCAACGGGATACCGGGCCACTCGCGCGAGTTCGCGGAGTGGGCGCGGTCCCCGCTGGCCCGGACCGGCATGGTGGCGGCGGCGAAGGCGCTGGCCATGACCGCGCTCGACCTGCTGGCCGAGCCCGCGCAGCTCCGGAAAGCGAAGGAGGAGTTCGCGAAGGGTTAGTCGAGCCGGATCGAGAAGCCGGCCCGGAAATCCGCGGCGTCCGGGTCGGGGCGACCCGGGGAGCGGGCGCTACTGGTGCCAGGCGCCCTCGAAGTAGTGCTTGAACTCGTGCATGAGGACGTACGGGTCCGCAGTCGAGATGATCATCCGGTCGGCTGGCACGTAGCAGCCGTGGATCCGGCCGCCGGGGGCCCGCTGCGCGCTCCGGAGGCGGCAGATCATTTCCACCTCGGGCTGCGGCCGGATCACCACAGTCACCGGGCCGATCTGATGCGGGGACTGGCCGAGCTGGGTCTGCCCCGTGCTCAGATAAGGGCCGTGGCTCGAGCACCCCGTGGAGACCAGCACCAGCCCGATTCCCGCCATCACCAAACGCACCCAATGCGTACCCATGCCCCCTACCAGGGCAACCCGGATGCCAGGGAGCAGCCAGGAATCTTCCCGGGCCGATTCTGATAGCTTCCAGGCCCTTACAGCCAGAGCTCGCCGAGCAACCAGACCCGGGTAGGACTCGCCGCTCTGGTGCGCGACCGCCGGATATGGTGGCGGCCCCATAGCGCCGTCCCCTCCAAATTCGTCGCCCACCTCCCGAGAAGCGAGGCTGCGGCGACTTGATCTATAGTAATTATTGCCATGATTTCAAGTATTTGTAAAATGGCATGCGCGTTGCTGTGCCCAGGGGCATGAGGACCGCACGGCTAGGAGTACTGGTGATCGGTCTGGCCATCCTGGCCTGCCCGGGCTTCGGCTTGGCCCTCGAGCCGATCGGTGTCGTCACCACGCTTTCCGGGCAGGCGACGCGAACGAGCATGGCCGCTCGGGCCCCCGCCCCGCTGCGGTTCAAGGACGGCGTCTTCGGCGCCGACACGATCCGGACGGGGGAGCGCTCGTTCGTGCGCATGCTGCTCGAGCGCAAGGCGGTGCTGACGGTCCGCGAGCTGTCCGTCCTGCGCATCACGGAAGACGCGACCCAGGCGGCGGTGGACCTGAAGGCTGGCGGCATCGCGTTCAGCGTCGCGCACCCCCGGCTCCGGCCGGGCGAGACCGTCCTGGTCCGCACGCCGAACGCGGTGGCCGCGGTGCGCGGCACCAAGATCGTGGTCGAGACCCAGGGGGCGGTCACACATTTCCACGCCCTGACCGGCGCCCTCGACGTGGCCTCCCACGCCAATCCGACCGCCTGGCGGCGGCTGCAGGCGCCCGGCAGCCTGACCGTCACGGGGGCCGTGGTCGGCACCACGCGCACGCTGGACGACGTCACGCGCGACCGGCTCACCGCTGACTACCTCGGCCTGCGCGTGGCCGAGCCGAGCGCGCCCGCGGCGATGGTCGCTCAGGAGCAGGCGAAGGCGGTGCTGCTGGCGCGCCTGATTAGCGGCGACGGTTCCGGAGGCGACCAGGTCGAGGTGCTCGCGGTGGCCGACGACCCGTTGGCGCAGGCCGCGGCCGGCATGCAGAGCCCGGCCCAGGCGCCCGTGATTCCCCCCGTCGCGCCGGCCGCGCCCGCGACTCAGGTCGTGCCCCTGCCCCCGCCCCTCTGGAGCTGGAACAGCGAGACCGCCACCGTGACGGGCGATCTCCACAACGTGCCGGCGGCCACCACCAGCACGCTCGGCTCGGGCCTCGCGAGCGCGACCGGTAGCATGCTCACGATCACCAATGAGGCCGTCGACGTCACCGGCACCCTCACCGCGACCGCAGCGACCCCGTTCATCGGGCTCCAGTCCAGCACCCTGGCCTTCCGCACCCTGGCCCTGGTCCAGACGGGCAGTCTGTCGCTGACCGGTGGCCCGCTCCTCGAGGCGGTGGGCGGCGGCGCCTCCACCACCGACGATCTCCTCCGGGTCACCGGTGGTGGCAGCCTCTTCGGACCCGCGGGCGGCCCGCTCCTCAGCTTCTCCGCAGCCACGCTCGGTGTCGGCAACGGGACCGGCGACCGGCTGCTGGAGCTGACCGGAGCGGGATCGCGCGTCAACCTCGGAGGCTCACTCCTCGATGCGACCGGTTCGACCGTGAGTCTCACCGGCACCTCCCTGGTCGAAGTGACGACGGGCGCCGCGCTGAGCGTGGCCGGCACCCGCCCGCTCGTGGACCTCACCGGTGGCGCCCTGGTGCTGAACGGGACGGCCACCGGCTTCCTGTTCAGCTCGGTGACCGCGTCCACGCTGGGCGGTGGCCTCCTGACCACGAGCGGTACCGACATCAATGCGGGTATCGCCTCGCCCGGCAATCTCCTGCGCGTCTCGGGTCCCCTCACGGGCGCCGCGGCCACCCCCCTCCTGTCGCTGGCCGGCGGCGATGTGCGCGCGCGGAACCTGGGCGTGGTGTCGTCGGCGACGGGCGTGCTCACGTTGGCCGGCGCATTCCTGGATCGGGCGGGCGCGGGCAACACGCTGGTGACGACCGACGACCTCCTGAACGTTTCGGCGGGCGGCCGGCTCGTGGCGGCCGGCGCGGATGCACTGCTGCGCTTCACGGATACGACCGTGCATACGGGCAACGGCAGCGGGGACCAGCTCTTCCAGCTCTCCGGCGCCGGATCGGCCGCGACGCTGGCCGCGGGCCTGCTCCAGGCGTCCGGCACCGCCTTCACCCTGACCGGCTCGTCCCTGGTGGACGTCTCGACGGGCGCCGTCCTGACCACGACCGGCGCCGGCCCCCTCGCCGCGCTGGCGGGCGGCTCGCTCGCCCTCGGCACCGGGGCCGGCTTCACCTTCAGCTCGACCGGGGCCAGCCAGATCGCGGGCAGCCTGCTCAGCACTACCGGTACCGACATCACCACCACCGGCAACCTCGTCGGTGTCTCCGGCTCGCTCACCGATACCGGCACCGTCCCGCTGCTCGACCTCACCGGCGGCACCGTGGCCGCCCGCTACGGCGTCCTCGTCTCCACCGCGAACGGCCGCCTCGGCCTGACCGGGCCCGCCCTCAGCCGCACGGGCGGCACCCTGACGACTACCGACGACCTCTTCAACGTCTCCGGCGGCGCGCAGCTCACGAGCGCGGGGCCCGCCGCGCTGCTCGGCTTCTCCGGCGCCACCGTCGCTGTCGGCAATGCCTCCGGCGACCAGCTCCTCGTGGTGACCGGTACGGGGTCTCAGGCCACCCTGGCCGGTCCGGTGCTGAGCGCCGCCGGCACCGGCCTCTCCCTCACCGGGACGGCGCTAGTCGAGGTCTCGAGCGCGGCCACGCTCACGGACACCGCGACCACGCGGCTCGTCAGGCTCTCTGGCGGCACGCTCACGCTCGGCGCGGGGGCCAGCGCCTTCCGGGTGAACACCTCGGGCACCGCGAGCCTCGCGGGCGGCCTCCTCGACGCCGCCGGCACCGACATCACCGCGGGCGGCGACTTCGTGCGGGCGCTGGGCGGCGGGCGCATCGTGGTGACCGGCTCGACCGCGCCGCTGCTCTCGCTGACCGGCGGCACCCACCAGTTCGGCGCGGCCGCCAATATCTACCGCCTCTCCGGCACCGCCACCGCGCTCGATCCGCTCAGCGGGCTCCTGTTGGGGACTGCGGAGCCGATCCAGGCCGCCGGCTCGCTGTTCGAGGCGGTCGGCGCCACCGCCACCACCCAGCGGGCGGTGCGCCTGGACGTGGCCCTGCTCCAGGCGAGCGCGCCCCTGCTCAACCTGCGGGTCAACGGCGCGGTGGCGAGCGACCTCACCACCTCCCGCAACGCGATCGACCTGACCTCGCGCGCGAAGCTGAACGCGACCGCGCCGGTCATCGCGCTGGACGGGAGCCGGCTCACCGTCACAAACGCCTCCCTGGTCAACGTGGCGGGCGGCAGCTACCTCGGGGTGACCGGCAATCTCCTGAGCGTGGCCAACGGCAGCCAGCTCTCGGTCACCGGCGGGGCGCTGCTCTTCGCGGCGGGCGGCTCGGTGGTCAACATCAGCGGGGCGCTGGTCTCCTTCGGCGGCGCCGGCAGCACGGTCACGGTGAGCAACACGCTCTGCCCCTGCACCATCATCGGCGGCATCCCGGTGCGGCTCTCCGGCGGCGCCCTCGCCGCCAACGTGTCCATCACGAACCCGATCCAGAACGCGGCCGGCAACACCGTGTCCATCGCGGCGGGCGCCGCCGCCGTCCGGGTGCACGGCGCGACGACCAGGGTCACGATCAGCGGCCAGTAGGTCCAGGCGGCGGAGATTCGCCGCTTCTCAGCTCTTCGCGCGCCGGCGCTCCGCGGTGCGCTCCGCCTCGAGCCGCCCGCCTTCCGCGCCCGAGTGATCCACATGGCGCATGGCCGCCGCGAGCGCTCGATGCCCCGCCTGATCCGCGATGAGGCGATGCATCGCCTGGCAGATCCGCCGGTAGGCGGGATGTCCCTGGGGGGCGGTGCGCAGCTCGATCATGTGCATGGCTTCGCGGGCATTCATCTCCATGTAGAAGCGCACCCGGTAGGCCATGGCCACCGCGTAGGGCGCGACCGCGGGCGTCTCGGCGGCCAGCGCGTCGTGGAGCGCGGCGGAGTCCTCCATCACGCGCGTCCACTCCGGCAGCACACCCGCCTCCGCGAGCTCGTCCGGCGTCACGTAGCCGTGCCGGGTCGAGAGCGGCTGCCACTCGAGCGTGAGCAGCCGGTGCCGCTGCAGGTCGCGGAAGGCGCCGTAGTCGCCGAGCACGTCGAAGCGATAGACGGTGCGCTCGAAGGCGCGCCCGGGCTTGTGGCGGCGGTTCTCGCGGCGGCCGACGTAGGCCTCGAGGACCTGCCGGCGCGCCTCGAGGCCGAGCTTGCGCGCCACCGCCAGGAGCTGATCGTCCGGCAGACGGGAGGCGGCGTAGAGCGCCGCCGCGACCACCTTCACCTCCCCGTCCGGATCCCAGTCGGTGAGCGTGACCTCGGGCCGGGGCTCGGGCTCGATGCCCTCCAGCACGCGGGCCGCGACCGACGCGGTGACCCGGGCGGTCTCGGCGAGATAGCGCGACCACACCCCGCCCCGCTCGGGGCGCTCGAGGCGCTTCAGGAAGGCGGGGATGACCTTCCGCAGCTCGGCGAGCATGAGATCGGCGTGGTCGCGGACCTCGCGCAGGGGGTGCGCGCGCATGCGGAGCAGGAGGGCTTCGTAGCCCTGGCCGGTGCCGAAGATGCCCACGTTGGACCGCGTGGCCGCGGGCAGGAGCCCGCGCAGGCTGTCCAGGGCCTTGGCCCGGATCGTCATGCGGTAGGCGCCGTCGCTATCGGCGGGGGGCCGAGGAAGGCGTCGCGTCCAGTACTCCCGCATCGGGTCGATCCAGCGCGCGTAGGTCTCGAAGGCGCGATCGAGCGCCTCGACATAGCGCGCACGCAGCGGGTGACCTGCGAGCTCGGCCGGCACGTGATACTTGAAGCGGCCGTCCGGCCGGTCGGTGTAGGGCACATAGCGAGTGGACTGCTCGAGATAGGCCATGAGCCGCCCCCACTCGAGCACCTTGGTCAGGATATTCGACGCGCCCTCACAGGCCAGGTGCACCCCGCCGAGCTGGGCGACCGAATCGTCGCCGTACTCGCTGAGCACGCGCTCGTAGAGCTGGTCGGCGCGGGTGGTCCCGACGGATGCGGCGCCCGCGGGCCCCTCGGCCTGCTCCAGGAACTCGTCGAGGAAAAGCCGGCGGAGCGACTTGGCGGAGCGGGAGTAGCGGGCGAACAGCGCGCCCTTGACCACCTCCGGCAGGTTGACGAGGGCGAAGACGGGGCCGTCGAGCTCGGTGAAATACGGCGCCAGCGCGGCGCGTTCCGCGGCGGTGAAGGTCTCCACGGCGGTCATCCTAGCACGCGGCCGCCGGCCGGGGGCGCGGCGGCCCGCCGGAGATCCGGCGCCTCCGGCGGGCCGGCTGGAGCCGAGCGGTCAGGCGATGGCGACCGAGTTGCCGGGCGAGCCCGTGCCGCCCTGAAGCGGCAGCGGGTTGAACGACCAGGCGAACTCGTACGCCTTGTCCTTCGACAGCTCTTCCAGGGTCAGGTTCTCGTTGATGTAGATCCCGTTCATCGTGAGCCAGATGACGTGACACTCGAACGGACGGTTCGGGTTCTCCCCCGGCACCGCCTCCACCGGCCACGTGTCGCCGCCCACCACCGCGATCTTCTTGTCCACGAGCCATTTGGCCACCGTGTTGCTCGGGCCGGGGCAGCCCTTGTTGTACTCGGCGTTGTCCTTCTTCCACAGCTTGATGTGGCCGGTCCGGAACAGCACGACGTCCCCCTCGCCCGGCTCGCGGGTGCCCTGGCGGCGCAGCGTCTGCATCACGTCGTCCAGCGTGATGATGTAGTTGATCGGCAGCCGATCCCCACCCTTGTGGGCGAGGACGTCGAGCAGGATCCCGCGGGTGAAGAACGGCTTGAGGTTGTGGACGCCGAGCTTCTGGAGCCCGTATGATCCTCCGACCTGCGCCTGGGTGAAGCCGTTGTAGTAGCGGATCGTGTTGCCGACGGTGGCGGCGATGTGGCCGAGGCCGTCGAACTGCGAGCCGATCTGGCCGATCTCGCCGCTGAACATCTCGTCGTTGTACATGAGCTTGTGCTCGCCGAAGGGCCCGCCGGTCGGCCCGCCGGGGATGGTGATCGAGACGTGCCGGGCCCCGAAGAGCGGGATGCCCGCTTCGAGCGTCATCCCGAGCTGGTACACCTTGCCGGTCTTGATGAGGCGCGCCGCCTCCAGCACCTTGGCGGGGGTGATCCGGTTGTTGGCGCCAAGCTCGTCGTTCGGCCCCCACGGCGAGGGCCACCAGTCCTTGCCCATCGGGTTCGCGGCCTGTGCCTCCGCCTGGCCGGGCGTGGCCGC
This sequence comes from Candidatus Limnocylindria bacterium, assembly GCA_035524955.1. Lineage (GTDB taxonomy): Bacteria > Methylomirabilota > Methylomirabilia > Rokubacteriales > CSP1-6 > CAMLFJ01. The sequence continues at coordinate 12,651 of DATLFG010000067.1, read as the reverse complement.
CACGCTGCCCGCGGCCATGCCCGCGGCCATCCCGGCCACGAACCCGGTCCGGACGAAGTCCCGCCGGGACACGCCGCCGTCCTCGACCTGATGCTCGCACTGGTCATCGTGCTGGTGGAAATAGCGCCTGAGCCATTCCGGCTGCATCGTGAGTCCTCCTCTGTTCGAGTGCGCTGCGCGACGGGACCGCGGGACGCGGCACGCGTCTGCGATCGGGCGCTACGACCCTAGGCGCCGATCCGGGCCAAGTCAAGCCGCCATCGGTTGCGCGCGCGCGGGGTCCGGTGCCATAATCCGCGCCATGCGCGCGCGCGGCTGGGGGATCTGTCTGGTCGCGCTCACCCTGGTCACCGGCTGCGTCTCGACCCGGCTCGGGCGCGAGTTTCCCTCGCCCGACGCACACTGGATCGTCGCGGGCAAGAGCGATCGGTGGGGACTCGAGCGCATGCTCGGCACGCCCTACCAGGTCGGCTTCGAGAACGGGGACCCGACCTGGCGCTGGCTCTATATCCAGCGCGATCTCACGGGCGCGGTCAGCAAGGACCTCATCGTGCGCTTCAGCGCCGACGGCGTCGTCAAGACCTACTCGTTCACCTCCAACTTCCCCGACGACCTGCGGCGGCTCAAATAACCCCGATCTCCCAGGAGGCTTCCATGCCCAACATCACCGTCCAGTGGTACGCGGGCCGCACCGACCAGCAGAAGCGCGAGATCACCGCCGCCATCACCGACGCGATGGTGAAGATCGGCAAGACCACCGCCGACCAGGTCCACATCGTGTTCCAGGACATCGAGCGGTCGAACTGGGGCGTGAACGGCAAGCTCGCCAGCGACAAGTAGCGGACGGCCGGTGGCGAGACTGCAGGTCGGCTTCATCCCCATCGAGGGCGGGCACTACTACCGGGACGCACTCGAGGAAGTGACGCGCGCCGAGGAGCTAGGCTTCGACTCGGTGTGGATGGAGGAGCACCACGCGGTCACCGATCACTACTGGCCCTCGCCGCTGCCGGTGCTCGCGGGCTTCGCGACCCGGACCACCCGCATGCGGCTCGGCACCGACATCCTGGTGGCGCCGTTCTACCACCCGGTCCGGCTCGCCGAGGACGCGGCCATGCTGGACGTGATGTCGGGGGGGCGCTTCGTGCTCGGCATCGCGATCGGCTACAAGCCGGACGAGTTCGCCCTCTACGGTGTCGAGCTCGAGAAGCGCGGCGCGCGCTTCGAGGAGCAGCTCGCGATCATGAAGGCGATCTGGACCCAGGAGTCGGTGTCCTTCCAGGGCGCCTACTACAAGGTGACGGGCCGGCTCGAGCCCAAGTCCATCACCCGTCCGCATCCGCCGGTCTGGATCGGGGGGTGGGGCGACATCACGCTGCGCCGGGCCGCTACCCTCGCCGACAACTGGATTCCGGGCCCGACCGCGGACCTGCCCCGACTCCTGGCCGGCAAGCAGCAGTTTCTGGCCAACCGGAAGGCGGCGGGACGGACGGAGCCGGTGACCGAGTGGCCGCTCACGCGGGACGTCATCATCGCGGACACCGACCGGGAGGCGCGCGAGCTGGCCGAGAAGCACATCATGATCTCGTATCGCACGGAGTACGCGGGGGGCTGGCGGCATCCGTTCATCGACGCCTCGATCGCCACCGATCTCGACGGGCTGATGAAGAACCGCTTCCTCATCGGAGGGCCCGAGCAGGTCGTCCGGGCGCTCCGGCCCTTCGTCACCGAGTACGGCATGACCCATCTCATCTGCCGGGTCTTCTTCCCCGGGATGCCGCACCGCCACATCATGCGCGAGCTGGAGCTCCTGTCCAAGGAAGTGCTCCCCGCCTTCGCCTGAGCTCCCGCGTCGGTGTGATACGCTTCGCCCGTGCGCTGGCTGATCGTCCTGCCGTTCGCCCGTCCCGGGTTGATGGGGATGGACTTCCGCGACGAGCTCGTGGCCATGGGCCACGAGGCCCGGACCTTCGCCTACCGGCGCGATAATCCGCTCTACAAGAACCGCAGCACCAAGGCCACCTACCAGATCTTCATCCTCCGCCGCCTCGAGCGCGCCTGCGTCGCGTACCGGCCCGATCTCGTGCTCGTGATCAAGGGCGGGCCCGTCACTCCCGGGCTCATCCGGCGCGTCAAGGCCCGGATCGACACGCGGTTCCTCAACTTCTTTCCCGACAACCCGCTCTGGATGATCCCCTTCGACTGCGTCGAGGCCTACGACGCCTTCTTCACCAAGGAGCGCTACGCGCTGCGCGCGCTCGAGCAGGCGGGCCTGCGCAACCTGCACTACCTGCCGATGTACTGCGTGCCCGAGCAACACCATCCGATCGAGCTGACCGCGGAGGAGACGCGGCGCTTCGCGGCGCCGATCAGCTTCGTGGGCAACGCCTACCCGTACCGGGCGCGCTTCGTGCGCGAGCTGGCGGGTTATCCGGTGCGCCTCTGGGGCGGGGGCTGGGACCGCGTCGAGGCGCCCGAGGTCCGTGCGATGGTGGCGGGCGGGCCGGTGGGGGGACGGGCCAAGCTCGCGGTGTACTCGGGCTCGACCCTGTCGCTGAACCACCATCACCCGATGAACGACATCGTGGGCGTGAACACGCGAGCCTTCGAGCTCGCGGCGAGCGCGGCGTGCCAGGTGGTGGACGCCAAGGACGAGCTCTCCCACCTCTTCACCGCCGGAGAAGAGACGCTGGTGTACCGCGACCTGGACGAGCTGCGACGTCATCTCGACTACTACCTCGCCCACCCCGATGAGGCGCGCGACATCGGTCAGCGGGCGCGCAAGCGGGCGCTGGCCGAGCACACCCTGCGCCACCGCGTCGATGCGATGATCGCCATCCTCGAGCGGTGACGCCGGGCGCGATGACGCCGGAGTCATTCGCCACCGCGCTCCGCTGCGTCGAGTGCGGCCGCGAGCACCCCCTCGGCTATGTTCTCGAGTGCACGGCCTGTCGCGGCCTCCTCGAGCTCGCGTACGACTGGGAGGCGTTGCGCCGCGCGGGCCCCCGCGTCTTCACGGGCGGCGGCCTCTGGCGTTACGCGCCGGTCCTGCCCATCGCCGACCCCGCCCACCGCGTGACCCTCGGCGAGGGCCAGAGCCCGCTACTCGACTGCCCGGCGCTCGGCCGTCGCCTCGGGGTGCGCCGGCTCCAGGTCAAGTTCGAGGGCAGCAATCCCACCGGCACCGTGAAGGACCGTTCCTCCCCCACCGCGGTGGCGGCCGCGCTCCAGTTCGGATTTCGCGCCACCTCGGTGGTGAGCTCCGGCAACGCCGGCTCGTCCATCGCGGCTTACTCGGCGCGCGCGGGCCTGCGCTCGCTGATCTTCGCCTACGAGCGGACCTCGGCGCCCAAGCTCCTGCACATGACCGCCGCCGCCACCGATCTCGTCCTCTACCAGGGCGTCTACGACGACCTGATCACCCTCTGGGACCGGCTCGTCGAGGAGCGCCTCTTTTTCGACTGCGGCGCCTCCCGCAACGCCTACAAGCATGAGGGCAAGAAGACGCTCGCCTACGAGATCGCCGAGCAGTCGGGCTGGCGGGCCCCCGACGTGGTGGTGGCGCCCGCGGCGGTGGGTGAGACCTTCATCGCGACTCACCGCGGCTTCGTCGAGCTCGAGCGGCTCGGCTGGATCGCCCGGCGGCCCCTGATGGTGGCCGCGCAGGCGGCGCGGGCCAACCCGATCACGCGCGCGTGGCGCAGCCGCCGGCCGCTCGAGGCGGTGAAGATCGGCTACACGGTGGCCGAGGGCCTCGCCGCCGGCAACCCGGGCCGGAAGGGCGAATGGGTGCTGCGCATCCTGAACGAGTCCGGCGGGGTGGCGGGCGAGGCGGAGGATGAGGAGATCCTCGAGGCCCAGACCCTGCTCGCCCGCACCGAGGGCATCTGGGCCGGGCCCACCGGCGTGGCCGCGCTCGCGGTGCTGCGGCGGCTGCTCGCCGAGAAGGCAGTCGATCCCGACGCGGCCATCTGCGTGATCCTGAGCGAGACCGGGCTCAAGACCGAGGCCCGCGCGCCGACCCGCCGGGCCACCGCTTTCGACGCCGCCTCGCTGCGCCGGCTGGTCGAGGCGACGCTCAGGCCCTGACCGGCCGCAGACGCAGCCGCCGCGCGGTGAGGGCCGCCATGCGCGGATCGCGCTCCACTCCGATCCACTCGCGCCCGAGCGCGGCCGCGATGCGCCCCACGGTGCCCGCACCCGCGAACGGATCGAGGACGGCGCCCCGGCGGGCCGAGCGTGCGAGCACCGCGCGGATCACCGGATCGGGCGTCGCGTCCCAGATGCTCTCCGGGTGCGAGCGCGGTAGCGGCAGCATCCAGCAGAGGGTATCTCCGCCCGGCCGCACCGGATGCCCCACCTTCCGGAAGCGCAGCACGTGGTTCACCCGATTGTCCCAGCGCTCGCGAGAGCGCACCTGCGCCCAGAGCCCCTTGGACTGGAGCGACCATCCGTTTCGTCGAAGCCGGCCGATGATCAGCGCGTCCATGCCGACCCACTCGATCCCGTCGTGCCGATCCCCGATCACGAGCCAGAGGTCGCCGTGGTCGGCCAGCACCCGGCGCCACTCGCGCGAGAACTCGGACGCGAGCTCGCGCGCGTAGCGCTCGGCCCGGGCGCGCCCGCGTCCCCGCACCCAGTAGGGCGGCGAGGTCAGGATGACACCGACGGTGCCGGAGGCGATGCCGGCCAGGCGCCGGCTGTCCCCCACGAACAGGCGCAGCCGCCCGTCGCGGCTCGCGTAGCGCTTCATGGGCCGGGGCGCGGCGGATCAGGTGGCCCGGCGGCGACGGAGCAGCAGCGGCACGCCCACCAGGGCCAGGGTCATGCAGAGCAGGCTCACGAGCTGCGCCACGCGGAGAGAGCCCAGCATCAGCGGATCCGTGCGCAGGCCCTCGGTGAAGAGCCGGCCGAGCGAATAGAGACCGACGTAAGCCAGGAATAGCGCGCCCGGCGCCCGCGCGAGCCGATCGCGGAGCACGCTCACGAGCAGGCCGAACACCACGAGGTCCCACCCGGACTCGTAGAGGAAGGTGGGATGGAAGAACTCGGCCTCGGTGAATGGCGGGGGCCGATGCGGCGGCGAGATGTACAGCTTCCAGGGTAGATCGGTGGGCCGGCCGAACGCCTCCTCGTTGAAGAAGTTGCCCCATCGGCCGATCGCCTGCCCGAGCGCCAGGCTGGGCGCGGCCACGTCGAGATACTGCCTGAGAGGCAGGCGCCGGCGCCAGGCGTAGACCCCTCCCACCAGGATGCCCCCCAGCACGCCGCCATGGATGGCGAGCCCGCCTTCCCAGAGCGCGAAGATTTTACCGGGGAACCGGCTGTAGTAGTCGAGGTTGAATGCCACGTAGTAGAGCCGGGCGCCGATCAGGCCGCCCAGCAGGGCCAGCTCGGAGGCCTTCAGAAGGCGCTCGGGATCGAGACCCCTTCGCCGTGCGTCCCGATGGGCGAGCCACAGGCCGAGTGCCATGGCCGTCGCCATGAGCACGCCATACCAGCGGACCGCGACGGGGCCCACGTGCACCGCGATGGCGCCCGGCGACTGGAACATAGAAGGCTTATACGGCCGGCCCCCCGAGACTGTCAATAATTCAGCGACTTTTCAGGGTTTTTGGGGGTGAATTTGTTGACACTCTGAAAAAGGCTCCGGTATCATCAAATCAAACAATTCGACGCGTCGTTCACCATTCACTCGACAAGGAGACCGCCGGGTGCCAGGGTCAGGAAGCGTCAACGGCGGCGTTGTGGAGCTCGTCCTCAGCGCCGGTCCCGTCGCCAAGTTCGTCCTGCTGCTCCTCGCGCTCTTCTCCGTCGTCTGCTGGGCGTTGATCGTCGAGAAGTGGTGGGAGTTCCGGAAGATCCGGCGCGAGTCGCTCCGCTTCCGGCAGATCTTCCGGGAAGCGCGGCGCTTCTCGGTGGTCTACGGCGCGGCCAAGAAGCACCGCGACAGCCCGCTCGCCCAGCTCTACGTCGCGGCGGGCCAGGAGCTGGTCACCGCTTACGGCAGCGCGGAGTTCGTGGACCACGTCCTGGACGACGCGGAGGAAGGGCTGCCCGCCGACCGCCTCGACGCGACCAGCCGGGCGCTCCGCCGCGCCGGCTCCGGCGAGGTCGCCCGCATGGAGCGCTACCTGCCCTTCCTCGCCACCGTGGCCAGCTCGGCGCCGTTCATCGGGCTGTTCGGCACGGTGTGGGGCATCATGACCGCCTTCCAGAGTATCGGCCAGCAGGGCTCGGCCAACCTCGCGGTGGTCGCCCCCGGCATCTCGGAAGCGCTCGTGGCCACCGCGGCCGGGCTCGGCGCGGCCATTCCCGCGGTCATGGGCTACAACTTCTTCGTCAACCGCACCAAGCACTGGGCGATGGAGATGGAAGGCTTCACATTGGACCTGCTGAACGCCTTCGCTCGTCCGGTGCAGAAGATGGCACGGGTGGCCAAAGATGGCCATTAAGATCGACACGCCCGACTACGGCTCCGGCGGCGGGTACCGCATCGGCGGGACCTTGTCCGAGATCAACATCATCCCGCTGGTCGACGTCATCCTCGTGCTCCTGCTCATCTTCATGCTCACCGCGCCCCTCATGTACCGCGGCATCGACGTCAACCTGCCCAAGAGCTCGGGCAGGCCCACCGCGGTCGAGGAGCGGGTGGTGCTGACCGTGACGAAGGAGCAGACCATCTACATCAACGACAAGCCCGTGGCCCTGGGCGCGGTCGAACAGGCGCTGCGCGACCTGTTCAAGAACCGGCAGGACAAGACGCTCTACCTGCGGGCGGACCAGGCCCTGCAGTACGGCCTCGTGGTGGAAACCATGGACCGCGTGCGCCGCGCCGGGATCGAGAAGCTCGGCATGGTGACGGAGCCGACGCGCGCTCGATGAGCTCGACGATGGCCGCCCGCCGTTACTCGATGGGTCCGGCCCCCGATCCCGGTCTGAGACGACCGGGCCCCGCGCTGCGGCGGCCCCGGCTGCCGCTGGCGGCCATCGGCTTCTCCACCGTCCTGCACGTCGTGGTGTTCGGCGGCATGGCCGCGTTGGTGCTGTGGGGCGGCTGGCGCCCCGAGAAGGTCCAGGTCGTCAACCTGGTGCCGATGGTGGCGGCGGTCGGTACCCCGAACGCTCCGGCCGCGCCGACCTTGCCCGCGCGCCCGCGGGCGCCGGTGGCGCCGCGCGCGCCCGAGCCAGAGCCCGAGCCGAAGGCCACGACCGCCCCGCGCGAGGCGCCGAAGCGGGAGGCGCCGAGCTTGCCCGCGCCGTCGCTGCCCGCGGCCCGGCCGCGGCCGCCGCGGGCCACCCTGCCCCGTCCCGGCGAGAAGGAGCTGCCGCCGTTGGCCACGCCGCCGGCCGGTACGCCGAGGGGGGAGAAGACCGCGGAGTCGGCGCGGCCGCCGGAGACCGCCTCGCTGGGCGCGCCGACCGGCACCGTGACCGGCGCGGGCGCGCTGACCCTCGACGTGGGGGACTTCCCGCACGCGTGGTACCTCCGGCAGGTGCTCCAGAAGGTCGAGTCGGAGTGGCAGCGTCAGAACCAGCCCAATGACCCGCAGCAGAAGCCCCAGATCTACGTCGAGATCCTGCGCGACGGCTCGATCAGGCCGCCCGCCATCCACAAGACCTCGGGCAACGCCTTCTACGACAACGCGGCCCTGCGCGCCGTCATGGGAGCGGGCCCTTTCCCGAAACTGCCCGACGACTGGACGAAGCCTTCCCTCCGCATCCTGTTCACCTTCGACCTTCGTCGTGGCTGACACATACATGGGTGAGTCATGAGCAAGATGGTGCGTCCCGGACGTCCGCTTGGCTTCCTCGTCGGGCTGGTACTGCTGGCCGCGCTGGGCGGCGCGTTCTCCTCCCCGCCTGCCGCGCGGTCGCAGGCCGCCGACGTACTGCTCAACGTGCTGGCCACCGGCGCCAAGAAGCTCAACATCGTGATCCCGCACTTCACGGTCGTGGGCGGCAGCGATCCTCAGCTCGGGCGCAGCCTGTCCCAGGTGACCGCGCGCGATCTCACGTTCTCCAGCCTGTTCAGCGTCGTCTCGGACGTGCCGCCGATCCCCGGCGGGGATCCCGCCGCGCTCCAGGCCGCCTTCGCCAACTTCGCGGCGGCCGGCGCCCACGCGGGCCTGCAGGGCCTGCTCACCCTGCGCGGCGACCGCGCCCAGATCGAGATGCGGCTGCACGACCTGACGTCGCCCGAGTTCAGGCTGATCGGCACCAAGAAGATCGATCTGCCCGCCGCGCAGGCGCGCCGGCTCGCCCACAAGGTCGCGGACGAGGTCGTGCTCCAGTTCACCGGCGAGCCGGGCGTCGCGGACACCAAGGTCGCGTACGTGAGCTCGAGATCCGGCAGCAAGGAGCTCAACCTGATGGACTACGACGGCGCGGGCTCGACACGCGTGACGTCGAACAATTCCATCAACATCTCCCCCGTGTGGAGTCCCGACACCCGGTCGCTGGCCTTCACGTCGTACATGCGGGGCTATCCGTATCTCTACCGGATGTTCCCGTTCGAGAACCGGCCGGTCCAAGTGCTGGCCGGTTTCCTCGGCATCAACACCTCGCCCGCCTTCAGCCCGGACGGGCGTTCGGTCGCTTTGACGCTCTCCCGCGACGGCAACCCCGAGGTGTACGTGCTGACCCTCGCCTCCGGGGCCTTCCGCCGGCTGACCACCCACCGCGGGATCGATACCGAGCCCAGCTGGTCTCCGACCGGACGCGAGATCGCCTTCGTGTCCGAGCGGGCCGGCGGGGCCCACATCTTCGTGATGGACGCCGAGGGGGCGAACGTACGGCGCCTCACCCAGGCGGGGTTCAATACGCAGCCCCGGTGGTCCCCCAAGGGCGACACCATCGTCTTCACGTCGCGCCAGGGCAACTTCGATCTCTGGGGCATCGGCCCCGACGGGTCGAACCTGCGCCGCCTGACCGCGGGCCCCGGAAACAACGAGGGCGCCTCGTGGGCCCCGAACGCCCGCCACCTCGTCTTCCAGTCCAACCGGCTGGCGGGCGGATATCAGCTCTTCACCATGCTCGCCGACGGCACGGAGCAGCAGCCCCTCACGCGGGCACCCGGGGAGTCCACAAGTGCTTCTTGGTCACCACGCCTTCCGTGATACGATATTTTCGTAACCCGAAGGCACCACAAAGCGCATGAAACCCAGGAGGATTTGACTCATGGCGTATCGACGGGGAAGCGCGCTGCTGGTCGCTCCGGTGCTCGTTCTCTCTCTCTTCCTCGCGGGGTGCCCAAAGCGGCCTGCCACCACGGCCGCTTCCGCGCCGCCGCCCACCGGCACTCCCGGGCCCTCGGCCGCGGCGCCTTCCACGCCCGGCGCGCCCGGCCCCGCGATGACGCCGTCGCCCGCCGCACCCGGAACGACGACCACGCCCAGCGCGACGCCGCCCCGTCCGAGCGAGTTCCGCGAGACGGACAACCTGAAGGATGTCTTCTTCGACTTCGACCGGTACGACATCCGCGCCAGCGACGCCCGGATCCTCGACGCGAACGCGGCGTGGCTGAAGACCAACAACGATCTCGTGCTCATCGAAGGCCACTGCGACGAACGCGGCACCAACGAGTACAACCTGGCGCTCGGCGAGCGGCGCGCGAAGTCGACCATGAACTACCTGGTCGGCCAGGGCGTGCAGGCCAATCGCATCACCATCATCTCCTACGGCGAGGAGCGGCCCACCTGCACCGAGCACAGCGAGGCGTGCTGGGCCAAGAACCGCCGGGCGCACTTCCTCGTGAAAGCCCGCTGATCCGCACGGAGTTCCTCCCGATGTCCAGTTCGACGGCGAAGGGGAGCCGGGGGCTCCCCTTCGCGGCCTGGACGCTCCTCGCCGCCGTGCTCGTGGCCGCCGCGGGCTGCGCCGACGTGTCCGGCCAGGCCCTGCAGCAGGACGTGGCTCAGCTCCGCCAGGATCTCAACTCCCTGACGCTCGCGGTGCACCGGGGCCGTGGGGACACCGAGACAGTGGTAGGCCAGCTCGATCGCCGCACGCGCGAGCAGAGCGCGGAGAGCGCCAAGCAGAGCGCGGCGCTCAACGCGCGGCTCGACGCGCTCTCCGTGGAAGTCGCACGCGTCTCCGCCCGCGTGGACGAGCTGGCTCAGCGGGTGGAGACCCTCGGGCGCCCGGCCCCGTCGGGTGGCGCGGCGCCGGTTCCGCCGCCCATGCGCTCCGGCCCCGGCCCGGCGCCGTCGGTCGCGGCGGTGCCCCCGCCGGCCCGCGGAGGCGCCAGCGCGGAGGAGAGCTATCAGGCGGCCTACCTCGACTTCAGCAAGGGTCTGTACCCGCTCGCGGTATCGGGCTTCCGCGACTTCCTGCGGCGCTTCCCGGACTCCCCCCTGGCCGACAGCTCGCAGTACTGGATCGGGGAGGCCTATTTCAGCATGGCGCGCGCCACCGCGAGCCAGCCCGAGAAGGCGCGGGAGAACCTGGAGCAGGCGGTACAGGAATTCCGGAAGGTCGTCGTGGCCTACCCGCGCGGCAGCAAGGTGCCGACCGCGCTCTACAAGGAAGCCCTCGCCCTGGTCGAGCTCAAGCAAACCGCGCTCGCCCAGGCGCGGCTGCAGTATCTGGTCGAGCACTTCCCGCAATCGGAAGAGGCCCCTCTGGCGAAGGAGCGGCTGGCCAGTCTGAAGGAGTAGCCGGGCAACCTGAAGCTACTACGGACCGCTACGACCGCTCGTCCTGCTCTCCGGGGTTGAAGATCCAGATCACGGTCATCTCGTCATCCGGGCTCGAGTACACCATCACGCTGCTGTCCGGATCGGCGGAAGACACGTCCTGCACCACGACCCGCGCGGTCAAGGGCGTCGTCACCTGCGTGCCCGGCCAGAGCACCAGAGTCGCCGCAAGGCTCGAAACCATGAGGCTGCCCAGGGCCACCCGGGGATGCCCCCAGACCGGTTTCCAGAGCGGCAGCCACCAGGACTCCCGGACCGGCCGGGGCGCCTCGCTGCCGATGCGCAGCCGGACTGCGGGCCAGAATCCGGCCCAGTCGGGATCGGCCACGTCCGGCGCAGAGTTGCGCACCATCAGGCGGAGGCGGGTGAGCCTCGCCACCTCGCCACCGCAGCGCGGGCAGCGGGCCGCATGGCCCGCGGCCGTCCGACCGGCCCGTGGCCCGAGCGCGCCGTCGACGAGGCGCTCGAGGCGCGGGCGGTTCCAGAGACATCCAAGGCTCGGCATCATCGGAAGTATACCTCGTAGGCTCGGACGCGGGCCGGCCCTTGAATATTCCGCGCGGACCCTCTAAGGTCGGAATTCCATGGAAGAAGGCCTCACCATCCATCTCCGTGACGGTCCCGCCCTCGAGGGTCGGCTCGGGGCTGTCGCGACCCCGAGGGGGGGATTCGTCGTCTGCCACCCCCATCCCCTCTACGGGGGTGATATGGACAACCCCGTGGTCATCCGGGCCGTCGAGGTCGCCCAGGCCGCCGGCTATGCCACGCTTCGCTTCAACTTCCGCGGCGCGGGCGCTTCCGAAGGGGTCCACGACAAGGGACGGGGTGAGCAGGAGGACGTGCGCGCGGCCATGGCGTCCCTCGCGGCCCATGTGCCCGCCGGGAGCCGGATCGGGGCGATGGGCTACTCGTTCGGGGCCGCGATGGCGGCCCGGGCGACCCGGCCGGGCGTCCCGGAGGCGCCCCTCGGGTTGATCGCCCCTCCGCTCGGGATGTACGATCTCGACTTCCTCGAAACGAGCCCCGGGCGGCTACTCCTGGTGGCCGGCACGGTGGATTCCTACTGCCCGCTCGAAGCCCTCCATCGCCTAGCCGCGCTCACCTCCGCCGAAGAGCGGATCATCGAGGGAGCGGACCACTTCTTCTTCGGCAAGCTCTATCCGCTGGGTGAGGCGATCGGGGCCTGGCTGGCGGGGACGCCACCCGCTCGGTGATCAGAGGCGCTCGCGCGGCAGTCGAGGCGGCGTGGCGGTGCCCGCGGAGAGGATGATGCGGATGCCCTCCTCCACCGTGAGGCCGGTGGGCAGGGTCTCCTCCTTCGCCACCACGATCACGTCGCCCAGGTAGAGGTTGTTCGTGGGGACGAACACGGTCACCATGGCGCGCTTCCCCTCGATGCCCTCGAGCAGCAGCTCGGAGGTGACGAACCCGAAGACGTACTCGCCCTTGCGGGGATGCTCGGCCAGCACCACCGCCTTGAAGGAGCTGCGCTGCTGGGGGGAGAAGGACTCCAGCAGCTGCTTCACCGAGGGATAGATGCTGCGAAAGACCGGCACGTGCGCGAAGAGCCGCTCGATGCGGCCGAGGACGCGCCGGCCGACCACGTTGGCGGCGATCGTGCCCATGATGAAGATGATGACGACCGCGGTGAGGAAGCCCATGCCCGGAATTCGCCGGCCGAGCATCTGGGTGTACACGGGGGAGAAGAAATCGTCGATCGCGTTCCAGAACACCCACAGCAGCCAGGCCGTGGCGATCGCGGGAACGGTGGAGAACAGCCCGGTGATGAACCGAACCTTCATCCAATTGCGGAAACTGCCCGACATGTCGAATCGATGAGAGCACACGGCCCAGAGCAAGTCAAGGAACTGACCGGTAAGGTGGCGCTCGTCACCGGCGGCGCGGTGCGGGTCGGCCGCGAGATCGCGCGCGCGCTCGCGGACGCGGGGGCCGACGT
>DATLFG010000060.1:0-3311 GCA_035524955.1 Candidatus Limnocylindria bacterium | reverse complement strand
CTGAGTGCAGGCGCTGGGGCGCGCCAGGGCGTCGGCCGGCAGGCCGTGCAGATACTGCCTGATGCGCTCTGATTCTGACAGAAGGAGCCGTGCTCGGTCCTCGTAGGGATACATGGCGTTCTCCCAGGGCTGTGCGAGATGGCTGCCAGACCCGGAAGGCGGGGCTGGCAAGCCATCAGCACCTGGTGCTACCGGAACGCCTCGTCCGGGACCACGCGCCAGCTGACCATCCGCGCCTCGCGCTCCACGGGTCGACACCGCGACCGTAGGCGGTGGACGCGCAGCAGTCAAGCCGAGCCGCTGGCAGTCGCGGAGGCGGGGAGACGCGCGGCTCGATTTCACGAGGAGCGCACCGGCCTCCGGCCGGGCTCGCCACCCGGCCCGGGTGAGGGGGCGCGCAGGACGCGGAAGGCGCGTTCATGAGTCGGTCCGACTAGCCCGGACCATGCGTGAACCGAGGGCTGCCCTCACCCCCGCCCTCTCCCCCGGGGCGATGGCGTCGTTGCGGTTCCTTGCCCTCCGGGGGCGAGGAGCAGGGTGAGTGCTTACGCCACATCCTCCCGGGCGAATCCGGCGATGCGCTTGTACTCGTCCGAGAGCCCCTGGAGCTCGGCGCGGGTGATGTAGCGGCCGAGATCCTCGAATGGAACATCGCCCACCAGCTCCTCCACGCGGCGAATGAGGTAGTCGGGCGGATGCTCGCGGTTGGTGCGCACGACTCGGGCCGTCGGCCCCGAGCGCGCCGCCTCGTAGGCGGAGAGCGCGGCCGGGGGGTCGCCACCCGCGGCCAGGCGATCGGCGAGCGCGCGCGCATCGAGGATGGCCTGGGCCGCGCCGTTGGAGCCGCGCGGATACATGGGGTGCGCGGCGTCACCCAGCAGAGTGACGCGGCCGAAGGTCCAGCGATCGACAGGGTCCCTGTCGACCATGGGGTATTCGAAGATGGCGTCCGAGCGGCGGAGCAGGTCGGGCACGTCGAGCCAGTCGAACGTCCAGCCGGCGTAGATGGGCAGGAAGTCCTCGAGCCGGCCCGGCTTGTTCCAGTCGTTGCGCGCGTAGCCCGGCTGCGCGACCTGGGCGGTCCAGTTGATGAGCTGGCGCCCCTCGGCATCCACATCGTCGGCGATCGGGTAGATCACGAGGTTGCCGCTCTGGATCGACCCGACGCGGACGTAGCTGCGCCCGGTCAGGAAGGGCTTCGCGCGCGTGACCCCGCGCCAGGTATTGATGCCGGCAAAGCAAAGCGCCTCGCCCGGGTAGAACTGCCGGCGCAGGATCGAGTTCACCCCGTCGCAGGCGATCGCGACGTCGGCGGTGACGGAGGCGCGGGCCGCCCCGGTCGCGGTCGAGCGGAAGTGCAAGGTCACGTGCTGGCCGCTCTGGTCGAGCCCGAGACACTGATGATCCGCGAGCATCCGGGCGGCGCCGAGGCGCTCCATCGCGGCGCTCCACAGGGTCAGATGAGCCCGGCCGCGATGGATGCCCACCTCGGGCACCGGGTAGCCCGCGCTCCGGCCGCGGGGCTCGGCGTGGATGAGCTGACCGAATCGGTTGAAAAAGCAGCTGTCGCGATTCTCGACGCCCTGGCGCGCGAGCGCCGGGCCGAGTCCAAGCGCGGTCAGCTCGCGCATGGCGTGGGGCAGCAGCGTGATACCGACGCCCAGCTCCTTCACCTCCGGCGCGCCCTCGTACACGCGGCAGGAGATGCCGCGCTGGTGCAAGGCGAGCGCAAGGGTCAGCCCGCCGATCCCGCCGCCGATGATCGCGATGTCCATGTGTCCTGTGCTCGTGTCCTGTGCTCGTGTCCTGTGCTCGTGTCCTGTGCTCGTGTCCTGTGCTCGTGTCCTGTGCTCGTGTCCTGTGCTCGTGTCCTGTGCTCGCACCGTGGTGCGCGGAGTGTAGCCTGCGCGGGCAGGCAGCGGCAACGGCTGGATGGCGCGCCCGGCCGACGGACCGGTGCCATCCCGCTCCTTCGACGACCAGGGGAGGACCTCTCATGTGCCGAAACATCAAGACGTTGCACAACTTCAAGCCGCCGGCCACCGAGGAGGAGATCCGGGCCTCTGCGCTCCAGTTTGTCCGGAAGCTGAGTGGTTTCACCAGGCCGTCCCGGGCCAACGAGGCCGCCTTCGCCCGGGCGGCGGACCAGGTGACGCGGGCCGCGCGGGAGCTCCTTGGATCTCTCGTCCCGAGCGCGCCGCCCCGCGCCCGCGAGGCGTCGAAGACTACCGCCAGGGCGACGATCGGCTTTCCCCAGGGTGAAGGGGCGAAGCTGACGTGATCCGATCCGCCTCGCGCGGCCGCCCCGACGAGGCGATACTGGGCTGGTGCGTGCGCCGATCCCACCCACTCCCGAACCCGTGGTCCGCTGGGCCGCCCGCGCACCGTGGCTGCGCCGGCTGGACGCCCTCGCCGCGTGGGCCGCCGGGTGGGGACTGCTCGGCATGGCGACCGATCTGGGGCCGATGCCGCAGGCCGTGGCTGCCGCGGCGCTGGTCGCGGCCGTGGCGCGGATCACCGCGATCCGGCTCGCCTGGCGACCGGTCAGCGGACTCGTGGCCCTGCGGCTCAGTCACACCCTGGCTCCCGGCCGTCGCGCGTGGTACGTGCGGCCCGAGACGGCCGAGCTGGTGATCGTCACCGCCCGTCGGGGTCTCCGTCTGACCATCGCCGCCCCCGGGCGCACGGTCGCCGAGGGCATGGAGGTGCGGCGAACGCGAGTGCTTCTCCTGGACGCGGACGAGGGCGTCGCCTGAGCGGCCATCGGCGCCCCTTGCGAAGATCTAGCCGCCACCACACCCGGCCGCCCACTTGCGCCTGGACCCCACCCGGACCGGCCACCGGATGCGCTCAGGATGCCGCTCCGCCCCCCGGCTGAACACGGCCTCGACCTTCACCTCCGGCACCTCCGGCGGCCCAGCAGCTAAGCCCGGGGCACCGGGGCCCGGGCCGCGAGAATGCCGCTTGTGGCTGGCGACGTGATACGCTGTCGGTTGTCGGTTTCCTTTACGTCGTGGCGAGCTTGGCCGGGAAACGCCGCAACGACCGCGGCAGCCCGCCGCGTGGCTCCCCTGGAGAAAACGCCGCCTCGATCCGCTGCCCTCTCGATCCGCACCCGGTACCGGGTGTCCATCCCGGACGCCGATGAAAGGTAAGAAAAGTAACCATGAGCAAGGAAGACGCCATCGAGGTGGAGGGCAAGGTGGTCGAGCCACTACCCAACGCGATGTTCCGGGTGGAGATGGAAAACGGCCACAAGGTCCTGGCCCACGTCTCGGGCCGGATGCGCATGCACCGCATCCGGATCCTGC
>DATLFG010000051.1:0-27322 GCA_035524955.1 Candidatus Limnocylindria bacterium | reverse complement strand
GTATGCGGCGCTCATCATGTTCGAGAGCCGCGTGGGCAGCCTGCCGGTCCTCGAGGGCACGCAGCTCGTCGGGTTTCTCACCGAGCAGGACGTGATGAAGGCGCTCATGCTGGAGGGCAAGATCGCCGAGTTCGGCGAGGGAGGCTACATGTGGTAGCTCAGGGCTGAGCGGACACGAGCGCGCTCGAGGCCGAGTCGGGCCAGGAAGCCGATCGAGACCCCCGCGTTTCCTTGAGGGACAGGCCCGGTCGGAGCAGGATCGTGAGTCCGAACAGGATGGCGAGGACCCCGCGAATGCCGACCATCCACCAGTTCTTCCCGAGTGTCGCGAGGAGGATATGGTCGGTGCCTCTGCCGTTGATCATGATGTCTCCCCTCTCCGTCACGGTGTGTAGGACCGGCGGATCCTGCCCGCTCAGGTCCGAAATCGCCACGCCGTCAGGGCCGGGTCGAGGAGAAGAGCCCTACGAGGCCCGCCTCAGCCCGGCCGAGAGGGCGCCGGCCACGTGGCCCAGCAGCATGATCAGGTCGTCCACCGTGATGACGCCGACCAGGACGCCGCTCTTGGTGACGACCGGGAGCCGCCGGACGCCGGTCCTGGCGAATACCTTGGCGGCGTCGAAGATCCCCAGGTCCTCCCGGATGGTATGGGCTTCTTGTGCATGACGTCGCCGACCCGGGCCGTGTCGGGATCCATCCCCTTGGCGACGACCTCGATGGCGACGTCCCGGTCGGTCAGCATCCCGACCGGACGGCCCGCGTTGACGACCACGAGGGCGCCCACGTTCTTCGAGCGCATCGCCCGCGCCGCCTGGTCCACGGTCATCCGAGCTGACGCGGTCACGACCGGCTTCGTGCAGATCTCCCGAGCATGATGGGCCTCCTCGAGTGAGATGAGGACGATCGCGAGGAGTGCAAGGCGAGTGCCGGGCGACAAGCTCGCGCGGAATTGGCGTTCGGCATGGTGGGACTGGGGCGAGTCGGTCACACCGGGGCGGACGTGCCTCGGCAGTCGCGGGCACCACGACGGCAACCTGCTGAATCGACGAGGGTCCGGGCTGGCACCCGCGTTGCACTTCCTCCTGGTGAGGTTGTCGACCGAAGCGCTCTCATACAGGAGGAGACATCATGACGCATGGGCTGATGCCGTGGACGGGGTTCGGGAGCATGAAGCAGGAGGTCGATCGGCTGTTCGACCGGCTCGCCTCCACCAAGTGGGATGACTTTCCGGCGCTCGGCGAGTGGTCTCCGAGCATGGACATCTCGGAGACGAAGGAGAGCCTGGTCGTGAAGCTCGAGGTGCCGGGGATGGACCAGAAGGACATCCGCATCTCGCTGCAGGAGAACCTGCTGACCATCACCGGAGAGAAGCAACAGGAGAAGGAGGAGAAAGAGGAACGGTACCACCGCGTCGAGCGCTCCTACGGGGCCTTCACGCGGGGCGTGCGGCTGCCGGTGGGGGTGGATGGCAGCAAGGTCGCGGCGACGTTCAAGAATGGCCTGCTGACCGTGACGCTGCCCAAGACGCCGGCGGCGAAGGGCACGACGATCCCGATCAAGGCCGAGTAGCCGGGATCCGCAGAGCGCGGGAGGTGATGCTCCGATGCTGAACGAGGACCGAGAGCGCATGGTTGCCAAGCAGATCGAGGCACGGGGCATCACCGATCCGCTCGTGCTGCACGCGATGCGCACCGTCCCGCGGGAGCGCTTCGTCCCCGCGTCGCTGGCGAAGTTCGCCCACGACGACGGTCCGCTGCCGATCGGACATGACCAGACCATCTCGCAGCCGTACATCGTGGCCGTCATGACCCAGGCCGCCGGGCTCAAGCCGGGCGCTCGCGCCCTCGAGATCGGAACCGGGTCGGGCTATGGCGCGGCGGTCCTGTCGCACATCGCGGCCGAGGTGTACACGGTCGAGCGGGTAGGGGCCCTGGCCGACGAGGCGCGCGACCGCCTGGCCAGGCTCGGCTACGCCAACGTCCACGTGCTGGAGGGTGACGGAACGCTGGGCTGGGAGGCTCATGCTCCGTACGACGCGATCGTGGTCACGGCGGGGGGCCCGCGAGTGCCCAAGGCGCTGCTGGATCAGCTCGCGGTGGGTGGGCGGCTGGTCATGCCGGTGGGCCCGGCCGCGCGCCACCAGCGGCTGGTCCGCGTGACCCGAACGGACGTGCAGGAGTACAAGTACGAGGATCTCGAGGAGGTCGCGTTCGTCCCCCTGATCGGGGTCGCGGGGTGGACCGAAGGAGGCAAGGCGTCGTGTACAGGCACATCCTGATACCGACGGACGGATCCGCGCTGTCCGAGATGGCGATCCGGCACGGCCTGACGCTCGCCCGGGCGGTGGGGGCCAGGGTGACCGTCCTCACCGTGTCGCTGCCGTTTCGCTCCTTCGCGATCGACCCGGTCATGGTGAGCGACAGCCCGGTGCGATACGAGCAGGAGTGTGAGGCGCTGGCCGAGAAGGCGTTCGGCATCGCCCGGACGGAGGCCGCCGTGGCCGGCGTCTCCTGCGAGACGCGGCACGTGACCCGGGCCCAGCCATACCAGGCGATCGTCGAGCTCGCGCAGACGCAGGGTTGCGATCTGATCTGCATGGCCTCGCACGGGCGCAAGGGGGTGTCGGCTCTCGTCCTCGGCAGCGAGACCAACAAGGTGCTCACCCACAGCAAGATCCCGGTGCTGGTGTGCCGATAGGAGCCATGACCACGTTCATCAAGTGGCTCCGGGACATCAGGCTGGAGGATGTGCCCCGGGTCGGAGGCAAGACGGCGTCCCTCGGGGAGCTGTACGGCGAGCTCGGCGCCGCCGGGGTTCGCGTTCCCAATGGGTTCGCGGTCACCGCGGACGCCTACCGGGCGCTCCTCGACGGCAACGGCCTGCGCGACCGGCTCGGCGCCATCCTCAAGGGAGTCAGCGGAGGGGACGTGACCGCGCTGGCCACGGCCGGCGCGGAGCTCCGCCGGCTCGTCGAGTCGGCCCCGCTTCCCCCCGGGCTGGAGGACGCGATCGTCTCCGCCTACCGGATGCTCGCGCACGAAGCCGGAGCCGACCGGCCCGCGGTGGCCGTCCGCTCGAGCGCCACCGCGGAGGATCTTCCCCAGGCCAGCTTCGCGGGTCAGCACGAGAGCTTCCTGGGCGTGCGGGGAGAGGCCGCGCTGCTCACCGCGTGCCGGCGCTGCTTTGCCTCGATCTTCACCGATCGCGCCATCGTGTATCGCATCCAGAACGGCTTCGACCACCTGAGTGTCCTCCTGTCGATCGCGGTCCAGCGGATGGTCGCGTGCGACCGGGGCAGCTCCGGGGTCATGTTCACCCTCGACCCCGACAGCGGGTTCCCCAACGTGGTCCTCGTCAACGCCGCCTTCGGGCTCGGGGAGGCGGTCGTGCAGGGGCAGCTCGATCCGGACGAGTTCTGGATCTTCAAGCCGACGCTCGCGACCGGCCATCACGCCCTGCTGAAGCGGAAGATCGCCCGGAAGACATGGAAGCTCGTCATGGGAGCCGGCGGGCAGCCCGAGCGGGCCCCGGTGCCCGCGGAGGCCCAGCGCTCCGCCAGCCTGAGCGACCCGGAAGCGCTGGAGCTGGGCCGCTTCGCGCTCGCGATCGAGGCGCACTACTCGCGGAAGGCCGGGCATGCGATGCCGATGGACATCGAATGGGCGAAGGATGCCGACGACGGCCGGCTCTACATCCTCCAGGCGCGGCCCGAGACGGTCCATACCGCGGCGCGGCGGGCCGTCCTCGAGATCTTCTCGCTGCGGCCGGGCGGGGTCCGAGAGCGGCTCGTCAGCGGCGCGGCCATCGGCCAGCGGATCGGGGTGGGGCCGACCCGGCGGCTCCGCGATCCGCGCGATCTGGAAGCCTTCCAGGCCGGGGACGTGCTCGTGGCGTCCATGACCGATCCCGACTGGGAGCCGATCATGAAGCGCGCGGCCGCGATCGTGACCGACCGCGGGGGCCGCACCTGCCACGCCGCCATCGTGAGCCGCGAGCTCGGGGTGCCGTGTGTGGTCGGCACCGGCAACGGGACCGAGGTCCTCACCGACGGGCAGGTGGTGACCGTGTCCTGCGCCGAGGGGGAGACCGGCTCGGTCTATCGGGGCGCGCTGCCGATCGAGCGCCGGCAGGTGGACATGGCCGCGATCCCCAGGACCGAGACCAAGGTCATGCTCAATGTCGGCAATCCGGGGGAGGCCTTCCGGCTGGCCGCCCTGCCCAACGACGGCGTGGGGCTGGCGCGCATCGAGTTCATCATCGCGAGCTTCGTGCGCGTGCATCCGCTCGCGCTGCTGCACCCGGACCGGGTCCGCGATCCGGCCGCGCGGGCGGAGATCGACGCGCTGACGGCCGGGTATGCGGACCGCGGGGAGTACTTCGTCGAGCGGCTCGCCGAGGGCGTGGCCATGATCGCGGCCGCCTTCCACCCCAAGGACGTGATCGTCCGCCTCTCGGACTTCAAGTCCAGCGAGTACGCGGGGCTCGTGGGCGGTCGCGACTTCGAGCCCGAGGAAGGCAATCCCATGCTCGGCTTCCGGGGCGCGTTCCGCTACGCGCACCCGCGCTACCGGGACGCGTTCGCGCTGGAGTGCCGGGCCCTGCGCCGGGTCCGCGAGCACATGGGCCTCACCAACGTGAAGCTGATGATTCCCTTCTGCCGGACCCCGGCCGAGGGCCGGCGCGTCCTCGACCGGCTGGCCGCCGGCGGGCTCGTGCGCGGCGTGAAGGGTCTCGAGGTCTACGTGATGGCCGAGATCCCGTCCAACGCGATCCTGGTCGACGAGTTCGCGGCGCTCTTCGACGGCTTCTCGATCGGCTCCAACGATCTCACCCAGCTCGTGCTCGGGGTCGACCGGGACTCCGAGCTCGTCGCGCCCGAGTTCGATGAGCGCAACCCGGCGGTGCTCAGCATGATCGGCACGATCATCGACGGCGCGCGGCGGGCGGGGCGGAAGGTCGGGATCTGCGGCCAGGCCCCGAGCGACTATCCGGAGATCGTCCGCTTCCTGGTGGACAAGGGCATCACCAGCATCTCGCTCAATCCGGATGCGGTGGTGCGCGGCCTCGAGGCCGTCGCGGCCGCGGAGGCCGCGCGTCAGGCCTTGCGGTAGCGCAGCGCGTCCTCGACGCGGGCGCGGGCCATGTGGATCGCGGCCTCCCGCGGGAGCAGCCCGCCCGCGCGGGCGCGCTCGAGCGTCTCGCGAGTGTTGGCGCGGATGCGCTCCTCGATGGCCGTGAGCGCCTGCGCCTGGGTGCCGCCGTGATACTCGATGGCCGCACAGATGACGCCCCCCGCGTTGGCGATGAAATCGGGCACGCTCAGGATCCGGTGGGCGTGCATCCACCGCTCGGCCGGCTCGGTGGCCGGGATGTTGGCGCCCTGGATGACGAGCCTGGCCTGGAGGCCGCTCACGTTTTCCGCGGTGAGGGTATCGGGCCGCGCGGCGGGAATCCAGATCTCGCACGGGACGCCGATCAGGGCCTCGCGACCGATCGCTCGACCGCCGGGGAAATCGGCCAGGGCTCGCCCGGCCCGCTTGTGCGCCATGAGCGCGTCGATCGGAAGCCCCGCGGGGTCATGGATCGCGCCCCGGCTGTCGGAGGCGGCGACCAGCCGGGCCCCGCGCGTGGCCAGGAACCGGGCCGCGTGCTGCCCCACGGCCCCGAAGCCCTCGATCGCCACGCGCGCGCTGTCGAGCGCGATCCCGGCGTCCGGCGCGGCGACCTCGGCCGCGATCGTGACCCCCCAGGCCGGTGGCTCCGATCTCGTCGAGCGGAATGCCGCCCAGCACGCGCGGCAGACCGACGGCCCGGTCGATCTCGTCCTTGACCCAGGCCATGCAGCGCTCGTCGGTGCCCATGTCGGGGCCCGGGATGTACTCGGTGAGCGAGCGGATGGCCCGCGCGAACGCCCGGATCAGGCGCTCCTTGTCCGCGGGCGGCCCGGCGGGATCCGCGACGATGCCGGACTTGCCTCCACCGTGGGCCAGGCCGGCGGCCGCGTTCTTCATGGTCATGGCCCGGGCGAGCCGCGAGACCTCCTCGACCGTGACATCCGGGGCCATGCGCACGCCGCCGATGGCCGGCCCGCACGCCACGTCATTGACGACGACCACCGCCTCGAGTCCCACGCGGGGCTCGCGCAGCAGCACGATCTTGTCGGGCCCCAGCTCATCGCCGATCCCGCGCGCCACGAGGGGCATGTCGGCGGGGCGCTCAGAGGGGCTTGACGAGGAACCGGGCCCGGCGGTTCCGTGCCCAGCACGCCTCGCTCGGTTCCGTGCAGACCGGCCGCTCCTTGCCGTAGGAGATCGCCACCATCCGCTCCGCCGGGATACCGTGCGCGATCAGGTAGTTCCTCGCGGCCGCCGCGCGCAGGTCGCCCAGGCTGAGGTTGTAGTCGCTCGAGCCGCGCTCATCGGTGTGTCCCTCGATCAGCACGAGGCCGTTGGGATTCGCCCGGATCCACGCCGCGTTCTCGTCGAGGATCGCCCGATCCTCCGGGCGGACCGTGTAGGCATCGTAGGCGAAGTGGATGTCGGCCAGCCGCGGGACCGGCGCGAACTGCTCGGGTGATGGTGGCGACTGGCGCGGCGCGGAGGGCGCATCGGCATCGGGCGGCTCGATGGCGACCACCGCCGTGGATGCCTCGAGGTCACGCGTGGCGCCGGTGGGGTCGGACGGCGCCTTCGCCGTCTGGCATCCGGCCAGGAGGAGCAGAACGATCAGCGGGACCAGTCGACGGAGCATGTCCATGGTGACCAGCGGGTGCAAGGCGGGTGCCGGTCTGGGGAGTCGTATCGGAGCGCTACTTGCGCTCTGCCCGGGCTCCCGCCTGGGTAGCCCGCTTGGGTAGAATATCCACGACAGTGAGGCACCGGTGTCCCGCGTTATGCCGGCCGGGTCGCCGAATCTCCGAATCTCATGTGGGGGGGTGGCACCCGGCTTGCTCCCTCCGGGTTGACATGCTTTTCAAGGCGCTCGCCTGCGACTACGATGGAACCCTGGCGTCCGAGGACCGGATCTCTCCCGTCGTCCGCGAGGCGCTGGAGCGGGCCCGGGGGGCGGGCCTTCGCCTCATCCTCGTCACCGGGCGGACCTTCTTCGAGCTGACGCGGGTCTGCGACTGCCTGGAGCTCTTCGACGCCGTGGTCGCCGAGAACGGCGCCGTGCTCTACTACCCCAGATCGGCCATGATCCGGGACCAAGGCCCGCCGGTGGCCGGCCGGCTCCTGGCCGAGCTCGACCGGCGCGGGATCTATTACCAGGTGGGCCGGGTCATCGTCGGCATCGCCCGCGCCGACGAGGGCGCCGTGAAGGCGGCGCTGGCCGCCGCGGGCGTGACGCGGGATCTCATCTACAACCGCGCGGCGCTCATGCTGCTGCCCGCCGGCGTGTCCAAGGGATCCGGGGTGCAGCAGGCGATGCGCGTCCTGGGCCTGTCGTCGCACGACGTGCTGGCCCTGGGCGACGCCGAGAACGACCTGCCGCTCTTCGACGCGTGCGGCTTCAGCGGCTGCCCGGGCGATAGCCTCCGGGCCGTCCGGGAGCGAGTGGACTGGGTCTTCCCCGGCAGGCACGGCGACGGGATCGCGGCCGCCATCACCGAGCAGATCCTGCCGGACCGCCTGACCGTCCAGGACTCTCCCCGGCATCGCCTCTCCATCGGATGGGTGGCGGCGACGTCGGGGCCGGTCACGATCCCGGCCCGCGGCGTCAACGTGTTGATCCACGGCGATCCGCATTCGGGCAAGTCGTGGCTGGCCGGCGCGCTCGTCGAGCGTCTGGTGGCCCGGCGCTACTCGGTCTGTGTCATCGATCCCGAAGGGGACTATCGGGTGCTGGCGCATCTGCCGGGGGTGGCGTGGACCGAGGTGCGCGGGCCCGCCGACGTGGACCAGGGCCTGGACGGGCATCGGCGAGACCCCGCCGCGTCCACGGTCCTGGACCTCTCCGCCCTGCCGCACGCGGCCAAGGTCGCGATCATCGAGCGGGCCTGTCGGAGGATCCGGGAGACCAGGCGGAGTGTCGGCCGACCGCACTGGACCCTCATCGACGAGGCGCACTATTCCCTGCACGGAGAAGGGATCGCCGCCGACACGCTGGACGTCGAGGGTCGCGGGTTCTGCTTCGTGACGTACCGGCCGAGCTGGCTGCGGGCGGAGGTCATCCAGGCCGTGGATATCTTCGTCCTGGCGCGCACGACCGCAAGCGAGGAGCTGGCGTTTCTCGCCATGACGTTGCCGGCGGTGGTGAGCGAAGGGGCGCGCATCTCGGAGGCCCTCGCGCGCCTGCCCCGCGGGCAGTTCCTGCTCGTCCAGCGCGATCGCGGGCGCCAACCCAGCGCGCTGACCTTCGTGGCGGCGCCGCGACAGACCGTCCACGTCCGGCACCAGGCGAAGTACGTGGATTCGTGCGTGCCCCCCGGCCGGGAGTTCCGCTTTCGCGGTCCCGACGGCCGGGTGCAGGCGTCGGCGGACAGCCTGCACTCGTTCCGCCGCGTGGTCGCGACCGCGCCCGACGACGTGCTGGCCCACCACGCCGGGCACGGCGACTTCTCACGCTGGGTCCGCGACGTGTTCGCCGACGCCGAGCTGGCGCGGCAGCTCCGGAAGATCGAGGCGCGCTGGCGCCGCCGGGAGGTGGCGGACCTGCGGCGGCCCATCGATGCCCTCATCACGGTCCGCTACGGCGCGGATGACTAGAATGCGTGACCCAGGTCACGGACGGCGGGCCCGGACCCGGCTATGCTGGAGGCACTCGATCCAACCCGGGAGGACATCATGTTCAGAGCTGTCGCGATCGCGCTGAGCCTCGGCCTCGGAGCCTGGCTGATCACCCCGCCGCTCCTGGCCCAGAGCCCGCCCGCCGACCACGCCCCGGGGCATCAGCCGGGCCATCCGATGGGCCACCACATGCCCGGCCACCACACGACCGCACCGACGGCCGGAACGCCGACGCTGCCCGGCCAGGATGCCTTCGGCGCCATCGCCGAGGTCGTGCGACTCCTGGAAGCCGATCCGGGCACCGAGTGGAGCCGCGTGGACCTCGAGCGGCTGCGGCAGCACCTCGTCGACATGAACGAGGTGGTCCTGCGCTCCGAGGTCACGTCGAGCTCGGTTCCGGGCGGCCTGGCGATGGACATCACCGGCGGGCCGAGGACCGAGCGGGCCATCCGCGCCATGGTCGCGCCCCACGCGGTCGAGCTGGATCGCATGCCCGAATGGGCCGCCAGGACCGAGCCGATCCCGGGCGGCCTCCGCCTCACGGTGACCGCGCGCACGCCCGAGGACGCCAAGACGGTGGCGCGGATCCGCGGCCTGGGCTTCGTGGGGCTCCTGGTGCAGGGCGGCCATCATGGTCCCCACCACCTCGCCATGGCCAAGGGGGAGGCGCTGCCCGGTCACCGCCACTGACGGAGGCCTGCGCTCCACGCGAAGCGTACGGTAGAATGCGCGCATGCCAAGCGACCGATACGGCCTCCCGGTGACCACGACGACGCCGCAGGCGCTCGACGCGTACGACAGCGGCGTCGAGGCCGCGCTCGGATGGAAGGCGAGCGCCCTCGATCTCTTCCGCGAGGCGACGCGGCTCGACCCGTCGCTGGCGGTGGCCCACGCGGGCGCGGCGGCCTGTCTGTTCCTGGAAGAGCGATTCGGCGAAGCCCGCGCGGCCGGCGAGGCGGCCCAGGTCGCGGCGACGCCGGGGGTGAGCCCTCGCGAGCGCAGCTACGTCAACGCGGTCACCCTGTGGACGGCCGGCAAGGTGCCCGAGGCGGAAGCCGCGATGCGCGAGCACCTGGTACAGTATCCGCGCGATCTCGCCATCATCCAGCGGCTGTACTTCGTCTTCTTCTGGCGGGGGAAGTTCCCCGCCATGCTGGAGGCCACCAGCGAGCTCGTCCGTCACCATCCCGAGAGCTCCTACATGCTGGGCATGCACGCCTTCGCGCTGGAGGAGGCGGGGCGCTGCCCCGAGGCGATCCGGCTCGCGGAGGAGGCCCTCGAGAGATACCCGCAGGATGCGTGGTCGATCCACGCCTTGGCCCACGGGCTCTACGAGTCGGCCGCGTTCGACACCGGCGTGACCCGGCTGCCGGCGGCGATCGAGCCGTGCCGCGGCCTCAACTGGTTCCAGAACCACCTCTGGTGGCATCTGGCGCTCATGCACCTCTCCCGCGGCGAGTACGCGCGCGTGTCCGACCTGTCGCGGCAGCTGTTCGAGCAGGCGCCGTCGGCGATCGCCGGCGACCTCCACGATTCGATCTCGCTCCTGTGGCGGCTCGAGCTGACGGGGCCCCCGCCGGGCGACCGCTGGCAGCCGTTCACGGCCATCGCGCGCGACCGCATCGCGCGAACGGGCCTCCTGTTCCACGTCGCGCACGTGGCGATGGCGCTCGTGGGTGGCGGCGACTGGGCGACCGCCGAGAAGCAGCTGGCCCTCCTGCGCGACCGGGCACCGAAGGACCCGACCGGGCTGATGGGCGAAGTGGCGGTCCCGCTGGTGGAGGGGCTCCACGCCTTCGCGGCCCGCGACTGGCCGCGCGTGATCGCGAAGATCGAGCCGCTGCGGCCGCGGATCGTCGAGCTCGGCGGCAGCCGCGCCCAGCGCGACGTCTTCCACGACACGCTGATCGAGGCGTGCTTCCGGGGCGGCGACATGGATCGCGCCGGGCGGCTCCTTGCCGAGCGCCTCCAGCGGCGCCCCGACCACTTCTGGATCAACCGGTGTCAGGCCGGCGCGGTGCCTTCGCCGAGCTGAGCCACACCGACTGGGGCGCGCCGGCCCCAATCCCCTACCTGAGTCGGCAGAAGTACCTGATTCGGCCGGTGTCACGACTGGCACCTCGGTTGCGCCCTGCCTTTGCCGGCCGCTGACGGGGAGGAGGAGCGAGATGAAGCGTAACGTCGTGGGGCCGCAGCCGTGGTGGGGGCTCATCGGGCTGATCCCGATCGTCACCGCGCTGTGGGGCTGGTGCCCGCTCTGGTCGGCGCTGGGGGTCTCGACGCACCGGCCCGGCGTGCGCTGACGGGAGCGCATGGGGCGCTACACGTTTCTCGAGGACGTGGCGCTGGCGGACTGTGCCGTCGATATCGAAGGGCAGAGTCTCGACGATCTGTTCGAGACGGCCGCGGCGGCGATCGCGCGCCTCATGGTGGATCCCGCCACGCTGGCGATCACGGCGGAGCGCGCGATCACCCTGGAGGCCTCCGAGCTCGACATGCTGCTCTACGACTGGCTGTCCGAGATGATCTTTCTCAAGGACCGGGACAGCCAGGTCTTCCCGCACGCCCGGGTGCGGGTGACCGGGGACGGGCCGTACCGGCTTGCCGCCGATGTCCAGGGCGGTACCATCGATCCCGGGCGCACCGCGCTGGGCGCCGATCCGAAGGCGGTCACGCTGCACCAGTTCGCGCTCGAGCCGGTGGACGGGGGTTGGCGCGCCCGGGTCGTCATCGATATCTAACCGAGGCCCTCTCTTTGGAAGGGAGAGGGCAGGGTTGCCCCCTCACCCTGGCCCTCTCCCCGGAGGGGAGAGGGGAGATCAGGGAGAACCATGAAGATCACCGAAGGCTTGCGCGGGGCGGTCCAGCGAGTCGACGACTGCATCTGGGAGATCCCGGCGCGGGCGAAGGCCGGCATGCTCGTGCCGGCGCGCCTGTATGCCTCCGGGCCGCTGCTCGAGCAGATGGACGACGGCGTGTTCGAGCAGGTGACCAACGTGGCCTGCCTGCCCGGCATCGTCCGCGCGTCGCTCTGCATGCCGGACGGGCACTGGGGCTACGGCTTCCCGATCGGCGGCGTCGCGGCCTTCCGCGCCGACTCGGGCGTGATCTCGCCGGGCGGCATCGGCTTCGACATCAACTGCGGGATGCGGCTCATCCGCACGGATCTCAGGGAAGGCGAAGTACGGGCCCGTCTGCAGGAGCTGATCGGGGCGCTGTTCGGCTCGGTGCCGGCGGGGGTCGGCGCGAAAGGCTTCGTGCGCCTCTCCGGTTCCGAGTTCAAGCGCGTCATGGTGGAAGGGGCCGGCTGGTGCGTGACCCGCGGCTACGCGTGGCCGGAGGACCTGGCGCACATCGAGGGCCGCGGCTGCCTGCCCGGTGCCGATCCCGAAGCGGTGAGCCCGCGAGCCCTGGAGCGGGGGATGGAGCAGCTCGGCACCCTGGGCTCGGGCAACCACTACCTGGAGATCCAGGTGGTGCGCGAGGGCGCCATCCACGACGAGCGCGTGGCGCGCGTGCTCGGCGTGGACGGCCCCGGGCAGATCTTCGTCATGCTCCACTGCGGCTCGCGCGGGTTCGGACACCAGGTCGGGACCGACTACCTCAAGATCTTCGACCGGGCCATGCCGCAGTACGGCATCAGCGTGCGGGATCGCGAGCTGGCGTGCGCGCCCTTCCGGTCGAAGGAGGGCCAGGCCTACTTCGGCGCCATGACCGCCGCGGCCAACACCGCGTTTCGCCAACCGGCAGGTGACCACGCACCGGATCCGGGAGGTGTTCTCCAAGGTCTTCGGTCGCGATGCGCGCGCCCTGGGGCTCGCCGTGGTCTACGACGTCTGCCATAACACCGCCAAGCTCGAGCGCCACAAGGTGGACGGCCGGGAGCTGGAGCTGGTCGTGCACCGCAAGGGCGCCACGCGGGCGTTCGGGCCGGGCGAGCCCGACGTGCCGGCCGACTACCGGGAGATCGGCCAGCCGGTGATCATCGGCGGCTCGATGGAGACGGGCTCCGCGCTCCTGGTCGGGACGACGCGGGCCATGGCCGAGACCTGGGGCTCGACCGCTCACGGCGCCGGCCGCACCATGTCGCGGGCGCAGGCCAAGCGACGGGTCTGGGGGGACACCCTGATCAAGGACATGGCGGAGCGCGGGATCATCGTGCGCGCGGCGTCGAAGTCCGGGGTGGCCGAGGAAGCCGGGTTCGCCTACAAGGACCTCGCCGCGGTGGTGGACACGCTCCACCGGCTCGACATCTCGCGGCGGGTCGTCTCGCTCACGCCGATCGGGAACATCAAGGGCTGAGCGGGCAGCGAGGCGCGCGCGCCCCAGCCGGGAGCGGCTGCCTCAGTCGCTCCGGCGCGCGCGCCGCCAACCTGGTGTTTTTGCTTGCCCACGCATGCGCAGCCCTGTGGCATTTGCCTTGCAGTTTGCCTCCTTCTGACGTGCCCGATCGAAAGGAGAGCGCCATGAAGCAGATCATCACGGTAACCCTCGGATTCGGCATCATCGTGCTCGGGATCCCGGCGCTCGGCCAATCCGCCGACCAGTGCCCGCCGGAGCTGGCCCAGGCGAAAGCGCACGGGGTCCTGGCCCTCCGGCCGATGGACTCGCTGCGCGCCGCGGTGCAGTACATGACCGAGTCGAAGCTCCGCAGCCTGCCCGTGATCGACTCGGAGTGCCGCGTCCTCGGCATGGTCTCGCGCAACGACCTGATGGTCGCGATCGAGCCGGAAGCGGTATGAGCGGCGCGCGCCACCTGGACGCCAAGCTGACCGACGAGTTCCGTCGCCGGCTCCTCGCCGCGCGCGAGGCGCTCCTCCGGACGCTCGCCGGGAGCGACGAGGAGATGGCGGATCTCGAGGCCCCGGGGCCCGGCGACGCGACGGATCGAGCCGCCGCGGCTTCCGTCGCCTCGCTGGTCTCGCGGCTGGCCGGCCATGACAAGCGGGAGCTGGACGAGATCGCCGACGCGCTGCGCCGGCTGGGCGCCGGCGCCTACGGCGTCTGCGAGTCGTGCCGGGAACCCATCGCGCTCCCGCGTCTTCGAGCCGTGCCCGCGGCGCGCTTCTGTCTCACCTGTCAAGAGGCCGAGGAGGTCGTTCCATGATCGTGCGTGGCGTCGTGCTGCTCGTCTCGGTGGTGCTGATCGCGTCGTGCGCGCAGGCGCAGGACGGCCGGGCGCTGGTCGACCAGGGGCGCATGGTCTTCCGCGACCAGGGCTGCTACGGCTGCCATACCGCGGAGAAGATGGGCACCCCCATCGGCCCCGACCTGTCGCGCATCGGCGCCAAGCGCGATCGGACCTACCTCACGCGCTGGCTGCGCGATCCGTCCACGCACCGCCCGGGCGCCCACATGCCCAAGCTCCAGCTCACCGAGACCGAGGTGCAGGCCCTGGCCGCGTACCTCGGGTCCTTGCGGTGAGGCGGCGCGCGCCGGCCCGCGCTCCGAAGCGCCTCGGGCGGGTCCTCCACGCGACGGATTTCTCTCCCGCCTCGCGCCCCGCGTTCCGGATGGCGCTCGGGCTCGCGCAGCGCGAGCGCGCGACGCTGCTGCTGCTCCACGTGCTCACGCCGCCGTCGCCCTTCGTGTCGATCGGCGGAGAGCCGCCGTCCAGCTATCTCGCGCTCCTCGACGCCGCCCGGCGGGACGCCCGCCGCCGGCTGGCCGCGCTGCTGGGACGGGCCCGCGCCGCGGGCACCCGCGCGCAGGCGAGGCTCGCGGAGGGGGGCCCGGTGGACGAGATCCTGAAGATCGACCGCCGCTGGCGCCCCGATCTCATCGTCATCGGCACGCACGGCCGTGGCGCGGTGCGCCGCTTCCTCATGGGCAGCGTGGCGGAGCACGTGGTGCGGCGCGCGTCGCGTCCCGTCCTCACCGTCCGCAGCCGCTGACGTCGAGGCGATCGTGTCCAGCCCGCGCCACATCGGGGTCGTGACCGCGGGTGGCGACTGTCCCGGCATGAACGCCGCGCTCCGGGCCGTCGTCCGGGCGGCGGTCCACCGGCATGGCATGCGGGTCACCGGCTTCCTCGATGGGTTCGCCGGACTCGTCGCGGACCTGTCCCGGCCGCTCGGCTTCGACGACGTCGCCGGCATCCTGACGCAGGGCGGAACCATACTGGGCGCGTCGAACCGTGACGATCCGTTCCGGGTGCCGGTCGATCGACCCGACGGGCGCGGCTACGAGGACCGATCCGACGTCGTGCTGAGCACGCTGGCGCGGCACGGCATCGACGGGCTGCTGGTCGTCGGCGGCGACGGCAGCTTGACCATCGGCCGGCGGCTCGAGTCCCGGGGCGTCGCGGTGGTCGGGATTCCCAAGACCATCGACAACGACGTCGCCGGGACCGACGTGACGATCGGCTTCGACTCCGCGCTGACGGTGGCCACCGAGGCGGTCGACCGGCTGCACACCACGGCGGCCTCGCATCATCGGGTGATGGTGCTGGAGGTGATGGGGCGCAATGTCGGATGGATCGCGCTCGAGGCGGGGTTGGCCGGCGGCGGGGACGTCATCCTGATCCCCGAGATCCCGTTCCGGTACGACGCGGTCGCGGCCGGCATCCTCCACCGGGCCCGGCGGGGCCGCCGCTTCTCGATCGTGGTGGTGGCCGAGGGGGCCAGGTGTCCGGGTGGCGGTACCGTGGTGCGCCAGATCGTCGAGGACAGCCCCGATCCCGTGCGGCTCGGCGGGGTGTGTGTGGTGCTCTCCCATGCGCTCGAAGCCCTCGTGCCGTTCGAGATTCGCCACGTCGCGCTCGGGCATGTCCAGCGGGGAGGCTCACCGACCCCCTTCGACCGGATGCTGGCGACACGATTCGGCGCCGCCGCGGTGGCGGCGCTGGCGGACGGCGACTCGGGCTGCATGGTCGCGCTCAGGGGCGACCGGATCGAGCGCGTCTCCATGGCCGACGTTCTCACCAAGCCGAGGCGGGTGGACCCGCAGGCTGAGCGGGTGACCGTGGCGCGCAGCATCGGGACCATCTTCGGCGACGAGGTCGCCGCGTCCTGATTAGTCTCACCCCGACCCTCTCCTTCTCCGAGGGAGAGGGAGCCGTTTCGATCCCCTCGCCCCCGGAGGGGGAGAGGGACAGGGTGAGGGGGCGCATAAGACGCGGACGGAACACGCGTTCGTGAATGGAGCGGGTTGGAACCGGACGCGGGCGGGCAATCGCTTGCGAGGCGCTCGATACCGCGCCACTCTGGTGGGGATGGGTCGGACCCGGGCGGTCTCGCGAGACCTCGTGACGCAGGGGCCGCCCAGCGGAGGCACCGATGAGAAACGACACCCACCCCGCACCCGCTCCGATCGCCCTGCGCCGCTACCCACTGCTGGGAGGACCGGCGGCCTGGTACCTGCCGCTCCTGGCGGCCGTGCTCGCCGCCGGCGCGGTGGCGTTCGAGGCCTTCGACCTGGCCGTCGGCGCCACCGCGGTCGGCTGGGCGGTGTACCGTCTCACGCGCAGCGTCGTGCTGGAGATCTCGCCGCTGGGCCTCACGCGGGGCCTCTTCGGCCTCGGTACCTTTCGCGCCCGCACCACCGCCTTCCGCTGGGAGGCCATCGTGGATGTGCACACCGCCTGGTGCCGTCCGGGTGACGACTTCGCTCTGGAGACCGCGGTGCGGGACCGGGAGGGGAGGAGCATCCGGCTGTCGACCGCCATGGGGCTCGGGGCCTACTGGGCCTGCCTGGACGAGATCGTCCGGCGCGCGCCGACCGCCGCGCGCTCGGGCATCACCGACGGTGTCCTGGCCGACGGGCCGCCCGCGCGCCATCACGTCGTGTCCGCCCTCGGGACGGCCGCCGGCCTCGCCCTCGTCCTGGCGGCCCTCGTCGCCATGCACGCGCTGTGGGCGCAGGGGCGAAGCAGCCTCGCCCGGGACCTCGAGCGGCTCGGCGCGGCGGGGGAGCCCGAGAGCCCCCCTCGGACCCGGACGCCAGCCTTCCCGTTCGGGCCGGACCCACGACGCTGAAGGGAGCCGTCAATGCGGAAGACGATCGAAAGCAAGCGCGTGCGTGACGTCATGAGCCGCAATCCCATCACGGTCCGCCCCGACGCGACCATTCAGGAGCTCATGACGTTGTTCGGAGCGCGGGACTTCAACATGTTCCCGGTGGTCGACGCGCGGGGCGTCCTCCGTGGCCTCGTGACGAAGCTCGATCTCCTCCGGGCGTTCCGGCCGCAGATGCGCCGGTGGATCCCGAGCCTGAAGCTGCTCTGGGCCGAGCGCATCGAGGACGTGATGAGCCGCAGCGCCATCTCCGTCCAGCCCGACGATCCGATCACGGTGGCGGTCGATACCATGATCGAGGCGCGTCTGCGCAGCCTCCCGGTGGTCGAGCGGCGGGCGGAGGGGCCGGTGCTGGTCGGCATCGTGAGCCGGACGGACGTGCTCCCGTATCTGACCCTGGAGCCCGACGACGCCGCGTAGGAGGCGCTCGCCGCGCCGGACCCGGTCGAGCGGCTCGACCTGCACCGTCGGGGTCACCTCGAGGAGGGTCGCGCGGCCCGGAGCGCGAGCCCCGCGGCCAGGGCGCCCGCCGCCACGGCGCCCAGGACCACGGCGGCGAGCGGGACATCGGCCAGGGTCCAGCCGAAGAACCTCAGCGTGATGGGCGCGCCGTTCTGGAGGGCGAAGACGACCAGGATGGCACCGAGCGCGGCGGACAGCAGATAGGCCGGCAGTCGAGCTCGCGACCGGGCGCCGGGGGCGACCGCGGCTTCGGATCTGGGCGCGTGACCCCGATAGCGCTCGGTCAGGACGGCGGTCAGCGCGATGCCCAGCACGAAGATCGTCGCCGAATAGTAGATCCAGGCGAGGGTGGCGGCGACGACTCCGAAGGACCCGTAGAGCTTGCCGTACGGGCCGAAGCTGATCAGGTAGGTGGCGAATCCCCGGCGCACGACTTCCCACAGGACCGCGATGGTCAGCGTCGCGGTCACCGCGGCTCGCGTCGAGACGCCGGTGCTCGGGAACGTCCGGTAGACGAAGAACAGGAGGCCCAGCAAGGCCACGTACAGGAGTGCCGGCGCGGCGGCGCGCACCCAGACGCTGGTCACGAATGGTGCCGGGATCCCGGCGCCCGCCTCGAAGTTGGCCAGCGTGGCCAGCAGCAAGAGCGCCGCCGCCAGCGCGGTGGCCAGCAGCCCGACCACCCCGAGCGCGAAGAGATCGAAGGCGAAGCCGTGGACGAGCCCCCGGCCGGTCTGGACCCGGAACGCCGCGTTCGCGGCCGTGCGCGTCAGGGCGAAGAGGGGCGTGGCGAAGATCGCCAGCCCGATCACGCCGAGCAGGCCCGTCACCCGGCGCTCCTGGTTGAGGAGATCCAGGACCCTGAGAATCTCCGCGCTGTAGCCGGGCAGCAGCGAGGTCGCGATCTTGACCACGGCTCCCGCGGCCTGATCGGACGCCAGCAGGAATCCGGTGCCGGAGAAGAACAGCAGGACCAGGGGAGCGAGGCACAGCAGGAAGGCGAACGACAGCGCCGCCCCCAGCAGGAACCCCTGGGCTTCGTTGAATCGGTGAATGGCGGCCCGGATGTCGATCAGCTGCATGCGCGAGGAACGCCGTGAAGGCCAGCGGCGGCCTCCGTGGCATCGAGGTCGGCCGGACTGTAGCGGGCCGCGTGCAACGATGTCAACCCGCGCGCCACGCGCGATCGCAGGCTGGCCGAAGGATTGGGGCCCCGGCGGGCGATCCACGAGAGGATATGGCGGTGAGCCCCGGGACGACGGGACGAAGGGAGGCCCGCCTCCGGTGGGCAGGGCTCGGCGCGGGCCCGCTTGTCGGGGTGGCGGTGTTTCTCCTGCTTCCGGGTGCCGACGCCGATGCCGCCGGCGCGGCGGTCGGTGGCCTGACGGCCGAGGGGCGCGCGACGGCGGCCGTGGGCGCGCTGATGGCGGTCTGGTGGCTGACCGAGGCGGTGCCGCTGAGCGCCACCGCGCTCGTGCCGATCGCGCTGCTGCCGCTGGTGGGAGCGCGGTCGATCGGGGAGGCGACCGCCCCGTACGCCGACCCGGTGATCTTCCTGTTCATGGGCGGGTTCATCCTCGGCCTCGGCATGCAGCGCTGGGGGCTGCACCGGCGCATCGCGCTGCTCACGATCGCGCTCGTCGGCACGCAGCCGCGGAGGCTCATCGCCGGGTTCATGGTCGCCACCGCGGTGATGAGCATGTGGGTGTCCAACAGCGCGACGGTCGCGATGATGGTGCCGGTCGGCATCGGCGTGGTCCATCTGGTGTTCGCGCGCCTGGGCCTGGCGGACGGTCCGGACCACCCGTCGGCCCCCGCCCCGGCCGCCAACTTCGCCACCGCGTTGATGCTGGGCATCGCGTACGCGGCGAGCATCGGCGGCGTGGGAACGCTGATCGGGACACCGCCGAACGCGATCCTCAAGGGCTACGTCGAGCGCACGTACGGGCAGCAGATCGGCTTCGCGGCGTGGCTGGCCGTGGGGCTGCCCCTCGTGGCGATCTTCCTGCCGCTGGCGTGGTTGTACCTGACGCGGTGGGCGTTCCCGGTGCGGCTCGAGCGGATCCCGGGAGGGCGCGACATGATCCGGGACGAGCTGCGGAGCCTGGGCCCCATGAGTCGCGGCGAGTGGGCGGTGTTCCTCGTGTTCATCCTGACCGCGTCGATGTGGGTGCTGCGGCCGCAGATCATCGCGGCGACGGGGCTCAGCGGGTTGACCGACGAGGGGATCGCCGTCTCGGCGGCCGGCGCGCTGTTCGTCATCCCGGTGAGCTTGCGGGAGCGGCGCTTCGCGATGGACTGGGAGACGGCCGCGCAGCTGCCGTGGGGGATCCTGATCCTCTTCGGGGGCGGCCTGAGCCTGGCCGGCGCCATCCAGGCCAACGGCGTCGACCGCTTCATCGGCCGAGGATTCGAGACGCTGAGCGGGGTGCACCCGTTCGTGATCGTGCTGGCCGTCGCGGTGGGGGTGATCTTCCTGACCGAGATCACGAGCAACACCGCGGTGACCAACACCCTGCTGCCGGTGCTGGGCGGCGCGGGGGCCGCGGCCGCGCTGGGGGTGGACGCGGCGCTCCTGCTGATTCCGGCGGCGGTCGCCGCCAGCTACGCCTTCATGCTGCCGGTGGCCACGCCGCCGAATGCGATCGTGTTCGGATCGGGCTACGTGCGCCTGGCGCAGATGGCGCGGGCGGGGTTCTGGCTGAACCTGGCGGGTGCCCTGCTCGCCGCCACGATGGCGTACTTCTTCGCCGGCTCGCTCCTGGATCTCGATCTGCGGGGCAGGGGGTAACGAGGCACGCCGCGGGACAAGCGGATTGCCGTCGGCCGGGCCCCTGTGGTCAAATCCGCTGGATGCGCAACCGCCGCCCTCGCCGCCCGAAGTCCACCGGACTGGCCGCCTGGAGCGTCCTGTTCGTCGTGTCCCTCGGCTTCTGGCTCGTGATGTCGGGGCACTACGATCTCCTGCACGTGGGCTCGGGCGTGCTCTCCTCGGCGGTGGTCGCGAGCTTGACCCTCGGGGTGGAGCGGCGCGGGCACCTCTTCGCCTCGCGCCCCGCGGGGGCCCCCGAGCACGGACCGCTCTTCCGCGTCTCGGCGGCGTGGGGGCGATTCCTGGTCTACCTCCCGTGGCTGCTCTACCAGATGCTCAAGTCCGCGCTCCAGGTCGCCGGCGTGGTCGTGCACCCGCGCATGCCCATCGACCCCGTGCTGGTCCGCCTGCCGGTCCGGCTCTCGGGCGACCTCGAGCTGACGACCTTCGGCAACTCGATCACCTTGACCCCCGGGACGCTGACGGTGGACGTCGAGGGGCGCGAGTTCGTGGTCCACGCCCTCACCCGGGCCGCGGCCGAGGACCTCCGGAGCGGCGCCATGGAGTCACGAGTCGCCTGGACATTCGGCCAGGCCCGATCATGACGCAGCTCTTCCTGGGCGCCGCGGCCGCCCTCCTCGTGCTGGGGCTCGCCTACCTCTACCGCCTGGCCGCCGGGCCCAGCGCCTTCGACCGGATCCTGGGGCTGAGCGGATTCACGAGCAATATCACGCTGGTGCTCGTGCTGACGGGGGTGGTCTTCGGGCGGCTCGACATGTTCGTGGACATCGCGCTGGGCTACGCGCTGCTGAGCTTCGTCAGCGTCATCGCGGCCGCGCGGTATTTCGAGCGGCTCCCGGAGAAGTGACGCGGTGGCCGTGCTCGTGGGTGCGGTGCTGCTGGCGGGCCTGTTCTTTCACGTGGTCGCGGGCGTCGGGGTGCTCCGGCTGCCGGACTTCTACACGCGCCTGCACGCGCTCAGCAAGGCCGACACCATGGGGACCCTGCTCGTCCTGAGCGCGGTCGCCCTCGCCGAGGGCGCCTCCCTCACCGCGGTGAAGGTCATCTTCATCGCGGTCTTCTTCTTCCTCGGCAATCCGGCCGCGGCGCACGCGATCGCCCGCGCCGCCCGCCGGGCCGGGCTCGCGCCCTGGCGAGCCGGGCGGGAGGCGGGGCGATGAGCGCGGTGCTCCTCGCGCTCTGCCTGGTGATCGCCCTGCTCCTCGCGGTGGCGACCCTTGCGGCCGGGAACCTGCTGACCGCGGTGATCGTGCTCGGCGCCTACAGCCTCGTCCTCTCGCTGCTCTGGGCCGCGATGGGGGCGGTGGACGTGGCCTTCACCGAGGCCACGGTGGGCGCCGGGATCTCGACCGTGCTGCTGCTGGTCGCGCTGCTGCACACCTCGGCCCGCCGCGTCGCGCCCGTCCCCGTCGCCCGCTGGCTGGGCGTGGCGGTGGCGGCGCTCCTCGCGGCGGTGCTGTTCTGGGCCGCCCCGGATCTGCCCCGCTTCGGCGATCCCGCCTCGGCGCCGAACCGCCACGTCTCGCCGCGCTATCTCGAGGCGGGGCTCGCCGAGACCGGCGCCCCCAACATCGTGACCGGGGTCCTCGGCGACTACCGCGGCTACGACACCCTGATCGAGACCGTCGTGATCTTCACGGCCGCGCTCGGGTGCTGGATGCTCCTGTCGAGGCGGGCCGGATGATCGGGGGCCACGACAGCGTCATCGTGCAGACGGCGGTCCGGCTGCTGCTCCCGTGGATCCGCATCTTCGGCCTCTACGTCCTCTTCCACGGGCACTCGAGCCCGGGCGGCGGCTTCCAGGGCGGCGTCATCTTCGCGGCCTCCTACATCGTGCTCGGGCTCGCGCTGGGGCGGAGGGAGCTCGAGCGCTGCGCGCCCGAGCGCGCGACGCTGCAGTGGGCCGCGGTGGGCGCGCTGGTGTTCTTCGGGGTCGGCGTCGCGGCCCTCGTCGGGGGAGGCGCCCTCCTGGACTACGGGTCGCTCCCGTTGCCCGTCCCCGAGGGCCCCGCCCTCCGCGCCTTCGGCGTGCTGCTCATCGAGATCGGCGTCTTCCTCGCCGTCGCGGCCAGCCTCACCCTCATCTTCGTCCGGCTGGCCAAGGTCGCCGAGGAAGAATCCGCGTGAGCCTCGACCTCTCCGTCCTGGCCGGGGAGGCGGTCTACCTCGTCGCGTTCGGCCTGCTGGCGCTGGGCATCTTCGCCCTGATCGCGCACGGCAATCTCATGAAGAAGGTGATCGGCCTCACCATCTTCCAGACCGCGGTCATCCTGTTCTTCGTGGCCACCAGCGCCAAGTGGCAGGCCACGCTGCCGATCGTGCCGGAGGCGGGGGCGGCGGGCCCGGCCGCGGGCTACATGAACCCGCTGCCCCACGCCCTGATGCTCACGGCCATCGTGGTCATGGTGGCGACGCTGGGCGTGGCCCTCGCCCTGCTCGTCCGGCTGCATCGGCGCTACGGCTCCTTCGAGGAGGACGACCTGCTGGACCGCGTCGAATGATCCGCCACCACCTCCCCGCCTTGCTGGTGGTGGTGCCGCTCGGGACCGGCCTGGCGCTGCCGCTGCTGGCGACGCTCTCTTCCCGGCTCGCGTGGCCCGCCACCGTCGCGGCGGGGGCGATCACGGCGGCGCTGGCCGTGGCGGGCGTCTTCCAGGTCCTGGCCGGCGGGCCGGTCCACTACGCGGTGGGCGGCTGGCCGCCGCCGTGGGGAATCGAGCTGGTGCTCGATCCGCTGAGCGCGTTCGTGGCGGCGGTGGTGGCGGCGGTGAGCACGTGCTCGCTCGCCTACGCGGGCGGGCTGGACGATCCGGCGCTGCGCGGGCGACTGGGCGGCGGCCCCGCGCTCTGCCTGCTGCTGCTGGCCGCGATGATGGGGATCGTGGTGACGGGCGATCTGTTCAACCTCTTCGTGTTCCTGGAGGTCGCCGCGCTCGCGACCTACGCGCTCATCGGCGCGGGCGGCGGCCGCGCGCTGCTGGCCTCGTTCCGCTACGTCATCCTGGGCAGCCTGGGGGCCTCGTTCTATCTGCTCGGGGTGGGGCTTCTCTACGCGCTCACCGGGACGCTCAACATGGCGGACCTCGCGGCGCGACTGCCGGCGGCGGAGGCGTCGCGGCTCGTGCCGGTGGCGGTGGGCCTGATCGTCATGGGCCTCGGGATCAAGATGGGGGTCGCGCCGCTGCACGGCTGGCTGCCCGACGCCTACACGTACGCGCCGCCCGCGGTCGTCGCGCTGCTGGCCCCGGTCGCGACCAAGGTGGCGGCCTATGCGCTGGCGCGCATCCTGTTCTCCGTGCTCGGCGTGTCGTTCGTGCTTGATGCCAGCGTGCTCGGCGGCGCGCTGGCCTGGCTCGGGGCCGGCTCGATCCTCGTCGGCGGCATCATGGCCCTCCGCCAGGACGACCTGCGCCGGCTCCTCGCGTACTCGAGCGTGAGCCAGATGGGCTACATCGTCCTGGGCATCGGGCTCGCGACCGCCAACAGCCTGGCCGGGGCCTATCTCCACATCCTCAACCACGCCCTGATGAAGGGCTGCCTGTTCTTCGTCGCGGGGGCGGCGGCGCAGCGGCTGGGCGGCACCGCGCTGGCCGACCTGCGCCGCATGCACCGGCTCATGCCGGTGACGACCGCGTGCCTGGTGGTGGCGGCGCTGTCGATGGTCGGGATCCCGCCCGCCGGCGGCTTCTTCAGCAAGTGGTACCTGCTGCTCGGCGCCGTCGAGAGCGGGCACTGGGTCTTCGCCGGCGTCATCCTGGCGGGAGGGCTGCTGGCCGTCGTCTACATGTTCCGCGTGCTCGAGCACGTCTGCCTCGAGCCCCGGGCGGCCGACGACCATGGCGGCGGCCACGCCCGTGTCGGCCGGAAGGATGCGTCGCCGGCCGTGCTGCTGCCGCTCGTGGTCCTCGCGGTGGGGATCGTGGCCGCCGGCATCTTCAACGCGTCGATCGTCAACGGATTGCTCCGGCTCGCGGCGTCCGTCGGGGTGGGGTAGTGGGGGAGGCCACCGTCTCCCTCCTGCCGGCGGCGGCCGTGCTGCCGGCCCTGGCCGCCGCGACGCTCATCCTCTTCTCGGGCCGCCGGCCCAACCTGCGGGAAGCCTGGAGCCTGGGCGCGGCCGTGCTCCAGTCGTGGGCGGTGATCGCCATGATCCCGGCCGCCCTGGCGGGCGGAGCGCTCGAGCTCCGGCTCGTGGAGCTGTCGCCCGGCGTGAGCCTCGCGCTCCGCGCCGATGCGCTCGGGCTGGTCTTCGCCGCGCTGTCGTCGGTCCTGTGGCTGCTCACGACGCTGTACTCCATCGGCTACGTGCGCGCCCTCGACGAGCACGCGCAGACGCGCTATTTCTTCTGCTTCGCGGTCTGCGTCGGCGCCGCGGTGGGCGTCGCGCTGTCGGCCAACCTGCTCACCTTCTTCCTCTTCTACGAGCTGCTCACCGTCGCCACCTACCCCCTGGTGGTCCACAAGGAGACGCCGGAGGCGATCCGCGCCGGCCGGGTGTACCTGGGCTATACGCTCGGGGCCGGCACCGCGCTGCTCGCCGGGGTGGCCGTGACCTACGTCGCGGCCGGCACACTGGAATTCCGGCCGGGCGGCCTGTTCTCGGGGGACACGGCGGCCGGCACGATCTGGCTCGTGTTCGCGCTCCTCGGCCTGGGCGTCGGGGTCAAGGCCGCGGTGATCCCGCTGCACGCCTGGCTGCCGCTGGCGATGATCGCGCCGACGCCGGTCAGCGCGCTGCTCCACGCGGTGGCGG
Organism: Candidatus Limnocylindria bacterium; assembly: GCA_035524955.1. GTDB lineage: Bacteria > Methylomirabilota > Methylomirabilia > Rokubacteriales > CSP1-6 > CAMLFJ01. Next base: position 2,533 of record DATLFG010000051.1, on the reverse strand, counting down.
TCGTCAAGGCGGGGGTGTTCGGCACGCTCCGCGTCGTCGGCTACGTGCTCGGGCCGGACGCGCTGGCCGCCTCCGGCGCGTGGCTCGTGCTGGCCTGGATCGCGGCGGCGACGATCGTGCTGGCGTCGCTGGCGGCCCTGCTGCAGGACAACCTCAAGCGGCTCCTGGCCTTCTCCACGGTCAGCCAGCTCTCGTACATCGTGCTGGGCGCGGCACTGGCCACGACCGGTTCCCTGACCGGGGCCGTGCAGCACATGGTCAACCACGGCACGCTGAAGATCACGCTCTTCTTCTGCGCCGGCGCGATCTACGTGGCGACGGGGCGCGAGCGCGTGAGCGAGCTCGCGGGGCTCGGGCGGCGCCTGCCCGTGACCATGGGCGTGTTCGCGGTGGCCGCGCTTGGGCTGGCCGGTGTCCCGCCCGCGGCCGGCTTCCTGTCCAAGTGGTACCTGATCGGCGGGGCGGTCGAGGCCGGCTTCTGGCCGGCGGTGGTCGTTTATCTGTCGAGCTCGCTCCTGAACCTCGCGTACTTCGTCCCGATCGTGATCGCGGCGTTCTTTCGTCCGCTGCGCGGCGGGGACGACCTCGAGGAGCCCTCCCTCATGATGCTGGTGCCCCTGGTGCTCACCGCGACGGCGGGCGTCCTGCTCGGCCTCGCCCCCGATGTCCCGGTGGCCTTTCTGAGCCTGGCCGCGACCGCGGCGGCCGACATGCTCGGCGGCCGGTGATGCGGGTCACGGGCGCGCTCCTGCTCGCGATGGCCGGGGCCGTCGCCCTCGAGTGGGCGCTCGTCCGCCCGGCCGCCGCGCTGCCGTGGTGGCACGGCACGCCCGGAGTCCAGGCGGTCTACGGCGTCGTGGGCTGCGTCGCGATCGTGCTCGTCTCGAAGTGGCTGGGCCGCTGGCTCCAGCGCCCCGAGGACACGCCCAGGGACACGCCCAGGGACACGCCCAAGGACACGAATGACTGACGCGGTGCACCCGGCGTTCGTGTACCTGGCCGGCGCGGTGCTGGTGGCCGTCGCGCCCGGGCGCTGGCGGCCGGCCGTCATCCTGACGGTGCCGGCGGTCGCGCTGGCCGTGGTGGCCTCACTGTCGGACCCGGTCGAGCTGCGGACCGTGGTCTTCGGGCAGGAGCTGCACCTGCTGCGGGTGGACGCGTGGAGCCGGCTGTTCGGCCTGGTCTTCGCGGTGACCGGCCTGCTCGGCTCGGTCTACGGCCTCCACGTGCGCGGCCGCGGTCCCCACGCCGCGGCCTTCGCCTACGCGGGCAGCGCGCTGGGCGTGGTCTTCGCCGGGGACCTGCTGACCCTGTTCGTGTTCTGGGAAGCCATGGCGGTGGCCTCCGCCTTCCTGATCTTCCAGCGCCGCGCCCCCCGCGCGCTGGGGGCGGGGGACCGCTACCTGCTCGTGCACGGGTTCGGCGGGGCCGCCCTCCTCGGCGGCATCATCCTGCACGCGGCCGACGGCGGCACGCTGGCGTTCGGGGCGATGTCGCTCACCGGGGCGACCGCGCTCATCCTGCTGGGCTTCGCGATCAACGCGGCCATCCCCCCGCTGCACGCCTGGCTCACCGACGCCTATCCCGAGGCGACCGTGATCGGCGCGGTGTTCCTGTCGGCCTTCACGACCAAGACCGCCGTCTACGCGCTGGCGCGCGGCTTCCCCGGCGAGCCGCTGCTGGTCTGGGCCGGCGTCGCCATGGCGCTCTACGGGGTGATCTTCGCGGTGCTGGAGAACGATATCCGGCGGTTGCTGGCCTATCACATCGTGAGCCAGGTGGGCTACATGGTCTGCGGGATCGGCATCGGCACGCCGCTGGCCCTGGCCGGCGCCGCCGCCCACGCCTTCTCCCACATCCTCTACAAGGGGCTGCTCTTCATGGGCACGGGCGCCGTGCTCGAGATGACCGGACGGTCGCGGCTCACCGAGCTCGGCGGGCTCGCCCGCCTCATGCCCTGGACGCTCGCCTTCTACACGGTCGGCGCGTTCTCGATCTCGGGCGTGCCGCTGTTCAACGGCTTCGTGAGCAAGGCGCTCGTCGTGGCCGCCGCCGAGCACGAGCACCTGGTGGTGGTCGAGTGGCTGCTGATCCTGGCCTCGATCGGGACCTTCCTGCACACCGGGCTGAAGCTGCCCTGGTTCACGTTCTTCGCCGCGCCGCGCGGCCTCCGGGCCACCGACCCGCCCCTGAACATGCGCGTGGCCATGGCGGGGGCGGCGGCCCTGTGCGTGCTGATCGGGGTCGCCCCGGACCTCCTGTACCGCCTGCTGCCCCACCCGGTGACCTATGCGCCGTACACCGGCGCCCATGTGCTCACGACGCTGCAGCTGCTGCTGGGCACCGCGCTGGGCTTCGCCTGGCTCCTGCCCAAGCTCGGCGGGGAGCCGACGGTGACGTACGACACCGACTGGTTCTACCGCCGGGGCGCCGCGCTCGCGATCACCGGGTGCCGGGCCGCCGCGGCCATGGCGGCGCGCGCCTCGGCCGCCACCACCGCCGCCGGCGATCAGCTCGCGGCCGCGCTCTGGAG
>DATLFG010000019.1:0-68345 GCA_035524955.1 Candidatus Limnocylindria bacterium | reverse complement strand
ACTAGGACGAGGCGCCCAGCGCGCGAAGCCCCCGGCGCGCGGCGTCCGCCAGGTCGGGCTCGACGCCGCTCATCGCGAGCAGCTTGCGGTACACGATCACCGCCGCGTCGTTCTGCTTGAGCGCGGCAAAGGCCTGGCCGGCGCCGACCAGCGCGCGGCGCGCCCACGGCGAATCGGCGGCGAGGTAGGCCGCGGTCATGTACATGTCGGCGGCCTCCTCCGCACTGCCCGTCGCGCGGTATCCCTCGCCGAGCCGGTAGGCGGCTTCCGCGGCCACCGCGCCGTCGCCGGCATCGAGGGCTTGCTCGAGGGAGCCGCGCGCCTCGTCCCACCTGCCGCCGGCCACCAGCAGGCGCCCCTGACCCAGGAGCCCGAAGGCCTTCTCCTTCGGGCTGCCCGCCCCGGCGGCCGCGCGGGCGTAGGTGTCGAGCGCGGCGGCGCGATCGCCGGTGGCTTCCTGCGCCTCCGCCATCAGCATCGTGGCGCGCGGGGTCGGGGCCTGCGCGGCCGCGCCGCCCGCCGCCGGCTCCAGCGCGCGGCGCGCCTCGGCGGCGGCGCCCGTGCGCAGCAAGGCCTCCGCGTACTCGAGCCGGTTGGCCCCCGCGGTGACGCTACCCGGGAAGCGCTCGCCGAGCTTGGCGAACATGTCGCGCGACAGCGTCCACTGCTCGCTCCGGCTCGCCGCGGTGGCGAGCGTCGTCAGCGCGGCCTGCGTACCCTCGTAGCGCGGGAACTGATCGGCGAGGCGCAGCGTGAGCGTCTTCGCCTCGGGCCAGCGCTTCTCCTCCGCGGCCACCGCGGCCAGCCCGTGCAGCAGGCGGGGCGTGGTGATCGGATCCACCGGGCCCGCGACGAGCGCGATCGCGGCCTGCTTGAACTCCTCGGTCCGGCGCTGGTTGAACAGCACCGCGGCGAGCCCGTAGCTCGCGGCGGCCGACACCGGCCCCGCGCCCGCGTCACGCGCCTGCACGAAATCACGCACCGCCGCGTCCCACTGCTGGCGGGCGAAGTCCGCGGTGCCCATCCCGAGGTGGGCCACGCCGGCCTCGCCCAGGCCGAGCGCGGCCTGGAAGTCGCGCTCCGCGTCCGCGGGCTTGCCGGTGGCCAGGAGCGCCGCGCCGCGCGTGACGCGCGCGCGGGCCACGTAGGGCGAGACCGTCCCGCGCTGCACGAGACGGCCCAGCTCGGGCAGCGCGTCGGCGGCCCGGCCCCCGCGCACCGCGAGGATGGCGCGGTTCAGGACCGCGACCTCCGTGTAAGGGCTGTTCGGATAGCGGTCCACCACCTGGTCGAGCAAGGTCTGGGCACCCGCGAAGTCGCCGGCGCGGCCCGCCAGATCCGCCGCGAGCACCAGCGCCTCGGGCGCGCGCGGATCGGTCTGCGCCTGCTGGGCGAAGCGCGTCCAGCGCTGGCGCGCGGCCTCGGGCCGGCCGCCCCGCAGCTCGGCCCAGGCCAGCGCGAGGTTCGCCATCGGCGCCTGCGGATAGCTCGGGTACGCCGAGAGGAAGCCGTTGTAGGAGGCGGCGGCCTGCGCGTAGTCGCGCGCCCAGTAGGCGGCCTCGCCGCCCAGCACGAGCGCGGCCGCGCGCATCTCGGTGGGTGCCGCCGCGTCGGTCACGAGCTTGCGCGCGCCGTCGCGCGCCTTGGCGAACTCGCGGGTGTCGAAATCGATCTGGGCAAGCCGCAGCGCCGCGTAGGCGGCCAGCGCGGGCGAGCCGGGCGTCCCCCGGACGAGCTCGAAGCGATCTCGCGCCTCCGTGACCTGGCCGCTCGCCCGGCCGGCCTCTGCGCTCAGCGCCAGCACGTAGGAGCGCGTGGCGGGATCGAGCGTGCGCGCGAGCAGCTCGTCGTTGATCTCGCGGGCCTCCTCGAAGCGCCCCTGCTCGGTCGCCCAGCGGCTGATCAGCAGGCGGACCGGCACCGCCAGCGTGCCGGTCCGGTCCATCGCCTCGAGCTTCTTGGCCTCCTCGCGCGCGGCGGGATAGTCGTCGAGGTCCAGCAGCGCCTGCACGAGCCCGGCCCGGGCCCACGCTGCCTCGCGCGATTGCGGATACGCCGAGAGCAGCCCGCGATAGGCCTTGGCGGCCTCGAGCGGCTGGCCGGCGGCCCGGCTCCACCATCCCAGGCGCAGGAGCCCGCTGTCGATCAGCACCTGTGGCCCGCCGGAGACGAAGGTCTGCAGGCGCTGGACCGCCCCCGCGTGATCACCGATCCGGCCGAGTGTGTCACCGAGCCAGAACGTGCCTTCCCACGCGACCGCGCGCGGCGCGCTCTGGTTGAGCAGCCCGACCCAGGTATCGCGCGCCTCCGGGTAGCGCTTGAGCCCGTAGAGGGCGAGCCCGCGACCGTGGCGGGCGTAGGAGATGATGGCCGGTGGCGCGCCGGTCTTGAGCAGCGTGTCGAAATAGGGGAGCGCGCGGTCGGGTCGGTTGAGCTCGAGAGAGACCCAGCCGAGCTGGTGCGCGGCGTAGAGGCCGAGCTCGCCGCGCGGATCGTCCTGCTGCACCAGCAGCATCAGGCGCTCCACCTCGGCCGGCTTGTTGAGGCGGACCAGCGTCTCGCCGAGCCAGTAGCGCGCCTCACGGACCTGCGTGCGCTCGGTGGCGAACTGCACCGCCTTCTCGAGCACCGCGCGCGCTTCCTCCAGCTCGTTGCGCTGGTAGCGCGCGCGCCCGCACTCGATCAGCTCGGAGGCCACGCCGAGCAGGCTGCCCACCGGGTTGCAGGCCAGGAAGCGCGGCGGGGCCAGGGGAGCCACCGGGCGCTCGCCCAGGTGCCCCACCATCGGGGCGGGCGGCAGCTCCGGCATGCCCCGCGGCGCCGGCGGCAGCGGCACCGCGGGCAGCGGCACCGGCGGCTTGTCGAGCGCGGGGACGGCGAGCGGCACCAGCGGGCCCACGTCGGGCGGCGGCAGCACCAGGGTGATCTCGGCGCGCGCGGGGGCGCCGCCCAGGAGGGCGAGCAGCGTGGCCACCAGCACGGGGCGCGCCCCGATCACTTCGTGCCTCCCGGCGACGGCTTGGGCCCCGCCTTCTTGGCCGGCGCCGTCTTCTTGGGCGTCTTCTGGGCCGGCGCCGATTCGGGCCGTCCCGCCTCGTTGACGGCGGCGAGGCGCTCCTTCGCCCAGGCCGCGAGGGTCTTGTCCGGGCTCTTGGCCGCCACCTCCTTGTAGAACTTCGCGGCCGTCCCGTACTGCCGCTGCTCCTCGTGGGCCAGCCCGGTCCCGGCCAGCGCACGGTAGCGCAGGGTGGGATCGAGGGCCGGCGCCGCCGCCGCGGACTTGAAGGCGGTGATCGCGGCCGCGGGGCGGCGCTGCTTGAGCTCGCTCTCGCCCAGCAGCACGAAGGCCTCGCCGCGCACCGCGTCCTCCGGGCTCCGGGACGCGGCACGCGCCAGCGCGGAGGCGTCCTTGAAGCTGTTCCGGGCGAAGGCGGACTGGGCCATCTCGAGCGAGACCCGGCCGCTCAGCGGGTGATCCGGGAAGTCCTTGCGTAGCCGCGCCCACGCGGCGCTGGCGTCCCGCGGCCGCCCGATCTTGCCGGCCACGAGGCCCGCGTCGTAGAGGCTTTCCGCGGTGGCGGGCGACCGCGCGACCAGGGTCTTGTACTCCTCGGCCAGCTCGCTCTTGTTGCCTTCGCGCACGAGCGTGTCCACGACGCTCCGGCGCGCCCCCGCCGCCAGGTCGTGATCGGGATAGGCCTTGGCGAAGACACGCAGCTCGGCCACACCCTCGTCGCTCTGCCCGCCCGCGATCAGGGCCTGGCCCAGGGTGTAGCGCGCGTCGGGCAGCAGCCGGTGATCGGTGTACCGGGCCACGAAGCCGCGCAGGAGCCCCACCGTCTCGTCGAAGCGCTTGAGCTCGAGCAGCGTCCGGGCCAGGTAGAAGGTCGCGGACGGGACATTGGCGTGCTCCGGGTAGCTCGTGAGCAGCCGCCGGAACTCGGTGACCGCCTGGTCGCGCCGCTTCAGCTCGAGATTCACCCAGGCCAGGCCGTAGACCGCGTCGGGGGCGCTGGGCGAGCTCGGGTTCTCGGCGAGGATCCGGTCGTAGATGGCCCGTGCTTCCGGGAAGCGCTTCATGCGGAACAGCGTCTCGCCTTCCCAGAAGCGGGCCTCGTCGGGACGGCCGGGCGCGGGCGAGAAGGCCTGGGCCTGCCGGAACGCCTGCAGCGCCGCGTCGTGCTGCCCCTGGGAGAGACGCACCTTGCCGAGCAGGAGGGTTGCGTCGGGGATGCGCCCGTCGGTCGGGTAGCGCTCGACCAGGCGCTCGAGCATACGGCGCGACACCCCGTAGAGGCCGTCCTGGAAGGCCCGGTCGCCGACGGTCCACAGCCGCTCGGGCTCTCCAACCGCAAGCGCGAGCGACGGCCAGGCCACCAGCACGCCGAGCGTCGTGACAAAGACGCGTAGCGACGTAGGCTTCATGGCGATAAAGCCACGCTACCACGAAACCCAAGCCCTTACCGCATCCCGAGACCGAGGATCGAGGCGGCGATCGCGAGCGTCCGGCTCTCGTCGCGCCCGAACCGTGCCCCGACACGCTCAGGAATGAGATGCCGCAGCCATCGCCGATGATCAGGGTGATGGCCCCGCACGCGATGGCGCACACCCTCATCAAGACGAGCGGGAACACGGCCACTGTGACCACGGCGCTGATCACGCGGTCCGGGGTGGCCGTGCCCACGACGTTGATGCCGCGCGGCGCTCACATCGTTCAGCATCGCCAACAATATGGCCGCGTACTCCGGGTCGTCCCGGACACGTTCACGGGCGCCGATCCCGTCCTTGCCGCACTCAGATCTGCCATCTGCCCACTTCCCCGTGACACCCTCTAAGAGGAAGTGCAGGGACCTACCCACCCCGCCCGGCCCCGATAACTCCTGACCGAGCCGGGGTGGGCTACCGCCTCGTCGCCGAGTAGCTCCAGACCCCCGGAAAACTTGACAGCCCCGATATAGTGTCTTAGCGTACTAGGCCACTAAGCCAATCTGAGCTCACCGCATCTAAGGTAGGCACCATCAAGGAGGATGGCAATGAACACGCACCTGCACGAGCAGCTGGTCCGAGAGCAGCTGGACGAGGCCCGGGCGCTGGCGGCCCGACTGGCCCCCCTCCGAAAGCTCGGGCTGGCGCGGCGCCCGGTGCGGGTCGCGGTCGGCTTCGCGCTCATCAAGGTCGGGCACTGGGTGGCCGGGCGGGCGCCCAGGCCGGCCGCCGGGCCCCGACGCGTCACCGCCTCCTGACGGGAGCCACGGACGTGGCGCGCGAATCGTCGCAGATCACCCCGCCCTCCGGGCTCCGGGTCAACCGGCAAAGCGCGGTGCCCGTCCACGTCCAGCTCCAGACCCAGATCCGGCACCTGATCAATATCGGTTCGCTGAAGCCGGCGATGCAGCTCCCCACCGTGCGCCAGCTCGCCGGCTTTCTCCGGATCAACCGCAACACGGTGGCGCGCGCGCTGGCCGACCTCCACCAGGACGGCTACCTGGAGAGCCACCAGGGCCGCGGCACCTTCGTGGCCGACCGGCCGCCCGCCCACGAGGGCCGGGCCGCGCGCAGCCTCGAGCGGCTCGTACAGGACACGCTGGAGCGGGCCCGGCGACTGGGCTTCACCCACGAGGAGCTGGCCGCGACCATCGCGGGCCAGGCCCCGGCGGCGCGCTCCCCACGACGGCCGAAGGTGCGCGCGCTGCTCGTCGAGTGCAATCACCCCGAGCTCACGCGCTATCGCGAGCAGCTCGAGCACGAGCTGCCGATCGTCGTGGACCGGCTGCTCGTGGAGGAGCTCGCCGCGCGCCTGCCGGAGGCCGGCTTCCTCGAGGGCTATCGCGTGGTGATCACCACGTTCTTTCACATCCACGAGGTCAAGCAGGCCCTGCCGCCGGATGGCCCGCCCGCGGTCGCGCTGCTGTCCGAATCGAACATCGCCTCGCTGCTCCGCCTGACCGAGCTCGCGGAGGGCACCACGGTCGGTCTGATCTGCAATACGCCGCGCGGCAGCCAGAACCTGCTGAGCTCCGTGCAGTCCGCCGGGCTCTCGCACCTGGTGCCGATCCTCGCCGCGGCCGACGATCCCTGGTCCATCGACCGCCTGCTCGAGAAGACGCGCATCGTGGTCTGCTCGGAACAGGCGGCCGGGCGTCTCCGCGAGCGGGTCCCGCACGACGTGGAGGTGATCCTGGCCGACCGGCGGCTCGACACGGGCGGCCTGGACATGCTGCGGGACCTGCTGGCCCAGCTCGACGGGGAGCGGCCATGATCGCGCGCGAGGCGATGACGCCGGCGCTCACGCTGCCCGCCGGCACGCCGCTCGCCGGCGCGGCCCGCCTCTTGCTGGAGCGGGGCGCCCACGAGGCCCTCGTGATCGAGGACGGCCGGCTCGTCGGCATCCTCACCCACTCCGATCTCCTGCGCGCGCTGGTCCCCGACGAGCCGGAGGCCGTGGCATAGGGACCGGACCGGCGGTCTGCGTCTTCGATCTCGACCACACCCTGGTCAACTCCCCGCTCGACCTGCAGGCGGTGGGCCGCGACATGGAGGCCTTCGTCCGCGCGCGGGGCATCCGCGTGCCCGACCGCGCGCTCCGCTGGTCGGGCGCCGAGCTCTTCGACCTGGTGCGGCGCGAGGCCGCCCATCTCGAGGCCGAGCTGCTCGCGATCCCGGTGGCGCACGAGCGGCGGGCGATGGCCGAGGCCACCCTCGTGCCGTTCGCGCGCGAGGCGGTGGCCGCCATGAAGGCTCTCGGCTTCTCGACCGCCCTCTGGACCAACAACGACCGGGTGGTCGCCGACTTCGTCCTCGCGCGCTTCGATCTCTCGCCGCACCTCGATCTGATCGTTACCCGCGACGAGACGCGCCGCCTCAAGCCCGACCCCGACGGCCTGCGCGTGGTGCGGGAGCGCTGGCCGGATGCCGACCGGATCGTGGTCGTGGGCGATTCGTGGGTGGACGGCGCGGCCGCCCAGGCCGGCGGCGTGCCCTTCATCGCCTACCGCCCGGACCGGGCCGAGATGGAGCGGCGCGGGGTCGTGATCGCGGCCGAGATCCACTCGCTGCTCGACCTGCCCGCCGCGCTGGCGTAGGCAGAGCCCCCTCACCCTGCCCTCTCCCCTCCGGGAAGAGGGATTCCATGTCCTCACGCCGGCGAAGCACGTGGGGGAGAACCCTCTCCCCGGCGGGGAGAGGGCAGGGTGAGGGGGTCCGAGAGGCGCGTATAATTCGCCGCGTGGACCTGTTCGACACGCCGCCGTCCTCGGCCTCGAAGACGCCCGCGCCGCTCGCCGACCGCATGCGGCCGACGAGCCTCGACCAGGTGGTCGGCCAGCCGCAGCTCACCGCGCCCGGCAAGCCGCTGCGCCGCGCCCTCGAGGAGGGTCAGCTCCACTCGACGATCCTCTGGGGCCCGCCGGGCACCGGCAAGACCACGCTGGCGCGTCTCCTGGCCGACGTGGCGGGCGCGCGCTTCGTGCCGTTCTCGGCGGTGGTGGCCGGGGTGAAGGAGATCCGCCAGGTGATGACCGAGGCGGAAGCCGAGGGCGGCCGGCGCGGGCGGCGCACGATCCTCTTCGTGGACGAGATCCACCGCTTCAACCGCGCACAGCAGGACGCCTTCCTGCCCTACGTCGAGAAGGGCACCATCGTGCTGATCGGCGCCACCACCGAGAACCCGTCGTTCGAGGTCAACGGCGCGCTCCTGTCGCGCTGCCGCGTCTACGTGCTCCGCCCGCTCACGGAGGCCGACCTCGTGGCGATCCTCGAGCGCGCGCTCGGCGACCCCGAGCGCGGGCTGGCCGGCCTCCGCGCCACCGCGGAGCCGGAAGCGCTGGCCCTCATCGCGCGGCTCTCCGACGGGGACGCGCGCACCGCGCTCAACGTGCTCGAGATCGCGGCGAGCGATCCGGACGCCCGGGTGACCGAGGTAGCGGTGCGCGAGGCGGTCCAGAAGAAGACCCTGCTCTACGACAAGTCGGGCGAGCAGCACTACAACCTGATCTCCGCGCTCCACAAGTCGCTGCGCGACTCCGATCCCGACGGCGCGCTCTACTGGCTGGGCCGCATGCTGGAAGGGGGCGAGGACCCGCTCTACGTGGCGCGCCGGCTCGTGCGCTTCGCCTCCGAGGACGTGGGCAACGCGGATCCGGCCGCGCTGCGCTTGACCCTCGACGCCAAGGAGGCCTACCATTTCCTGGGCACGCCGGAAGGCCTGCTGGCCCTCGCCCAGGCCACCTGCTACCTGGCGCTGGCGCCGAAGTCGAACGCGGTGTACGCGGCCTGGAACGCGGTCCGTCACGACATCGAGGAGAAGCCGGCCGAGCCGGTGCCGCTGCACCTGCGGAACGCGCCGACCGGCCTCATGAGCAACCTGGGCTACGGCCGCGGCTACCAGTACGCCCACGACGCGCCGGACGCGCAGGTGAGCCAGGAGCACCTGCCCGACGCCCTGCGCGGGCGTGTCTACTACCGGCCCACCGAGCGCGGGGCCGAGAAGGAGATCGGCGAGCGGCTCGCCCGGTGGCGGGCCTGGCGGGAGAAGCAGACGCGCGCGTGAGCGATCGCGCCTGGCTCCTGGCCATCTGCCTCTCGGAGCTGGGCACCCTGCTCGTCTTCTCGAGCTTCTCGGCGCTCCTGCCCATTCTGAAGGCGGAGTGGGGGCTCTCCAATACCGAGGCCGGGCTGATTCTCGCCTTCTACCAGGTGGGCTATATCGGCGTCGTGGCCGTCCTGGCCACGCTCACCGACTACATGCCGCCGCGGCGCATCTACCTGGCGAGCGCGACGTGGACGGCCCTCACCAGCGGCGCCTTCGCGTGGTGGGCCGGCGGGTTCCTCTCGGCGCTGGTCCTCCGCACCCTGGTCGGGCTCGGCCTGGCCGGCACCTACATGCCGGGCATGCGCATGGTGGCCGAGCGCTTCGCCCGGGGGCGTCGCGGCTTCGCCATGGGCTGCTACATCGGGACGTTCACGCTCGGCACCTCGATCTCCCTCCTGGTGACCGGCCTCGCCAACAGCGTCTGGGGCTGGCGCGCGGCCTTCGGCGTGACCGCCCTCGGCCCCGCCGCCGCCGCGCTGATCGGGTACTGGGCGCTGCCCGCGGAGATGCCGGCGGCGGCGACGCCCGCGAGCCCTCCGCGCGGCGGCGGCCTCGGCCCGGTGCTCCGCAACACGAGCGCGCTCCGGCTGATCACGGCCTACGCGGCCCACGCCTTCGAGCTGATGGGCATGCGCCTCTGGATCGCGCCGTTCTTCACCGCGAGCCTGATGGCGGCGGGCGCCGGCCTCGCGGAGGCCACGCAGCGTGGCGCGCTCGCCGCCTCTGCGGTGCTGGCCATCGGCGCCCTGCCGCATCCCTTCTCGGGGCTGATCGTGGACCGCTTCGGCCGGGCGCGGCCGATCAGCATCGTGATGCTGCTGTCGGCGGCCTGCTCGCTCACGATCGGCTGGGGGCTCTCCTGGCCGTTCACCGCCCTCGTGGCCCTCGGGCTGCTCTACGGGATCCTGGTCACCGCGGAGTCGGCCATGGTCTCGACCGGCATCGCCGACGTCGCCGAGCCGGCCTGTCTCGGCCGTACCATGGCGCTGCAGTCCTCGGCGGGCTTTGCGGCGGGCGCGCTGGGCCCGGCGGTCTTCGGCGCGATGCTCGACTGGGCCCCCACGCTCGGAGCCTCCCCCGATTCCCGCTGGCTCTGGGCCTTCGGTGTGCTCGGCCTGGTGGCGCTGGCCGGCCCGCTCGCGGTGGGATTCAAGGAGTTTTCCCCCCGGAATACCGTGGTCTGATACAACTAAAATCATGGCGGAAAAGCCCCGGCAGCTCCGGGTGGGGGTGGTCTTCGGCGGCCGCTCGGGCGAGCACGAGGTCTCTCTCGCCGGCGCCGCCTCCGTGATGGCGGCGATGGACAGGACCCGCTTCGAGCTGGTGCCCATCGGCATCGCCAAGGACGGCCGCTGGCTCATGGGCGGCGACCCGCTGCGCGCCCTCGCCGCGGAAGCCGCGCAGCTCGCCCTGGCCTCGGGCGATCCGGACGCGCACACCAAGCACGAGCTGCTCGAGCGCGCGGCGGCCCAGGACACCGGCACGTCGCTCATGCGCATGGAGACGTCCGAAGGCCTGCCGCCCGGCCTCCGGGACCGGCTCGACGTCGTGCTGGTGCTGCTCCACGGCCCGCAGGGCGAGGACGGCACGGTGCAGGGCCTGCTGCAGCTCGCCGGCGTACCCTACACCGGCGCGGGCGTGCTCGCCTCGGCGGTCGGCATGGACAAGGTCGCCATGAAGGACCTCTTCCGGGCCCACGGGCTGCCCATCGTCGAGTACGCGGTGGTGCGCCGGCACGACTGGGAGCGCGAGCCCGCGGCCATCGCCCGCGGCATCGCAACCGAGATCGGCTTCCCCTGCTTCGTCAAGCCCGCGAACCTGGGCTCGAGCGTCGGCATCAGCAAGGTGAAGGCGGCCGAGGACCTGCCCGCCGCCATCGACGCGGCCGCGCGCCACGACCGCCGCATCATCGTCGAGCGCGCGATCCAGGCCCGCGAGGTGGAGGTGGCGGTGCTGGGCAACGACGAGCCGCGCGTCTCCGTTCCCGGCGAGGTCTGCTTCCCCGGCGAGTGGTACGACTACGACACCAAGTACGGCGCGGGACAGACCACGTTCAAGGTTCCGGCGCCGCTGTCGCCCGAGGTGACCGAGGAGATCCGCTCGCTGGCCCTGCGCGCCTTCCGCGCGACCGACTGCGCGGGCATGGCGCGCGTGGACTTCTTCGTCGAGGGCGACCGCCGCGTCCTCGTGAACGAGATCAACACGATCCCCGGCTTCACCGCGACCAGCGCCTACCCGCGCCTCTGGGAAGCCTCGGGCATCCCCTACCCCGAGCTGATCGCCCGTCTCATTGACCTGGCGCTCGAACGCCGGTGAGCCCGCGCAGGGCCGGCGGGCGCCCGGGCCTGCTTAGTACCGTTGACTTCTTCAAGCTCTTCATATGCGGGGGCCCAGACATGGCCCCCGCACTCCCCCAGGCCGCGGGCAGCCGTTCCGGACCCCGCTTGTCCGCGGGCAACCCGCTCGCATGCGCATAGTCATCGCGGGAGGGGGCACCGGTGGCCACACGAGCCCCGGCCTGGCCGTGGCGGCGCGCCTGCGCGAGTCGGGCGTGGACGTGCACTGGATCGGCAGCCGCGCGGGCATCGAGGCCCGGCGCGTGCCCGAGGCCGGGATCACCTTTCACACGATCCCGGTGGGCAAGCTCCGCCGCTACTGGGACTGGCAGAACGTGCCCGACCTGGCGGTACGAGCGCCCGCCGGCCTGGCCCAGTCCTGGCGGCTGCTCCGTCGCCTGCGGCCGGCGCTGCTCCTCGCCACCGGCGGATTCGTCGCGCTGCCGCCGGCCCTCGCCGCGCGCACGCTCCGCCTCCCCGTGGTCATCCACGAGCAGACCAGCGTGCCCGGGCTCGCCAACCGCGTGGCCGGCCGCTTCGCCCGCCGCATCGCGCTCACGTTCCCCCTCACCGGCGTCGAGTTCCCGAAGGAGCGCACCGTGCTCACCGGCAATCCGCTGCGCCAGGAGCTGCGCGGGGGGATCCGGGCGGAGGCCCACCGCCGCTTCGATCTGGACGACGCCCTGCCGATCGTGTACGTGACCGGCGGCGCGCTGGGCGCGCACCGGATCAACCGGGACGTCGGCGAAGCGCTGCCCCGCCTCCTCGAGGTCTGCCAGGTGATCCACCAGTGCGGCGACAACGCGAAGACGGACGATCGGGCGTGGCTCGCCGGGCGCGCGCAGGCGCTCCCCGAGCGGCTACGCCGCCGCTACGCCTTGATTGCCTACGTCGGGGCCGAGCTGCGCGACGTCTACGCGGCGGTCGCCCTCGTGCTCGGGCGCAGCGGCGCGGGCACGGTCAACGAGTGCTGCCAGCTCGGCCTGGCCGCCCTCTACGTCCCGCTCCCGGGGACCAGCGGAGACGAGCAGACAGCCAACGCACGCCTCGTGGAGGCCGCGGGAGGCGCCGTGGTATTCCCGCAGGTCTCGCTCACGCCTGACGGCCTCGTGGAGGCCGTGACGCGCCTCCTGGCGGACCGGACGGCCCTCGCGGCGATGGGCGAGCGGGCCCGGAGCCTCGCCGTGCCCGACGCGGCCGATCGCATCGCGCGGCTGCTCTTCGAGGTGGCGGGCGCCGGGCGCGCCGATTCATGATCGCCTGGCTGGTCCTGCTGCAGGCCACGCTCACGATCGCGGTGGCGGGGCCGCCCACCTCGCCCGAGTACCTTCCCCTGCACGTGGCCCACGCCGAGGGTCTCTTCACCGCCCAGCAGCTCTCGGTGACGCTGCGAGCGGTGCGGTCGGACGCCGGCGCGGCCGAGATGCTGGCGAGCGGGCAGGCGGAGCTCGCCGCGACCTCGCTCGACGCGGCGCTGCGGCTCGGCGCGACCGAAGGCGCGCCGCCGCGGCTCGTCTGGGGCCTCACCGCCGCGCCGCCCGTCGCGCTGCTCGTCGCGCCTGGGCGGGTCGACACCGTCCGCTCCGCGGCCGATCTCGTCGGGACGACCATCGCGGTGCCGGCACCCGGCACCGCGGAGGACCAGGTGCTCGGGCTGCTGCTCGCCCGGGCCGGGGTGGCGATGCACCGGGTCAAGGTGTGGAGCCTGGGCGAGCGGGGCGTCGCGCGGGCGCTCGAGGGCGGCGAGGTGGCGGCCGGCGTGCTGGGAGAGCCCCACGTGAGCCGCCTCGTCGAGGGCGGCAAGGCGGTGATCGCAGTAGACCTGCGAACCGCCGGGGACGCGGCGGCGGCGCTCGGCGGGCCGACCGTGGGCGCGGCGCTCTTCGCGCGGGCCGGCGCCGAGCCCCCGGCCGCCACGATCCGGGCCCTGCGGGCCGCGCTCCAGGCGGCAGTGGGCCGCGCGATCTCGGCCGAGCCCGCGTCGCTGCAGGCGGCGCTCCCGCAGGCGGTGATCGGCTCGCCGGCCGACTTCGCCCTGCGCCTCCGAAGCGCCCGCGACCTCTACCTGGCCGACGGCCGGGTCACCGCGGACATGCTCGAGCACAGCATCGACCTGCTCGAGGCCCGCGCGCCCCTCCCTGCCAAGGTCAAGCTCCCCCGAAAGGCTTCCCGCCTCCTCATCGACTAGGGGAGACCGCCACGCCTGCTTCGTCGGCATCCTGCCGTGCGGTGCGCCGGTCGCATGTCCGAGCGACCGCGTTCGAGCGCCGGCTTTGCCGGCGCAATCCGCTTCTGGGGGAGGCTCGGAGGGGGCCGGGGCCCCCTTCGATTAGAACCCGCGGCGCTCGAGCAGGGCGCGCGTCGTGGTGAGCGGCAGGCCGATCACGTTGGTGAGGCAGCCCTCCACGGCCGCCACCAGCCGGCCGCCCAGCCCCTGCACCGCGTAGCCGCCCGCCTTGTCGAGGGGCTCGCCGGTCGCGACGTAGCGCGCGATGTCGGCCTCGCTGTACTCGGCCATCCGCACCCGGCTCGTCACCGCCGCCGTCTCCTGCCGGGACGCCGAGCCCGGCGGCCCGAGATCGACCACCGCCACCCCGGTGATCACCTCGTGCTCGCGCCCCCGGAGCTCGCGGAGCATCCGGGCCGCGTCGGCCGCATCCCGCGGCTTGCCGAGCAGGCGGCCGTCCAGGACCACCTCGGTGTCGGCCCCGAGCACCACCGCCGGCACCCCGGCCGGCCGTGGCGCCGCGTCGAGGTCGGCGGCGACCGCGAGCGCCTTGGCCAGCGCGACGGCGGCGACGGCCTGGGCGGGTGGGACGGGCGGGTGCACTTCAGGGATGTGGCTGGCCAGGATCTCGAACGGGATGCCGAGGCGCCCGAGCAGCTCCCGGCGGCGCGGGGAGGCCGAGGCGAGGATGAGGCGGGGTGTGCTCAGGTAGCGCGCTACGTGACGATCAGGGGGTTCTTGTCGGTGATGACGCGATCGTTCTTCTCGATCGACTCGCGGAGGAATTTGGGCAGGTTGAAGCTATGCAGGTGCGCGACGCCGTCCCAGTAGCCGAGGTCCTTGGGATTCATGCGCTCCGCGATGAGACGGTCGATCTCGGCCGACGACTGCTTCCGGGGGTCGGTGCCCTTGGAGGCGAGAATGAAGCCCCAGGGCGTCCCGAAGCAGGAAATGAAGCTCTGGTACGGCGCGACCACCGGGAAGACTTCCTGGAGCGTGCGGTTCACCGCCCCGTGGAAGAAGATCTCGTTCACCTTGGTCATGCCGGCCTGCATGGTCATGACCCCCTGGTCGGTCAGTCGGTCACGGATCAGGGTGTAGAACTCCTTGGTGAAGAGCAGGCAGGCCGGCCCTTCCTCCAGGGGCTCCACGAGGTCGACGACGATCAGGTCGAAGCGGTCGGTGGTCTTCTCGAGATAGGCCCGGGCGTCCTCGTGCAGCAGCCGGGTCCGGGGGTCGTCGAAGGCCCCCTGGTGCATCTCGGGCAGGTGCTTCTTGCACTCCTCGACCACCTCGCCGTCGATGTCCACCATGAGGCAGTCGATGATCGTCTTGTAGCGCAGGATCTCCCGGACCGTGGCTCCCTCGCCTCCGCCGATGACCATGGCCTTCCGGGGCCGGGGGTGGGCCAGGAGGCCCGGTTGCACCAGGGTCTCGTGGTAGATGAACTCGTCGGCCTGGCTCGACTGGATCCGCCCGTCCAGCACCAGACACTTGCCGTACGAGTGGGTCTCCATGATCTCCATGAACTGGAACTTGGTCTGCCGGGTGACGATGGTCCGGGCGATGGCGTGCATGTGGCCCTCGACCGGGGTCGTGGTCTCGAAGAACCACTTGTACTGGGGCGTGGCCATGCCGGCCCGATCAGCTCGGCGTGGAGGCGACGGGCGCCCCCACCGGCTTGTGCAGGAGCGGCCGAGGATGGTTCACGAAGATGCCGCGCTGGAGCTCGACCACGGAGGCCCGGGCGGCCCCGAGCTGCTCCACGAGGTAGTCCGCGGCCACCTGGGGCTGGAGGACGTCGCCGCAGGAGAAGACGTCCACGGCGGCGTAGCGATACTCCGGCCACGTGTGAATCGCCAGGTGCGACTCGGCGATGACGACGACTCCGCTGATGCCGAACGGGTTGAACTCGTGAAAGACGACGTCGACGATGGTGGCCTGGGCCCGCTTGGCCGCTTCCACCATGGACGCCTTCACGATGTCCAGACTGTTGAGGGCCTCTGCGTCGCAGTCGAACAGCTCGAGAAGCAGGTGACGCCCCAGTGCTTGCACTCTTTCCCTCCTCCCCGTTTCTCCGGCGAATTTTTCTACGTGCCGGATTTTTCTGCACTGTGGGGCTATTTTTTTTCCATTGCAAGAAAAAAATCGTGTTTTGACCGCCGCGGGCGCGCTCGCGAGCGCTCGTCGCCGCCTCTCGGCGAGACCACCGAGCGGCGCCGAAGTCAACTTTTTGCTTGCGTTCGTGGGCCGAGCCGCTACGATGAACGAGAAATTCACGACGGGCGGCGGTGGGGCGCGGCTCGTGAGAGGGCGCGGCGGTTCCCGCGCAGAACGCGACGAGGAGGGAGGAGCGAATGCGTTTCGCACCAGTGACCAAGGCGGCGGGCACCGCCGGCAACGCCGAGGGATCGACCCCACTCAACGCCTTCGACAACGCCCTGCTGGCGGCCGGCATCGGCAATGTCAACCTGATCAAGGTGTCCAGCATCCTGCCCCCGGGCGTCGCGCTGGTGGCGCTGCCGCGGATCAAGCCGGGCGCGCTCGTGCCCACCGCCTACGCGGCCCTGACCAGCGAGGTGCCGGGCGAGGTCGTCGCGGCCGCCGTCGGCTGGGCCCGGCCGGAGGACCCCGCCAAGAACGGGGTCATCATGGAGTTCCACGACAAGGCGACGCGCGAGGAAGCCGAGCGGATGGTCGTCCAGATGCTCGAGGAGGCCTTCCGGGTCCGGGGCGAGAAGATCCGGGACATGAAGGTCTTCGCGATCGAGCACCGGGTCGAGCGGACGGGCTGCGCGCTGGCCGCCGTCACGCTCCTCTCCGACGAAGATCTCGGCTAGCGCCGGCTGTTGATCCCGGCCGAGCCTCGCTTCATCGCCTGCCGGGCGTCCCTCCCGCAGGCCCGGATCGTCCTCTTCGGCATCCCCTTCGAGGGGCGCATCAACCTCCGCCGGGGCGCCGACCACGGCCCCCGCGAGCTCCGGCTGGCCTCCGACTCCATCGAGACCTACTCGCCCTTCCTGGGGCGCGACCTGGAGGACCTCGCCATCGCCGATCTCGGCGACTGCGAGCTGGGCGACGGCCCGCCCCGGGAGCAGCTCGCCCGGGCCCGGGAGGAGATCCGGCGCTTCTGGCGGCCGGGGCTGCTGCCGGTCATGCTGGGCGGCGACCACACCGCCACGCTGCCCGTGATCGAGGTGCTGGCGCCCGCCATCCCGGACCTGCGCATCCTGCAGCTCGACGCCCACCCGGACCTGCGCGAGGAGTTCCTGGGCGAGCGCTACAACTACGCATCGGCGATGGCCCGGGTGATGGACGTGGTGGCCCCCGAGCGCGTGTTCCAGGTGGGCATGCGCACGGGCTCCCGCGAGGAGTACCAGCGGAAGGCCCCGCACCTCTTCCCCGCCCACCGGATCCACCCGGTGGCGGCGGTGAAGAGCCTGCTGCCCGAGCTGCGGGCGCACCCGCTCTACGTGACCATCGACGTGGACGTGCTCGATCCCTCCGAGGCGCCCGGCACCGGGGCTCCCGAGCCCTGCGGCATCACCGCGGCCGAGCTCGTGGAGATCGTCCGCCTGCTCGAGCCCTGCCGGATCGTCGGCACCGACCTGATGGAGGTCGCCCACGCCTGGGACCCCTCCGGCCGCACCGGCATCACCGCCTCGTGGATCCTCCGGGAGGCCATCCTGACCTGGTGGGGCCGGTGAAGCCGCACACCGGGAGCCCGGACTGGCCGGACCGCGGTCGATTTCTGATCCGCGCGTCTCGCCTTCGGCTGCGGCTCGCCATGCATCGCTCAGCCATGGTGTAGATGAAGGAAAGTCACCGATGACCGGTCCCGGCGGGCCGCAATACTCCGCGCCCCGGTACTACGAGATCGCCTTCGACATGAATCGACGGCAGGAGGTGAACTTCCTCGTCCACTGCTTCCGCCGCTACGCGCGGCGCCCGGTCCGGACGGTGCTCGACATCGCCTGCGGTACCGGCCCGCACCTCATCCGCCTGGCCGAGCGCGGCTACTCCATGTCCGGGCTCGATCTCTCCCCCGAGAACATCGCCTTCCTCGAGGAGCGCACCACCTCCAAGGGCTTCCACGCCAACCTGATCGTGGCGGACATGACCCGCTTCCGGCTGCGGCGCCCGGTGGACGCGGCGATCTGCATGCAGGACTCGCAAGGTCACCTGCTGACCAACGAGGCGCTACTCGCCCACCTGCGCTGCGTGGCCCGCGGGCTCAAGAGGGGCGGGCTCTACATCTTCGACCGCTACATGTGCTCGTCCTGGACCGATCCGGCGCGGCGCTGGTCCTGGACGCGCCGGCGCGGCAAGGCCACCGTGCGCGCCACCTTCGAGGCCCTCAAGGACCTGAACCCGGTCACGCAGACCTTCTTCGAGGACATGGAGCTCGAGGCGCACGAGAACGGCACGCGGCGGGTCTACCGCCAGCGCCACGCCTCCAGGATGGTCTTCCCCCAGGAGCTGCGGACCCTGGTGCAGCTCGCCGGTGGGTTCGACATGGTCGAATGGTTCTACGGCTTCAAGCCCCATCTCCGCCTCGACGAGGCCCATCATCCGCTCCTGATGGTCGTCGTGCTGAGAAAGCGCTAGAGCCGCCTCCTGGCCACCCTGATTCTGAAGCGAGGGGCCGAGCGCCGGATCCGGGCCGGGCACCCGTGGATCTACCGTGGCGAAGTGGCCGATCTCAAAGGGTCGTGGTCCGCCGGCGGCGCCGTCGAGGTCACCGACGCCACCGGCCGCTACCTCGGGCGCGGCTTCTACAGCCCGCGCTCCTCGCTGGTCTGCCGCCTGCTCACGCGGATCGACGAGGCCGTCAATGCGGCGCTGATCCGGCGACGGCTGGCGGCGGCGCTCGAGTACCGGCGCGCCGCCGCCCTCGTGGCGCCCGCTCACCGCCTCTGCTGGAGCGAGGCCGACGGCCTGCCCGGGCTGGTGGTGGACCGCTACGGGCCCGTGAGCGTGTTCCAGTGCCTCACGCTCGGGATGGCGCGCAACGCGGACTGGATCCGGGAGGCGCTCGCGGGTCTCTTCCCCGACGGCCGGATCGTGCGGCTCGACGATCCGACGGCGGCCCGCATCGAGGGCTTCGACGCGGTCCGGGAGACACTGCCCGAGGCCGAGCTGCCCGCCGACGGTCTGGTCATCGAAGAAGGCCGGGCCCGCTTCGCGGTGACCCTGGGCGCCGGCCAGAAGACCGGCCTCTACCTCGACCAGCGCGACAATCGGCTGCTCACCGCCGAGCTGGCCCGTGGGCGCCGGATGCTGGACGCCTTCTGCTACGCGGGCGCCTTCGCCTGCCACGCGCTGCTGGCGGGCGCCGAGCACGCACTGCTGCTGGACTCATCATCGGACGCGCTGGCCCTGGCCGGGCGCAATCTGACCCTCAACGGCGTCGAGGCTCGCGCCGAGCTCCTGAGCGGCAATGCCTTCGACGGCCTGCGGGAGCTGGACGCGCGGGGGGAGCGCTTCGGGCTGGTCGTGCTCGATCCCCCGCCCTTCACACGCCGCAAGGACGCCGTCGAGGCCGCCGCGCGGGGCTACAAGGAGATCAACATCCGCGGCCTCCGCCTGCTCGAGCGCGGCGGCCGGCTCGCCACGTTCTCCTGCTCCCACCACGTGACGCCCGCGATGTTCGAGGAGATCTGCCGCCAGGCCGCCGGCGACGCGGGCATCCGCACCCGCGTCCTCGCCACCCTCACCCAGAGCCGCGACCACCCCGTCATCCTCACGATCCCCGAATCCCGCTACCTCACCGGCCTCCTCCTCGAAGCCGCCTGACGCGGCCGGGCACATCGATGTTCGGCAGCGGGGGCTCTTGCCTGATATCCGGGGCGAGGGGGCGCGGCGGAGACCTCCCCAGATCACGCCGAGTCGCTTGCTCGTCGCGCCGTCCCAATCGAGCCACGAGACAGATCAGGCGCGCCTCCGGCAACGCGCAGAAGACACGGGTCTGGGGAGGCCCCCGCCGCGCCCCCTCACCCCTCCCCGCGAGCTGACAGCGGCGTCAGGTCTTGAAGCACGACCAACCGGGACCGGCGGGGTGGGAGCGCGGGGGCCGGGGCCCCTCCCTGGACCCGTGTCTTCTGCGGGATCGAAACTGGGGTCAGGTCTTACATTCCAACAAAGCGCACCGAGGTGGCGGTGGATGGATCCACCGGCGCGGCGTCAGGCCACGCGCTAGCTTTCGCGGTAGATGATGAGCAGCGCGCCGACGAAGACGAGGCCGACGGCCCAGAGCGCTCCGGGAACGCGGCCCCGGCCTTCGGGCAGGCGCAGCTCGAGCCAGCGCCCCCAGCCGATCACCAGGGCCAGCAGCCCGAGCGGCGCGTGGGTCACCTCCAGCAGGAACTCGTCCTTGAGGTTCTCTGTGCCGTGCGAGTGGCTCAGCAGCATGGCGCCGCCGACCACGCAGAGCAGCGGGAAGACCAGGGCCGCGCGCCTCGATTGAAGCCGCCCGCTCCGGACCATCCACTCGAAGATGCCGAAGACGATGACGAGCAACACGAACACCCGGTGCTGAGCCACCGTCACGACGAGCCAGCCCTCCCAGAACCCCTCGGGCCCGAGCGGCCACGAGCCCGGGTCGTTGCGCACGACCAGGAAGGCGGCCAGCCCGAGAAAGACGAGCGGCCAGTGGCGCGCCCAGCGGGCCCGGCGGGTGGCGTGCAGCAGGGCCAGCAGGCCCATGATGAGGACCAGGATCCCGGACACGTGGTGGTTGAACTCGGACCAGGCCCGATCGGCGTCGGTGCGGGGCGCCAGCGGATCGTCGATCGGCATCTCGGAGATCGAGGGCGAGCGAAGCGTGGGCATCCGCGGGGTGAAGCGCGTCGCGACCTCGGCCAGCGTGGCTCGATCGCTGGTGAGATCCACCGCGGGCGGCAGCGAGGTGAGCGAGGCGGCCGCGAAGAGCACGGTGAGGCCCAGGCCGACCTCGACCTCCACGAAGCGGCGGAGCGTGAGCTGATCGGCCTCGGGGGCGCCGTCCATCCGGCGGATCGCCCGGGCGTTGAGCGCGCCCAGCACGAGCAGGCCGCCCAGGATCACCACCTTGGTCAGGATCATGAGGCCGTACGCGGTGCCGAAGATCGCGTTCGCCTCCGGGGCGTAGTGCCACGTGAGCGCCACACCCGCGGCCACCAGCACGACCACCGCGCTCACGGCCAGGTTCGAGAACCGCCGCAGCAGGGCCACCGACCAGGGCCGATCGCCGCGACTGGCCGCGGCCGCGGTCAGGTGCACCAGCCCGCCGATCCACACCGCCGCGCCGAGCTGGTGGACACCGTCGAGCAGCAGCAGGATGGCGCGGGAGTCGATCCGGGCGGCGGCGTGGCTCGTCCACGGCGCGGCCACCGCGAGCACGGCCGCCAGCCCCACCACCGCCGGCCAGAGCCGGGACGGCCCGCCGGCGCGGCGGTGCAGCCCGAGGGCGCACGCGGCCAGCGCGAGCCCGGCCAGGATCCGGACGGCGCTCACCCGCACGTAGAGCGTGCCGAGCGCGGCGTCGAGCGGCCACGCCGCGTCGTGGAGCAGCACGAACATCTCGTTGGCCAGCGACAGGGCCTGGCCGGCCGCGAGCGTGATCGCGGCGACGGCGATGAGCAGCAGCGCGCGCGGGGCCTCGGGCCCCCGGGCCACGAGCAGGACAAAGCACACCCCGCCCACCGCGGTGGCCTGCGCGGCCAGGATCAGGCCGCGCAGCAGGATGTCGAGGGCGTCGAACACGTCAGGTGGTGCGACGGCGCCCCGTGCCCCACCGGACCAGCATCATGAAGATCGGCGTGCCGAGAGCGACCGGGATCAGGAACCAGTGGGCCAGGCCGAAGCAGGCGAGCACGAGCACCAGGTAGATGAAATCGCGGTTGGCCACCGCGTCGGCCAGCCGACCGGGAGGCCCCGCGGCGGCCGCCCCGCCGTCGCGCTGGGCGACGAGGTAGGCGGACGCGGCGGTCCCGGTGATCGCCAGGGCCCCCAGGAGCAGTGGCCAGCGCGAGCCCCCGGCCAGGCTCCAGCCCATCGCCATGCAGCCGAACACGGCCACGTGGACCAGGTTGTCGCCCCAGAAGTCGAGCCGGGCGCCCATGGGGGACTCCTGGAACTTCAGCCGGGCCAGCTCGCCGTCGCAACCATCGAGGATGGAATGAGTCAGGAAGAGCAGGCTGCCGACGATCTGGTACAGGGGCGCCGTGGACAGGAAGAACGGCGCGCCGAGCAGGCCGATGCTGAGGCTCACGAGGGTCATCGCGTTCGGCGTGATGCGCGTGCCCACCAGCCGCCGGGTGAGCGCGAGCGAGATGCGCCGCTCGAGGTGCCGGGACATGAATCCCTCGGTGTCCTTGATCAGGCTGCGCAGCAGCCAGTCCAGGGCGGCCTGGGGCCCCGCCGCGCCCCCGAGTGCGAACCGGCCCGCCGGATCGCCCGCCTCGGTGACGCGCGCCAGGCGCCCCGAGAGGGCCGTGATCAGGTCCTCCGCCCCGGCGGCCTGGCCGGCCGAGCGCAGCACCGCGTCGATCCCGGCGCTCTCCACCGCCGCGGTCAGCGACGAGTCGACCGCGAGCGTCTCCGGATCGAGCGGCATCTCACGCAGCGCACGCAGCCACCGCGCCTGGGGCAGGACATTCACGGGGACCAGGACGAGCCGGGCCCGCCGCGCCACCGGCGTGTCGGCGCCGAGCAGGGCGGCCGCGGTGCCCGCGAGCAGCTGCGGCTGCGGGCAGGCCCGGGGATGGACCAGGATCCGCTCGTAGCCGGCGCGCTCCGCGGCCAGGACGATACGGCGCACGAGCGGGAGGCCCGCGATCAGGGTCTCGGGCGGCGGGGAACCGGCGCCGGGCGGGGCCGGCAGGATCAGGAGGAGGCTCCGCACGGAGACGGCCGTGGAGGAGAGGGTGGTCACCCGGCTGACCCGACCCGCGCGGCCAGGGGGAACATCACACCGCCGCGGCGGCTCGACTCACGGGCCCCGCACTCCACCGCGATGCACACCGCGGCCTCGTCCAGATTGCGGCGGCTCGGGTCCCGGCCGAGCACACGGGCGATAAACTCGTCGGTGACCGGCCCGAACCAGTCCGGATGCTGGGAGCCGGCGGACAGCGGGGGCGGGCGCCGGTGGCGCTCCTCGCGGCCGTCCACCTGGAGGACCACCGTGTCGTCCTCGATGTCGATGCGCCCCGCGGTGCCGATCACGCGCGCCTGGTTCTCGCGCGTCTCGGCGGCCCACGTCAGCACGATGTCGGCCACCGCGTCGGGGAACTGCAGGCGGACCGTCGCGGTGTCCTCGACCGCGAAGCGGTGGTGCCGCCGCGTCTCGAGCCGCGCGCTCACCGCGTCCGGCGGGGCACCCACCCAGCGCGGAATCACGTACGAGACGTGCCACCCGTGATCGGTCAGCACGCCGCCCCCCGCGATCGCCGGATCCATCCGCCAGCTCTCCCCGCCCGCGGCGGCCGCAGGCCGGGTGCGCAGTGTCCGCCAGAGCACCTCTCGCACCGCCCCGATCCGACCCTCGCGGATCAGGGTGTCGGTGGCGCGCACGAGGGGGGCCTGGTGCCAGTTGTGCACGGTGTGGAGCGCTACCCCCGCGGCGCGCGCGAGCCCGGCGAGCCGCTCGAGCTCGGCGAGCGAGCCGACCAGGGGCTTCTCGCAGAGCACGTGGAGCCCCCGGGTGAGGGCGGCCTCGATCAGGGCCGCGTGGCTCGACGGGGGCGTGCACACGTCCACGAAGTCGAGATCGTCGGCGGCCAGGAGCGAATCGACCGAGTCATGCCAGCGCGCCCCGGGCAGGGCCGCCCGGCACTCGGCCTGCCGTGCCGGGTGGAGGTCGGTGGCGGCCACGATGACCGCGTCGGTCCGCTCCCGCCAGCCCGGCAGGTGGCCGTGCACCGCCACGTTGCCGAGGCCGATGACGGCGCCCCGCAGGCGCCTAGTCGCGCCCATGGCGCGTGAGCACCACTCCAAGCGCTTCGTCCAGGATCGTCAATCCCGCCCGCGCGGCCTCCTCGGTGATGACGAGGGGCGGATTGAGCCGGATGGTCGGGGCATAGGTCATCGCCACGAGCCCGCGCCGCAGGCACTCCCGGTAGAGGTCGCGCGTGATGGTCTTCTCCAGCGGCTTCCGGGTCTGCCGGTCCTCGACCAGCTCGATGCCGAGCAGCAGCCCGCGGCCCCGCACCTCGCCCACCGTGCGGTACTTCTCCTGGAGGCGCCGGAGCTCGCCGAGCATGACCGCGCCCACCCGATTGGAATGCTCGACGAGATCCTCCTTCAGGATGATCTCGAGCGCGGCGAGACCGGCCGCCGAGGCGAGCGGGTTGCCGCCGTAGCTCGACGAGCTGAAGCTCGGATTGGACCAGGGCTGGGCGCTCGTCAGCGCCTCGGTGGAGACCACGCCGGCGAGCGGGAAGCCGCCGCCCACGCCCTTGCCCACCGTCATGATGTCGGGCACGACGCCCTCGTGGTCGGTGCCCCACATCGAGCCGGTGCGGCCGAAGCCGGTGATCATCTCGTCGGCGAGGAGCAGCGCCCCGTGATCGCGGGCGACCGACTGGATCGCCCGCAGGAAGCCGTCGGGCGGGATGATGTTCCCCGCGGTGCCCTGGATCGGCTCCACGATGATAGCGGCGATCTCGCCCGCGGTCTGGTAGCGGATGACGTCGCGCACGTACTCCGCGCAGGCGATGCCGCAGTCCGGATAGCGGAGCCTGAGCGGGCAGCGGTAGCAGTCGGCGTAGGGGGTCGAGTACTGGCCGGGCAGGAATGGCCCCTGGTGATGCTTGAAGTCGCTGCCGAGCAGGCCCAGCACGCCGCCGGTCTTGCCGTGGAAGCCGCCCCAGAAGCCGACGACCTCCTGCCGGCCCGTCGCGGCCTTGGCCAGGCGCAGGCCCGCCTCCACCGCCTCCGCGCCCCCCGAGAAGAGCTGGATGCGGCTGAGGCCCTCCGGGGTGACGGAGGCCATCAGCTCGAGGAAGCGCGCGCGCGTCTCGGTGGTGAAGCTGCCGAAGGTCAGCCGCTCCGCCTGGCGCTTCAAGGCCTCGACGTAGTGCGGGTGGCAGTGCCCGACGCTGCCCACCGCGATGCCCGCGATGAAGTCGATGTACTCGTTCCCGTCCTCGTCCCAGAGCGTCGCGCCGCTGCCGCGGGCCATGGCCAGCCCCGAGTAGAGCGCGAAGGACTGGTAGCCGGGCGCGATGTGGCGCCCCTCGCGCGCCACGATCTCGCGCGAGCGGGGCCCGGCCTCGCGCGGCTCGCTCACCGGCCGCCTCCGGAGGCCCGCGGCGCGCCGAAGCGCCGCGCCAGGTACGACGCGATCACCGGCGCGGCCTCGTCGCGGTAGAGCGCGAAGCTGGGCCACGCGTTGAGGTCGAGGAGCTGCAGTGAGTCGGCGGAGGCGATGGCGTCGCCCCCGTAGATCTCGAGGCCGAGGGCGGCGGCGGCCTCGCCCACGAGCCGGGCCAGGCGGGCCGGGTCGAAGGCATGACCGGCCAGGCGCTGGTCCTTGTGGTAGAACCACCGGAACCAGGGCGGCCCGCCGTCCGGGCCGCCGCCTCCGGGGCCGACCCCGTAGAACTTGATCAGATCGCCGGCCACGTGCGGCTGCAGCACCGCGCCCTCGATGCCGCGGGCGGCGAGGCCGGCGAGGGCGGCGGCGACCGCGTCCGGCGTCTCCGCGAAGACCACGTCGCCGTCCTGCGTGTTGTGCACGTCGGCGCGCTTGACCCAGACCGGCGGCCGCGCGGCCACGTCCGCGTCGCCGGTGGCCACGAGCCGGCTCGGCACGAAGGCCACGTTGGCCTCGCGGAGCTGCGCGATCATCCGCTCGCGGTAGGTGTTGAGCACGGCCTGCGGCGAGTTGACCAGCCGCACGCCGCGCTCCTGCCAGGCCAGCAGGGTGCGGAGCGCTTCCATGCGCTCGCACATGAAGAACACGCCGTCGGGCGGCACCTCGGTGGCGACGAGGTCCTCGGGAGCCCGGAGCTCCACCTGCACGCCGTGCGTCTCCAGGTGCTTGGCCGTCAGTCGCAGGATCTCCGCGTCGTCGCTCTCCCGCCCGGGCGAGTGCTCGCGCTCGCGAAAGAGTCCCCAGCACCTCGGATCCGCCGCCCGTTCCCTCCTCGCGCTCATGCCCGTCGCGCTCCTCGCGCCAGCGCTTCCGCGCTGGCCACGTCCAATGCCCGGTCCACGTCCACCACCATCTCGATGATCTCCCCGTAGAGCGGCTCGCCGCTCTCGTGCAGCCAGCCGAGGTAGTCGCGCAGCCGCCCGAGCTCCCGCGCGGGCGCGATCCGGCGCGCCCGATCTGAGATACGATACACCCCCCCGGTAACCAGACCGCCATCCACCTTGCCGAGGGCCTCCACGCGGCCGCCCGCGCCGAGGGTCACCCACAGCGGCTTCTCGTCCGAGATGAACGGGGTGACCGCGAGCACGGTGGCGTCGTCGGGCCGGGAAGCCGCGGCCGCCGCGAAGCGCGCGAAGTCCTCCGCCGCGCACCACGCGTCCACCGTCGACACCAGCATCGGCCCCGAGGGGCCGCGCTCGGTCACCGCCCGGAAGCTCTCGAGCGACGAGGCGGTGGTCTTGACGATGAAGTCGATCTCGAGCTCGGGGAATCGCGTCCGGACCCATTCGACGCACTCGCGGTCCTGCTCATTCACGATGATGGTGATCGCGGTGATCCCGGCGGTCGTGAAGTTGCGCAGCACCGCGCCGATCAGCGGCAGCCCGGCCACCTCCACCATGGGCTTCGGCACCCGGTAGCCGTCCGCGCGCAGCCGGCTGCCCTCGCCGGCCGCGATGATCGCGCCTCGCGTCGAATCCGCCATCAGAGCAGCAATGCCTCCACGTCGACCAGCGAATGGATCATCGCGTCGCCCGGGCAGCACGGTCGGCCGGGCGACGGGCCGGCGATGAGCCAGATGTGCCGCATGCCGAGCGCCCGAGCGCCCGCCATGTCGCGGGGCACCGAATCGCCCACGAACGTGGCGTCCGGCGCGGCCACCCCGAGCCCGTCCAGTGCCTGCCGGAAGATCCGCGGATCCGGCTTCGAGAACCCGACCCGCACGGAGTCGACGACGACACCGAAGAGAGACAGGATCGCCGTATTATGGCATACGGTTTCGAGGTTCCCATAGAAGTTGGACACGAGACCGAGCCGGTAGCGCGCGCCGAGCCGCGCGAGCAGCGCCCGGTTCCGTCGCAGATGACGATGGGCGTCGTCGAGGAAGCGGTCGGCCACGCGCGCGATCACCCGATCGTCCCGCACCGCGAGCCCGGAGGCGATGCCTGCGGTCAGCCGGCGCACCGTCCCTTCGAAGGAAAGCGTGTCCGGGATCGCGCCGACGAGCGCGTCGTCGGCGCGATAGAAGACGGGATCGAACGCCTCGGGCCGGTCCGCCGCGCCCTCGGCGCGCCAGAGGGCGAAGAACCGATCCCTCCACGTGACCCCGTCGGCGTCGAGCGTGCCCCCGAAGTCGAAGAGCACCGCGGCCACGGGTCGCTCAGACAGGCGCGACCTCCACCGCCGCGTCGAACGCGGCCTGGCCCGCCGAGAAGCCGAACACGTCGACCGCCGCGTCCGGGATGCACGCCTCGCCGGACGTGAGCCGGTTGAGCCCCTCCCAGCCGTCCCGCATCCATACGGTCAGCGCGGGGACGCGATCCGTCACCCGCGCGCGGGCCCGCATCTCACCGCGCTCGTTGAACACGCGCACGGCGGCGCCGTCCGCCACCGCGCGCGCGGCCGCGTCGACGGGCGACAGCCACAGCACCGGCTCCGGCTCGAGCGCGGCCAGGGACGGCAGGGCCCGGCCGTGATCGTAGAAGCCGTGGAAGTGCCCGAGCGTCCGCCCCTGGCGGAGCACGAGCGGGAAGCGCGAGCGGGGCAGGTCCGCGTGCACCGGCAGCGGCGGCAGGCCGAGGCTCTCCGCGCGCGTCGAGTAGAGCTCCACCTTGCCGGAGGGCGTGGGGAACACCAGGTCGGGATGGCCCACGTGGGAGACGCGGAGCGCGCGGATGCCGCCCTCGGCCCGCAGCGCCGCCACGGTGGCGTGGCCGGTCGCGGGGTGATCGAGGATCGCGTCGATGGGCCCCGCCGCGTCGGCCCACGGGTAGAAATCGGCGATCCCCAGGCGCCGCGCGAGCTCGCGCAGCACCCACGCGCCGGTCCGCGTCTGGCCGGCGGGCGGCAGGGCCGACTCCATCAAGTAGAGATGCGTGTTGGTCGCCTTGCAGCCCAGCTCCTCGAGCCACGCGGTGCCCGGGAGCACGACGTCGGCGAAACGGCGGGCGGTGTCGTTCCAGAAGAGCTCGTAGCTGACGATCAGCTCCTGGCGCGCCAGCGCGGACTCGAGGGCGGCGCCGTCCGCGAACGACGACAGCATGTCGGTGCCGAAGAGGAGCAGCGCGCGCACCCGGCCGTCCGCCAGGGCCTCGGTGATCCGCGGCATCTGGTTCGGCACGTAGTCACCGGGCGGCCGCCGCTCGGCGAGCGCGATGTCGGTCAGGCCGAAGCCGTGCCCCTTGCTGCCGTGGCGCGGGCCGAGGCCGCCGCCCGCGATGCCGAGGTTGCCGGTGAGCGCGGGCAGGCACGCGACGGCGCGCGCCCCCTGCCAGCCGTTGGCGCCCTTGTGCATGCTGCTGCCGCCCAGCACGATCATGGCCGGCCGCGCCGCCGCGTAGCGCCGCGCCAGGCCGGCGATGACCGCCTCGTCGAGGCCGGTGGCCGCGGCGGCCCACGCGGGCGGGTAGCGCCGCACGTGCGCGGCGAGGGCGTCGAACCCGACGGTGTGCCGCGCGACGAACTCCCGATCGCAGAGATCCTCTGCGATCAGCACGTGCATCATGCCGAGGGCCAGGGCCGCGTCGGTGCCGGGCCGGATGATCAGCGCCTCGTCCGACTGCGCGGCCGCCTCGGTGCGCCGCACGTCGACGGTGACGATCTGGGCGCCCCGACGTCGCGCGGCGACCAGGTGCGGGGCCGTGTTCGGCTGACTCGCCAGGTTGGCGCCCCACAGCAGGATGAGCTCCGCGTGGGCGCCCATGTCTTCCTTGGTATTGGTCTCGAGCGGGCCGGTGAGCCCTATCCCGAAGCCGCCGAGCCCCCAGCAGATCATGGTGGGCGCCCACCACTGGCAGCCCCAGAGATTGGCGAAGCGGCGAAGCAGCTCCGAGTTGACGCGGGTGCCGTAGTTGTTGGCGAAGAAGCCGTGCCCCGACCACAACCCGGCCGCGGCGGGGCCCGCCGCCTGCAGACGCTCCGCGATGCGGTCGAGCGCCGCCTCCCACGTCACTTCCCGGAACGGCGCGTCGCGCCGGTCGCGCGCGAGCGGGGTCAGCAGGCGCTGCGGGTTACCGACGATCTCGCGGGAGGCGTGGCCGCGCACGCAGAGGAAGCCCCGGCTGTCTGGATTGTCCGCGTCGCCCGCGACCTCGACGAGCCGACCGTCCTCGACGGTGACGAGCATCCCGCAGAGGGTGGGATGGCAGTTCATCGGGCACATGGTGCGGATGGTCCGGCGCGGTGACGGCATGCCGCCCTACGACAGGCCGATGGACCGGCGCGCCCGGGCCACCGCCGCCTCGAGCACCCGGTGGGCATCGTCGGCGACATCGCCCAGGTCCTTCGCGAAGCGGAGGAGCGTCCGGATCTGGTTGAGCGCCCGGACGACCTCCTGCTTCTCTCCCCCGGCGCCCCGCTGCAGCGCCGCCAGCGCGGCCTGCTCGAGCTCCCGTCCCAGCGACTCGCGCGCCACCGGCGAGAGGGCCCGCGCGGTCCGGAAGATGTCGAGCGCGAGATCGTAGAGGAGGTTGTGCGCCGAGGGCGTCGCGGCACCCGCGCCCTCCGCGGCGGGCGGGGGCGGCGCCGGGGAGCGGGCCATCATCGTGTCCACCGCGCGGCTCAGGTAGGCGAAGTCGACCGGCTTCAGCGTGTAGTCGAAGGCCCCCATCGCGATGGTCTGCTTGGCCAGCTCGACGTCGTCGTTGGCGCTGATCATGAGGATGCCCACCTCCGTGTCGAAGCTGCGGATCCGGCGCAGCACCTCGACACCATCCATCTCGGGCATCCGGATATCGAGCAGGATCACCTGGGGCTTCTCGAGGTCGATCTTGGTCAGCGCTTCGACGCCGCCATGGGCCGTCGCCACCTGGTACCCCTGCTCGGTCAGGTACTCGGCGAGCATCTGGGCCACGTTGAGCTCATCGTCGACCACGAGGATCTTACCGCGAGATTCGGACATGCCTGGAGCTCCTGCGCTTGCCAGCGGATCCGCCCGGGCTAGGCCTGCGCCGTCCGCTCCACCCAGCCCGCCACCGCGCCCAGAGCCTCGTCGAGCTTCGAGGCGTCCTTGCCGCCGGCCTGGGCCAGGTCCGGGCGGCCGCCCCCCCCACCGCCCA
Source organism: Candidatus Limnocylindria bacterium (assembly GCA_035524955.1). Taxonomy (GTDB): domain Bacteria; phylum Methylomirabilota; class Methylomirabilia; order Rokubacteriales; family CSP1-6; genus CAMLFJ01. The sequence continues at coordinate 38,782 of DATLFG010000019.1, read as the reverse complement.
CCATCCTGGCGATCTCCTGCACGAGACGGCCCGCGGGGAAGCGCTTCATCAGATCCTTGGAGACGGCCGCGACCAGGCTCACCTTGCCGTCCACCGCGCTGCCGAGCAGGATGATGCCCGACGGCAGACGGTCCCGCAGCGTGTCCACCACCGCGCGCAGCCCGTCCGGGTCGAGCCCGTCCAGTCGCGCGGCGAGCACCGGCACGCCCGCCACCGGCTTCGCGGCGGCCGCCAGGTCCTGCGCCTGGGTGCGCGCGAGCTTGGTCTCGAGCTGCGCGAGCTGCTTCTCGAGCCGCTTCTGATCCTCGATCAGCGCGGCGAGGCGGCGGGGCAGCTCGAGCGGCGGGATCCGGAGCAGGCCGGCCGACTCGCGCAGCGCGGCCTCCTCGCGGCCCACGTGAGCCAGCGCGTGCTCGCCGGTAACCGCCTCGATGCGGCGCACGCCGGAGGCCACCGCGCCCTCGTCGGTCACCTTGAAGAGGCCGATCTGGCCGGTCGCGTCGAGATGGGTGCCGCCGCACAGCTCGGTGGAGAAGTCGCCGATGCGGATGACCCGCACGCGATCGCCGTACTTCTCGCCGAAGAGGGCCATGGCCCCGCTGCGGAGGGCCTCCTGGAGATCCATCTCGGCCGGGCTCACCACGATATTGGCCTGCACCTGCTCGTTGACCAGGCCCTCGACCTCTTCCACCTCGCTGTCCTTGACGGAGGCGCCGTGCGAGAAGTCGAAGCGGAGGTGATCGGGCGCGACCAGGGAGCCCGCCTGCGCCACATGGCTGCCCAGCACCTTCCGCAGCGCGGCGTGGAGCAGGTGCGTGCCGGTGTGGTGCTGCCGCAGCCCCTGGCGCCGCCGCGATTCCACGCTCACCGCGACCTCCGCGCCCTCGCGGAGCTGCCCCTGGGTCACCGCCACCCGGTGCACGATGAGCTGGCTGCCGCGGTAGTAGGTGTCCTGGATCTGGCCCCGGCCTTCGCGACCGATCACCGAGCCGGTGTCGCCCTGCTGACCACCGGACTCCGCGTAGGCGGGCGTGCGGTCCAGGATGATCTCCACCGTCTCGCCCTGGCGCGCCTCGCGCCGCCGCTGCCCGTCGGCGACCAGGGCGAGGATCCGCGCGGGCGCGGCCAGCGCGCCATAGCCCAGGAACTCGGGCCTGGCCAGCTCGGTGGAGAGCCGCTGGTAGATGGCCACGCCCGGCTCGCTGCTGTCGCCCGCCCCGAACGAGGCCCCGGCACGGGCGCGCTCGCGCTGCGCCTCCATCTCGGCGTCGAAGGTCTGCTGGGTCTCCGGCGTGACCGTCAAGCCCGCATCCTGGAGGACCTCCTGCGCCAGGTCGGAGGGGAACCCGTGGGTGTCGTAGAGCGTGAACAGGAAGCGCCCGTCGACTATCGGCCTAGCGTCGCCCGCGTGGCTTCGGCTCGAGTCGGCCTTGTGGGCCTCCAGGTACTCGCGGATCCTGGCCATGCCGAGATCGAGCGTCTCCGCGAAGCGCTCCTCTTCCTGGCGCACCGTCTCCGCCACCCGCGCCTGCGCGTCCCGGATCTCCGGGTAGGCGTCGCCCATCACCGCCACCACGCTGCCGGTCACGTCCCACAGGAACGGCGCCTCCGTCCCCAGCATGCGGCCGTGGCGCATGGCCCGGCGCATGATCCGCCTCAGCACGTAGCCCCGCCACTCGTTCGACGGCGTCACCCCGTCCGTGATCAGGAACGTGGCTGCGCGCGCGTGATCCGCGATGACCCGCATCGAGACGTCCGACTCCTCGTCGCGGCCGTAGGTCTTGCCGCAGAGGCGCTCGACGTGGGCGATGAGCGGCCGGAGCAGGTCGGTCTCGAAGTTGGATTGCTTGCCTTGGAGCACCGCGGCGAGCCGTTCGAGCCCCATGCCGGTGTCGATCGAGGGCTTGGGCAGCGGGGTCATCGTGCCGCTCGCGTCCCGGTTGAATTGCATGAAGACCAGATTCCAGATCTCGAGCCAGCGGTCGCAGTCGCAGGCCGGCCCCAGGCAGGTCCGCTCCGCCTTCTCCTCGGCGCAGGGCAGATGATCGCCCTGATGGAAGTGCACCTCGGAGCAGGGCCCGCAGGGGCCCGTGTCTCCCATCGCCCAGAAATTGTCCTTCTCGCCCAAGCGGAGGATGCGATCCGGGCCGAGCCCGGCCACCTTCTGCCAGAGCGCGAAGGCATCGTCGTCGTCGGTGAAGACGGTGGTCTTGAGCCGGTCCTCGGGGAGCCCGAACTCCTCGGTCAGAAGCTCCCAGCAGAAGCGGATCGCGTCCTCCTTGAAGTAGTCCCCGAAGGAGAAGTTGCCCAGCATCTCGAAGAAGGTATGGTGCCGGGCGGTGCGGCCGACGTTCTCCAGGTCGTTGTGCTTGCCGCCGGCCCGCACGCACTTCTGGGCGGTCGCGGCCCGGACGTAGTCCCGGCGCTCCTCCCCGAGAAACACGGACTTGAACTGCACCATGCCCGCGTTGGTGAAGAGCAGGGTGGGGTCCTGGGCGGGCACCAGCGGGGAAGACCGCACCACCGTATGCCCATGCCGGCGGAAGTACTCGAGGAACCGCGCGCGGATCTCACTCCCGTCCATAGAATCGGTATTATACGCTGGCGTGCCCCTCGATGCCGGGGGAGGTCGGAACTATACGCCGCCGTCCTGCTCGCTGCTGGGGCGGTCCGAACTATGCGCTGGCGTCGTGCTCGATGCCGCGCGAGGTCCGAATCATCCGCCGCCGTCCTCTTCGATTCCGGGGAGGTCGGCCCCGCGCTCGGCCAGCAACGCCCGCACCGCGTGACGCACCGTCGTGGCCGGATAGCCGCGGCGCAGGAGGTAGTCGGCGAGTCGGGCGGGCGCCCGGCCGGCCTGACCCCGCAGTAGAGCGGGTAACCGGCGCCGTCCGGCCTCGAGCGCTCGCTCGGACTCCCCCACCTCCTCGAAGGCGGCGGCGATCGCGGCTTCGGCCATGGCCCGGGGAATCCCCTTGGCGAGGAGCTCCTGGCGCAGCCGGTGGCTGCCGACCCGACGCCCGCGGGCGCGGGCCTCGGCCCACCAGCGGGCGAAGGCCTGATCGTCCACGTAGCCGCGGGCGGTGAGGTCGGCCACCACGGCCTGGGCGATCTCGGCGGGGACGCCCCGGCGGCGGAGGCGGCGGGTCAGCTCACGGCCGCTCCAGGACTTGCGGGCCAAAAGATCGAAGGCCGCCAGTCTGGCGGCCTTCGCATCCAGCTCCGGTCCGGACCGCGTGGGGGCTACCCCGCCTTCTTCCCGAAGGGGCTGCGCGCGGCCGCGGCCGGCGTGGCGCCGGCCATACCCGGCTGCGTGGGCGCGGCCGTCGAGGCGGTGTTGCTGCCGCCCGGATGCTCCCAGGTCATCTCGCCGGTGGAGAAGATACCCTTGATCTTGAGGTCGAAGTCGTCCGGGTTGGTCGCGGCGTCGCGCGCGGTTTCGTACGTGACCAGCTCCTCGCGATAAAGCTGCAGCAGCGACTGGTCGAAGGTCTGCATCCCGTACTGGGCCGTGCCCGCCGCGATGACGCTCGGGATCTGCGGGGTCTTGTCGGCCTCGCGGATGCAGTCGCGGATGAGGCCGGTGGCGACCATGACCTCGACCGCAGGTACGCGGCCGCGGCCGTCGGCGCGCACCACGAGGCGCTGCGAGACGATGCCCTGGATGACCGAGGCGAGCTGGCCCCGGATCTGGTCCTCCTGGTGCGGCGGGAACATGGAGATCATCCGGTTGATGGTCTCCGCCGCGTTCAGGGTGTGGAGCGTGGAGAGCACGAGGTGACCGGTCTCCGCCGCGTGCAGACCCACTTCCATCGTCTCCACGTCGCGCAGCTCACCGACCAGCATGATGTCGGGGTCTTCACGGAGGGCCGCGCGGAGGGCCTGGGCGAAGTTCATCGAGTCGTGGCCGATCTCCCGCTGGCTCAGGACGCACTTCTTGTCTTGGTGCACGAACTCGATCGGGTCCTCGATCGTGACGATGTGGTCGTTCCGGCTCCGGTTCATGAAGTCGATCATGGACGCGAGGCTGGTGGACTTGCCGGAGCCGGTGATACCGGTGACCAGGATCATTCCGCGGCGCTCCATCGAGAGCCGCTCGAGGACCTTCGGCAGGTGCAGCTCGTGGAAAGCGGGGATGCGCTCCGGCACGTGCCGGAAGACGCCGCGAACCTCGCCCATCGCGAGGAAGAGGTTGCAGCGGAAGCGGCCCACCCCGGGGAGCATGTAGCCCAGGTCCATCTCCCGGCCTTCCTTCAGCATGTTGAGCCGGCGCTCGCCGAGCAGGCTCGCCGCCACCGCGTCGATGAACTCACGGGTGATCTGCGGGAGGTCATCCTGCACCTCGAGGTGGCCATGGATCCGGAGGATCGGCTTCGACCCCGGCTTCAGGTGCAGGTCCGAAGCCTTGCGCTGCGCGGTCTCCGTCAGCAGCTGCTGCAGTTCCATGGTGTACCCACTCCTACTTGGTCACGCTCGAAGGCGCCGGCTGCGACGCCCCCCCTACCGGCTTGAGGCCAAGGGCATCGCGGACTTTGACTTCCAGGTCGGCCAAGATCTTGGGATTGTCCTTCAGGTACCGCTTGGCGTTCTCCCGTCCCTGCCCGATCCGCTCACTCTTATAGGTGTACCAAGTGCCGGATTTTTCGACAACATTGTGCTCGGCGGCCAGGTCCAGGACCGACCCCTCCTTGGAGATCCCGTCCCCATAGATGACGTCGAACTCGGCTTCCCGGAAGGGCGGAGAAAGCTTGTTCTTCACGACTTTGACCTTGGTCCGGACCCCGACGGCCTCCGTGCCGTTCTTGATGGTGTCCTGCCGCCGGATATCGAGCCGTATAGAGGAGTAGAACTTGAGCGCCCTGCCGCCGGTGGTGGTCTCGGGCGAACCAAACATTACGCCTATCTTTTCACGTATTTGGTTGATGAAGATCACGGCCCCGCCGGACCGGGAGATGGCGGCGGTGAGCTTGCGGAGAGCCTGCGACATGAGGCGGGCCTGGAGACCCGGGAGCGAGTCGCCCATATCGCCGTCGAGCTCCGCGCGGGGCACGAGCGCGGCCACCGAGTCGATCACGGTGACGTCCACCGCGTTGGAACGCACCAGCGTCTCGGCGATCTCGAGCGCCTGCTCACCCGTGTCGGGCTGCGAGATCAGGAGCTCGTCGGTGTTCACCCCGAGGTTCTTGGCGTACTTGGGATCGAGCGCGTGCTCGGCGTCGATGAAGGCCGCGGTGCCGCCCATGCGCTGCGCCTCCGCGATGATGTGGAGCGCCAGCGTGGTCTTGCCGGACGACTCCGGCCCGTAGATCTCGGTCACCCGGCCGCGGGGAATGCCGCCGATACCCAGCGCGACGTCGAGCTGGAGCGCTCCCGTCGGGATGACGGAGATCTCGTCGAAGATGCCACCCTGGCCCAGGCGCATGATGGCGCCCTTGCCGAACTGGCGGTCGATCGAGGCAATCGCCAGGTCCAGGGCCTGGCGGCGGTCGCTCTTGACGTCAGCCATGCTGATTCTCCTCGACTACGGGTGGAAGGGGCCCGTGACCAGACCCGAGAGGTGGACGACGAAGGCTCGATAGCTCAACAAGTTTCCCCATGATACGGGCGCGTCCTGATCAAAGTCAACGAAGCGAGTGTGAGAGAGCGTGGGACGCGTGTCAATGTCCCGCGTCGGATACGGCTACGCGCCGAGACGCAGCGCGCGCCGCACCGTGTACCGTGCACCCTCCGGCGAGAGATCGCTGCGCATGAGCGCCACCTCCGTCACGCGCTGCGCGCCGAAGGTGGTGGTGGCGGCCCGCGCGAGCGCGCCGCGCAGCGACGGGTCCGCCTCGCGCCGCCAGCGGCGCTCGTCGTGCACGCGCCCGACGGTGAGATGCGGATGCCACGGCCGCTCCTCCCGAGCGAACCCGTGCGTCGCGAGCGCGTCCGTCACCCGCGCCTGGAGCCGGCGCACCTCGAGGGCGCCGTGGGCCAGGCCGATCCAGAGAATGCGGGGCCGCTCGAGGCCGGGGAACGCGCCGATCCCGTGGAAGGTGACGTCGAGCGGCGCGCTCCCGGCCGCGGCGTCGGCCAGCGCGGCCTCGGCCTCCGCCAGGCGCTCCTCGCTCTGATCACCGAGGAAGTGCAGCGTGACGTGGAGGTTCCGCGGCGGCACCCACGCCACCGCCGAGCCCAGCGACCGGAGCCGTTCGATGGCGGCCGCGATGGCCTCACGCAGCTCGGCCGCGAGAACGACCGCGACGAAGGCGCGGATCACGGTCGGGACTGGCGCAAGTCCGCGACGAAGGCGCGGATCACCGTCGGGACCGGCGCAAGTCCGCGACGAAGGCGCGGATCACGCCCGCGGCAGGAGCGCGCGGCGAAGCATGTCGAGCGCGGCCTGCGAGGACTGCCACTTCACCGCCTCGCGGCCGCCCGCGAAGCGGAAGCGCCGCACCTCGATGCGCGGGCCGTCGGGGCCAGGCGATGCGGCCGCGATGAACACGGTACCGACCGGCTTGGCGAGCGTGCCGCCGTCGGGCCCGGCGATGCCGGTCACCGCGATTCCGCAGGCCGAGCCGGAGATGCGGCAGATGCCCGCCGCCATCGCCTCCGCCACCGGCGCGCTCACGGCTCCGTGCGCGCGCAGCGTCTCCTCCGGCACACCCAGGAGCTGCTCCTTGGCCTCGTTCGAGTACACGACCACCCCGCGCTCGACGTAGCGGGAGGAGCCCGCGATGTTGGTCAGCCGGTGGCCGACCAGCCCGCCGGTGCAGGACTCCGCCATGGACACGGTGAGCCGGCGCTCCAGCAGGAGCCGGCCCACCACGACCTCCAGGCTCTCCTCGTCCTTGCCCCAGCAATCGGCCCCGAGCGCCTCGCGGATCTCGCGTTCCACCGGGGCCAGCGCCGCCTCGGCCGCGCGCCGGGATGAGGCGCGGGCGCGGAGCTGCACCCACACGTCGCCGTCCACCGGCACGCAGGAGACAGTGACCCCGCCCTCCGCGCCGAGCCACCGGCCCAGGCGCTCCTCCGCGTCCGCGGGCGCGAGCCCGGTGGTGCGCAGGGTGCGGAGCACGGTGCTCTCGCCCGCGCCGAGTCGCTGGCGCGCCAGCGGCCGCAGGTGCGACTCCACGAGCGCAGCGAGCATCGCGGAGCCGGCGGGCAGCACCGCCACCGCGGCGCGCCCGGCCTCGAGCACCCACGCGGGCTCCCCCGCCGCGGGCCAGAGCAGCGCACCCTGTGGCAGCAGCGCCAGGCGATCGAGCCGGCGCGGCATCGCCTGGCCGCGCCGGGCGAAGTCTTCCTCCATCGACGCCAGCAGCTTGTCGTTCAGGGCCAGCCGTGCCCCGCTGAGCCGCGAGAGGGCGCGCCGGACCACCTCGCCGCTCGAGCCGCCCGGCTGCGCCAGTACCACCACCAGCGAGGCGGCCTCGACTGCGCCGCGGAGGGCCTCCTCGACCGCGGTCTCGTCCTCGTCCACGACCTGACGCGAGGCCACCGGCACGCCTTCGGCCAGCAGCGCGCGGGCCACCATCGTCCCGGCCGGGTCGTCGGGCGCCCCGATCTGCGCGGCGCCCACCGTGACGATCCACGCCCCGCTCACGGCCGGCTCACGCGGGGACGCCGAAGAGGGCGCGAGCGCCCAGCACGAGGACCAGCGCGTAGACGCCCGCGATGAGATCGTCCACCATCACGCCCAGGCCGCCGGTGAGGGCCTGGCTTTCCCGGGCGGGGAACGGCTTCCAGATGTCGAAGAGCCGGAAGAGCAGGAACGCGGTGACGAGCACCGGAATGGTCCGCGGCAGCAGGATCACCGAGACCAGCATGCCCGCCACCTCATCGATCACGATGACCCCGGGGTCCTTCCGGCCCAGCACCCGCTCCACGCGCCCGCCGGCCCAGATTCCGACGAGGGTGACGACCACCAGCGCGACCGCGATGCGCAGCGGGGTGAGCGGCAGGAGCCAGATCGCCACCACGGTGACGAAGCTCCCCACCGTGCCCGACGCCACCGGAGCGTAGCCCGCGCCGAAGCCACTGGCCAGCACGAAGGCCAGGCGGTCGAGCAGCCCGAGCGGCTTATTCCCCGACGAGCTCGTAACCCTCGACCTCGACGATGGCGACCTCCGCGAAGCGCCCCGGGGTGAGCGCGCGGTCGCGCAGCAGCACCACACCGTCGATCTCGGGGGCCTGGCCGGCGGTGCGGCCCTCGAAGGGGAATGCGAAGTCGAGGCTCGGCCCGTCCACCAGCACGGTCTGGCGAGTGCCGAAGAGGGCCTTCTGGCGCGGCCAGGCCAGCCGGTCCTGGAGGTCCTGCACCTGCTGGGCGCGCTCGGCCATCACCTCGGCGGGGACGTGATCGGCCATGTCGGCGGCCGGCGTGCCCTCTTCCACCGAGTAGGTAAAGACCCCGAGCCGGTCGAAGCCGGCGTCCTCCACGAACCCGAGCAGGTTCTGGAACGCGGCTTCGGTCTCACCCGGGAAGCCCACCAGCACGGTGGTGCGGAGGGTGACCCCGGGGAGCGCGTCGCGCAGACGGGCGATGACGTCCAGCATGCGCCGGGCGGTGACGCCGCGGCGCATGGCGCGCAGGATCCCGTCGTCGCCGTGCTGGACCGGCATGTCGAGGTACGGGACCACCCGCGCGCGCTGCCACTTGGCGATGAGCCGCTCGGTGACGTGGGCGGGGTGCAGATACATCGGCCGGATCCACGGCATCGCCGTCCCCGACAGGGCGAGCAGCAGGTCGCCGATGTCGCCGTTGCCAGAGAGATCGCGCCCGTAGGCGAGCGTGTCCTGCGAGACCAGGATGGCTTCCTGGATCCCGCGGCGCGCGAGCCCGCCGACCTCCGCCACGATGTCGGCGAGCGGGCGGCTCCGATGGCGCCCGCGGAACTGCGGGATCGCGCAGAACGTGCAACCCATGTCGCAGCCCTCCGCGATCTTCACGTAGGCGTAGGGCACCCGACCGGTGAGCAGTCGCGGGGTCTGCGCATCGTAGAGATAGCCGGGCGGGGCCTCGCTCACCCACGCCTGACGCCCGTCGGCCTGGTTCACGAGGTCCACGATGCGGTGCAGCTCCGAGGTCCCGAGGATCGCGTTGATCTCCGGGATCTCCGAGCGGATCTCGCCGCCGTACCGCTGGGTGAGGCAGCCCGTCACGATGAGGGCGCGGGCCCTCCCGCGCTCCTTGAGCTGGGCGAGCTCGAGAATCGTGTTGACCGACTCCTCGCGCGCCCGGTCGATGAAGGCGCAGGTATTGACCACCAGGCAGTCGGCGGCCTCCGCGGCCTCGACGATCTGGTGCCCGGCCCGCGCGAGCATGCCCAGCATTAGCTCGGAATCCACCTGGTTCTTGGGGCAGCCGAGGGTCGTGAAATGGACGTTCATGAGGGAGCGTCATGATCCCACAGGGCCTCCGGCGGCGTCAAACGTGGCGCCCGCGAGCCTTCCTTGACGTGACCCGGTTGTGTGATTACCTTGTCGCCATGACGCAGATCCCCCGCGTGACCCTGTCGCTCCTGCTGGCGCTGGCCCTCCTGGCCATCGCCGGCCCGGCCACGGGTCACGTCACCATGCCGGCGGCTCCCGCCGCGATCCTCGCGACCACGGATGCCCCCGTCGTGGTCCCGGTCCTGAGCGCCGCCTCCGTCCCGCCCGGGGTACCCTGGCATCTACCCGCCGCCCTGGCGGCGGCCCTGGCGCTCGCGGCGGTGACCGCCCGGCATCGCCCGCAGCGGGCGGTGGTCGTCGCGCTCGTCCTGCTGCTCTGTGTCTTCGCGTTCGAGCACGCGGTGCACTCGGTCCATCACGGCTTCGACCCGCAGCAGCAGGCGGAGTGCACGGTCGCCGCGGCCTCGGCCCAGCTGGCGGCCGTACAGGTGGACGATGTCGGGCTGTGGTTCCCCGTGCTGCCCGTCATCGGTCGGGCGGAGACCGCCCCGCCGTCGTTCGTCCTCACCCGCTCCCTCAGCCCCGATCAGGGGCGCGCGCCTCCCTCCTCCGCCGTCCTGTAGCTCACCCTGGGCTCCCGCGCCCCGGGCGCCGAGGCTGCGGGCGGTCTCACCTGTCTCGGCTCCAATCCTCATGCGGAGGGAGGCGTTCGTGCTGAACGAGCTGTCCTGGTGGCGAGCGATGCCGATCGGCGTATCCTGCCTGCTCCACGTCGGGCTGGTCATCGCGAAGGGCCCGATGAGGCTCGCGAGCCTCGCCGGCCTGGGTATGATCGGGACATGCCTGTGGGGGCCTCCCGCCTACGCGCACGCCATCATCCTCGAGTCCGTCCCGCGCCACGAGGAGTCGGTGGCCGCCGACGGCCACGTGACGGAGGGCATCGTGCTCTTCACGGTCACCGCGCCGGAGAAAGCCGGGAAGCGGTGAAGGCCCCCGGTCCCATGAGCCGCCCACGGCGGTGGCGGGGCGGGGCGCTGGCGGTCACGCTCCTCGCCGGGTTCCTCTGGCCCGCGCCGCCTGCGGAGGCCCACGCCTCCCTGGTGCGATCGACGCCCGCGCATCGCGCGGTGCTGGGCCGGATGCCGGAGCGCGTGCATCTCTGGTTCAACGAGCGCCTCGAGCCCGCCTACAGCTCGGTGTCGGTGTGGAACGCGGCGGGCGCGCAGGTGGACGCGCGCGATGCGACGGTGGGCCCGGACGATCCGCGCCGCCTGTCGGTCACGGTGGAGACCCGGGAGTCCGGCCTCTACACGGTCACGTATCGCGTGCTCTCGGTGGATGGCCATATCGTCGAAGATCGCTTCACCTTCACGGTGAAAGCGTCACGGTGAAAGGAGCCTCGCTCATGACACGACCCGGCAGTCGGATCCGCTCGTTTCTCGCGATGGCCGTCGTCGCCGCCCTGGTGGGCCTGGGCGCCGCCGCGGGCTGGGAGGGGGTGCGGGCGCAAGGCCACACCCACTCACACCCCCAGGGGACCGCGGACGCGGGCGGCTGGTACAAGCGCCTGTCACCGGACGCCCGCGCGGCCGCCATCGAGCGGCAGTTCGGCGGCTTCGAGACCGCCATGGCCGAGGTGTCCTACCGCTACACCGAGATGTACTTCGGCGCCATCGACGGCAACTGGGACTACGCCAGCCACATGGGGGCCACCATGGCGACCGCGCTGGCCGCCGGCCTCGAGCGGCGGCCGACACTGCGGAAGAACGCGGACGCGCTGTTCCTGAAGGGCCCGTATCCGCAGGTGATGGACGCGATCCGCGCCAGGGATCTCGCGCTGTTCAAGCAGCGGATCGAGACCTTGCGCGCGGCCTGCACCGCCTGCCATGCGGCGGAGGCGCATCCGTTCATCAGGATCGGGGTGCCGACCGTGCGGCGGAACCCGGTGGTGAACAACTAGCCCCTCACCCTTGACCACCACCCCTCACCCTGCCCTCTCCCCTGAGGGGAGAGGGGGGGGAGGTGGAGTGGCCCTGCTAGTTGGGCAGGACCACGCGGTCGATGACGTGGATCACGCCGTTGGACTGGTAGACGTCGTAGGCCGAGATGCCGGCCACCGCCGGATCTACGTGGAGCGGTAATTCGTGAACTGGAGCGCGATGCCCAGGTCCTTGCCCTTGAGGAGCGCGATGACCGCCTGCAGGTCGTCGCGGTTCTTGCCCGCGACCCGCACCTGCTTCTCCTGGATGGAGGCCTGGACCCGGATCTTGGAGTCCTTGATGAGCCGCACGATCTCCTTGGCCTTCTCCATGGGCACGCCGTCCTGGAGCGTGATCTTCTGACGCACCAGGCCGCCGCCCGCCGGTTCGGGATCGTTGATGGTCAGGGCCTTGAGATCGATGCCGCGCCGGTGGAGCTTGGACTGCAGGATGTCGAGCACCGCCTTGAGCTTCATGTCGTCGCCCGACGTGAGCACGATGTCCATCTTCTCGGGCGTGATCTCGTTCTTGGAGCCCTTCAGATCGTAGCGCGTCGCGATCTCGCGGCGGGCCTGGTCGATCGCGTTGGTGACCTCCTGCATGTCGATCTTGCAGGCGACGTCGAAGCTGTTCTCGGCGGCCATGGCGAGGTCCTCGGCTAGCGCGGGTCGAGCGGCACCACCACCGCGTCCTTCGGCGGCGTGAAAGCGAAGAGCGTGTCGCTGAGCCCCGGATTGATGGCGACCTTGTTGAAGGTCATGGTGACGGTGTTCTGGAACTGGTCGTAGAGCACCGCCTGGCGGACGACGTGATCCTTGGGATCCACCGTGATCACCAGACGCGTGAGGAGCGGGGTCGGCTGCTTGGGCGTGAGGTCGAGCACCGGCCGGCCGGCGCCGTCGCGCGGGCTGGCCGGGTTGAGGAAGCGCACCGTGAACTCCTCGCGCAGCTTCCCCAGGCCGGAGAGGAAGCTGCCCGCCGGCCCCGCCAGGGCCTTGGGCGCGTTGCCCTTGTTCACCTGGTTCAGCTCGGGGGTGTATACCCAGAGCGAGGTGCCGTCGGAGACGATCTGCTGGGGTGTAGGCGCCTTGTAGTCCCAGCGCATCTTGCCGCCCTTCTTGAGCAGCACGGTGCCCTCGGCCTTGATGTCCTGGCCGAGACTCTTGTTGCGCGCGGTCTGAACGAACTCGGCGCGGAGGTCCACGATCTTGCCGTAGGTGGACTCGACCCCGTTCACCACCTCGTCGAGGGCCTGGGCAAGCGCCATCGTCGGGACGAGCGGAAAGCAGAGAAGAGCCAGCAGACAGACGGCGGGGAGGATGATCCGGCGCGCTCTTCTGTTCATATCGCTCGCCTCGCCGGCGGCTTCGGCTCGCCCTGCCATTACTTCCCTCTCTTGCTCAGGTATTCGGGGCCGACGAGGATCTCGCGCGGCTTGGCGCCGTGGCCGGGCCCGATGATGCGGTCCTGCTCCATCATGTCGATGAAGCGCGCGGCCTTCGGATAGCCCAGCCCGAGCCGCCGCTGCAGGAACGAGATGGACGCGGCCCGCTGCGCGATCACCAGGTTCACCGCGTCCCAGTAGATGTCGTCGCGGTCTTCCCCGTTGCCGCCCGGACCGGCCTCGTCGGCGGGTAGCTCCACCGTCTCGTACACCGCCGAGCCCTGCGTGCGCAGGAACTCGCACATCGCCTTCACTTCCTTGTCCGAGACCCAGCAGCCGTGCACGCGCATCTGCCGGCTCGCGCCGGGCGGCACGTAGATCATGTCGCCGCGGCCGAGGAGCTGCTCGGCCCCGTTGCCGTCGAGCACGGTCCGCGAGTCCACCTTCGAGGCCACCTGGAAGGCGATGCGCGTCGGGAAGTTGGCCTTGATCAGGCCGGTCACCACGTCCACCGACGGCCGCTGGGTGGCGACGATCAGGTGGATGCCCACCGCGCGGGCGATCTGGGCCAGACGGATCAGCGAGTTCTGGACCTCGCCCGCCGAGACCATCATGAGGTCGGCCAGCTCGTCCACCACCACCACCCAGTAGGGCAGCCGCTCCTCGGGCGGCACTTCCTTGTTGTAGCCCTCGATGTTCCGGACCGCCTTGGCCTGCAGCTGCTTGTAGCGGGCGTCCATCTTGCCCACGATCCACTTGAGCCGGGCGGAGGCTTCCTTGGCGTCGGTGACGACCGGCGCGAGGAGGTGCGGGATCTTCTCGTACACGCCGAGCTCGAGGCGCTTCGGGTCGATCAGCAGGAACCGGACGTCCGCCGGCGTGGCCTTGTAGAGCAGCGAGCAGATCATGGTGTTGAGGCCGACCGACTTGCCGCTACCGGTGGATCCGGCGATGAGCAGATGCGGCATCGCGGCCAGGTCCGCGATCACCGGGTTGCCGGTGGTGTCCTTGCCGAGCGCCAGGGGCAGCCGGCCCTTGGTCGAGACGAACTCCGGGCTTACCAGGATCTCGCGCAGGTACACCGTCGCGGTCTCCGGGTTCGGCACCTCGACCGCCACCGTGCCGCGCCCGGGAATCGGTCCGATGATGCGCACCGCCGCCACCTTCATGGCCAGGGCCAGGTCGTCGGCCAGGTTGACCACCTGGCTCACCTTGACGCCCGCCGCCGGCTCGAACTCGTAGGACGTGATCACCGGGCCCGGGCTCGCCTGCACGATGTGGCCGTCCACCCCGAAGTCGTGGAGCTTCTTCTTGAGCGTCTGCGCGTTGCCTTCCAGCTCCTCCCGCGTACGCTGGAGCGAGGAGGCCGGCGGCGCCGCGAGCAGGCCGACCGCGGGCAGCTTGAAAGCCTCCGCGCCGCCCTTGCCGAAGTCGAACGTCTCCTGCCAGGCGAGTCCCTTGTCGGTGAGCCCCGACTTGACCTTGGGCTGCTCCTTGACCACGAACGGGGGCGGCACGGTCCCCTGGTCGGTCGCCGGCCATCCACCGGGGGGCACCGCGGCCAGCAACGGCAGATCCCCCACCGGGCTCCCGCGAAGACCCTTCCGGGCCTCCGGGCGCCGCGTCCCGCCGAAGCGCGCCCGCAGCATGCGCGAGAGCACACCGTACGGGATGCGCGTGACGAACAGCACGCCGACCGGGATGAGGGCGAGCAGGATGATCCAGGTGCCGACCGTCCCGATGGAGACCATGAGCCCCTCGGAGACCGCCCAGCCCACCACGCCGCCCTTGTGCAACCGGTACTCGGCCAGGGTGTCGGAAGCGCGGGCCAGGATGCCGGTGGCGCTCACGAGCAGGATCAGGAGTCCCACCCCGGCCTGCCAGCCGTGGGCCACGCGGGGCCGCACGAAGGCCGAGACGCCGTAGAGGGCCAGCAGCACCGGGAAGAGATAGCCGGCAAAGCCAAAGGCGTGGAAGGAGCCCCAGCCGAGCCAGGCCCCGACGGGTCCCGCGGGACTGAACTGGTCGAGCGGATGCACCATCGGGTCGTAGGCGTAGAGCGCCACGAAGCCGAACCCGGCCAGGGCCAGCGCGAGAATGCCCTTCGCCTCCCGTACCCAGCGGCCGGGCTCGCTCTTGGCCTTGCGCGGCAGGCGGTGCTTCAGCGCCCCGTCACGCGCGCCCTCGCGGAGATCACGGGGGCCGTGCCCGTTCGCGGCCGGCGCCTTCTCGGACAGCACCTTCTCGATCGTCACTCTCTCCGCCATCACACCTCCAGGATCACGGGCAGCACCACCGGCTTGCGCTGGAATCGCTGGTTGATGAAGCGCCGCGCCGCGGCGCGCACCATGGCGCCCACCAGCTCACGGTCGAAGGCCTCGGGCTCCTGCCGGCCGGCCAGGGCGTCCCGCACCGCGGTCTTGACCTCGTCCATCAGGGCGTCGGCCTCCTTCATGTAGACGAACCCGCGCGAGACGATCTCGGGTCCCGCCACGATCAGGCCGGTCGTCCGGTCGATCGTGAGCGCGATCACCACCATGCCGGCCTCGGCCAGGAGCTGGCGGTCGCGGAGCACCACACTGCCCACGTCGCCCACGCCCTTGCCGTCCACGAGCACCGGCCCGGCCGGGTAGCCCCCGAGCACCCGGGTGCCGGAGGCGGTGACCTCGAGCCCGAGGCCGTCCTCGATGAGGAAGATGCGGTCCTTGGGGATGCCCACCCCCTCGGCCAGCCGCGCGTGCTGGAGCAGGTGCCGGAACTCGCCGTGCACGGGCACGAAGTAGCGCGGGCGTGTCAGCGCGAGCATCTGCTTGAGATCCTCCTGGCTCGCGTGCCCCGAGACGTGGACGAAGGCCACGTCCTCCCACAGCACCTCGGCGCCGCGGCGCAGGAGCGCGTTGATCACGCGGCCCACCACGCGCTCGTTGCCCGGGATGACGCGCGAGGAGAAGACCACCAGGTCGCCCGGCCCCGCCTGCACGTACTTGTGCTCGCCCGCCGCGATCAGCGAGATGGCCGAGTGGGGCTCGCCCTGGCTTCCGGTGGAGACGATCACCTGGCGCCGAGCGGGCAGCGCGGTCAGCTCCTCGAGCGGCACGATCAGGTCCTCCGGCACCGTGAGGTAGCCCAGATCCTGCGCCACCGCCACGTTCGTCATCATACTCTTGCCGAGCAGCGCGACGTGCCGGTGGCACCGCGCGGCCAGGTCGAGCACCTGCTGGATGCGGTGGATGTGCGACGCGAAGGTGACCACGATGATGCGGCCGGGCGCCTCCGCGAAGCGGCCCGCGAGCGCCTGGCCGACCAGGGTCTCGGAGCCGGTGTGCCCGGGCCGGCCGACGTTGGTCGAGTCCGAGCAGAGCACGAGCACGCCGTGCTCGCCCAGCGCGGCGAAGCGCGAGTAGTCGGGCTGCTGGTGATCCACCGGGTGCGCGTCGAGCTTGAAGTCGCCGGTGTGGACCACGGTGCCGAGCGGCGTCTCGATCGCGAGCCCGATGCCGTCGGCGATCGAGTGCGTCACGCGGATCGGCTCGATCGCGAACCCGCCGATGACGATGCGATCGCCCGGCGCGTACGGGCGCAGGTCGGCCTGCTCGAGCAGGCCGTTCTCGGCGAGCCGGTGCTTGGCGATCGCCAGGGTCAGCGGCGTGCCGTAGACCGGCACCGGGAACTCCCGGAGCAGGTAGGACAGGGCGCCGATGTGGTCTTCGTGGCCGTGCGTGAGCACGACGCCGCGGAACGCGTCGCGCCGCTCCCGGAGATACCCCCAGTCCGGGATGGCGAAATCCACCCCGGGCATCTCGTCGTCCGGGAAGAGCAGGCCGCAGTCCACCGCGAGGATGTCGGGGCCGCACTCGATCAGCATCATGTTGAGCCCGATCTCGCCGAGACCGCCCAGCGGGATGAGCCGTACCGCGGGCTCGCCGGGCGTGTCGATCGGAGCGGGCTCTGGTCTGTAAGTGGTGTTCATTGCGGCCTTTTCATCCTACCACCGGGGGCCGGCTCGGCCCAAGGAACGCGGGAGGTAATCCGAGAGCCGCTACTGAGTCTCTCCCGTACTTCCAGAGACGCGGCGATCGAATCTGCGATCGATTGCGCCTCGCTCCGGGTCGTCTCGGAGCCTCGACTGTTGTCGACAAGGTCGAGCGCGACCTGGTGCGCGATCTCCGCATCTGCTCGGCCGCCTGATCACTTCCTTCGACTTGCCTTCACGGCTGCGCGATAACCGACCAGTTCCTCCCGAATGACCCGCCGCATCGTGTGTTCGAGGGGTTCGTGTTGCGCGACCATGAACTCCCGAAGCGCCTTGTTGATGAGTGATTGGTAGCTTCCGCCGCCGGCCGCGTGAACCTGGGCACGGAACCAGGCGAGAACGTCGCCATCGAGGCGTATGGTGATCCGCGTCTTCCCCGGCGATGCAGGGACTACCGCACCGCGCTTGCCCTTCGAGAAGTCGTATTCCTTCCTCATCGTCGCTTCAGACGGTCGACGATCGTTTGCTCTGAGGCGCTCCCGCGCGAAGGATGAGCGCGAGAACTCCCGTCTCGTAGATCTCCTCGGCGAGCCAGAGAGCGCCGAAGACGACCAGCCATGCCTGGCCAAGGACGGCCCCCACCGCGAGGAACGCCATCGCAAAGGGCCACGATGATGCCCCGAAGGCCCCGGACGACCCACAGCGGGGCGCTCGGATCCTCACCCCCCCTGAGGCCCCGGGCTAGGAGGCTCACGCCGCGAGCTCCGGCCCAGACGCCGAAGACGACGGCAAGCCCCGCGAGAACGAGCAGGCCATGACGCAGCATGCGCTTATCCTGAGCTCCGGGGCGCTCGACCTCAATTACCCTGGGAGGTAGCGGACCGATTGACCGGCCGGTCACCGCGGGCTTACCGTGCCGCCTGGATGACCGTGGTCCGCCGGGCGAACCTGGGAGACGCGACGGCTCTGGCCCGGGTCCACGTGGCCGCCTGGGAGGCCGCGTATCGCGGGGTCATGCCGGACGCCTTTCTCGACGGTCTGGACGTCGGGCGATGGGCCGACCGATGGCGGCAGACGCTCGGCGGAGCGCGCGGGCCCGAGCACACACCGGAGGCGGTGCTGGTCGTCGAGGTCGAAGGCGGGCCTCCCGTGGGATTCGCCATGACCGGGCACGAGCGGCCGCTCTCACCGCTCTCCGAGGCTCGCGGGGAGCTCTGGGCGATCAACATCGCGCCCGAAGCATGGGGACAGGGCCTCGGACGCCTCCTCCTGCGCGCGGCGGAGCAGGCGCTCGCGGATGCGGGACACCGCGACGCCGTCCTCTGGGTGCTCGCGGCGAACCCGCGGGCCCGCCGCTTCTACGAGCGGGCCGGATGGTACGCCGACGGGGCCGTGAAGCGGGACACCCAGCTTGGATTCGAGATTCACGAGGTGCGCTACGCCCGTGGCCTGAAGCCGCTCTGAGCTCGCTACGGAGCCTCGGGCGCCGCCGCGAGCCGGGCGAACTCGGCCAGCGACAGCGTCTCGGCACGGCGACCCGGATCGATGCCGGCGGCTTCGATGAGGCGGCGGGCCCGTTCGACGCCCAGGCCCAGGCCGGCCGACAGGGCGTTCGCCAGGCTCTTGCGGCGCTGGCCGAAGGCGGCGCGCACCACCGTGGCGAAGCGGGCAGGATCGGCCACCGGCACGGGCGGCCGGCGGTGCGCCACGAGGTGCAGCACCGCCGAGTCCACCTGGGGGGGCGGGCTGAAGGCGCCGGGCGGCACCGAGAAGGCCAGGCGCGCCGCGACCGACACCTGGGTCAGCACCGAGAGCGCGCCGTAGGTCTTGCCACCGGGCTCGGCGGCGACGCGCTCGGCCACCTCCTTCTGGAGCATGAGCGCCATCTCGTCGATGCCCGGGACGGCCTCGACCAGGGCCGCCAGGATGGGCTTGCCCACGCTGTACGGCAGGTTGCCGACCGCCAGCACCCGGCCGCCGGGATCGAGCGCGAGCGCGCGCAGCGTCCGGTAGTCGAACCCGCGCGCGTCCGCCTGCCGCACCTCCACGTGGGAAGACGCGGCGAACCGGGCGTGGAGACTCGCGGCCAGCTCCCCGTCGATCTCGAGCGTGAGGAGCCGGCCGGCGCGGGCGGCCAGCGTCTCGGTGAGGGCGCCGCGCCCCGGGCCGATCTCGACGACCAGGTCCCGCGCGGTCGGCGCCACCAGGTCCACGATGCGGTCCGCCACCGACCGGTCCCGCAGGAAGTGCTGGCCGAGGGCGCGCGTGCGGCCGCGCGTGGACGCCCGGCGCACCGGCGCGCGCGGCACCGCCGCGCGGGCGTTCCGGCGCGGGCTCACCGCGACGCCTGCTGCCGCCGCAGATCCTCGAGCAGCGCGCGGTAGACCTCGCGCACGCGCGCTTCCGTCTCCTCGCGGGAACCCGAGTTGTCGATGACGTAGTCGGCCACGCGGGCCTTCACGGCCAGCGGCATCTGGCTGGCGGTGCGCGCGCGCGCGGCCTCCTCCGTCGAGCCGTCGCGCGCCATTAGCCGCGCAAGCTGGGTGGCCGGGTCGGTGGTCACCACCACGACCTTGTCCATCTTGTTGTGGCCGCCGGACTCGACGAGCAGGGCGGCGTCCCAGATCAGGATGCCGTCGAAGCCCTGACGCTCGAGATTGGCCATGATCTGCTCGAAGCGCGCCCGGATCGCGGGATGGGTGATGGCCTCGAGGCGCTTCCGCCGGTCGGGATCCGGGAAGACGATCTCGCCCAGGCGCGCGCGGTCGAGCCTGCCGTCGGGCTGCAACACCCCCTTGCCGAACTCGGCGACGATCCGGGCGTGGGCGGGCGTCCCCGGCTCCACGACCTCACGGGCGAGCGCGTCGGCGTCCACCACCCGCACGCTCGGGCTCGCGAGCATGCCGGTCACCGTGCTCTTGCCGGTGGCGATGCCGCCGGTGAGACCGACGAGGAGGAAGCGCCTCACACCGCGGCCCAGTCGGCGCCGACCTTCACATCCACCCGGAGCGGCACGTCGAACGACATGGCAGACTCCATGACCTGGGTGGCCAGGGCCTGGAGCCGCTCGAGCTCGGCGGGCGGCGCCTCGAACAGCAGCTCGTCGTGCACCTGCAGCAGCATGCGGCTCTCCAGCCGGTGGGCGTCCAGCTCGCGGGCCATCCGGACCATCGCGATCTTGATCAGGTCCGCGGCGGTGCCCTGGATGGGCGCGTTGGTGGCCATGCGCTCGCCGAAGCCCCGGAGGTTCGGGTTCCCGCTGCGCAGCTCGGGGAGGTAGCGCCGACGCCCGAGCAGCGTGGTGACGAACCCGCGCTCGCGGCCCTCCGCGACGGTGCGCGCGAGGTACGCCTTGACCTTGGGATGCCGGGCGAAGAACCGGTCGAGAAACTCCTGCGCCTGCTTGGGGCTCATGTCGAGGCCGCGCGAGAGCCCGAAGGCGGTGACGCCGTAGATCACCGCGAAGTTCGTGGTCTTGGCGATGTCGCGCTGCTGCGGGGTGACCGCCTCCAGCGCGACGCCGAAGACCTCCGAGGCGGTGCGCGCGTGGATGTCCTCGCCGCGGCGGAAGGCCTCGATCAGGCTCTCCTCGCCGGAGACGTGGGCCAGGATGCGCAGCTCGATCTGCGAGTAGTCCGCGGCGAGGAATCGCCAGCCCGGCGCGGGCACGAAGGCGGCGCGGATGCGGCGGCCCAGCTCGGTGCGCACCGGGATGTTCTGGGCGTTCGGGTTGCTCGACGACAACCGTCCGGTCGCGGCCACGAGCTGGTTGAACGAGGGGTGGATGCGCCCGGTCGTCGCATTGATCAGGGTGGGCAGCGAGTCCGCATAGGTGGACTTGAGCTTTGCCAGCGTGCGGTGCTCCACGATGCGCGCGGGCAGCTCGTGGCCGATCGCGAGCTGCTCGAGGACGTCCGCGTCGGTGGAATAGCCGGTCTTGGTCCGCCTCACCGGGGGCAGCTTGAGCTTCTCGAACAGGATGTGGGCGAGCTGCTTGGGCGATCCGATGTTGAACTCCTCGCCCGCAAGGCCGTAGATTTCTCTGGTGGTCCGCTCGAGGTGCACCTCGAGCTCGCGCGAGAACTCGCCGAGGCGGACAGGATCCACCCGGATGCCGTGCCGCTCCATGCGCGCGAGCACCTCGATCAGCGGCCGCTCGACGTCCTGGTAAAGCTCGAAGAGGCCCACCTCCCGCAGGGCGCGCGGCTGCATCGCCCACAGGTCCCAGATCCACCGAGCCCGCGTGCCGGGCCGCGCGATGCCCGGCCCCTGGCCGAGCAGCTCGGCGCAGACCTCCTCGAGCTTGTAGTTGGTGCGCGCCGGGTTCAGCAGGTAGGCGGCCACCGCGGTGTCCTCGGTCGGGGGCGGCGCGCCGCCACGGGCCAGCCACCACTCGGCCAGCGCCTTGACGTCGTGGCCGATCAGCGTGCGCCCCCCGAGGGCCGCCAGCACCGTGGCGGCCCGGTCGTCCACCTCGCATTCAACAACCGCTTCACCGGCCACCGGGTGAAATAGACCGATCGTCGCGACGACGGGCTCCGGCGGCCCTCCCGCGGTCACCGCGTCCACGGCGAGCGGTTCCCCCGCCGGCACCCGGGCCAGGTACGCCGCGAGCGCGGCCGCGTCGGCCATGGTCGGGACGTCCGCGCCGGTAGCCGCGGGCGCGGGCCCGGCGGGGAGCTGGCGCAGGAGGCTGTGGAACTCGAGCTCGGTCCAGAGCGCGCGCAGGCGCTCCCAGTCGGGCTCGCGGCGCCGGAGGGCCTCCAGATCCACCGTGATCGGCACCCGCGTGCTCACGGTGGCCAGCTCGCGGGAGAGCAGCGCCTGCTTGCGGTTGGCGGCCAGTGTTTCGCGCAGCTTGCCCGGGACCAGCGAGAGGTTCTCGTAGAGGCGCGCCACGCTGCCGAACTGCCCAATCAGCTTGGCCGCGGTCTTCTCGCCCACGCCCGGCACGCCCGGGATATTGTCGATGGAGTCGCCCATCAGGGCCAGGATGTCGGGGATCTGCGCGGGCTCCACCCCCCACTTGGCCTTCACCGCGGCCTCGTCGAGAACCACGCGGTCCCCGCCCCGTCCGGTGGTCGAGAATACGCGCACCCGGGGGCCCACGAGCTGGAGCATGTCCTTGTCGGAGGTGACCAGCACGAGGTCCACCGGGAGGTCGCGGGTGCGGTCCACCACGGTGCCGAGGACGTCGTCGGCCTCGAAGCCCGGCACCTCCAGGAGCGGCAGGCGCAGGGCCTCGAAGAGCGTCTTCACGAGCGGGATCTGGGTGCGGAGATCGTCGGGGGTGGGCGCCCGGGTCTCCTTGTAGGCCGCGAACTTCTCCTCGCGGAAGGTCGGCCCGGGCGGATCCCAGGCGACCGCGAAGTACTCGGGATTGTCCTCGCGCAGGAGCTTCCACAGCATGGTGGACATGCCGAAGACCGCGTGGCTCGGGACGCCCTTTGAGGTGGAGAGGAAGGGAATCGCGTGGTAGGCGCGAAAGAGGAAGCCGGGGCCGTCGAGGATGAACAAGCGCTCGGTCATGCGGACTCGACGCGATCATACACCGGCCTCCCGGCGACCGCCTCTCCGGTGCCGCCCAAGTGCTTCCCCGTGCTTCCCCGTGCTTCCCCGTGCTTCGATGTCCGGGTGGGTCGGGTACTATCGGCGAGGAGACTCACGTGACCGGAGATCGATTCCTGGTGGAGGGCGGCCATCCCCTGCAGGGGGCGGTGACGCCGGCCGGCAACAAGAACGAAGCCCTGCCCGTGCTCGCGGCCTGCCTGCTCGTCGCCGGCCCGGTCGTCGTCGACAACGTGCCTCGCATCCGCGACGTGACCCTGCTGCTCGAGGGGCTTCGCCACCTGGGCGTGCAGGTGGTCGTCGACGACCACGGCACGGTGCGCCTCGACGCGAGCGCGCTCGCGGGCCGCGATCCCGATCCCGCGGTCATGTCGCAGCTCCGCGGCTCGGTGTTGCTGGCACCGGGCCTGCTCGCGCGGACGGGACAGGCCGTGCTGCCCCCTCCGGGCGGCGACCGGATCGGCCGGCGGCGGCTCGACACCCATCTGCTTGCTCTGAGCGAGCTGGGCGCGCGCGTCGCATCCGGCCCGTCGCTCCACCTGACCCTCGAGGGGCGCTTCCGGGGCGCCGAGGTCTTCCTCGACGAGATGAGCGTGACGGGCACCGAGAACACGGTGATGGCCGCGGTGCTGGCCGAGGGCCTAACCGTCATCCTGAACGCGGCGAGCGAGCCGCACGTCCAGGGCCTGTGCCGCTTCCTCAACGCCCTCGGCGCCCGGATCAGCGGCATCGGCACGAACCGGCTCCACATCGAGGGTGTCCGCGAGCTCGCGCCCGGCCGGCATCGGCTGGGCCCCGACCACGTCGAGATCGGCTCCTTCGTGGCCCTGGCCGCGATGACGGGCGGCGAGCTCCGCATCCGCGACGTCATCCCGGATGATCTCCGCATGATCCGCCTGGCGTACCGGCGACTCGGCGTGGACACCGTGCTCGAGGGCACGACGCTGGTCGTTCCCGGCCCGCAGGAGCTGCGGGTCGCCGCCGACGCCGACGGGGCCATCCCGAAGGTGGACGACGCGCCGTGGCCGGGTTTCCCCGCCGATCTGACCTCGCTCGCGCTGGTGCTCGCGACCCAGAGTCGCGGAACCGTCCTCATCCACGAGAAGCTCTTCGAGAGCCGCCTCTTCTTCGTGGACCGCCTCATCGCGATGGGCGCGCGGATCGTCCTGTGCGATCCGCACCGGGCGGTGGTCGTCGGCCCCACCGAGCTGCGGGGCGCCCCGATGGTGTCCCCCGACATCCGCGCCGGGATGGCCCTCATCGGCGCCGCGCTGTGCGCCCGCGGCACGTCCTCGATCGGAAACGCGCACCAGGTGGACCGCGGCTACGAGCGCATCGACGAGCGGCTGCGCTCGCTCGGCGCGCGCATCACCCGCGAGGCGGGCGCCTGACGCGGCGGGCTCATCTCGGCACGACGCGGTCGTAGAGCGCGCGGACCCACGTGGTGCGGCGGCGGTAGTCGTCCAGGAACTCCTTCCCCGAGGGGCAGTCGAGAGGATAGGCAACATGAAACGCCTTCCGGCAGCGGGCGCCCTGGCGTGGATCCCGTCCCCGTGACGTAACCTGCCAGACTCGGACGCTGGCCACCCCAGGAGCAAGGCCACCATCGCGCCGGAGCTCGAGGCGGCCTTCAACGAGTGGTACGACACGGTACGGTCGACCTCCGCCGCGGCAGGCCGGCAGCGTTGCTATGATGCGCCCGTGCAAGGCGAGCCGCGCACCCGCAAGGTCCGGCCGGACGAGCTCGAGCTGGTCTGGCGGGTGCACGTCGCCTCGAGCCACGACCTCGCGGCGCGCAGGGGCGGCCGGCCGACGAACCAGCGCCGAGCGATGCCCGGGTGGCGCTGGTGAGCGACCCGGACGGCTATTGCTGCGCCGTCGACGAGGGGCGGATCCATGGCATGGCCTCGGCGCCATGACGCCAACCGTGCCCCTCCGACATGCGCCGATCCAACGGATCCAGCCGTGAAAGGCTGGCGTGCCTTCGGGCTTGTCGCGTTGCTGGCGTGCCTGCACCTCGCAACCACCTTCACCGTCGGTGTTCTCTCATTGTCACTGGCCGCCGAACCGCGGGAGCCGGAACGACGACGTCCTCACCTTCCCGCCCGCCAGATGGACGTGGTCGGTCTCACGTGGGATCGCTACGTGTGGCCGCTCGCGACAGGCGACGCGCGTCGGCTCCCGCCCGCATCTACGACATAGCGTGGCCCGGGACCGGCCACGCGCGGTGGCGCTGGAAGCTCAGCAGCACCCGCACGAACACGCCGAGCACCGCGCTCTACCTGCCTCCGGCTGCGGCCGCCCGGTGCGCCTGCCGCCGCCCCGTGGCATAATCGGCCGGGCCGAAGCGCCCCAGGGACCGGGATCGTCGCCACTCGCGCCGCATGGAGGATCAGATGGACTACTACGACCTCGGCTCGCATGTCGGCCGGCGTCGCTCTCTCCAACATGTATCCGCAAGCCCGGTCGGTGGGGTCCTGGCTCAAGCATGGCTGGCATGTCGCGCTGGCGTACGTCGCCGGCTTCCTGGTCATGCTGGCGCTCTTGGGCTAGCATCCCGATCCGGCGCATAAAACCGCCACCGAGGCGGCGTCGGCCGCCATGCAGCCCGCCCGCGGGGCGCCTTAGTTTCAACAGGAAGAGGACAGCAAATGGAACCGATGCAATGGCTGACCCTGATCGTGTTCGGCCTGACGATCCTGGCCGTCATCACGAACGTCATCGACAGCACGCTGGCCGCGCTGATCGGGGTGGCGGTGATGTGCTGGCTTGGCATCATGACCGAGGCCGATGCCTTCAAGTATGTCGACTGGAACGTCATGGCGATCCTGGTCGGCATCTGGATCATCGCGGGCTATTTCGGGAAATCAGGTGTGCCGAGCTGGCTGTCGATCCAGGCCCTGAAACTCTCCGGCGGGCGCCCCGGCTACCTGGTCATCATCCTGACCTTTCTTGCCGGCGTCATCTCGATGTTCGTGGACAACGTCGTAACGATCCTGATGATGGCGCCGGTCGCCTTTCCGCTCGCCCGTGCTCTCAAGGTCCCGCCCGTGCCGGTCATCCTGATGATCGGCTTCGGGGCGAATTTCATGGGAACAGCACTGCTCATCGGCGATTTGCCGCCGCAGATGCTGCACAGCGTGGCGGGAGCGGAATTCTTCGATTTCCTGTGGCAGTTCGGTCGCCCGTCGTCGTTCCCGATACTGATGATCACTTTCGTCATCACGCTCGGCGCGATGTGGTTCTACGGATTTCGGGGCCACAAGCGCGTAATGGACATGGGGAGCCTCGGGATGGCGGCCAGCATACCCAATCCTCTTTTCGCGACCATCGTCGTGGTGTGGTTCGTCGGCACAGTGGTCGCCATGTCCATGCGTGAGCACATCGGCGTGCAACTCGGATTCATTGCGCTGACGGGGGCCATTTCCCTCGTGCTGGTGCTCGTTCTGCTGGGGGATCGGGTAGAGGAGGCCTCCAGCTTCGAAGAGTGCCTGCAGGAGCTCGACTGGCGGGCGATCTTCTTCTACATCGCGCTGTTCGCGCTCGTCGGCGGCCTCGAGAAGAGCCATATCCTCGACAAGCTGGCGGACGCGATGAAGCCGATCTTCATAGAGAACTACGCGCTTGGCGCGACGCTCCTCTACTGGGTGACTGTGCCCATCGTCGGCCTGGTCGAGCACGACGCCTACATCCTGACCTTTCTCCATACCATCAAGGATATGGGCCAGGGAGGCATCGAGCCATGGCCGCTGTACTGGATGCTGCTGTGGTCGGGAACGCTGGGCAGCAACCTGACCGTCGCAGGCGCGCCGGCGCTTTACGTCGCGCTGACGCTCGGGGAAAAGGAAGAGGGACGCAAAGTATCGCTGAGGGAGTTCCTGGCCTGGAGCATCCCGTTTACCCTGGTGTGCTCGGCGGTCTGCTACGTGCTCGGCATGCTGATCTGGGTAATGCCTTACGTAAAATGAATTAGGAGACTCGAACATGTACAAGCACATCCTCATTCCGACCGACGGCTCCCGGTTGGCCCGCGAGGCCGCGCTGGCGGGCGTGAAGCTCGCGAAGTCCATGGGTGCCCGGGTGACCGGTTTCCACGCCGCACCGCCCGCGACGCCCGTCGAGTACAAAGGCCTGTTTCCGGTGGGCTACCGGGCCCCCGCGGAACGCGCCCGGATCATCGAGCGCGCCGCCCGCAAGCACCTCGAGGTCATCGAAAAGGCGGCAAAGGCCGCCGGTGTGCGCTGCAAGGTCGAGCACGTGACCAATGACTTCCCGGCGGAGGCGATCGTCGCCGCTGCCCGGCGCAGCAACTGCGACCTCATCTTCATGCCCACGCACGGGCGCCGCGGGTTCCGGAACTCGATGCTGGGCACGCAGACCCAGAAGGTCCTCTCGCTCGCCAAGGTGCCGGTGCTGGTGCACCGGTAGGGTCTCCCGGGGGGATGTGCGCCCTCGGGCGGCCCCCGTGCCCCAGCCTGCCCCAGCTGTCCCGCGGCGCACGACCAGTCCCGTGCGGCGGTATATCGGGGTCTTGACGCCGGTCAATTCTTGGCCCGGTGGCTTCGTGGAAGAATGCCGACGGCGCCATAATAATAACGAAACAGGCGGGATGTTCTGTCTCCGAGGATGTCGTCCAACAGAAATGCAGGAGTGAGATGCGATTCCAACCTTAAATCACGCGCGGCGCCCTGCCGCTGATCTCAGCAATTGGTATCCCCCTGGGGCTGTGCTCCCGCGCTGCCGCCTGGGAGCCACCAAGTCCGTGGAGTTCATCACCCCCCCCGTCGCGTCGCGAGAGCCCGTCTTGCCTACCGGAGCCCCGGTTTGACCCGGCCCGGGCGATCTGGCAACATCGGCGCGATGGTACGGCCTCTTCCGCGTTGTGAGAAGGCCTTCAACGGCCCCGAGGCCCGCTTCGGCCCCGACAAGCATCAGGGCACCAGCGCGTCGTTCCTCACAGTGGGGAATGCTGGCCGCTGGGTGCGCCCGACGTATCCGCTCGCGTTCTAGTCCGGAGTCCTCGACGTTCCCCATGGCCCGCTTCGCCGGCAGCCTGCTCTGGATGGATGCTCCGCAAACCCGGCGCGCCGGCTGGGCGGCGCCGAGCGGCTGGCCGGCGATGCGGCACCTGCTGGGCGAGTCGAGCGTGGAGGTTTGTCCGTCGCTGCCGGCCGAGGCTCGGCTGGCCGTCTGGACGCCAGACGGGCAAGCCGTCGACGGGATCCACCACGCCTCGGCGTCGGGAATCGCAGTGGCCTTCAACGGCTACCTTCGTGACCTTCCCGCCGGCCACCGAGGCGAGCCCGACTTCGTGCTCGCCCGCTACCAGGCCGATGACTGGACCTGGCTGCGCGAGGCGAGCGGGGTCTTCAGCTTCGCCGTCCTCGACCACGTCCGCGGCCGCATCGTGCTCGCCACGGATCGCCTGGGCATCCGGCCCCTGTTCTTCACGCACGACGAAGTGGGCGTGGCCTTCGCCAGCGATCTGAGCGCCTTGGCGCCGTGGGGGCTCCGACCTCCCGAGATCGATCACGACGCGCTCCAGGAGCTGGTGGCGCTGGGCTTCCCGCTCGGCTCGCGCACGCCGTGGCGTCACGTGGAGCGGGTGCCACCCGGGAGCCGGCTCGAGCTCGCGCCAGGCCTCCGGCGCCTCGGCCGTTACTGGTCCCTCGAGGACCTGCCGGCGGTGACCGCGGCCGATCCCGATCGCTTCCTCGACGAGTCGCAGGAGCGGCTACGCTACGCGCTGGCTCGACTGCTGGAGCGAAGTCGCGGTGAAGCGCTCTGCCTGCTGAGCGCGGGCTACGACTCGCGCCGGCTGCTGCTGGAAGCCCACGCGCTGGGCGCCCGGCTCGACACGGTCACGGCCGCGTGGACGTATCCGGGCCGGCGCGGCACCAGCCTCGAGCCCGCCGTCGTGCGCGAGCTCTGTGGCAGGCTGGTCGTGCCCAATCGGCTGGTGACTCTTCCCGGCTCGGGCGCTTCGCGCGCGCTGGCCGCCGACCGGCGAGCCCGCGACGTCCTGCTCGCCTATCAGGTCAAGGGACGCGATCACATCTGGGCGATTCCGCTCGTGGCCTCTCTGGCGCCGGGCAGCGCGCGGCCCAACCTCGACGGCATGGCCGGTGACACGTTCTTCAACAACCCGTTCTATTTCCTCCCCCGGTCGGTGTGGGGCCGCTGGCGCCCGGAGCGCGAGGTGCTGGAGGCCATCGCGCCCGAGCACGAACGCCTGGATCGCTGGTGGGCCGGCCTGATCTCGTCCCCGCTGGCCGCGCGCGTGCGCTCTGCCCTCGAGATGCTGCCCGACGGGCCGTATCGCCTGTCACATTTCTACCTGCTTGGACGCACTCGCCGCATCGTGGCACTGCTTCCATTCGGTCTGCTGGATCTGCGCCTCGAGTCCCTGTGCCCTTACCTGGACCGAGACGTCATGGAGCATGCCCACACCTTTGATCCGCTGCTCAAGGCCGAGCTGCGACTGCAGAAGCGGGCCCTGGACCGCCACCACCCGCGCTTCCGCGACCTCCCGTCATCGCATTCGCCACCGGCCGAGGTGCCGGCGGCTTACCTGACGCCGGCGGATGTCGCCGACCCGGACCCCGGAGGGCGCTTCACGGTCGGTGGGTTGTGGCCTCTCCTGCGCCGGGCGTTGATGGCTGCTCGGTCGCCACGGATGGAGCGCAACGACCTGGCCTTCGTCGTCCTGAGCGTGATCGGCCTGGGCACGAAGATCGGGGCCTGGCGGGAGGCGCGGATCCGGGACTATCTGCACGCGGCACGGACCCTCGGCGCCATGGGCTGGCGGGCCGGGCGCTGGCGGCGAGCGCGGGCGAAGGCGCTGGGCTGGCTAGCGCGGGGCCGCGCCTAGCGGAGCTTCGGACGCCGCGGCGGCCAAGGCCGCAGCCATCCCGAGAGACTGGAACAATTCGACGGCGGCCGTGTGCTCGGCCAGCGCCTCTCGCGGCTTGCCGGCCCGCCGGTACAGTCGGGCGAGCCCCAGACGGCTGTGGCCGAGCAAGGGCCGCATGCCCAGCTCCTCGGCCAGCGCGAGGGCGCGGCGGTAGGCGGACTCCGCTTCGTCGATCTTGGCCGGCTCGTCCCGGGCGCAGACCTCGGCGGCAACGCGCAGCGCATAAGCCTCGTTGCCCCGGGCCCCCAGCTCCCGCGACAGACTGACCGCACGCTGGGCGATCTCGCGGGCCGCGGTCGACTGCCGGGCCAGGAGATATGCCTCGCTAAGCCAGGTATCCCATAGCGATTGGCGGGCCCGGATCTGGCGAGACGCTGCGTGGGCGATGGCCTGCTCCAGGAGAGGGATGCCGTCAACGGTACGGCCCGAGAGCGCGTAGGCGTAGCCCAGCGCGGAGGCGACGCCCGGGAACAAAGCCGCCACGTCACTCACCCGGGAAAGCGTGAGGGCCCGCTCGAGGATCGGGATGGCCCGGGCCAGGTCTCCCCACCGGACATGGAGAATGCCGACGCTGATGTAAGCCTGACCGAGACTGAACGGATGCTCGGCCACCTCGGCCAGACGAATGGCCTCATCGGCCAGACCCGCACCCTCGGCGAATTCGCCCTGCTCGGTCAGGCAGCCCACCAGATAGGCCCGTGAGATGACAGCCGGCACGCCCGCCCACCCGAAGCGACGCCGAGCGTGGTCGCCCTGAAGGATGGCCATGGTTTGGCGCATGCACTGGATCGCGCGGGGATAGTCGCCTGTGGTGTAGTAGGCGAGCCCCAGGTTCACGTTGGTGGTGTGCAAGCCCACGTCCTGGAGCTCCTCGGCGATGGTCAGCGCGTGCTGCCCGGACTGGATGGCCCGACCGAGATCCCCGACACGCCAGAAGTAGTGGGACATATAGGCGGCCACCCAGCCTAGCCGGCGACGGTCCCCGAGCACCTCGGCCAGCTGGGCGGCCCGATGCAGGTGATCGGAGATGGGAGCCAGCGTGCCCAGGGCGAAGAGGGCGTTGCGCAGGTCGAATCGGAGATCGATGGCCTGCTCGAGCGTCCGGCGACTTTCCGGTACATGGACCAGGGCTTCCAGCGCCTGGTCGAAGAAGCCGACGGCCTCCCGGTTAGCCGAATGCGCCATCGCCTTGGCCCCCGCCTCCCGGAGGTACATGACGGCCTTGTCCCAAACCTCGCCGCGCCGCGCGTGGGCGGCCAGCCGCTCGCTCTGCTCGGCCAGCCGATCGGGATAGAGGCGCTCGATGGCCTCCACGATGCGCCCGTGCAGGGCGCGCCGGCGCTCCTGGAGCAGACTGCCGTAGGCGACCTCGTGGCTCAGCGCGTGCTTGAAAGTGTACTCCGACTCCGGGAACAGGATGGTCTCGTAGAGAAATTCGGCTCCTCGCAGCCGGGCCAGTCCCTCCTGGAGCGCTCGTGACGGCACGTCGGCGACGGCCTCCAGCAGCGTGAACGGCACGTCCTTGCCGATGACCGCGGCGGTCTGGAGCAAGCTCTTCTCGACCGGGTCCAGACGATCGATGCGGGCGGCCAGGATGGCCTGCACCGTGGCCGGCACCTGGATGGCGGGCAGCGCCTTGCCGAGGCGATGGCGACCGCGCTCGCCCAGCAACACCTGGGTCTCCACCAGGGCGCGAACGCTCTCCTCGAGGAAGAGCGGATTGCCTTCCGTACGGGTGATGAGCAGCTGCTTGAGCGGCGCCAGCGCGGGATCGCCGCCCACGAGCGATTCCAGCATGGCCTCGGCGCTGCTCGGGGACAGCAGATTGATGTGCAGCTGGTTATAGTAAGTCTTCCCGCTCCACCGGTGCTGATAGCTGGGGCGGTAGTTCACCAGCAGGAGCAGGCGGGCCGCGGGGATGCTGTCCACCAGATTGTCGAGCAGCGTCTGGGTCTCCGAGTCGATCCAGTGCAGGTCCTCGAAGACGATCAGCAGGGGCTGGATCTGGCTCTCCCGGAGCAGCAGGTGCTTCACCGCGTCGAGGGTGCGTTGACGGCGCTGCGGCGGATCGAGCGCCTCCCACGCGGGATCCGGCACCGGAATGCCGAGCAAGGAGAGCAGGGCGGGCGAGGCGGCCTCGAGACTCTGATCGAGGGCCAGCAGCTTCCCGGTCACCTTCTCGGTGATCTTCCGGGGATCATCGCGATCCTCCACCTGGAAGTAGCTCTTGAGGAGATCGATCACGGGCAGGTAGGAGGTCGCCTTGCCGTAGGAGACCGAGCGGCTCTCGACGACCAGCCAGCCGCGGCAGGCCGGCGAGCGGATGAACTCCCAGAGGAGGCGAGACTTGCCCACGCCGGGCTCGCCAACCAGCGCCACCACCTGCCCGTGGCCGGCCCGCGCGAGTCGCTGGGACTCCTCGAGGCGCTCGAGCTCGAGCTCGCGTCCCACGAATCGACTGAGACCCCGCGCGGCCGCGGCCTGCAGGCGGGTGCGCGTAGGGCCGGTGCCCACCAGCTCGAACACCTCCACCGGGGCCGTCAAACCCTTGAGGCGCGTCGGCCCCAGGGGCCGGGCCTCGACGAACCCCTCCACCAGTCGCAGGCTGTCGCTGGCCATCAGGATGGTGCCGGGCGCGGCCATCTGCTCCATCCGGCCGGCCACGTGCGTGGTCTGTCCGACGGCCGAATAATCCATGTGGAGGTCGTTGCCAATGGCCCGGACCACCACCTCCCCCGAGTTGATGCCCACGCGGATCTGCACGTCTCGCCGGGGAACGTCGGGCTTGGCCCGCTGGTCATTGAGCCGCCGGATGGCGTCCTGCATGGCCAACGCCGCATAGCAGGCGCGCAGCGCGTGGTCCTCGTGGGCCAAGGGTGCGCCGAAGAGGGCCATGATGCCGTCGCCCATGATCTGGTTCACGGTGCCTTCGTAGCGGTGGACCGCCTCCATCATCCGCTCCAGCACCGGGTCGAGGACCTCGCGCGCCTCCTCGGGGTCGCGATCGGCCAGGAGCTCGAGCGAGCTCTTCAGGTCCGCCAGCAGCACGGTCACCTGCTTGCGCTCACCCTCCAATGCTCCCTTCCCGCTGAGGATTCGCTCGGCCAGGTGCGGGGGCGTGTAGCGCTCCGGTGAGGCGAAGCGCGCGGGCACGGCATCGGGAGCGCCGCCAGCGCGCAACAAGGCTCCGCAGTGGTCGCAGAACTTGCTCGTCGCGGCGACGCTGGCGCCGCAGGCGCCGCAGACCATCTCGATCGGCGCCCCACACTCGCCACAGAACAGGGCGCCCGCGCGATTCTCGACCCGACACCGGGGACAGAACACGATGAGATCTCCTGGTCGGAGCTTATCGGCAGCGCCCGAGGAGGTCAACTAACCGACGCGGCCGACGGTCGACGATCCGAGCGGCGGGTGGTCCGTGGGCTATCCTCACCTGTGCTATCTTCATGCCGTGTCACCCACCCCGTCCCCGCCGTGGCTCTCGGTGATCGTGGAGCTCGACAATCTGCTCCACGGCAAGGTCACCCGGACCCGGACGATGCTGACCCGGCTCTTCGATCAGATCCGGGAGAACCGGCTGGAGCCGCGGGTGGAGGTCCTCGTGGCGTACGACGAGACCGTCCTCGGCCCGCAGGACGTCCACCGTATCGTCACCGCCTCGACCCCGGGCGAAAGCCTCGTCGTCCAGCTCGTGGCCACCAAGGGCCTGCGATACTACTCGCTGAAGAACGAAGGCGCGCGGCAGGCCAAGGGCGAGATCCTGCTCTTCGTGGACAGCGACTGCGTGCCCGAGGAGCACTGGCTCCGACGGCTCCTCGAGCCGTTCCGCAATCCCGAGATCAATATCGTGACCGGCAACAGCTACATCGATCGGGACACGTTCTACGCCAAGACGTTCGCGGCGGGCTGGTACTTCCCGCGTCGCCTGCCCGACGGTCCGCTGGTGATCGTCCGGGAGCCGTTCGCGAACACCCTCGCGATGCGACGGCACACGTTCGAGCAGTACCCGTTTCCGGAAGAGAGCGCGCTGTACATGGCTCAGGGGAGAACCTGGCACGAGACCCTTGCGGCGAACCGCGTACCCATCTTCCTGAACCCGAGCGCACGGGTCGCCCACCCTCCCCCGGTCTTCCTGCGCAGCGCCATCGTCAACGGCTACGACACCGCGCAGCGTACCCGCGAGCCCGCCGAGAGCAAGCTCCGAAGCTTGAAAGTGTCGTACCGAAATTTCCGCGGGAACCTCGGCATGATGTTCCGCCGCATCACGCTCGACTACCGGGACGTCGGCCTTCCCGGTGCCGCGGTCCCCCTCGCGATCGTCCTGGCGGGAGTGTACTGGACTCTGTGGAGCATGGCCGAGCTGGTGGCGCGCTGGGCACCCCGCCTGATTCCGCACAGGTACCTGAGGTGATTGTCGTCAGCGCCTCGATGCCTGGATCGCGGTGAGTAGCATCTCCCTCGCCCGGATGTCCCACGTCTCTTTTCGGACGGCGTCGATCCGCGCCATGCTCTGCTCGATGGAATCGTTGTCCAGGCTGTCTTGAATCCGACTGACAAATCCCGCCGCATCGTGGGCAACCTGCACGTGATCGATCAGATCCTCGAGTCCGCCCACCGGCGTCGATACGACGGGTCGGCCGGACCCGAGATACTGATACAGCTTCAGCGGCCGCATCGAGCGCGAGTACTTGGTATCCCTGTGCGGGATCAGGCACACGTCCAGGGACTGCAAGAAAGCGGGCGCTTCCCGGTTCGGCACCTCTCCCAACCATCGGACATTCTCCAAAGCCAGGAGGCCTGACTCTGTCAGTTGTCCCGGAGGATATTCCGGGCCGACCAGCACAACGTCCCAGTCAGGTCTCTGCGCGGCCACACCAGCCAGTAAGGCGAGGTCCGTACGTGCCATGATGAAGCCGAGATAGCCGAGGCGCGGTCTGGCACCCATGGCCCGGTGGGGCAAATTGGATGGCGTCGCGAGGAAACACTCGTCAACCGCCTGGGCAAAGCGGTGGCAAGGCACGCCGGCTGTCGAGAACTCGGCCTGGTTCGACTCGGAGTGGGTGAAGATGATGTCGGACCAGCGCCCGATCCTCGGATACTGGTCCACGGCATGGCGGTACAGCCAGTGGGATCTGTCGAAATGTGTGAAATTGTCGACGACGTGTGTCACGACGAGCCGATGCGGCACCACTGCTCGTATACGATCGATATACGGGTGAGGCGGGAACAGCCAGAGGATGGTGTTCCGTGACGTGAAGTTACGACCGCTGAAATAGTCGCTGAGCAATCGACTGCCCTTCCACCCTCGAGCGCTCCGGAACACGCGGCCAAGCAGGTTAGCGTCGTGGGCTCGGATTCGCTCCGTCAGGAGGGTGAGCTTTGGCGACACCCACCGCTCGTGGAGCCCGACGGATTCGCCGGGGTCGGCGACGATTTCCGGCGGGAACATGCACACGACTTGACCCACCTCCGGCAACCCGGCCAGATTCGATGCGATCTTCTCGTAGGTCCTGCCGTACCAGCCCCAGTCGTCATTGAACCAGAACAACAGAATGTTGACACGCGCGGGCGAGGACATGGCTCGATTCACGGGATCGCTCTGGCTGGTCTGCGATGGAGAACCTGAGTACCGTGTAGGCGGAACCGCCGGCCTCCCAACGTCCTCACGCTCTATTCTCCAAGGGCCACAAGCTAACCCGTCTTCCGGGCCAGACGCAAGCGTGGAGAGTGGTGGACGTGGGCGGCGGCGCCGGGCCCACCGCCGGAGCGATCCCCGCCAGTACCCTTGGAACCGCGTCAGGTCCGCGAGCGCGGCACGCGGGTCGCGTACGCTCAGGTGCGCGACGTCGCGGATGCGGTGCGCGGGCTCCCGCTCGGCCGCGAGCACGGCCAGCATGATCGCGAGCCCCGAGAACCTGGTGATCCACGGGCAGCACTTGATGCCAGGTTGACGACGATGATGATCATGGTGAACACGGTGATGGCGCCCTGGGCCAGCGGGTGGTCCCGTGCCCCGATGGCGTCCACCAGCATCTTGCCGAGCCCGGGGCGCGTGAACACGGTCTCGGTGAGCACGGTGCCGGTCAGGCCCACCGCCACGAAGAGCCCGATGATGGCGAGCATCAAGTTGCGGAACGCGTGCGTAGACCACCGCGCGCTCGCCCTGCCCCTTGGCGCGCGCAGTGCGGATGTGAGGATAGGCAACATGAACGCCCAGCGGGCGCCCTGGCGTGGATCCCGTCCCCGTGACGTAACCGGCCAGACTCGGACACTGCCACCCCAGGAGCCGATGCCACAGCGATATCCTCAACGTCAATAACGAGGCCGGGATCTAGCCGAGGGTCGGCAAGAACCGCCCTGCCCGACGGGCGAATGACCGCAAGAGCCAGAATCCCTTGCGGAGGGCCCGCTCGGCGTACGTCCTGCTCCGTAGCGACGGATGTCGACGGAGCCACGTGTCGACCCTCGTCGCCGTCAACGGCGGCGCCCAGGGAAACACCTTGCGGAGGATCTCGTTGTTTACCTCGACGAACTCCTGAACCGTCGCGTCGTCGATCTGGACTCCAACACTTCCCGAGAGGGCGGCGAAGGCATCCCGGCGTTGCGGGAAGTGACGGCGCAGGAACTCCAGGAAGGCCGGATCGCCACTGCATGCGTGGAAGTAGCGGAGCGCCAGTACGGCAACAGAGCAGCGTCCGCGATACTCCCATTCCCGATCGATGAAGGTCAGCCCCTTCTCGCTCAGGATGAGGTTCCGAGGAAGGCAGTCGATGAAATCCTGTTTGATGAGAGATCGCGACACGTCACGTGCATCGAGCTCGACCACACCGTGCCGATAGAGAAAATGAAGCCACGCCTGGAGACCCTCCACGTAGCCATCGAGGCTGCCGGCGCGGATGGCCTTCCGGAGCTCGGACTCGAGGTGGCTGCCGGCGACATACGTCTCCTGCCCGGGTCGATGCACGAGCACCGCATTACTCCGATCGCCTGCGCCCTCGGCGGGATCGGGGCGTGTCAGTGGTTCCTTCTTGATGCTGACCTGCTCGTCCTCCCCCCAAAAGCTTGTCGCAACATTGTAGGGCGCTGCGCGGTCCACGGTGTAGCCGACCGCCAGCAGTGCCGGTCCCGCATGTGTCGACGGAGGGAAAGCCGTACAGCTGGCGACTACCAGGAAGGAATTCGCCAGGTCAGGGATCAACCCGTTACGACCGACGACCGGCCAGACCAAGCGCTCGTCCATCAGTGCCGCGTGTCGCCCCGTGTAGTCCCGTGCGGACTGCTGCCGGATGATCTCCCATGGGGCGAATCCCGGGCACGTAAAGGCCTCCTCGGTGAAGACAAACCGAGGAAGCTTGTAGTCGGGGAACGGATACTGCAAGGTCACGGAGGTGAAGCCCGCCTGCCGGAGCAGCCCCGCCAACTCTGCTCGGCCAACGGTCCGCACAGAGCCAGGGGGGTAGAGGTCCTCGAGCCCCACGAACTGCCGGGACAGGTGGTCCTCTGGGGATCCGCAGAAGTACTTGAGACCCAGCTGGTTCTCGATCGCGATCACCAGCCGCCCCTGCGGCGCCAGGGTCTTGCGGACCATCGTGAGACAGTCAGGAATGGCTGCTGGGAATGGAAGAAAGTCGGGCTGTACTCCAGCACGCCGATCAGGGTGGCGAGGTCGTAGTTGGCCTTGAACTGGATCCCTCGGAAGTCGCTGCAGTAGACCTCGACATTGTCGAGGTCGCGGCAGCGCTCCCGAGCACAGCGCGCCCGGATGAGACTACCCTCCACCGCGCTGACATGCGCCCCACGCTCACCCAGGAAACGGGTGACCGCGCCGCAGCCCGCCCCGAGCTCGAGCACGCGCGCCCCGTCGAGCCGATCAAGGTGTCTCAGCAGGTTGTGACGCTGAGGAGAAAGATGGTACTCGCTCGGCCAGTCGGTGATCTTCCTGACCAGCTCGCGAGACATCGTGGAGAGGTCGGCCGCTTGCGTGAGGACCCGCAGCAGGCGCTCCTCAACCGCTTGACCGTCAGAGTAGGGGAACGCCTGATGCTCGGGGTGAAGGCGTACCCCCGAGCCTTCGTCGAGAACAAACTTCTCAAGTGGCAGCTTCATCGGTTCGACGCGTCCTGCTTCCCCCCGACCCTTCAGACTGCTCAGATGGCCCATTGTCGCGTTGCGAAAGCAAAAGCAGCGGCTAGAACCGAGCCAAGGGGCGACCTGCCGGGAATTACCGACTCCAACGGCATCACGAGCTCACGCTCCTCATAGTTTAGCAGGGTCTCTTCCGGGCACGCGGAGATCCGCCTCGATACCACCGCAACCACGCCAGAGAGTGCCGCTGACCAGGTCCTCGCGACCTTGGAGGAGAGGGGTGCTATTGCGTCCTCGCGACATCCTAGATGACGTGAGACCTACGAAGATCCCAGATAGCGAAGTGAATGGCGCCCGGCTGAAGAGCGCCTGACGGTACGGTGCTGAACCGTGCACTTCGGCCGACGGCGTGGTCAGGATGGTGCCGCCTGCGGTGGGGCGCGCGCGCAACCTGATCACATAGAACCCGTTCCGGTATCGTGCTTCGGAGCGTGGCGTGGGGCGGGGCGCGAGAATCTGCAACGACTCCTTGCCGATCTCGACTACCGCGTCTGCACCTTGTCCCTCCACCTTTCCCGCCCGCCCGAGGGAAAAGGCCTTCCGCTTCTGTGAATGGCGGTTCACAGACTTCCCGGGCGGCTGCAGGCACGCCGCTCGCATCGCCCGCAACAGCCGGAATCTATTCACGCAGTGAGCCGTGCGCCCGCGGGCACGGATCTTGCGGTCATCCTCCGTAGTCGGAGTGACGCGCCCAATGAAGCATCTCAGCTCGCGACTGGTCCCTCTGGTATGGCTGATGGCTGCCCTCAGCATGGTCGGCTGGCTGGTCGTGAATCTCGACACCGCCGGCTGGATCCTCGTGATCCTCACCGTGGGCCTCATGACCTTCGAGCTCACGCGTGAGCCGCTCAGACGCGGCGGCAACCCGGGCCGCGGGAAGTCCTTCCGGGTGCCAGACGAGCCGCGGGGCTAAGCGCGGGTGAGGGGGCGTGGCCTCCCATGTGGGCAGGTCGCTCTCGCCTTCGTACGCCTCGGGGACGGGCACCCCGACCAGCTCCAGCAGTGTCGGGGCCACATCCTCCGTGCGGATCGGACTGGCCTCGCCCGGTCGGAACCGCGGCCCGCGCGCAAGCAGAGGATAGGCAACATGAACGCCCTCCGGCAGCGGTCGCCCTGGCGTGGATCCCGTCACCGTGACGTAACCGCCCAAGGTCCGCCGGTAAATGAGATTGCTAGTGCTCGGCAAAAAGTGGCTTCGCACTAACGACGTTGTACCACTCCGTGAATCCTCTCCCACCAGGCATCGTTTTCCGGGATCGGAGATGGGACACCTGTGCGTTGGTTGGACGTACCGCGTGTCTGCGGTCACGCCCGGCATATCCGCCCGAGCGGGAGGGGCTATCCTCTGGTGGCTGCTCCAGTTCCCCGCATGCGCGCGGGCCGCGCGAGAGGATCTACCGTGTGGCCCGGTCATCCATTGCGGCTCGGACGAGGGCCGCATC
>DATLFG010000018.1:0-10799 GCA_035524955.1 Candidatus Limnocylindria bacterium | reverse complement strand
GATGCGGCCCTCGTCCGAGCCGCAATGGATGACCGGGCCACACGGTAGATCCTCTCGCGCGGCCCGCGCGCATGCGGGGAACTGGAGCAGCCACCAGAGGATAGCCCCTCCCGCTCGGGCGGATATGCCGGGCGTGACCGCTGACACCCGGTACGTCCAACCAACGTATAGGTGTCCTAACCCCAGCCGCCGCCGTGGTGATGCCCACCTCGTCGACCTCGCGCGGGACCCACGACCACGAAGCAGGCTTGAGTGCCGACGGTAACTGCCAGCAGTAGTAACACGATCCTCAGATAGTGCATGGAACGCACCCCCTTAGCGAATCCGCCCGTCTGGCTCGACGAGCATGGGTGCCCGCGCGGCAACCGGCCTTGCCCGCGCTGCGGATAGCCGAGCCCAGGGAGTAGCGCATTAGACCAAGGTCCAACTAGGCAGGGACAGGCTCGATGGAAGACCCTTGTCCGAATGCAGAACCTTGGCTCGGCCCGCCGGGTCGTCCTCTCCTAGTGCACGATGCGCTGTCGGTTTCGGGCGCACGTGCGGAGGAAGCCACCATGCTCGACCAGCCCGTCCTCCACGAGAAGGCCGCAGCCATCCTGAGTGGCAAGCTCCCCGCCCGCCGTCCTGATAGCACATCGGGAGGTCCCGGCATCGGCGCCCCTTGCGCCGTGTGCGATCTGCCGGTAGCCATGAGCGAGCTGGAGCACGAGTTCGAGATGCAGGGCACGGGCGTCGTCGAGAAGCCAAGCCTTACGTACGCTCCATGTCCACCTCCGGTGCTTCGCGGTGTGGAACTGATTCCCGCGAGGGCTGTCCCAAGACCAGGGACGACCGGACTCTCGGACGATGACCTGAGGCGGCAGATTCGCGTTCGGCTGGCCACGGGCCGCCTGCCCTCTGTCGAGGGAGTGTCCCAATCCCATCGAGGAACTGGCCGACCCTGCATCGTCTGCCGCCGCGTCGTAGAACGCACCGACGTCGAGCGCGAACTCACAGGCCGCTCAGGCGTCGTCCTGACCGCCCATGAAGCGTGCTACAAGCCGTGGCGGGAGGAGTCGCGGGTGTGGCGCGACCTCGTCGCAGTTGGCGAGTCCGCTGAACGGTCGGGCGTGATGGACAGGACGTGAGCGGTGGCGCGGAAGTGGATGTGCGTCGGTGCCCGACGCGCGGAGGAGAGACGCCGAGTTGTCGGAAGGCCGCTTACCTTCTATCCATGGTGGATCCGGCGCCGTGACGGTGATTGCGACCCCTGCTACGGATGGGCCGTCAGCCCGACGCGCTACAGCCCGAAGGGGTAGCCTCTAGAGGCGGCTCATCCCCTTCGGGCGATGGCCGGGCGCGGCGTAGCACCCGGTAGGCTCACCGTACCGCAGTCAGGGCTCGTCAACGAGACGTGGCACTACCCTCCTGATCCTCGATTACTTTCGTGGACGCTGAGGCTTCTTAGTTGATCTGGCCAGGGGGAAATCCTTAGCGATGATGGCCCGAACTAGCTTCTTACTCGTCGGCGGGTCGAGCGTCCCAGCTTCCAACTTCTTCAGAGTCCCCAAGGGTAGTCGGAGCAACGACGCCATCTGAGCTTGCGTCAACCCCATAGACTTTCGGTGCTTCCGGAATGCTTGAGCATGCATCGGCTCTGAACCTACACGAGGACGGCTTTGTTGGCTGTTCCCGCCGGTACACCGGGCTATCAAACTCTCAAGAGCACCGCCGAATCGAATCCAGGTCGTTGTCGGTCACGAGTTCACGGCTAAGTAACTAGTCCGAAGCTCCAACTAGACCGCCGGTCCGCCTCAGCTCGCGCGACATGGCAGCGTAATTTCATGGACCCTGCCTCGGAGCGCATCATGGACAAGCTAGTACAGGGCACCCTTCCGGCTGCCGATCCATTGATGCTCTGGGACGGTTACGGCACCGGCCTCCCCTGCGACGGGTGCGACGTGGCGATCACGCGGAGTGAGCAGGAGCAGGAGCTCGAGATGCCGAACGGGCGCACCGTGCGGTTCCACGTCGCGTGCCACGGCGGGCCTTGAAGGAGAGTCGGCCGGGTCGCAGCACTATCGGACTAGCTGTCTCGAAAGGGACAGATCGGTGATGGCGGGAGTGTTAGCTTTCACTCGCCTGCACCCCGGCCTTGCGTGTTGACGCTTCTTGGCGTCGAGACCGCGGTGAATCTGGCATTTCCCCGATTCCACGGGAAGACCATCCCCCCGCTTGAGGTCTATCATGGAAGACCACGCACTTCGTCTCTACATTCGAGCCAAGTTAGAGAACGGTCACCTGCTGCCGTACGAGAACGTCTCCCGCGTCTGGGGCGGTCCTGGCAATGGTGGACCGTGTAACGGCTGCGAAGAGACCGTCACGAAGCCCCAGTTGGGAATGGAAGGCGTGACCATCAAAGGAGACACGTTGCATTTTCACGTCAAATGCTTCTACGTCTGGGCCGCAGAGCGGGACTTCAGCGGTAGTCACCAACCGCGCCGGGCCACTGACATCCGCACCTTCTCCTTCCCAGCTCCCAGCCACGCTCCTCCAGCCGGTACGCCCATTGCCGGACCCTAGGTTCGTGGACGAAGACTTCAGCCGCCTCGATGGGGTGCATGTCCTGGTCGTTGAAGATGACGACGACAGCCGCGAAGCTCTGCACCGGATCTTGAAGCACTGTGGGGCGCTCGTGACGACGGCTGGCACCGTCAACGAGGCGCATCGCCTCCTCGCGCTTCTTCGACCGCACGTCTTGGTGACTGATACGGGGCGGCACGACCCCGGCGCTCGGGGCCGCGGTGAACGCCATCGTGGACGCGCTCGCGGAACTGGCGTGGAGCACCTCGAGATGCCGGTCACGCCCGAGCGGGTCTGGGGCGCGATCCGGGAGGCTCAGCGCGGCCAGGCGGCCAGCCAGTCGTGGAGCGGCGGCACCCGCGCGTCCACCTGACGCAGGTTGTAGTACGGGATCGCGGGCCGGTAGACGTCGAAGACCCGCCGCAGCTCGCCGATCGGCTCGGCGTGCACGTCCACCCGCAGGTCCACGTGGGCGAAGGGCCGGTCGTCGTAGACCAGCAGCGCGGCGGACTGCTGGCCCCCGTGCTGCCCGCCCGCGTCCCGCCCGGCCTCGATCGTCCGCAGCAGGCGCTCCTCGAGGTCCTCGGCGGGATCGGCGGTGAAGGCCTTCTCCATGGCGTCCAGCACGTGCTCCCCGGTGAGCACGTTGCCGAGCACGATGAAGCCCTCCCGCACGTGATGGCCGGCCCAGTCGCGATTCATCGTGCCGGTGCGGGCGGCCGCGAAGCCGTCGGCGTCGATGACCCCGAGCTGCCGGTACTCCGCGTACGGATCGCCGGTGACCAGCTCCTCGATCACCGCGGGCGCCTTGTACCCGAGCTCGAGCAGCCGCAGCGCCATGTAGCCGAGCCGCGCGTCCGCGATCGCCATGATCGCGACGGCGCCGAGCCCCGCCCGCACGTGCGGGACGCGCGCGCCGACCGCGAGCGAGCGGGTGGCGGTCGCGATGCCCAGGCGCCCGGTGCGCGGGCATCGGCCGAGCACCGTGAAGGTGTGGAACTCGACGCCCGGCGGCCGTCCAGGGCTCATCGTGCGCCTCCCGCGGCGGCCGGATCCACGTAGTCCGGCCGGACCGCGTACGGATACGGCCCCTCCACCGTCTTGCCCCGGGCGAAGCGGCCGAGGCCGAACACCTCGATGTCCACCGTCTTGGCGCGACCGTCCGTGATGAGCTCGGCCATGCACTGGCCGACCGCCGGAGCGATCTTGAACCCGGAGCCGCTGAAGGCGGTGGCCAGGTAGAGCCCGTCGATGCCGTCCACCGCGCCCAGGATCGCGTGGCGGTCGGGGCTGTAGCCGTCGAAGGCGCGGTAGCCGCGGGAGAGCGTCGCCCGCTCCATCGCCGGGATGCGATGCGTGAGGAGCTGCGCCCCGAGGCCGGCCGCCTGCGGCGGCAGCCCGGCGCCGAGCGTGTCGGGATCGATGTCCCACTCCTGGCACGGCACCCCGACCAGCGTGAGCCCGCCGCTCTCCGGCCGGAAGTAGTTGCCCTGCACGTTGTCGATGAAGACCATGTGCGGATCGCGCAGCTCCGCCGGCCGGCTCACCGCCACCGTGTCGATGGCCTTCGGCCGCGCGGGCACCGCGAGCCCGATCTCCTGGCAGAGCCGGCGCGACCAGGCGCCCGCCGCCACCACCACCTGGCCCGCGTCGATCCGGCCCGCGGATGTTTCCACGCCGGTGACGCGGCTCTCGCGCCGGGCGATCCGGGTCACCGCGGTCCACGGGAGCACGCGGGCGCCCAGCT
The DNA here is from genome assembly GCA_035524955.1 of Candidatus Limnocylindria bacterium. GTDB lineage: Bacteria > Methylomirabilota > Methylomirabilia > Rokubacteriales > CSP1-6 > CAMLFJ01. The sequence goes on along the minus strand of DATLFG010000018.1, from coordinate 6,490 downwards.
CCACCGCCCGGCGGCGGAAGCCCTCCACCGTCTCGGCCGGGTCGGCGTAGCCGCTGTCCGGCTCGTAGGCCGCGGCCCCGACGTCGTCCACGCGGGCGAAGGGCTGGAGCTCCCGCAGCTCGGCGGGAGTGATCGCGGTCGTGTTGACCCCGATGCGGCGGAGCATCAGGACGTTCCGGCGGAGGTGCTCGGCGTAGCGCGGCGCCACCACGTTGACGAAGCCGGTCCGGGTGAACACCGGCGGCCCACCCATCAGCTCCGCCCAGTCCCGGAACACCGGGAAGCTGGCCCAGGCCAGCCGCGCATCCCATTCGTTGGTGTAGTGCATCCGCACCAGCGCGCTCGACCGGCCGGAGGCGCCGCCCGCGAGCGCGCCCTTCTCCACCAGCACGACCCGCACGCCCTTCGCGGCCAGCGCGTAGGCGATGCTCGCGCCGTTCACGCCGCCGCCGACCACCACGACCTCGGCCGTCTGGCTCATGGCAGGGCTATCCGAGGAGCGCGCGCGCCGCGGCCAGGTTCGCCTCCGAGGCGCCCTTGAGGACCAGCACCGCGTCGTCGAAGCCCAGGTCCCGCAGCCGGCCGAGCCGCTGCGCGGCCACGTCGGGGGCGCAGCGGAGGTGGAACGGGCCGTCGTCGGGACACGGCTCGGTGGGGCCCGTGAGATCCACCGAGATATTGGTCGCGATCGCGCGCTTGCCGCCGGCGGCCCGGTAGCGCTTGATCCCCTCGGTGAGCGTGTTGAGATTCGTCCGGCCCGCCGAGGCGATCCAGCCGTCGAATTCCTGGGCCGCCCGCGGGATCCAGCGCTTGCCGCCCCAGCTCCCGATCAGCACCGCGGGACCGCCCAGCGCGGTGGGCCACGGGGTCAGGCTGGCCGCGCCGACCTTCTCGCCGCGCCAGAGCCGGCGCATCACCGGCAGCGCGTCCTCGAAGGCCTGCAGGCGCGCGGCGTAGTCGAGCCCGAGCGCGTCGAAGTCGGCCCGGGTGGACCCCGCACCCACGCCGAGCAGGAGCCGGCCGCCGGAGACGAGATGCGCGGTGAGGATGCGATGGGCCAGCTCGACCGGGTTGCGCAGCGGCACCTGCAGCACGCACGTCCCCACCTCGACCCGGGTGGTCACCGCGGCGGCCACCGAGACGCCGATCAGCGGGTCGGGCAGGATGAATCCCCGGTTCATCGCGTCGAAGAACCAGAGGCTGTCGAACCCGATCCGCTCGGCCATCCGCGTGCTGCCGACCAGGACCTCCCCGGTGAGCGGCGAGCCGTCCGGGCTCATCGTGGCCACCCCGACTCCGAGTCGCATGGGCTCAGCTCACCCGGCTGCGGTAGCCGCGCGCGTCGCTCGCGGCCCCGTCCTGGTAGTTGACGATGCGCTTCGGGGAGACGTGGGTGCCGAGCAGGCGCAGCTCCTGGTCGCCTACCACCCGGAAGGCGTGCGGCGTCTCCGGCGGCACCGCGATCGTGTCGCCCTTCCGGAGCACCACCGCGGACTCGGGCCGGCCGTCCACCCACGCCTCCGCGACGCCGTCCAGGACGTGCAGGATCTCGAGGTAGGGATGCGAGTGTACCAGGGCCGCGTAGCCGGGCTGGGCGGTCTGGATCCCGGTGCGCACCGGCGTGCCGCCCGCGTCGTCGCCCACGATCGGCTGGTAGTGGGACAGCGGGCCGAAGCTCACCCGCTCGGTGTCGTCCAGACGGATGACCGTGATCTCGTTCATGCGGCCTCCTTTCGCGCCGCCGCCACCTGGCGGAAGACGCGCACGTAGTTTCCCCCGATCAGCTTGGCCGTCTCCACCGGGCTGAATCCCCGGCGGAGGCAGAGATCCACCACCGCGGGCAGGTCGGCGTAGTCGTCCCGAATCCCCGCGCACCCCCCCCCAGCGAGAGCGCGGCGCCGCCGCTCGGAAACGCGCGCCGGCTCAGCCCGGCTTCGAGTGGCGGCGACTGGACCATGGGCCAGAATTCTACGCCAGGACTCCGTCCCCACACCAACGGACGGCATCGACACTCCACCGACGACCCAACCGCTCCGAGCGCGGGCTCCGCCCGCGCGACCTGTCTTTGGGGGGAGGTCCGGAAGGGGGGCACAGCCCCCCTCCGGGTACTAAGCGAGATACGCGCCGCCATTGGCGTGGATGAGCTCGCCGGTGATGAACGCCGCGTCCTCGGACGCGAGGAAGACGGCGACCCGCGCGATCTCCTCGGGCTGGGCCATGCGACCGAGCGGAATCTCCCGCGCCCGCGCGGCGATCTGCTCCTCGGTATTGCCGTAGCGGGGCTGCTGCGTGTCGGTCAGGCCGGGGGCAATGGCGTTGACCCGAATGCGGTGCGGCGCCAGGGCCAGGGCCATCGCGCGGGTCATGCCGAGCACGCCCGCCTTGCTGGCCGAGTAGTGCACGCCGCGCGCGTCGCCGCGGATCGCGGAGGACGAGATGTTGATGATCGCCCCCGGCTTGCCCGCCGCCACCATCGCGCGCGCCACCGCCTGGGCGCACAGGAAGCCGCCCTTGAGGTTCACGCCGAGCACATGATCCCACTCCGACTCGGCCAGCTCGAGGAACGGGGCGCGCGGGAAGACGCCCGCGTTGTTGACGAGGATGTCGGGGGTGCCCAGCTCCGCGGTCGCCGTCGCCAGGATGGCCGCGACGTCCCGGCTCCGCGCGACGTCGCCTGCGGCAGTCATCGCCTTGCCGCCGTGGCTCCGGATCTCGGCGGCCACGCGCTCCGCGGCCGCGCGATCGTCCAGGAAGTTGACGCAGACGTCGGCGCCGTCGCGTCCCAGCGCGATGGCGATGGCCCGGCCGATGCCCTGCTGCGCGCCCGTGACGAGCGCCACCCTGCCGCCGAGTCGCATGGCCGGGACGAGGAACGGGGGCGCGCGGCTCGGGTGCTAGCGCGCCGGCGGGGGCGGCGGCGGGCCGGCCGGGGCGTTGGGGACCCACACCCACTGCCAGGCCTGCGTCACGCCGTCGCCGTAGAGCACGTGCTTGCCGTGCGAGTACACCACCTCACGCTGCACGGGCGCCGGGGCCGCCGTGTAGGCGGGCGGCGCCTGCTGGTAGATCACCGTGGGGGGCGGGGTATAGTAGTAGTCCGGGCCGTAGTAGTACGGGTGATAGCCATAGCGGTACGGCGCGGTGACCGCCGCGCCCAGGGCCAGGCCGCCGAGGAAGAGCCCGGGGCCCCAGATTCCCACGCGAACGCCGCCGCGATGATGGCGGCCGCCCGCCCAGGCATCGGTGGGCGCGAGCGCGACCGTGAGCAGAACCGCGAGCGCCAGACCTCCCGCCATCAGCCTCTTCATACCGTCCTCCTGGACGTCTTCTTTGCCGGACCCTCATGTTACACCTTGAGCGGCCGCTCCAGCCTGATACCCTCCAGGGCGATGACGCGCCCCGTCTTCCCGCTCCGCGCGGTCACCGCCCTGTTCCTGGAGCGGCAGCACCTGACCCGGCCGCGCGCCCACCGGCTCACCCCCGCCCGCCTGACGCGCTTCGTCGAGGACGTGGGCGGGCTGCAGATGGACTCGATCAACGTGCTCGACCGCGCCCACTACCTCACGGTCTGGAGCCGCTTCGGCCCCTACGACCGGGCGCGGCTCGACCGGCTGGTCTACCGCCGCCGGCTCTTCCTCGAGTACTGGGCCCACGCGGCCTGTCTGGTACCCGCCTCCCTGCTGCCGTGGTGGAGGCGCGCGATGCTCGACTACCGGCTGCGGCATACCGGCTGGTCGAACTGGCTGCGGCGGAACACCAAGCTGCTGGGCCTCGTCACCGAGAGTATCCGCTCCGATGGCCCCATGGGCCACGCCGAGATGGAAGCGCGGCGCCCGCGGCGCGGGGACCGCGGCTGGTGGAACTGGCGGCCCGTCCAGCACGCGATCCACTATCTCTGGATGACCGGCGTGCTCACCGTCCATTCGCGCCGGCACTTCCAGAAGCGCTACGATCTCCTCGAGCGCGCGCTCGCGGCTCCCGCGGTGGAGGCCGTCTCGTCCGAGCAGTTCCTGCGCTGGCACGTCGAGCGGTCGCTCCACGCGATGGGGGCGGCCACCGAGCTCGACCTGAGCCGCTATCTCACCTACCCGCGCCTGGCCCCCACCGCGCGCCGCGCCGCCCTGCGCGCGATGGTGGCCGAGGGCCTCGTGACCGAGATCGCGGTGGAAGGCCTCCCCTCGCGCTGGCTCGTGCTGACGCGCGACCTGCCCGCGCTCCGCCGCGCGGGCCGGCGCCGGACGCTCTCGGACGGCACCACCCTGCTCACGCCCTTCGACTCGCTGCTCTGGCACCGGGACCGCGTCTCGCGGCTCTTCGGCTTCGACTACCGGATCGAGGTCTATACCCCGGGGCCGAAGCGCGTGCACGGCTACTACACGCTGCCCATCCTCCACCACGGCCACCTCATCGGGCGGCTGGACGCCAAGGCCCATCGCGGCGCCCGGTGGCTGGAAGTCCGGCACGTGCACTTCGAGCGGTGGCTCGCCCGGGGCGAGGCGCCTCCCGCGGGGTGGGGGGAGGTGAATCGCGAGCGGGTGGTGACAGAGCTGGCCGGCGCGCTGGCCTCGCTCGCGGTCTTCGTCGGCGCGGACCGGATCACGCTCGGCCGGGTGACGCCCGGCCGCCTGCGCGGCGCGCTCCGGCGCGCGCTCACTTCTTCCGGTACACGTTCAGCCCCACCTTCTCCTCCCGCTCCGGAATCGTGATGTTCCCCTCGGTGGAGGCGACGATGGTGGTCTTGCCCGATGCGGAGGGACCGAATTCCTTGGTGAGGTCCACCTTGATCGTCAGGATGTTTCCGGCTACCGTCATCTCCACGTTCTTCATGTCATCACTCTCTTTCTAGGAGGCACGCCATGAGCGCACGCGCCGAGTCGCTGGCCAAGCAGTTCGAAGCCAAAGCCGCGGAAATGACCGGAGTCATCGCGAAGCTATCCGACGCCGACTGGAAGAAGACGACCGAGGCCGAGAAGTGGTCGGTGGGTGTCACCGCGCATCACGTCGCGGGCGGCCACGAAGGCATCCTGGGCATCGTGAAGACGATCGCGTCCGGCCAGTCGATTCCGAACTTTACCATGGCCATGCTCGACGAGAGGAACGCGCAACACGCCCGCGAGCACGCGGGCTGCACGAAGGCGGAGACGCTCGCGCTCCACGAGAAGCGCGCCGCGACCGCCGCCGCCGCGGTGCGCGCCCTCTCCGACACCGAGCTCGACCGGAGCGGGACCGTGCTCACCGGCGTGCCCCCCATGACCACCCAGCAGGTCGTCGAGGGCATCCTGATCAACCACATCACCGGCCATCTCGGCAGCATCCGCAAGACGGTCGGCGCCTGACGCGGCCCTCGCGTCATTGCGGCGGCTTCGAGTGCGGCGACTATGCCGCAGCCCGAACGGCCAAGTCAAGAGGACGGAGGATCGGGCTAGAATCGACGCATGGGAGCTCGGATCCTCGGCGCGCTCGTGCTGCTCGCGCTCGGCGTGGGGCCCGCGGGGGCGGAGACGCTCCGCGATCTCCTGAAGGCCCGCGGGGGCCCTCCCTCGCGCGGCCTTCAGGAATGTGGGGTACGCGGTGACGCGCGGGACCTGCCCGTCGAGCGCTTCCCCGGCGGCTTTCTGGCCCGGGTGCACATCAATCCATCCGCCGAATGCACGGTCGTCCTGGGGCCGGACCTCGCGGTGCGCGGGATCCTGGCCGGCTGGCCGGTGGCGACCCTCGCCGACGGCCGGATCGTCTACCAGCGGAACCAGGTGCACTTCGCCCCGGTCCACCCGGTAGCGCTGGCGGTCTTCGATCCGCGGCGGGGGACCGATCTGACGCTCTATCCGCCCCGCCCGTCTCGCGCCGCTCGCGCGGGGCATGTTGCCCGGATGCGCTCGGTATACGCCCCGGCGTGGTGCAATACCCGCAACCATCCGTGCGATCCCGACACGTTCGACGAGCACGTCAACGGCCCGGTCGTGACGGACGCGCGCGGCGAGGCCCTCGCGTTCGTCATGGCGTGGGACAACACGACGGGCTGGAGCCCTGCCGAGCGCTGGGGGAGGCTCGAGGCCTTCCGGGAGCTTCGCGCGGCGCTCGCGCGCTGGGACGGCCGGGGAGAAGTGCCCCGCGGGCTCTACCGGAATCTCGCCGCGGGCCTCGCGCGCGTTCGGAACATGCGCGGCGAGGCCCACGTCGCGGCGGCCCTCGCCAGCGAGCCCCCGCTCGCGGCCCTCGTCGCTCGGGCCCTGGCCGGCCGGCCCGCGCCGGGCCAGGACGAGCAGAGCTGGCTCGTGGGGCTCGACGCCCGCTGGGCCGACCCCGAGACGTGGAAGCGGCTCGGCGAGGCGGTGGCGGTGCCCGACGAGTTCACCCAGGTCGTGTACGTGTACACGGGGCTCCGTCGCCCCGACACCATGGAGTATCGCGAGCTCCTCCGGCGCGACTTCGAGGCCCGCTTCGGCCCGGGGGCGCCGCGCCGCGCGCTCGAGGCGGACGTCCTGCGCCG
>DATLFG010000099.1:0-38404 GCA_035524955.1 Candidatus Limnocylindria bacterium | reverse complement strand
CGCTTCACCCCGAGCGTCGGCAGCAGCGCCAGCGCGCGGCGGAAGGCGGTGCCGCGGCCGTAGGCGCCGTGGATGCGGACCTCGCGGAAGTGGATCTCGAAGAGGTCCATCGGCAGGCGGCTGCCCTTGGGATTGACCCCGACGAGCTGCAGCACGCCGGTAGGCTTCACCATCGCGAAGGCTTCCCCGACCAGCTCCGGCTTGCCCACCGCCTCGCAGACGACTTCCGCGCCGCGCCCGCCGGTCAGCGCCATCACCCGGTCGTGGAGGCTCTCGCGCGTGGGATCCACCACCACGCGCGCGCCGAGCTTGCGCGCGATCTGCCGCCGCTCCTCGAGGGGGTCGGACAGGATCAGGCGGCCCGCGCCGCGGCGGCGGGCCAGTGCCATGGTGAGGAGGCCCATGATGCCGCCGCCCATCACCACCACGGTCGCGTGGCGCGGCATCGTGAACATCTCGAGCCCAGAGAAGCAGCAGGCGGCGGGCTCGGCGAGGGCGGCGGTGACCGGATCGAGGCCCTTCGGCAGCGGGTGCACGCAGTGGAGCGGGAGCGCGGCGCGCTCGGCGAAGCCACCCACCCGCGTGGCCCCGGCGCACTGGCTGATGCGCCCGTTTTGGCAGTGCAGGCACCGGCCGCACCCGAAGCTCGGCTCGCAGGCAACGGTCCGGCCGATGAGCCGCCGGCTGACGCCGCGGCCGACCTCGCGCACCACGCCCGAGTACTCGTGGCCCATGATCATGGGCGGCGTCCACGGGAAGAGGCCCTGGGTCGCGTGCACGTCGGTGCCGCAGATGCCCGCGGCGGCCACGTCCACCACCACCTGCCCCGGCCCCGCCGCCGGATCGGCCACCTCATCGAGGGTGAAGCGGCTCCCGCCGCGCCAGGTCGCGACCTTCACGGGCGAGCGGCGGCGGCGTGCTTCGAGAACTGCGGCATCACCTGCGTGGCCAGCAGCTCCATCGAGCGGCGCCAGAGCGCGGGCTGGTCCCAGTCGTGCCCGCCCATCAGCAGGGTGCCGAAGGGGCCCGTCTCCTCGCGCAGGGCGACGAGCTGCTCCACCACCCGCCTGGGGCTGCCCGCGATGACGAGCGCGCGCTTGACCATGTCCATCGTCACGTCCTCGTCGGGGATGAGGAGGTCGGGCTTGAGCATGAAGAGGGCCTTGCGCCCCTTCGAGAAGCTGTGGTGGAAGAAGCGGTAGTAGAAGGAGAGCCCGTTGTCGGGATCCGCCAGGTACTCCTCGGCCTGCGCGTCGCTCTCGGTGACGAGGATGCTGCGCGAGACGCGCCAGATGCTCGGATCCGGCCGCCGTCCTACGCGCTCGCAGCCCTCCACGTACTTCTCCCAGTGCCCGCGCAGGTAGCGGCGGTGGAAGAACTGGCCGGAGATCGGGATCCAGCCGCGCTCCCCCGCGGTGATCGCGCTGTTGGAGTTGGGCGTGAGCAGGGAGAGCGCGATGGGCGGGTGCGGCCGCTGGTAGGGCCGCGGCAGGTAGCCGACCTTGAACTCGGGCCAGATGCCGTTCTTCAACGAGATCTTCCAGAAGCGGCCGTCGATCTCGTAGGGCGGGTCCTGGGCCCACAGCTTGAGCACGGTCTCGATGGACTCGATGACCATTTGCGGGCGCAGCTCGGCCTGGCCCACGTCGAACATCTCCAGATCGCTCACGAGGCCGCCGGGGCCGATGCCCATGATGAATCGGCCCTTGCAGAGCTGGTCGAACATGGCGGCGTGGGCCGCCACCGTGGCCGGGTGGAACTGGGGCAGGTTGATGACGCCGGTGCCGAAGCGGATCTGGGTGGTGCGGGGAATCAGGGTGGCGAAGAAGATGAGGGGCGAGGTGATGCGCTCGCTCCACGACGAGAAATGCTCGCCCACGAAGGCCTCGGTGAAGCCGAGCCGGTCGGCCAGGACAATGGCCTCCTGGTCCTCCTCGAGGATGGTGGCGTAGTCCCGGTCCGGGTGATGGAACGGCATGGTGAACATGCCGAGCTTGACCGTCATCGAGGCCTCCGTGGGCACACGCGAATGTCCCCGACTACTTCTTGGCGCCCAGCCGCGTCTCCAGCAGGAGCTTCACCTCGGCGACGGCGGCGCGCCAGAGCACCCCGCCCGGCTTGTCGTACTCGGCCTGGACCTGCTTGCGGAACTCGCCCATCGCCGCGTCCTGCTGCTCCTTGGACGCGCCCTGCGGCACCGCCCCCACCGTCCGCGCCCGGATCCCGGTCGTCACGCCGGTCGCCCCGTGGGCGCGCTCGAGCCAGCGGCCGATCTCGTTCCAGTCCTTGTCGAAGAAGACCACCACCGGGATGGACTGGTAGCCGTTATTGAGGAAGGTGTCGCGCAGGTCGGGGGCCTGGTCGCGGAAGAAGACGCGCAGCTCGGCGCCCGGCATCGCCTCGACGATGTGCGCGATCAGGGGCGAGTTGCGATGCACGTCACCGCACCAGTTCTCGGCGAGCATCAGGACGTACTTGACCCCGGTGACGGAGCCGAAGAACTTCTGCTCCTCGTCGGTCAGCTTGGAGTTGGCGTAGTTCTGCTCGGTGCGGGCCCGGGTGTCGCCCATCTGGGCCATGTAATCCTTCCAGGTGAGGCCCGTGGCAAAGCGCTTCGCGTCGAGGGGAATCGTGAGTTGAGCCATTTCGTCGTCCTCGCTTCGTGTGGGTTGTGGTTTGGGGCGTTGTCGCTACGGTCGACTTCGGCTACGGCTTGCCGCGACAGCTTCTTAGATGCTGCGTTTCTCATGGTCGCTTCGGCTACGGTTGAGTGCAACTGCCTTTCACTGCATTCCTGCTGCTGCGTTTCTGATCATCGCTTCGGTTGCGGTCTACTGCAACTGCCTTTCACTGCATTTCTGCTGCTGTGTTTCTGATCGCCGCTTCGGTCATGGTCTACGGCAACTGCCTTTCACTGCATTTCTCATGGTCGCCTCGCCTTTGGCTCGGCTCCCCCCTTCCATGGGCACCAGGAGCATCACCTCGGCGCCGTCGCGGAGCGGGGTGGTGTGCTCGGCCAGCTCGCCGTCCACCGCGGCGGTGAGGTCGGTCGCCGCGTCGATGCCGAGGGTGGCGAGCAGGTCGCGCAGGGTCGCGCCGGCGGCCAGGGTGTGCCGCTGGGGTCCGTCCGCGCTCCGGGCCAGAAGCCGGCGCAGACCCGCGGACAGGATGACCGTCACGGCGATCGTGCGGGCGTCGGTGCGCGCTGCGTCGTGAAGCCGGCTCATGGGCTGACCAGGGGGAGTATACTACGCCGCGAATGGGCCGGCGGGAATGGTTCAAGCACTTCTTCGACCGCAGCTACGTCGCGGCGCTGCGTGAGGAGAAACCGTTCCGGCAGACCCGCCTCGAGGTGGACTTCGTGCTCCGCAGCCTGCGCCCGCCCGAGGGCGCGCGGATCCTCGACGTGCCTTGCGGTTACGGGCGGCACGCGGCCCTGCTGGCGCGCCGCGGCTTCCACGTGGTCGGGGTGGATCTCTCGCGCGCGATGCTTGCGGAGGCCCGGCGCCGCTTCACCGAGAGGCCGCGCCTGCGCTTCCGGCACGGCGACCTGCGGCGCATCACGTACCGCGAGGAGTTCGACGCGGTGATCAACCTCTACACGAGCTTCGGGTACTTCACGCCCGCGCAGAACGCGGCGGCCCTGCGCCGGATGGCCCGCGCGCTGCGGCCGGGCGGGCGGCTCCTGGTGGACCATCGCGACCCGGCCCACGACGCGGGTCTGCCGCGCCGGCTGTCGTACCGGACCGGGCGGAAGCGATTCGTGCTCGAGGAGCGGCACTTCGATCGCCGCACGAAGATCACGGACAGCACCCAGATCATCGTCACCGCCGGGAAGCGGCGGGTCGCGCAGAAGACCCTGCGCATTCAGGAGTTCTCCCTTCCCCAGTGGCGGCGGATGCTCCGCTCGGTCGGTCTGCGGCTCCTCCGCGCCTACTCCGGCTACGATGGGCGGCCGTACCGTGCGGGCTCGACGGGCCGTCTCATCCTGATGGCCCAGAAGTGAGGAGCGAGCATGGCTGGTCGTGCTGCCGGTGGCAAGCTCATGATGGCGGGGCTGATCGTCGCGTTCATCGGCCTGTGCATCGTGCTGGTGCAGGTTCTCCACGTGCCGCGGTACTGGGTCCCCTTGATGGTCGGCGTCGGCATCTTCCTCGTGGGGCTCGTCCGGTGGCTCACCACGCGCGACTTGTGACCGGTCCGCCCGCCGCCTTGACAGGCCGTGCCCCGCGGCGTAGTATGCGGTCACATCACGACATCACGATTCACTCCTTTAAGCAGGCCCTGCGAGGCCGGCAAGGAGAGATCAACATGCGGCATCCGAAGAACATCAGCAGCGCCCCGCCCCGGTCGGGGCATTTTTTTTGCCCGCGAGCGGCGGCGTGAGCTCCCGGGAGAAGGCGCAGGTCCTCGACGAGACCGGGCTCGATCGCGCCCTCACCCGGATCGCTCACGAGATCGTCGAGCAGGCGGGCGGCGGGCAGGACATCGCCCTGGTCGGCATCAAGACCCGCGGGGTGACCCTCGCCGAGCGGATCGGCGCCAAGATCGCGGCCATCGAGGGCACCGAGCCGTCGGTGGGCGCGCTCGACATCACGCTCTACCGGGACGACCTGGGGCTCAAGGCCGAGCAGCCGGTGGTTCGCAGCACCGAGATCACCTTCCCGATCAAGGGCCGCACGGTGGTGCTGGTGGACGACGTGCTCTTCACCGGCCGGACCATCCGGGCCGCCATGGACGCCCTCATGGACCTGGGGCGGCCGCACGTCATCCGCCTGGCGGTGCTGGTGGACCGCGGCCATCGCGAGCTGCCCATCCGCCCCGACTACGTCGGGAAGAACCTGCCCACGAGCCGCCGGGAGACGGTGGCCGTGCTGCTCCGCGAGCACGACGGCGTGGACCGCGTCGTCATCCAGGAGGAGTGAGACGATGAGCTGGAAGCGGAAGGATCTGCTCGGCATGCAGGACCTGGACGCGGCCGAGATCATCGGCGTGCTCGACACCGCGGCCTCGATGAAGGAGATCGCGGCGCGCGAGATCAAGAAGGTCCCGACGCTCCGGGGCAAGACGATGGTGAATCTCTTCTACGAGTCGTCCACGCGCACCCGCACCTCGTTCGAGATCGCGGGCAAGTGGCTCTCCGCCGACGTGATCAACTTCTCCGCCTCCGGCTCGAGCGCGGAGAAGGGCGAGAGCCTGCTCGACACCGCACGCAACATCGAGGCCATGAGCCCCGACGTGGTGGTGGTGCGCCACCGGGCCGCGGGCGCCCCCGCGCTCCTGGCCCGGCACCTGCGCTGCGGGGTGATCAACGCGGGCGACGGCGCCCACGAGCACCCGACCCAGGCCCTGCTCGATCTCATGACGATCCGGGAGAAGAAGGGGCATCTGGACGGGCTCAACGTCACGATCGTGGGCGACATCACCCACAGCCGGGTCGCGCGCTCCGACATCCACGGCATGCGGAAGATGGGCATCACGGTGACGGTGGCGGGCCCGCCCACCCTGATCCCGGCCCAGTGCCAGGAGCTGGGCGTGAAGGTCAGCCACCGCCTGGAAGAAGCGATCGCTCACGCCGACGTGATCGTGATGCTGCGCCTGCAGCACGAGCGGATGCAGGGCGGCTTCATCCCGTCCCTTCGCGAGTACTCGCGGGTGTGGGGCCTCTCCCTCGCCAAGCTCGAGCACTGCCGGCCCGACGTGCTGATCATGCACCCGGGCCCGGTGAACCGCGGCGTCGAGCTGGCCCCCGAGGTGGCGGACAGCGCCTACTCGGTCATCCTCGATCAGGTCTCCAACGGGGTGGCCGTCCGCATGGCGGTGCTCTACCTGCTGGCCGGGAGCAAGAGCGCATGAACCTGTTGATCAAGGGCGGGCGCGTGGTGGATCCGGCCGGCGGCACCGACGCGGTCCAGGACGTCTGGATCGCCGACGGCCGCATCCACAAGGTGGGCCGGGGACTGAAAGCCCCCGCGGAGACCGAGACCGTGGACGCGGGCGGCAAGGCGGTGTGCCCGGGCTTCATCGACATGCACGTGCACCTGCGCGAGCCGGGTTTCGAGTACAAGGAGACCATCGCGAGCGGCACGCGGGCCGCCGCGGCGGGCGGCTTCACCGGGGTCGCCTGCATGGCCAACACCTTCCCGGTCAACGACAACCGCGCGGTCACCGACTACATCCTGGCCCGCGCGAAGGTCGAAGGCGTCGTCCGCGTGTACCCCATCGGCGCGGTGACCCGGAACCTCGAAGGCCGGCAGCTCGCCGAGCTGGCCGAGCAGGCGGAAGGCGGCTGCGTGGCCTTCTCCGACGACGGCAAGTGCGTGATGAACGCGGAGCTGTACCGCCGGGCGATGGAATACGCCCTGCCCTTCGGCGTACCGGTCATCAGCCACGCGGAGGATTGCGAGCTCGCTCATGACGGGGCCATGCACGAGGGGTTCGTCTCCACCGAGCTGGGCCTCTCCGGCCAGCCCGGAGCATCCGAGGACGTGATGGTGGCCCGTGACATCATCCTCGCCGAGCTCACCGGCGCGCACCTGCACATCGCGCACATCTCGACCGCGGGCGCGGTGCGGCTCGTGCGCGACGCCAAGGCGCGCGGCGTCCGGGTGACCGCGGAGGTGACCCCGCATCACCTGCTGCTCACCGACGAGGTCGTGCGCAGCTACGACTCCAACTGCAAGATGGTGCCCCCGCTCCGCGGCAAGCGCGACGTCGAGGCGTGCCTCGAAGCCCTGGTGGACGGCACCATCGACTGCGTGGCCACCGACCACGCCCCGCACGCGCTCTCCGAGAAGGAGGGCGAGTTCGCGGAGGCGGCCAACGGTATCGTGGGCCTCGAGACCGCGGTGCCGCTGCTGCTCGACCGGCTCGTGCGCCCCGGCGTGCTGGATCTCCCGACCCTGGTGACCCGGCTCAGCGCCGCGCCCGCGCGGCTCCTGAACCTGCCCGGGGGTAGCCTGGCCCCCGGCGCCGCCGCCGACATCACGATCCTCGATCTGGAGCGGACGTGGACGGTGGAGCCGGCCGCCTTCCGCTCGCGCGGCCGGAACACCCCGTTCGCGGGGTTCACCGGCGCGGGCGCACCGTGGATGACCCTGGTCGGCGGCGTCCGGGTGCCGTCGTGACGCGGCCGGCCCTGCTCGCGCTCGCGGACGGCCGCGTCTTCCGCGGGGAGGCCCTGGGCGCCTCCGGCGAGAGCCACGGTGAGGTCGTCTTCAACACGTCCATGACCGGCTACCAGGAGATCCTCACCGACCCGTCGTATCGCGGACAGATGGTCTGCATGACGTATCCCCTGATCGGCAACTACGGCATCAACCCGGAGGACGTCGAGTCCCGGCGGCCCTGGCTGGCCGGCTTCATCGTCAAGGAAGCCTGCCCGTTCCCCTCGAGCTGGCGCGCGCGGGTGCCGCTCGACACCTACATGCGCGAGCACCACATCGTGGGCATCGAGGGCATCGACACGCGCGCCCTCACGCGGCACCTGCGCGATCACGGCGCGCAGGAAGGCATCATCTCCACCGAGGAGCCGGACGCGGCGCGCCTCGCGGAGCGGGCGCGGGCGCTGCCCGGCTTGCTCGGGCGGGACCTGGTCACCGAGGTGAGCGTGACGCAGCCCCACGGCTGGGACGAGGCGCCCTGGGATCTGGCGCGCGGCTACACCACGCCGCCGCCTCCTCGCTTCAAGGTCATCGCCTTCGACTCCGGCATCAAGCAGAACATCCTGCGGTGCCTGACCGGGCTCGGCTGCCGGGTCGAGGTCGTGCCCGCGAACACGAGCGCGGCCGCGGTGCTCGAGCGGAAGCCGGACGGCATCTTCCTCTCCAATGGCCCCGGCGACCCCGAGGCGGTGCCGTATCTCATCGAGACCGTGCGCGAGCTCGTCGGGAAGGCCCCGATCTTCGGCATCTGCCTGGGCAACCAGATCCTGGGGCTCGCGTTCGGGGGCAGCACCTACAAGCTCAAGTTCGGCCACCACGGGGGCAACCACCCGGTGAAGGATCTCACCACCGGGCGGGTCGAGATCACCGTGCAGAATCACGGATTCGCGGTCGATCCGCGATCGATCGAGAAGTTCGGGCTGGTGGAGACACACGTCAACCTCAACGACGGCACCTCGGAGGGAATGCGGCACCGGGAGCTGCCGATCTTCTCCGTGCAGTACCACCCGGAGGCCTCGCCGGGCCCGCACGATTCGCACTACCTGTTCCGTCGCTTCGCTGACCTCATGGGAGGGTGAACCGATGCCCAAGTACCTCATCGCCTACCGCAAGACCGAGGAGTCGGGCCAGAAGCCGGACTGGGCGGTCTTCACGACCGACAGCGAGCTGAGCCTCGAGGCGCACGCGGTCAAGGAGCGCGTCGAGAAGCGCATGAGCGTGCTCGGCGAGAAGTTGTGGGGCAACGGCGAGGTCGCGTGGATCGGCAACGGTCGCCTCGACGACGTGCTCTACCGGCGCGACGAGGCCACGCCGGAGACGTCCATCGTCTACGGGCTGATCGACGCCTAGAAGCCGCTCACCGTGCCGAAGCGCACCGACATCCGCAAGATCCTCCTCATCGGCTCCGGGCCGATCGTCATCGGCCAGGCCTGCGAGTTCGACTACTCGGGCACCCAGGCCTGCAAGGCCCTGCGCGAGGAGGGGTTCGAGGTCGTGCTGGTGAACTCGAACCCGGCCACCATCATGACCGATCCCGAGATGGCGGACCGCACCTACGTGGAGCCGCTCACGCCCGAGTTCGTGGCCAAGGTCATCGCGCGCGAGCGGCCCGACGCGATGCTGCCCACCGTGGGCGGGCAGACCGGCCTCAACCTCGCGGTGGCCCTCGCGGAGGACGGCACCCTGGACCGCTACGGGGTCGAGCTGATCGGGGCCAAGCTGCCCGCGATCAAGACCGCGGAGGACCGCAACCTCTTCGGGGCCGCCATGGAGCGCATCGGACTCGCGATGCCCAAGGGCTTCTACGCGAGCAGCTCCGAGGACGCGCTCGCGGGCATGCGGCAGCGGCGCATGCAGTTCCCGCTGATCATCCGGCCCTCCTTCACCCTGGGCGGCACCGGCGGCTCGATCGCCTACCATCCGGAGGAGCTCGAGACCGCGATCAAGTGGGGGCTCCAGCAGAGTCCGCTCCAGCAGGTGCTGGTGGAGGAATCGGTGATCGGCTGGAAGGAGTTCGAGCTCGAGGTGATGCGCGACCTGAAGGACAACGTGGTCATCATCTGCTCGATCGAGAACGTCGATCCGATGGGCGTGCACACCGGCGACTCGATCACGGTGGCCCCCGCCCAGACGCTGACCGACAAGGAGTACCAGCTGATGCGCGACGCCTCGCTCGCGATCATCCGCGAGATCGGCGTCGAGACCGGCGGCTCCAACATCCAGTTCGGCATCAATCCGGTGGACGGCCGCATGGTGGTGATCGAGATGAACCCGCGGGTGTCGCGCTCCTCCGCGCTCGCCTCCAAGGCGACCGGCTTCCCGATCGCCAAGATTGCGGCCAAGCTCGCGGTGGGCTACACCCTCGACGAGCTGCGCAACGACATCACCCGCGAGACCCCCGCGTCGTTCGAGCCCGCCATCGACTACTGCGTGGTGAAGATCCCGCGCTGGGCCTTCGAGAAGTTCCCGGAGGCGGACCAGACCCTGACCACCCAGATGAAGTCGGTGGGCGAGGTCATGGCGATTGGCCGCACCTTCAAGGAGGCCCTCCAGAAGGCGGTGCGCTCGCTCGAGCAGGATCGCTGGGGGCTCGCGCTGGACCGGCCGATCACGGATCTCGACGAGCTCCGGCAGAAGATCCGCATCCCCAACGCGGACCGCTGCTTCGCCATCGGCGAGGCCTACCGGCGGGGGCTCGGTACGCGGGAGATCCACGAGCTGTCCGCCATCGATCCGTGGTTCCTCGACAACATGCGCCAGATCGTGGAGTACGAGGCCACGATCGGCGCGGCCGGGCTCGGCGACGCCGCGATCTTGCGGAAGGCCAAGCAAATGGGATTCGCCGACAAGAGGATTGCCCAGCTGACCGGAGCCACGGAGGAGCAGGTCCGGCACGCCCGGGTCGAAGCCGGCATCAAACCTGTCTATAAGATGGTCGACACCTGCGCGGCCGAGTTCGTGGCCCACACCCCGTACCTCTATTCGACCTACGAGGAAGAGGACGAGGCCCTCCCGACCCCCCGCGAGAAGGTGGTGATCCTGGGCAGCGGGCCCAACCGCATCGGCCAGGGCATCGAGTTCGACTACGCGTGCGTGCACGCCGCCTTCGCGCTGCGGGACGCGGGCGTCGAGGCGGTCATGGTCAACTGCAACCCGGAGACGGTCTCCACCGACTACGACACCTCCGACCGCCTCTACTTCGAGCCGCTCACGTTCGAGGACGTGATGAACATCGTGGAGCGGGAGCAGCCGCGCGGGGTCATCGTGCAGTTCGGCGGGCAGACCCCCCTCAAGCTGGTGGTGCCGCTCGAGCGCGCGGGCGTGCCGATCCTGGGAACCCCGCCCGACGCGATCGACCGCGCCGAGGACCGCCGCCGCTTCTCGGACCTCCTCGACCGGCTCGGCCTGGCGCAGGCGCCCGGCTCCACCGCGCGCTCCTACGAAGAGGCCTCGCGGATCGCGAACACCATCGGCTACCCGGTGCTGGTGCGACCGTCCTACGTCCTGGGCGGGCGCGCCATGCAGATCGTGTACGACGAGGCGGATCTCCAGGGCTACATGAAGGAAGCGGTGCGGGTGAGCCCGGAGCATCCCATCCTGGTGGACAAGTTCCTCGAGGACGCGCTCGAGATCGACGTGGATGCCATCGCGGACGGCCGGCGGGTGGTGGTGGGCGGAGTCATGGAGCACGTGGAGAAGGCGGGCGTGCACTCCGGGGACTCCGCGTGCGCGCTGCCGCCCTACTCGCTGGGCGACGACCAGATCGAGCGCATCCAGGCCCAGGCCCGCGCGCTCGCGACCG
The DNA here is from genome assembly GCA_035524955.1 of Candidatus Limnocylindria bacterium. GTDB lineage: Bacteria > Methylomirabilota > Methylomirabilia > Rokubacteriales > CSP1-6 > CAMLFJ01. Next base: position 27,439 of record DATLFG010000099.1, on the reverse strand, counting down.
AGCTGGGCGTCATCGGCCTGCTCAACATCCAGTTCGCGATCAAGAACGAGCAGATCTTCGTGCTCGAGGTCAACCCGCGCGCCTCCCGGACGGTGCCCTTCGTGTCGAAGGCGATCGGGGTACCCCTGGCCAAGCTCGCGACCCGGGTGATGCTCGGGGACACCCTGGTGAGGCTCGGCTTCGGCGAGGAGCGCCTAGTCCAGCACATCGCGGTGAAGGAGGCGGTCTTCCCCTTCATCAAGTTCCCGGGCGTGGACACCATCCTCGGCCCCGAGATGAAGTCCACCGGCGAGGTCATGGGTATCGACCACGACTTCCGGAAGGCCTACGTGAAGTCGCAGCTCTCGGCCGGCTCGCCCCTGCCCACCTCGGGCAAGGTGTTCGTCTCGGTCAAGAACCGCGACAAGCGCGCTGCGCTCCAGATCTCCAAGCGGCTGGCCGAGATGGGCTTCAGCCTGGTGGCCACCGTCGGCACCGCCAAGCTGCTGCATCGCCAGGGCATGACGGTGGAGACGGTCTACAAGGTCAACGAGAGCTATCGCCCCAACATCGTGGATCTCATGAAGCGGGGGGAGATCGCGCTGGTCTTCAACACCCCGGAGGACGGCCGGGCGCGCAAGGACTCCTACCTCATCCGGCGCACCGCGGTGACCCAGAACATCCCCTACTACACCACGGTGGACGGGGCCCAGGCCGCGATCGGCGGCATCGAGGCGCTGCTCAAGGGCGAGATCTCCGTGAAGCCGCTCCAGGAATACCATGACGCCTCGTGATCCGAAGGACCGCCTGATCGTCGCGCTCGACGTGGAGAGCCTGGCCGGCGCCGAGCGGCTCCTCGATCGCCTGCAGGGCCAGGTGACGCGCTTCAAGATCGGCTCCCAGCTCTTCACCGCCGCGGGGCCGGCCGCCGTCGAGAGCGTCCACAAGCGGGGCGCCGAGGTCTTCCTCGACCTCAAGTTCCACGACATTCCCAACACGGTGGCGGGCGCCGCCCGGGAAGCCGCCCGCATGGGCGTGCTCATGTTCAACGTCCACGCCTCCGGGGGGCGTGCCATGATGACCGCGGCGGCCGAGGGCGCGGCCGCCGCCGCGAAGGAGCTCGGCGTGCGGAAGCCCATCACGCTGGCGGTGACCGTGCTCACGAGCCTCGACCGCGGCGCGCTGAGCCGCGATCTGGGGGTGGCGAGCTCCGTCGAGGGCCACGTGCTCCACCTGGCCGGGATGGCGGCGGCGGCGGGCCTCGACGGCTGCGTCGCCTCGCCTCACGAGATCGCCGCGCTCCGCACCAATCGCGGGCCCGCGTGGGTGATCGTTACCCCGGGCGTCCGGCCGGCGGGCGGCGCCGCGGGCGACCAGTCCCGCATCGCGACCCCGCGCGCGGCCGCGCGGGCCGGCGCCCACTACCTCGTGGTGGGGCGCCCGATCACCGTCGCCCCGGACCCGGCCGCGGCCGCCGCAGCGGTCCTGCGGGAGATGACGTCGTGAGCGCGGCGGACCCGCACGAGACCCTTATCCGGCGCCTCTTCGAGATCGGGGCCATTCGCTTCGGCGAGTTCACGCTCAAGTCGGGCATCCTGTCGCCCTTCTACATCGATCTGCGCGTGGTCATCTCCTTCCCCGACGTGCTGGAGAGCATCGGCGCGCTGATGGCCGCGGAGGTGGCCCGTTGCGGCGGTGACCGCGTCGGCGGCATCCCGTATGCGGGCCTGCCGCTGGCGGTCGCGGCCAGCCTCGCGGGCCGCGTGCCCCTCATCTATCCGCGGCGGGAGGACAAGGGCCACGGCATCCGGCGGCGCATCGAGGGGCAGTTCAAGCCGGGCGAGCGCGTGGTGCTCATCGACGACATCATCACCGACGGGGCGAGCAAGCTCGAGGCGATCGCCCCGCTGGAAGAGGCCGGCCTGGTCGTGAAAGACCTGGTCATCCTGGTCGACCGGGAGCAGGGCGGCCGCGAGCTGCTCGCGGCCCGTGGCTACACGCTGCACGCGGTGCTCACGATCTCGCAGTGCTTCGATAGCTGGGAGCGGGCCGGGCTGGTGCCCGGAGACCTGATCCGGCGGTCGCGGGAGTTCCTCCGGGTCACCCGGTTCGCCTGATGCCAGCGGGGAGCGACAGTCCGGGCGAGGTCCTGGTGGATCGCGACGCGGTCCGGACCGAGGTCGCCCGGCTGGCCGCTCGGATATCCGCCGACTACGGCGAGCGCCCGGCCCACCTTGTCGGCGTGCTCAAGGGCTCGGCGGTCTTCCTCTCCGACCTCATGCGGGCGCTCACCGTGCCGGTGACCGTGGACTTCATCTCGGTGGTCCCCTACGCTCCGGTCACCGCCTCGGGAGTGGTCCGGATCCGCAAGGACCTGGACGATCCGATCGAGGGGCGGGACGTCATCGTGGTGGAGGCCATCTGCGCGACCGGGCGCACACTCGCCTACCTGCTGCGCAACTTCCAGACCCGCAACCCCGCCTCGATCCGCGTCTGCGCGCTGCTCGCCAAGCAGTGCGCGCGCCCCCAGGAGCTCACGCTGCACTACGTGGGCCGCGAGATCCCCGACGTCTTCGTGGTCGGCTACGGCCTCGACAAGGACGAGCGGTACCGCAACCTCCCGTACGTCGCGCGCGGGGGCGCCTAGGCGTCCGCGAGCCGGCGCAGCTCGATCTCCCGCCGCCACGGCCCCTCGAGCTCCAGCAGCACGATCCGCTGGAGCTCTCCGAGGACCAGCCGGCCGCCCCGCACCGGGGCGTGGACGCTCGGCCCCACCAGGCCGGTCAGGAAGTGCGCGGTCACGTGCGCCGGCGAGGCGTGGGGGTCGTCATGTCCCGGTCCTCCCGACGTCCTTCTGCAGGACTGGGGGGCACCCGTGTCAAGTGCGGTATGCTCGGAGACAAGCTCATGTCTCACCATCGCCTGGCTATCCGGCTGCTCACGATGCTCCCCCTCGTGGCGCTGCTCGCCGGCTGCGAGAGCGCCGGGGAGTCGCGGACCGTTCAGGTCTCGGAGCGGCCCCGCTGGACGGCGGGAGATTCCTGGACGTATCGCGGCAAGGGACGCGAGGGAGCCTACACGATCACCCGGCGGGTGCTGCGCGAGGGCATCTTCGAAGGCCACGAGGCCTATGAGGTCGAGGCGGGCGACTCCCGCTACTGGTACACGAAGCAGCTCGGCTACCTGGCGCGGGTCACCGACGGCCGGACGGTGCGCCGGGCCACACCGCCCGAGGACTGGCGGTGGCCGCTTCAAGTCGGCAAGTCGTGGTCGGCCACCGTGACCTGGACGGACGGCCCCGCGCAGGACCAGCGTTTCGTGCTCACCAGCGTCTGGGCGGTTGAGGCCTACGAGGAAGTCAAGACACCCGCGGGCACCTTCAAGGCCTTCAAGGTGTCGCGGCGCGAGATCGAGAGCGGCGCGTCACAGGAGTTCTGGTACAGCCCCGCGGTCAGGGGCTGGGTCAAGGTACGGGGCACCGATACCGCCGCGGGCGCCTACGAGGAAGAGCTGACCGCCTACTCCGCGCGCTGACCTCGCCCCTCATCCATCGCCCGTCAACGCGTGATTGGCCCAAAGACATTGACAGATAAGGTGTTTTGGGCTATCGTGCGGTGATGGCAGTTTGGGAGTGCCCCCTCACCACCACCCCCGAGCCCGAGAGGCCGCGATGATCCGCAGCATGACCGGCTATGGACGGGCCGAGGCGGCGGGGGCGCGCACCATCCTCTCGGTCGAGTGCAAGTCGGTGAATCACCGGCACCTCGACATCTCCCTCAAGCTACCCCGGGCCCTGGGCGCCTTCGAGGCGGACGCGCGCCGGCTGATCCAGGCGGCGGTGCAGCGTGGCCGCGTGGACGCGAGCGCGATGGTGACCGCACCCGAAGGCACCGTGCTGAATCCGCTCACGGTCAACGTCGCCCAGGCCAGGGAATACGCCGAGGCCGCCCGCACGCTGTCCCAGGCCCTCGACCTGGGAGACGGGCCGGCCCTGGGCTGGGTGATGGCCCAATCGGGCGTGCTGACGCGAGAAGAGCAGGCACCCCTGTCCCCCGAGGAGGCGTGGCCCCTGCTCGAGCGGGCGCTCAGCTCCGCGCTGGCGGACCTGGTGGAGCGCCGCGAGACCGAGGGCCGCGCGCTCGCCCAGGAGCTGGCCGGCCTCGGCGCGACGCTCGCCGCCCACGTGGACACGGTGGCCCGGCGCGCGCCGATCGCGGTGGAGCGGCGGGCCGGCCGCCTCCGCGAGCGGATGCATGCCATGCTGGCGGGCGCGGAGATCGACCAGGCGCGGCTCGCCACCGAGGTCGCGGTGTGGGCGGACAAGACCGACGTGAGCGAGGAGCTGGCGCGCCTGCGCGCCCACCTGGCCCAGCTCGGCGCCCTGCTGGCCGGTGACGGCCCGGTGGGCCGCACCCTCGATTTCCTCCTCCAGGAGATCAACCGCGAGGTGAACACCATCGGCTCCAAGGCGGACGATCTGGAGATCTCCCAGGCGGTGATCGCGGCCAAGTCCACGCTCGAGAAGATGCGCGAGCAGGTCGCGAACCTGGAATAGCCGGGCGAGCTGCAGCCGAAGGCGAGGCGAGCGGATATGAACAGCCGGGCGAGCTGCAGGCGAGGCGAGCGGAGATGGTAATCCGATGCAGCTGATCAAGCGTCGCGGAACACTGGTGGTCGTGTCGGCCCCGTCGGGGGCGGGCAAGACCACGCTCTGCCACGAGGTGCGCTCCCTGGTCCCCGACCTCTACTACTCGGTCTCCTACACCACTCGCGATCCGCGCCCGGGGGAGAAGGCGGGCGCCGACTTCTTCTTCGTCACCGAAGGTCAGTTCACCGCCATGCGCGGCCGCGACGAGTTCGCGGAGTGGGCCCAGGTGCACGGGCACCACTACGGCACGCCCGCCAAGGCCCTCGAGGGCGCGCTGAGCCGGGGCCTGGACGTGCTCCTCGACATCGACACGCACGGCGCCCGGCAGCTCCGTCAGCGCTATCCGGAGGCGATGTCGGTGTTCATCATGGCTCCCTCGATGGCCGAGCTGGAAGCCCGGCTGCGCGAGCGCAAGAGCGACTCCGCCGGCGACATCGCGCGACGGCTCAGCCGGGCCCGCGAAGAGATCGCGGCCTGGCGCCAGTACGACTACCTGATCATCAACCGTGACGTGAAGGACGCGGTGGACCAGCTCGCGACCATCATCCAGGCCGAGCGCTGCCGCACGAGCCGACTCACCCTGAGATTCCCCGACATGGAGGTACCCGCTTGATGTCGTTCCCATCGCTGGAAAAGTCCCTGGACAACGTCTCCAACCGCTACATGCTGGTGGTGCTCGCGGCCAAGCGCGCGCGCCAGCTCAACCGCGGCGCCAAGTCCCAGGTCGAGAGCCGTCACAAGAAGCCCACGAGCAACGCCCTGGAAGAGATCGCCGAATCACGGGTGGGATACCGGGTCAAGGAAGACGACGCACCAAAGCTCTGAAGCGAGGCCAGAACGAAACGGAGCCAATCTCAGACGAGTGTCCGCCACCTGGCGGAGTGCGGGGGCCATTTCTGGGCCCCCGCATTGAATAGAGCTTAAAGACTTAGACGGTAGACGAAGCGTACGGTAAGCGGACGCAATCGGCAAATGACCCTCCAGAACAAAGAGCTGATCCTGGGCGTCACCGGCAGCATCGCCGCCTACAAGGCGGTCTTCCTGCTGCGGGAGCTGACGCGCGCGGGCGCGCAGGTGACGGTGGCGACCACCGCGCACGCCGAGCGCTTCGTGGGCGCCCTCACGTTCCGCACCCTGTCCGGCCGGCCGGTACTCTCCGATCTCTTCGATCCCCAGAGCGCGGAGGCGGTCGAGCACGTCGCCCTCGCCGAGCGGGCCCACGCCCTGATCGTGGCCCCCGCCACCGCCAATCTCCTGGCCAAGGCCGCCCACGGCATCGCCGACGATTTCCTCACCACGCTCCTGCTCGCCGTCCGCTGCCCCGTGCTCATGGCGCCCGCCATGGACGGCGGCATGTGGGGTCACGCGGCGGTGACCGCGAACGTGCAGACGCTGCGCGGGCGCGGGGTCACGGTGCTCGAGCCCGACGCGGGCGCGCTCGCCTCCGGCCTCTCGGGCCGGGGCCGGCTGCCCGAGGCCGACGCCATCCTCGAGGCGCTCGAGCGCCTCCTGGCCCCGCGGCGCGACCTGGCGGGCGAGCGGGTGCTGGTCACCGCGGGCCCGACGCGCGAGCCCATCGATCCGGTGCGCTACATCTCGAATCGCTCGTCCGGGAAGATGGGCCAGGCGGTGGCGACCGCCGCGCTGCGCCGCGGCGCCGAGGTGATCCTGATCTCCGGCCCCACCGCGCTGACGCCGCCCGCGGGCGCGGTGTACGTGCCCGTGCAGACCGCCGAGGACATGCGCGAGGCCGCGCTCCAGCACCTCGAGCGCTCCACCATCGTCATCAAGGCGGCGGCGGTGGCCGACTATCGCGTGAAGCAGCCGAGCGCGACCAAGATCAAGTCGCGCAAGGACGAGGGCCTCACGCTCGATCTCGCCCCCAATCCCGACATCCTGAAGGAGCTGGCCGCCCGGAAGGGTCGCGCGTTCCTGGTGGGCTTCGCGGCCGAGACCCACGACGTGCGGGCCAACGCGGCTGCCAAGCTCCAGGCCAAGGGCGTGGATCTGCTCGTGGCCAACGACGTCAGCGTGAAGGGCATCGGCTTCGATGCCGAGGACAATCAGGTCACGCTGCTCGACCGCTGGGGCGGCGTCGCCGATTTGCCCCGGATGAGCAAGCTGGACGTCGCCGACGCCATTCTCGACCGCGTCGTGGGGCTGCGCGCGGCCGATCGCTCCTCCGCCTCCAACCGCGCCGCACACTAACCCGATGAGCGACCCGCGGGAGGCCGTGGCCCTGGCCCTGCGCGGGCTGGCCAACACGCTCAGACACCACCGCGATCTCGGCCTGCGCGACCTCACCCTCGCCACCGTGCCGTTCCCCGATCCCGCGGACGCCCTGCGCGAGCAGGAGCGCGCGCGCCAGGGCTGCCAACTCTGCAAGCTCTGCAAGAGCCGCACGAACGTCGCGTTCGGCTCGGGCAGTGCGCGGGCGCGGCTCATGGTGGTGGGCGAGGGCCCCGGCGAGGAAGAGGACCGGCAGGGGCTGCCCTTCGTCGGCCGCGCCGGCCAGCTCCTCACCAAGATGCTGGCCTCGGTCGGATTCGACCGCGAGCGCGATTGCTACATCGCCAATGTGGTGAAGTGCCGGCCCGAGCGCAACCGTAACCCGGAGCCCGACGAGGTCGCGGCCTGCAGCCCGTTCCTGATGGCCCAGATCGACACGATCGGCCCGCACGTGATCCTGGCCCTGGGCAACTTCGCCGCGCAGACCCTGCTCGGGACCAAGGAAGGCATCACCCGCCTGCGCGGGAAGACGTATCAGTATCGGGCGAGCGTGCTCGTGCCCACCTTCCACCCCGCCTTCCTGCTGCGCAATCCCGGCCCGGAGTTCCGGCGGATGGCCTGGGACGATCTCAAGCTGGCACGACGGGAGTATGACGCGCACTCGGACAACGGTGCGCGGTAAGGTTGGTCGGCGGACGGTCGTATTCGGCGGACGCTCGTGATCGGCGGACGCTCGTTTAGTTCTTCAAGCTCTTCAAATGCGGGGCCCAGACATGGCCCCCGCACTCCCCCAGTCGGCGGACACTCGTGGTTGCCGGTCGGCGGACACCCGTAGTCGAGTGATCGCCGACGTTGTCTTTGACATTCCCATCGATCACGCATTCTCCTACGTCGTTCCGCCTGGGCTGGTGGTGGTGCGGGGGCAGCGGGTCGGCGCGCCGCTCCAGGGCCGCGCGCGGGTCGGCGTGGTGGTCGGGCTGCGCGAGGGTGATCCGGCCGGGCTGAAGCCGCTGCAGCGCGTGGTCGAGCCGGTGCCGGTGCTGTCCGAGGCCGCGCTCGAGCTGGGGCGCTGGGCCGCGGGGGAGAGCCTGTCGTCGTGGGGCTCCACGCTCCTCTCCCTGCTGCCACCGCCCCCACGCGGCGGCGCGGCCGAGACGGTGTCGCCGCCGGCCGCCACCGCGCCCGGCCCGCCGCGCGCGCCTGAGCTCTGGACGGACGAGCGACGCGAGGACCGGCTCGCGGAGTGTCTCGAGGGCGAGCCCGGCACCGCGCTACTCATCACGCCGGATCGCGAGGCGGCCGCACGCTGGGCGCGGCGGCTCGACGCGCCCCGACTCGACAGCGGTGTCACGGAGGCGGAGCGTCGCCGAGCCTGGTTCGCGGCCGCCCGCGGCCGCAGCCGCATCGTGGTCGGCACGCGCTCCGCGCTGCTCGCGCCGCTGCCACCGCCGGCAACGCTGGCCATGATCGACGAGCACGATTCGGCCCACAAGCCGCCGGGCGCGCCGCGGCTGCATTCCCGCGACCTGCTGCGGCGGCGGGCCGAGCTCGACGGCAGCCGGCTTCTCCTGCTGTCCGCCACGCCGTCGGCGGAGAGCTGGTGGCACGCGCGGCAGGGCCGGATGGTCCGGCCGGACGCCCCGGCGGCGCCCTGGCCCCAGGTCATCACCGCCGACACTCGCGGCATCCTCCGAAATCATCCGCTCACCCTGCCGCTGACCCGCGCCATCGAGGACATGTCGCGGCAGGGACGCCGCGCGGTCCTCATCGTCAGCCGCCGGACGGCCGCGCTCGCCTGCGACGAGTGCGGCGCCGTCCTGCGGTGCCCCGACTGCGCCGTGGCCCTCGCGCTCGCGCGCGACCGGAGCGCCCTGCACTGTCCGCTCTGCGCCCGCGCCGAGACACCGCCCGATCACTGCCCGGCGTGCGGCGGCCACCGGCTCTCGCCGTTCGGCTGGGATCCCGAGCGCGTCCAGACCTCGGTCGCGCGCCGCTTTCCCCGGCTGACCGTCTCGCGCCGAGGCATCGAGGCCCAGGTGCTCATCGGCACACCCGCGCTGCTCCGGTCGCTGCCCCGCCACTCGGTGGGCTGCGTCGGCTTCGTCGCCCTCGACGGGATGCTGCGGGTGCCCGATTTCCGCGCGGGCGAGCGGGCCTGGCAGCTCCTGTGGGCCGCCGCGGAGTCGGTGACACCGGGTGGCCGCCTGGTGATCCAGACGCAGCACCCCGAGCACTACGCGGTGCGGGCCGTGCAGGCGCAGGATCGCGCGAGCTTCTACGAGGATGAGCTCAGGTTCCGGGCCGAGCTAGGCTATCCGCCCTACCGCCGGCTCGCCGAGGTGTCGGTTCGGGGCCGGGAGGAGGGCCCGGTGCAGGCCCTCGCCATCGAGTGCGCGGCCGCCCTCCGGGGCATCGCTGGCCTCACGGTCTATCCACCCGTCCCCGTAAGCCCTCCACGCGGGCGCAATAGCCGGTGGCGCTTCGTCATCAAGGGGCCCGTCGAGCTGCCGCGGCTCCTGGCGCCGCCGCTCGAGCCCTTCCTCGGGCGGCGACGGCGATCGGCCGGTATGGTAGAAGTAGAGATGGATCCGCAGTCAAACGGCTGAACAACGACCCGGGAGAGGAGACGAGACAGTGGCACTGCTGACGGTGAGGCTCTACGGCGACCCGGTCCTGCGTCAGGTAGCCACCCCGGTGCGCGACATCACCGCCGAGATCGAGCGAATCATCGCGGACATGACCGAGACCATGTGGCACCAAGTCGGCATCGGGCTGGCCGCGACCCAGGTGGGGCTGCCCTACCGCATTCTCGTGATGGACGACGGCAAGGGCGGCGCGCAGGCTCTGATCAACCCGGTGATCGAGAGCCGCAGCGGGACGATCCGCGAGGAGGAAGGGTGCCTCTCCCTCCCCGGGGTCTTCGGCGTGGTCGAGCGCAGCAAGACGATCTCGGTGAAGGCGGTGGACGCGGACGGCAAGCCCGTCTCGCTCGAGGCCACCGGGCTCAAGGCCCGGATCGTCCAGCACGAGCTGGATCATCTCGACGGTGTCCTCTTCATCGACCGGCTGCCCCCGGTGACCCGGGACCGCATCAAGAAGAAGATCCAGAAGGAAGGCTTCCCCAAGGAGATGGGGAACCACGCCTTCGCGCTCTAGCGGGTCCCGGCTGCGCGTCCTGTTCTACGGCACGCCGGCCTTCGCCCTGCCCACGCTCGAAGCTCTGCTGACCCGCCACCAGGTGGTGGCGGTGATCACCCAGCCCGACCGGCCGGCGGGCCGCGGCCGCGCGGTGACGCCCTCCCCGGTGAAGCAGCGCGCTCTCCTGGCTTCCGTCCCGGTGCTGCAACCGCCGCGGCTCCGCGAGGCCGGCTGGCCGGAGCGCCTCGGCGAGTACCGGGCCGACGTCGCCGTCGTCACCGCGTTCGGCCAGATCTTGCCCAAGGCGGTACTCGACGTGCCGGTCCACGGCTCCATCAACGTCCACGGGTCGGTGCTGCCGCGCTACCGCGGCGCGGCGCCGATCGCCTGGGCGATCATGCGCGGTGAGACGGCCACCGGGATCACCACATTCCAGATGGACCCGGGCATGGACACCGGCGACGTGCTCCTGACCGAGACGACCGAGATCGGCCCCGAGGAGACGGCCGGCGAGCTCTCCGCGCGGCTGGCCGAGATGGGCGCCCGGCTCCTGTTGCGGACGCTCGAGGGCATCGATACGCTGCCGCGCATCCCCCAGGACCACGCGAAGGCCACGCTCGCACCGCGGCTCAAGAAAGAGGACGGCTGGCTGCGGCCGGTGGAGCCCGCGCGCGATCTCGTCAATCGCGTGCGCGGCTGCAATCCGTGGCCGGGCGCCGCGCTCGTCACGCCGGCCGGCCGCCTCCTGGTCTGGCGCGCGACCGCGCTGCCGGCCGCGGGCGTCACCGCGCCCCCGGGCACCCTCGTCCCCACGCCTCCCCCCCTCTCCCATCAGGGGAGAGGGCAGGGTGAGGGGTTCAAAGGTGAGGGGTTCAGGGGTGAGGGAGCCCTCGCCATCGTCACCGGCGACGGCCTGCTCCTCCCGCTCGAGGTCCAGCCGGAGAATCGCAAGGCGATGCCCTGGCCCGACTTCCTTCGTGGCGTCCGCCTGTCCGCTGGGGCGCGCGTGACGGAGCCCACCCGGTGAGCCCGGTGCTCAAGGCGGGACCGGTCTCCCAGGCCCGGTACGAGGCGCTCCACATCCTGGTTCGCGTCGAGCGGGACCGTGCCTTCGCCGATCTCGCGCTCGAGGCAGCGCTCGACCGCGCGCGCCTCGACGCCCGCGACGCGGGGCTGTGCACCGAGATCGTCTACGGCACCCTCCGCTGGCGCCGCCACCTGGACTGGCGCCTCACTCCGCATCTCAACCGCCCGCTCGCCAAGCTCGACCCCTGGGTGCGCGCGGTGCTGCGCCTCACCGCGTACCAGCTCCTCTTCCTGGATCGGGTGCCCCGGTGGGCGGCGGTGGACGAGGCGGTGAGCATCGCGCGGCTCAAGTCGCGCAACCCGGGGCCCGCGGAGTTCGTCAACGCGGTCCTGCGTGCGTTCACGCGGGCGCCGGCGCCGCCGCGGTTACCCGCCGATCCGGTCGAGGCGGCCGCGATCCGCTGGTCGTTCCCGGATTGGATGGCCGCGCGCTGGATCGCGCGCTACGGGCCGGCGGAGGCGGAACGGCTCATGGCGGGGTTGAACGAGCGCCCGCCCGTGACGATCCGCGCGAACACCCTCCGCATCTCCCGGGAAGACCTCGCGACCCGCCTCCGCGACGAGGAGCTGGCCGACACCGATCCCACGTCGCTCGCGCCGGAGGGCCTCACGGTGCGCCGGGGCGGGATCGGCCGGTGGGCCGCCTTCGCGTCCGGCTGGTGCGCGATCCAAGACGAGGCATCCATGCTGATCGCGCGCCTCCTGGATCCGCAGCCGGGGGAGCTGGTCGCGGACACCTGCGCCGCGCCCGGGACCAAGACCACCCACCTCGCCCAGCTCATGGGCAATCGCGGGCGCATCATCGCCATGGATCCGCACGCCGGGCGGCTCGGGCTCCTGACCCAGGCGGTCTCCCGGCTCGGCGTCTCTATCGTCGAGGCGCACGCCGGCGGCGTGGCCTCGGTGTCCGGGCGCTGGAAGGGCCGCTGCGATCGGGTGCTGGTGGACGCGCCCTGCTCGAACCTGGGCGTGCTGCGCCGCAATCCCGACGTGAAGTGGAAGCGCGAGGAGGTGGAGCTGGGCCGGCTCGCGGAGAAGCAGCGGGGCATCCTCGGTGCGGCGGCCGCGCTCGGGAGGCCGGGCGGGCGTCTGGTCTACGCCACCTGCTCGCTCGAGCCCGAGGAGAACGACGACATCGTGCGGGCCTTCCTCGCCGAGCACCCCGACTGGCGGGTGGATCCGCCCGCGGGCTTCCCGGTGGCACCCGACGCGAACGGCGTGATCCGCTGCCTGCCTCACGTCCACGGCACCGACGGCTTCACCGCGGTGCGGCTGATGCGGCGGTCGCGGCCCTGACCCGCCCTTTGCGGCCCTCCGGCCTTTGGGGTAAGGTCGTCGCATCGTGAAGATCGCGCCCAGCATCCTGTCCGCCGACTTCGCCGCGCTGGGCGAGGCCATCGCGCGGGTGGAGGCGGCCGGCGCGGACCTGCTCCACGTGGACGTCATGGACGGCCACTTCGTGCCCAATCTCACCATCGGGCCGCCGGTGATCGAGTCGATCCGGAAGCGGACGCGACTCCCCCTCGACGTGCACCTCATGATCGAGGAGCCCGAGCGCTGGGTGGAGACTTACGTGAAGGCCGGCGCCGACTTCGTCACCGTGCATGCCGAGGCCTGTGCGCACCTCGAGCGGGCGCTCACGATGATCCGCGAAGCCGGGGCCCGGCCGGGCGTGGCCCTGAACCCCTCCACCCCGCCCGAGGTCCTCCAGTACGTGCTGGACAACCTGGATCTGGTGCTGATCATGTCGGTCAACCCGGGCTTCGGCGGCCAGTCATTCATTCCCACCGCCTACGAGAAGATCCGCCGCCTGCGGACTATGCTCGCGGACCGGCCCGTGCTGGTCTCGGTGGACGGCGGGGTCAACGCCGACAACGCCGGGCCGCTGGCGGAGGCCGGAGCCACCGTGCTGGTGGCCGGCTCCGCCATCTTCGGCGCGCCCGACCCGGGCGCCGCGGTGGCCGTCCTGCGGAGTGCATCGGAAGTAGCGAGAAGGGCTTGACTTTTTCAGACCTCGTCAGTATTCTTTAGCGTTTCCACAAACGCGTCCCGGCGGTAAGACACGATGCTCGATAGCCTGACCAATCGCCTGACCGGCATCCTCGACCGGCTCCGCGGCTTCGGCCGGTTGACGGAGGAGAACATCCAGGAGGCGCTGCGCGAAGTGCGCGTGGCCCTGCTGGAGGCCGACGTCAACTTCAAGGTCGTGAAGGCCTTCATCGACCGCGTGCGCGTGAAGGCGGTCGGGCAGGACGTGCTTCAGTCGCTGACGCCCGGGCAGCAGGTGGTCAAGGTGGTGCGCGACGAGCTGGTGGAGCTGCTCGGCGGGTCCGCCCATCGCCTGGCGATGGCGCCCCATCCCCCCACGGTGGTGATGCTGGTGGGCCTGCAGGGCTCGGGCAAGACGACCACCGTCGCGAAGCTGGCCCGCCACTTCCAGAAGCAGGGGCAGCACCCGATGCTGGCGGCGGCCGACGTGTACCGGCCCGCGGCCGTCGAGCAGCTCACGGCCCTTGGCGCCCAGCTCGGCGTCCCGGTGGTGGGCGACGCCACGCAGCGGCCGGTGGACATCTGCGCGGCGGCCCGGGATGAGGCGGCGCGCCGGGGCCTGTCCCCGCTCATCCTGGACACGGCGGGCCGGCTTCACATCGACGAGGAGATGCTGGAGGAGCTGCGCGCCATCAAGCGGGCGGTGGGCCCGCATCACGTCCTGCTGGTGGTGGACGCGATGACCGGCCAGGACGCGGTGACGGTCGCCGAGAAGTTCAACGCCGCGATCGGCATCGACGCGGTGATCCTCACCAAGATGGATGGCGACGCCCGCGGCGGCGCCGCGCTGTCGGTTCGCCAGGTCACGGGTCGACCCATCGCCTTCGTGGGCGTGGGCGAGAAGACGGAGGCGCTCGAGCCCTTTCACCCGGACCGGCTGGCCCAGCGCATCCTCGGCATGGGCGACGTCCTGTCGTTGGTGGAGAAGGCCCAGGCCACCGTGGACGCCGGGCAGGCGGAAGCGCTGGCCCAGAAGATCCGCGACGACGCGTTCACACTTGAGGACTTCGCGGCGCAGCTCAAGCAGCTCCGGTCCATGGGCCCGCTCGGGCAGCTCATGGACATGGTGCCCTTCTTCAAGGGCAAGGGGCTGCCCAAGGAGATGAGCGGCGAGGAGCAGGAGCTGGACCGGTACGGGGCGATCATTGCGTCGATGACGCCGCGCGAGCGACGCGAGCCGTCGGTCATCAACGGCAGCCGCCGTGCCCGCATCGCGCGGGGGAGCGGGACGAGCGTCTCCGACGTGAACCGGCTGCTCAAGCAGTATGCCCAGCTCCGGAAGATGATGAAGGGACTCAAGAACATGGAGGGGCGGATGGGCAAGCTCAAGGGGGCCCTGCCCTTCCTGCCGCGCTGAGCCCCGGACCACGGCAGGATCACGACACTCGAACAGAGAGGTGACCAGTGGCGGTGCACATCAGGCTGAGACGGACGGGAACGACGCGGAAGCCGGCATACCGCGTGGTGGTGGCGGACTCGCGCGCGGCGCGGGACGGCAAGTTCATCGAGGTGCTCGGGCACTACAACCCCCTGACCAATCCGCCGACGATCAAGATCGAGGTGGAGAAGGCGCAGGCCTGGATCAGGAAGGGGGCCCAGCCCTCCAATACCGTGAAGAACCTGCTCGCGCGGGCGAGCGCGGCCGCCGCGGGGGCCACCACGGCGTAGGCGAGGCCGAGAGGATCCGGTGACCGGCCCGCCCCTCGTGACGATCGGTGAGGTGCTGCGGCCCTACGGGCTCCGCGGCGAGGTCAAGGTGCGCCCGCTCACCGACCGGCCGCACGAGCGGTTCAAGGCGCTCACGTCCTGCACGCTGTGGGAGCCCGTCGGGGACCGGCGGGAGCCATGCCGCATCGCCTCGTGCCGCTTCGACGGAGCAACCGTCTACCTCAGGATGGACGGCGTGGACTCCCCCGAGGCGGCGCGGCGCTTCTCCGGGCGATTGCTCGCGGTGGACCGGGAGGAGGCGCTGCCTCCGGCGGAAGGCACCTTCTATCCGTGGCAGCTCGAGGGCGCGGTGGTCGAGACGCGCGACGGACGGCAGGTGGGCCGGTTCGCGGGCGTGGAGCCGGGCGCGCAGGAGCTGTGGCTGGTGGACGACGGGACCCGGCGGAGGCTCATCCCCGCGGTACCCGAGATCGTCGTCGAGGTGAGTCTGGCGGATCGCCGCATCGTGATCGATCCGCCGGAAGGGCTGCTCGACCTGTGAGGATCGACGTCGTCACCCTGTTCCCGGCGATGCTGGAGGCGCCGCTGGCCGGGTCCATCCTGGGCCGGGCCCGCGCGCGCGGGCTCGTGGACATCCGGGTCCACGATCTCCGGGAGCACGCGGCGGGGCGGCACCGGGTCACCGACGAGCCACCGTTCGGCGGCGGCGGCGGCATGATCCTCAAACCGGAGCCGCTCGGTGCCGCGATCGACGCCCTGCGCGCGACCGGCTCGGCCGAGGCGCCCGCGCACGTGATCCTGCTGGGCCCGGCCGGTCGTCGCTTGACGCAGGGGGTGGCGCGCGAGCTGGCGCTCCGGCCCCATCTCGTGCTCGTGTGCGGCCGCTACGAGGGGGTGGACGAGCGGGTGAGCGAGCAGCTCGTGGACGAGGAGCTGTCCATCGGCGACTACGTGCTGACCGGGGGCGAGCCGGCGGCGCTGGTGGTGGCCGACGCGGTCACCCGCCTGCTCCCGGGCGTACTGGGCGACGAGGATGCGCCCGCCCGCGATTCATTCGCGCGGGGGCTCCTCGAGCACCCCCAGTACACCCGTCCCGAGATCTTCCGGGGCGCCCACGTGCCAGAGGTGCTGCGCTCCGGCGATCACGGGCGCATCGTCCGCTGGCGCGCCCTGATGTCGCTCTGGCGAACCTGGCAGCGCCGGCCGGGTCTCCTGGAGACCGCCGACCTCACCCCGGAAGAGCAGAAATGGACCGATGCGTTCCGGCAGGGACGCACGCCGGCGGATCTCCTAGAATAACACTTCATCGAGCAAGGAGCGTCAGATCATGGAAGCGATCCGAATCGTCGAGGCGGGCGACCTCAAGAAGGACCGGGGCGGCTTCCGGCCCGGGGATACCGTCAAGGTGATGGTGAAGGTGGTGGAAGGTGAAAAGGAGCGGCTGCAGGCATTCGAGGGTGTGTGCATCCGCCGCCGCGGGGGCGGCACCGGGGCCTCGTTCACGGTTCGGCGCATCTCCTACGGCGTGGGCGTGGAGCGCACGTTCCCGCTGCACTCGCCGCGGATCGACAAGATCCAGCTGATGAAGCGGGCGACGGTGCGCCGGTCCAAGCTCTACTACCTCCGCGAGCTGGTCGGCAAGGCGGCGCGGCTGAAGGAGAAGCGGATCACGCAGGCGCCCACCTCCGGCCAGCCGTCGAGCTAAGACGAGCACCTTGGCGGCGGGGGCGCCCTACCGCTTCGAGAGCGCCGCGTGGCGGCGGGGTATCACCCGTCTCGCGGGCGTGGACGAGGCGGGGCGGGGCCCGCTCGCCGGGCCGGTGGTCGCGGCGGCGGTAGTGCTGCCGCCGGGCACGCGGATCGCGGGGGTGGACGACTCGAAGCGGCTCCCGCCGGACGAGCGGCAGCGGCTCTTCGGGGTGATCCGCGAGCGGGCGGTGGCGGTAGGCGTCGCGGTCGTGGATCACGTGACGATCGACCGGCTCAACATCCTGCAGGCGACGCGGCTGGCGATGGGGCAGGCGCTGGCTGCGCTGGATGCCGAGCCGGAGCTGGTGCTGACGGACTACGTGACGGTGCCGGGGCTGCGCTGCCCGCAGCGGAACCTGGTGGAAGGCGATCGGCGGTCGGCCTCGGTCGCGGCGGCCTCCATCATCGCCAAGGTGACGAGGGACCGCATCATGGAAGAGGCGGACCGCGAGTATCCGGTGTACGGATTCGGGCGACACAAGGGGTATCCGACGCCGGAGCACCGGGTGGCCCTCGAGCGACACGGCCCGTGCGCGCTGCACCGCCGCACGTTCGCGGGGATCTGGAACCAGATGGCGCTGTTTTCGCGAAGCGAGCTTCAATGGATCGAGGCTGACTAAGGAGTCGCGCACGTGCCGACCGACACCCGAAAGATCACCGGCGTCAGAGGGGAGGAAGAAGCGGCCCGCTTCCTCGCCCGTAGTGGGCTCGCCATCCTGGACCGCAACGTGAGGACGCGCGCGGGAGAGATCGACCTCGTGGCGAAGGAGGGCAAGACCCTCGTCTTCGTCGAGGTCAAGACCCGTCGCGCCGCCGAGGGCGACCCGCCGCAGGCCGCCGTGAATACCCGCAAGCAGAACCAGCTCGGCAAGCTGGCGCACGGCTATCTCAAGCTCAAGCGCCTGCGGCAGGTCTCCTGCCGCTTCGACGTCGTCTCGGTGATCTTCAACGACGAGGGCGCGGTCAAGGCCATCCGCCACATCCCCAACGCGTTCTCGGTATCTGCCTGGTAGGCCGTGGTGGACCGGGACGACGCGTTCCGGAGCGCCCTGCCCCTCGAGCCCGCGCGCACCGCGCTGCTCGTGGTGGACATGCAGCGCGCCTTCGTGGAACCGGGCGAGGCGATGGAGGTGCCCCCCGCGCGCGACGTGGTTCCGCGGATCCAGCAGCTGATCGGCGTCTTCCGCGAGAAGCGCCGGCCGGTGGTCTTCACCGAGTTCACGTACTCGCCCGCCGCGCCCCTCCTGGTGGGCGAGCTCCATCCCGAGCACCGGCCGGCGCTCCCCGGCGCCCCCACCGGCTTCGGCCGGCCCTCGTCCTCGTGCCTCGAGGGCGAGGACAACGTCCGGGTGATCCCCGAGCTCGCGCCCCGCGCGGACGAGCTCGTGATCCGCAAGCATTACTATGATGGGTTCAACGGCACCGTGCTCGACGGCGCGCTCCGCGCGCGCGGTGTCACCACGATCGTGATCACCGGCACCATGACCGACATCTGCGTGCTGGGCACCGTGATCGGCGGCTTCAACCGCGAGTACCGGCTGATCGTGGTCGAGGACGGCGTGGCCACTCTCTGGCCGGAGATCCAGCGCGCCACGCTCGACATCATCCGCCGGGCCTACGCCCGCGTGCTCTCCGCCAAGGAAGTGGCGGACGAGCTGGCGCGCGGCTGAACCGCCGGCGGGTGTGCTAGAGTTCTCGCCATGACGAACGGGCTCCGCTTCCACGGGTGCATGCCGGCCAATCTCCTGCCCTTCACCGCCGACCTGGCCGTCGACGAGCCGGCCTACCGGACGCATCTCCGCTGGCTCGCCGACGCCCCCGGCGTCACCGGGATCGTGGCCAACGGTCACGCCGCCGAGGTCGCCTCGCTGACCCGGGACGAGCGCAAGCGGACCCTGGCGATCGCGCTCGACGAGGTGGCGGGCAAGATCCCCGTCGTCGCCGGCGTCTACTGCGACGGGACCCTGGAGGCGGTGGACCTCGCGCGCGACGCCCGCGCGGCGGGCGCGTCCAGCCTGCTCGTCTTCCCGCCGACCCTGTTCATGTGGGGCGCGCAGCAGAAGCCGGACATGGTGCTGCGCCACTTCCAGACCCTGGCCGACGCGGTGGACCTGCCGCTCATCGTGTTCGAGTACCCGCCCACCTCGGGCATCGGCTACAGCCCCGAGACGCTCGCCGAGCTGTGCAAGATCCCAACGGTGGCCGGCGTGAAGGACTGGTCGAACGACATCGTGTCCTACGAGCGAAACCTGCGGGCGCTCCGCGCCACCGGCCGGCGGGTGGCGATGCTCTCGTCGTTCACGATGTCCCTGATGGCGACCTTCCTGCTGGGCGCCGACGGCTGCATCTCGGGCATGGGCAGCGTGACCGCAGATCTGCAGGCCGCGCTCTTCGCGGCGGTGCAGGCGGGACGGCTCGACGAGGCGCGCGCGATCAACGAGCGCCTGACGCCGCTCGTGAACGTGTTCTACGCACCCCCCTTCGTGGACATGCACAACCGCATGAAGGAGGCCCTCGTGATCCTCGGCCGCATCCCGGCCGCCCACGTGCGGCCGCCGCTCACGCCCGTCTCCGACGACGAGCGACACCGGATCCGCCTGGCCCTCCGGGCGGCCGGGCTCTCGGCGTAAGCCGCCCGGCCCGGCCCGCCTGGCTGTCTCCGCGGCCGAGTAAGCGCACCCTTGCAGCCGGGGGCGCTTTTACGGTATAAGACCGGTCAAGGCGGCCCAGAAGCTCTACGTATCGCTCGTCCACACCGACGCGGAGGTGGCGCGCACTCTCGAGGTCTTCGACGAGGCGCTCACCGCGGTGGCGGGAACTTCTCACTGAGGATTCCGATTACGCAGTCACAGGAGGCTCTCACCATGGCAAACCACGGCAACGATGCGCAGGAGTTCTGGTACCGGGGCAAGGTCACGCGGCGACGCTGGCTCGGGCTGAGCGCGACGGCGGCGGGAGCGGTCGGGGCGGGCATGCTGGTGCCCGCGCCGTGGCGCTCGGCCTTCGGCCAGGCCAAGCCCTACAAGCTCGGCACGCTGCAGCCCCTGTCGGGCACGGCGGCGGCCGGGGGCAAGACCGCCCTCGTGGGCGTGCAGATGGCGGTGGATCGGATCAACAAGGGGGGCGGGGTCAACGGCCGGCCGATCGAGCTGATCGTCGCCGACTACGAGTCCAAGCCCGACGTCGGTCGGCGGAAGGCGGAGAAGCTGGTCCTCGAAGACAAGATCGACGCCCACGCGGGCGGCTACCTGTCCAACGTCTGCCTCGCCTGCATGCCGGTGTACGAGGAGCACAAGCTGGTCAACATGATCACGGTGTGCCTTGACACCACGATCACCACCAGCAAGTGCAGCCGCTACACGTTCCGACCGTTCGACTTCGCGCCGTCCCAGGCGGTGGCCATCGCGCCCTACCTGGTGAACAAGATCGGCAAGAAATGGCACATCGCCTTCGCGGACTACGCGTGGGGGCAGTCCACCCGCGACGCCTACGTCGAGCAGATCAAGAAGAACGGCGGTGAGGTGACCGGCACCACCGGCATCCCGCTCGGCACCGCGGACATGACCGCGTTCCTCAGCAAGATCAGCGGCGCCTACGACGGACTTTTCGGGATCTTCTTTGGCCCGCAGGGCATCTCGTTCGTCACGCAGAGCTTCGACCTCGGCATCTCCAAGAAGGCGAGGCTCGCCGGCGACGGCGCGATCGCGGTGGCCACCAGCTTGCCCGCCCTGGGGTCCAAGGGCGAGGGGTTCGTCGGCGTCGACCGATACGTGCCGGTC
Source organism: Candidatus Limnocylindria bacterium (assembly GCA_035524955.1). Taxonomy (GTDB): domain Bacteria; phylum Methylomirabilota; class Methylomirabilia; order Rokubacteriales; family CSP1-6; genus CAMLFJ01. Next base: position 7,114 of record DATLFG010000099.1, on the reverse strand, counting down.
CTGGAAGGTAAGTTCAACACCCCGCACCACAAGAAGTTCCTCGACGAGTCGGTGGCGCGCCTGGCGCCCCTCGGCGTATCCCTGCCCGACCGCTACGTGCAGTCCAACTTCGAGGTGGTCAACTTCCTCAAGCTCGGCATGGAGCGGTCGAAGTTCCGCGGGCGCGAGGACACGATGAAGCTCATCGAGGCGCTCGAGGGCATGGAGGTCAAGGAGTCCGACGACTTCCCGCAGGGCGACAAGACACTCCGCAAGGAGGACCACCAGGCCTTCGTCCGCGAGTTCATCTTCGAGGTCCGCGGCGGCAAGCACAAGATCCTCGACATCATCCCGAAGGAAAAGACGGTCGTCCCGCCGGCCTGCAAGTTCGCATAGGCGCGTGACGCCTCCCCAAGCTCAGAAGCCGGGCGCCCCGGTCCAGCCGGACCGGGGCGCGGGACCAATTCTTCGCACAGAGGGTCTCACCATGCGTTTCGGCGGCCTCACCGCCGTTGGCAACGTGAGCCTGACGGTGCCCCGGGGCGAGATCCGCGCCATCATCGGCCCCAACGGGGCCGGCAAGAGCACCTTCTTCAACTGCGTGACCGGGGTGCTGCATCCGACGAGCGGACGCATCTTCCTCAACGGGGAGGACGTGGCGGGCCTGCCCCCGCACCGGATCTCCCACAAGGGGCTGGCGCGCTCGTACCAGATCACCAATATCCTGCCCGGGGCGACGGTGCTGGAGAACGCGCGCATCGCCGCCCAGTCCCGCCACCATGGCTGGAGCCTCCTGCGCCATCACCGGAGCTACCGCGATCTCCTCGAGCGGGCCCGGTCGGTGCTGGATGCGGTGAGCCTCCTCGACAAGGAGGCCGAGCTGGCCGCCAACCTCTCGCACGGCGAGCAGCGCAATCTCGAGATCGCCATCGCGCTGGCCACCGATCCGCAGCTCCTGTGCCTCGACGAGCCGACCGCCGGCATGAGCGTGTCCGAGACGCACGCCACCGTGGAGCTGGTGCGGCGCATCGCCCGGAACCTCACCGTCCTCGTCGTCGAGCACGACATGGAGGTGGTGATGAACCTGGCCCACCGGATCACCGTGCTCCACTACGGCGAGGTGCTGGCCGAGGGGACACCCGACGAGATCCAGTCGAACCCGCGCGTGCAGGAAGTCTACCTGAAGGGCTGATGCTCACGCTGGCCGACGTCCACACCCACTACGCCAAGAGCCACATCCTCCACGGGATCTCCCTCGAGGTGCAGCCCGGCGAGGTGGTCGGGCTCCTCGGGCGCAACGGGGTCGGCAAGTCCACCACGCTCAAGAGCATCATGGGCCTCGTGCGGCCCTCCCAGGGGCGGATCACGTTCGAGGGCCGCGACATCACCAGCATGCCCTCGTACAAGGTCGCGCACCTCGGCATCGCCTACGTCCCGGAGGACCGGCGCATCTTCAGGCTCCTCACCGTGATGGAGAACCTCCGGACCGGGCTCGACCGGGGCGGCCTCACCGAGGCGCGGCGCAAGGAGCTGCTCGACAAGGTCTACGAGAGCTTCCCGGTGCTCGGGGAGCGGAAGAATCAGCTCGGAGGCACCCTGTCGGGCGGCGAGCAGCAGATGCTGGCCATCGCGCGCGCGATGATGCTCGAGCCCAAGATCATCCTGCTCGACGAGCCGACCGAAGGGCTCATGCCCCGCATGGTCTCGCAGATCCGCGACATCATCGGCCGTCTGCACCACGACGGGGTCGCGATCCTGCTCGTCGAACAGAACGTGGGGCTGACCCTCGGCGCCTCCAGCCGCTGCTACATCATGGAGAAGGGCCTCATGCGTCACCACGGGCCCTCGGCCGCCCTCAAGGCCGACCCGTCGGTGATCCACCAGTACATGGGAGTGTGATCGGTGTTCGAGCAGATCCTCGTGCAGACGGTCAACGGGCTGGTCAACGGCATGGTGCTCGCGCTCGTCGCCTCGGGCCTGACCCTGATCTTCGGCATCATGGACATCGTCAACTTCGCCCACGGCGACCTCGTGATGCTGGGCGGGTTCACCGGCGCGGTCACGGTGGCCCAGACCGGCAACTTCTGGCTGGGGCTGCTGGTGGCATCGCTCGCCATCGCGGTCTTCGGGGCGCTGCTGCAGATCACCGCGCTCCGCCCCCTGATCGGCCGCGATCCCCTGACCACCATCATCGCGACGTTCGGGATCTCGCTCGTGCTCCAGAAGTACGCGCTCTGGCAGTTCGGCCCGACGGCCCAGAACATCCCGCAGCCCATCACCGGCCAGTTCCAGCTATTCTACCTGCAGTATCCGTGGTACCGCCCGGGCGCGGCGGTGCTGGCCGGCGGGATCATCGCTGCGCTCTACCTCTTCCTCAAATTCGGCAAGTACGGGATCTGGATCCGTGCGACCACCCAGGACCGGGTGATGGCCTCCGCGATGGGCATCCCGGTGCCCCTGGTCCACACCGGCGTGTTCGCGATCGGCGCGGCGATGGCCGCCGCCTCCGGGGTTCTGTTCGCGCCTCTGGCCGCGGTGACCCAGACCATGGGCTTCGAGTTCACCCTGCGTGCGTTCATCGTGGTGGTCGTGGGCGGGATGGGTAACCTGGGCGGATCGATCCTCGCCGCCCTCTTCATCAGCCTGCTGGAGGCGTACGCCTCGCTGGTGGTGAGCCCCTCCCAGGCCGTCATCGTCTCGTTCGTCGCCTTGATCCTCACCCTGCTCTTCCGGCCGACGGGGCTGTTCGTGCCCACGCCCAAGTGACGCCCATGGCCTCCCAGACGAACACCCGATTCTGGATCGTCTTCCTGGTCGCGGTGGCCGCCCTCGCGGTCGCCCCGCTCGGGCTTCCCGAGTTCTGGCGGCGGTTCCTCACCGAGATCCTCGTCTGGGGATTGCTCGCGATGTCCTTGGACATCCTCATCGGCTACACCGGCATGGTCTCGTTCGGGCACTCCGCCTTCTTCGGGCTGGGCCTCTACGGCGCCTCCGCCGCGCTGCTCGTGATGCGCACCCCGAACCTCTGGATCGCGCTCGTGGTGGGCCTCGGGGCAGCCGCCCTGGTCGCGGCCTTCGTGGCCTTCTTCGCGACCCGCCTCCGCGACATCTACTTCGCGATCACCACGCTCGTCTTCTCGCAGATCTTCTACGTCATCATCTTCACCTGGACCGAGGTGACCGGAGGGGAAAACGGCCTCTACTTCAGCCAGCCGCCGTTCACGATTCCCGGCATCTTCAGCGCGCGCTTCTCCACGGTGAGCCTGCACTGGTTCGTGCTCGCGGTCGTCGCGCTGTCATACCTCGCCCTGCGGCGCATCACCCAGTCCCCGTTCGGGATGGTGCTGCAGTCCATCCGGGAGAACGAGCCACGGACGCGGGCCATCGGGTATCACGTGGAGCGCTACAAGATCGTGGCGGTGCTGCTCTCGGGGCTGTTCGCGGGACTGGCCGGGACCCTCTACGCGATCCAGCACCGCTTCGCCGCGCCCGACTTCGTGTTCTTCACGGTCTCGGGCGAGGTGGTCATCTTCACCGTGATGGGGGGCATGGGCACCCTCGTCGGCCCTCTGGTAGGCGCCGCGTTCTTCCTGCTGCTCCGCGAGGGCCTCTCCCGGTTCTGGACCGAGTACTACCTGATCCCGCTCGGCATCGCGTTCATCGCCATGGTGACCTTCATGCCCCAGGGCCTGCTCGGCTTCTGGAAGCGACGGCTGAACCAGTAGACCATCGGCCGCCCGCCGCCGGCCTTCATCTGCGGGAGCCCAGAAATGGCCCCCGCACTCCCCCAAGCTGCCGCCAACCCGCGGCGTCTAGGTTCCCGTGCTCCCGAATCCACCCGGGCCGCGCTGGCTGCTCTCGAGCTCGCGCACCTCGACCAGCGTCGTCCGCGCCACCGGCTGGATCACGAGCTGCGCGATGCGCTCGCCGCGGCTCAGGGTCACCGTGGCGGCGCCGTGGTTGATCAGCAGGACGCCGATCTCGCCGCGATAGCCGGAATCGATGAGGCCCGGGGCGTTCAGCACCGTCACCCCGGCGCGTAGCGCCAGCCCCGAGCGCGGCAGCACCAGCCCCGCGTAGCCCGCCGGAATCGCCACGCGCAGTCCCGTCGGCACCAGCTCACGGCCTCCGGGCGGCAGCGTCACCGTCGCGGCAGCGAGGAGATCGAGGCCGGCGTCCCCGTCACGCGCGTAGGCGGGCAGCGCGAGCGAGGGATCGTGTCGGATGACGGCGATGCGGACGGCGGGCGCCGGAGGCTGGGTCACGAGCGCTTATACCACGAAGCGATCGGGTGCGCTGATCTGCGCCGTAGCGGAAATGGAACGATCGCCTGACAATCTAGGGCGCGACTCCTCGTCGATCCGCATCGTAACCTGCTGATTCGGCGCGCATATTCGATGGCCTTCGTCTTGCTTGGTGAGGCGACATGCTGCGGACGATGCGGCACGCGCTCCAGGTCACGCTGATCGCGCTGGTCGCGTCGCCCGCGAGCGCCGGATGGAGCCAGACGCTCGACCTCACGGCCGAGATCGCCCACCTGCGCGCCCGGCTGGCCGCCAACAGCGCCCAGGAGCAGCACTGCCTCGCGGACGCGACGCGACCGGTCTGGACCGCCGCGCTCGCCACCGATCTCCAGGCGCTGCGCGCCCGCGCCAGCCAGGCGGCCGCCGAGGGCGTCACCGCCGATGCCCAGCGGTGGAGAGAGCTCGCGCGCAAGGCGGAGGCGTTGGAGGCGCGCACGACCACCAACGCGCGGACCGGCGCCGAGCTCTTCCAGAGCCAGCAGATCGGGCTCGACTGCCTGGACCGCTTCGCGGCCGAGCGCGAGGCGCTGCGCGCCTCGCTCGAGATCGCGGTGGCCGATCCGGCCCTCCGGGCCGCGGAGGCGCTGGTGGCGGCCGCGGACGCGTGGAACCGGGAGCGAGTGGCCATCGAGCGCCTGAGCGCGGCCGGGGACGACGCCGAGCACCGGAAGACCGCGATGGAGCGTGACGAGGCCGCGCGACAGGCGCGCGACTACTGGGCCGGAGCCGAGCAGCTGCTCGGCCGGCGGGGCCTGAAGATGGCGGCGCCTACCCGGGGAACAGCTTCTCCAGCATCTGGCGGAACTCCCTGAGCTTGAACGGCTTGGTCACCACGGGCGCCTTCGACTCGATGAGAAACGTCCCGTAGCCCGGGGCCTCGTCCTCGCCGGTGATGAAGATGAAGAAGGGCGCCGCGTTGGGCTTGAGGCGCCGGATCTCCTGGTAGAGCTTCGGCCCGTCCACCTGCGGCATCTGCAGGTCGCTCACCACCAGATCATAGGTCTCCTGCTCCAGCAGCTTGAGCGCGGCTACCCCGTCCTCGGCCGGATCCACGACGTGCCCGTCCGCGGACAGGGCCTCGACCAGCAGCTCGCGCATGTGCTCCTGATCGTCCGCGACGAGGACCCGCAGCGCCCGCATGGCATCGAGTCTAGCAGATGTCCGGCGACCGGACGTATCGCTTCCGGCACATCCCCAGGACACACAAGAGACGCAGAAAGATGCGGGTTCCACGGAGGCAGAGGACGGCACGACGTAGCATCGCGTACCGCTCAGACGCAAGCCCCGCGCAACCGAAACCGGCCCGAACCCGGTCGCCTGGGTCCCCTCCGGCGGGTCCCATACGCGCTAGGCCGAGCGCATGACTGCGTGCGCGTCTCTTGCGGGGTCAACCCGACGAAGGGCATGCACGCAGTTCCTGAGCCTGCGAATCGAGAGCCGCAAAATATAACAACCTCTGGGGTCAAACCCGGGGGCGGTGCGGTTCCCTGTGGGTCAGCTTGACCTGCCCACGGATGACTTCTACCTTCCTCCTAGGAGGTGTGCGATGAACGAGAGACGGATTCTTGCGATGGGTATGGCGCTGCTTTTCGCTGGCTGTGCGTCGTCGTCAACGGGCGTGTCTAACGTGGACGCCGCCAAAGTCCGCGTCGTGAATGACGCGAAGCTCGTTAGCACCTGTCAGGTGCTCGGCACGGTGGCCGACAACGAGTTCGAGGACCTGCAAAAGAAGGCGGCTCGCCTGGGCGGGGATGTTGCCCTCTTGACGCCAGAGCGCAAGTCGAAGGGCGGCTACTTCGGGCTCCAGGACTACATGACCGCTGACGTATATCGGTGCGGTCGGTGATCTTCTCCCGATAGTCTGATACCAAGGGCGGTGAAGGGCCGTTCTCCCTCACCGCCCCAGGCTGCGAGCTAGCGGCGCCGCTGGTAGGGGTTCGTGCCTAGGTTCGGCTGCGAGCCGTAGAGCCCAGAACCCGGACCCTGTCCCGATGTTGCAGGCCTGCGATGTCTTTCTTATGGCGTCCACGGGGGAAGGCTTTGGCCTGGCACTTGTTGAAGCAATGGCGTGTGGGGCGGCTCCCATCGCCGCCCGCAGCGGAGCGTTGCCGGAGATCGTGGAAGACGGGGTAAGTGGATTGTTGGTACTGGAGGGCGATGCGACGGCCCTAGCAGATGGTATCCAGAAGCTGACCGAGGACGAAGGCCAGCGTCGTTTGTTCGCCGCCAATGGAATCGACCGAGTGCGTCGACTTTTCACCGCCGAAGGATCCACCGCCGGAATCTTGCGAGTTTACGAATCGATGTGGGCTGAATCCGACACTGACGAGAAGCGGACACTCTGAACCTCCCCCGGTTTAGTGGACACCCCAGATCGCACGAAAGTGCGATAGCGACGTTGGCCCAAAAACGAGTCAATTCGTAACTAGACCGGCGCCGCTTCGGCGGTGGTCATGACCTGACGTTGCGCGACGAACTCGCTCGGCGTCAGGTGGCCGAGCGAGCCGTGTGGCCGGCGCTGATTGTAGTCCAGTCGCAAGTGTGGGTTCCGGGAATTCTGATCCCGCCCTTTCCGGAAATTCTGGTAGGTCGCTGAAGGCTCCGAGGTCACGCTCCTCCCGGGGTCGGCGGTCGCGCAACGCTGCCTCGGGAAGGGGGAGGAGTGATCGGAGCCATGACACGGCATGAGATCCAGATTCTGCGAGCGGTCGGGATGGCCCAGACGGCGGTGGCCGCGAAGACCGGTGCCTCGGTCCAGAGCGTCCGCCGGATCGAGCGGGAGGAGCTGGTGACGACGAGTCACACGCAGGCGCTGACCGCGGCGTGTGGGG
>DATLFG010000096.1:0-6255 GCA_035524955.1 Candidatus Limnocylindria bacterium | reverse complement strand
TGGCGGCGCGCGCCTCGGCCGCCACCACCGCCGCCGGCGATCGGCTCGCGGCCGCGCTCTGGAGGCCCGGCGGGCGCGCGGCCGAGCTCGCGGCCGCGCGCATCGGGCCGGGGTTCGCCGCCGGCGTCGGGGTGCTGGTCGTCCTGGTCCTGTTGCTCGCGTAGGCGCCCGGGCATCACCTCTGCCCCGCGCCCCTCCGACCTCGGCAACACCTCGGTGCCAACACCGCGAATCTGTCGGCCCGGGCACTGCGATGCCGACCGGTGGTGGTGTAGCCTGGAGGGCGTCGCGTACCATGAGTGAAATCACCGGATCGGCTGCTCTCGGCTTCGACGCGGTGCTCTTCGACCTGGACGGGGTCGTGACCCGTACCGCGGAGCTGCACGCCGCGGCCTGGGCGGAGCTGTTCGACGACTTCTTGAGCCGGCGGCTCGGGCCGGCCGGCGAGCCCTTCCGGCCCTTCGATCCGGCCGGCGACTACCTCACCTACGTGGACGGCAAGCCTCGCTACGCAGGGGTGCGGAGCTTTCTCGCCGCGCGCGGGATCACGCTGCCCGAAGGTGACCCGACCGACAGGGCCGAGGCGGAGACCGTCCACGGTCTGGGCGGGCGGAAGGACGCGCTCTTCATGAACCGCCTGCGCCGCGATGGGGTGCAGGTCTTCGCGTCGACGGTCGAGGTCATCCGCGCCCTCCGCGAGCGGGGCGTCAAGACCGCCGTCGTGACCTCGAGCCGGAACGGCCGCGAGGTGCTGCGCGCGGCCGACCTCGAGGCCCTGTTCGACGCGCGGATCGACGGGCTCGACGCCCAGGCCCTGGGGCTCGCGGGCAAGCCGCACCCGGACCCGTTCCTCAAGGCGGCCGAGCTGCTCGACGTGGCGCCGGGCCGCGCGGTCGTCATCGAGGACTCAGTCTCGGGCGTGGAGGCCGGCTGTCGCGGCGGCTTCGGCCTCGTGGTCGGCGTCGATCGCGGCGGCAACCGCGACGCGCTGGCGGCCCACGGCGCCGACGTCGTCGTCGCCGACCTCGGCGAGCTCGACGTCGCCGGGCTCGATGCCCGCCTGCGCGAGAAGCGGGAGAGCGTCGTCGCCTGGCAGATCGAGCAGGAGGGCTTCGATCCCGCGCGCGAGCACGCGATGGAGAGCGCCTTCACCGTGGGCAACGGCTATCTGGGCGTGCGGGGCACCCTCGACACGCCGCTGGCGGGCTCGCAGGGCGACCTCTTCATCGCCGGCGTCTACGACCGCAAGCACCCCGAGCGCCCGTACTCCGAGCTGGAGTTCCTCGGCGGGGGCCGCGGCGACTATCCGTACAGCGAGCTGGTCTCGGCGCCGTTCCCGTTCCGGCTGCGCCTCGCCGTGGATGGGCAGCCGCTCGACCTGGCGGGCCCACACTGGCGCGTGCACCGCCGCGTGCTCGACCTGCGCCGGGGCATCCTGCACGGGCACGCGGTGTACGAGACCGAGGCCGCTCGCCGGACGGTGGTGCGGACGCGCCGGTGCGCCTCGCTGGACGACCTGCATCTCCTGCTACAGGAGGTCACGGTGTGCCTGGAGAACCACTCCGGCACCGTCGAGCTCGACGCCTCCCTCGCCGACCCGGACCTGGCGGTCAACCATCCGCACCTGACCCCGCGCGAGGCCGGCTCGGCCGACCCCGCCCTCGACGTGCAGCGCTTCACGACCCAGGCCTCGGCCGTCGAGATCTGCCTGGCCGCCCGGACCTCCCTCGCCGGGCGCGACACGAGCGCCGTGCGCTGGCGGGTGCCGGGCACGATCGGCGAGACGCTCACGTTCCACCGCTACGTGGCGATCTACACGAGCCGGGACCTCGCCGATCCCCGCTCCGCGGCGACGGAGCGGGTCCTGGCGCTGCGCGGGGAGGACTTCGACCGCCTGCTCGTGGCGCACACCACCCGGTGGCGCCGGATCTGGGAGGGCGCCGACGTGCGGGTCTCCGGCAGCCCGGCGACCGAGCAGGCGCTGCGCTTCAACGCCTATCACCTGGCCACCGCCGCCGACCGCGACCCGCGGGTCTCGGTGGGGGCGCGCGCCCTGACGGGCCGGGCCTACGAGGGCCACGTGTTCTGGGACGTGGAGATCTTCAAGCTGCCTCTCTATCTGCACACCTGGCCGGACGTGGCCCGCACCCTGCTGCTCTACCGCCATCACACGCTCGACGGGGCGCGCCGGCGGGCGCGGGAGCTGGGGCACCGCGGCGCCTGCTATGCCTGGGAGTCCACGGTCACCGGCGACGACGTCACGCCCACGACCATCCGGCTGAAGACGACCGGCAAGGAGATCCCGATCTTCACCGGCGTTCAGCAGATCCACGTGACCGCGGGGGTCGCCCACGCGGTCTGGCGCTACTGGGAGGCCACGCGCGATCACGACTTCCTGCGCGACGTCGGCGTCGAGATCCTCGCGGAGACGGCCCGCTTCTGGGCGAGCCGCTGCGCCCCCGACGGGCGGCGCTACCACATCCGGGGCGTGGTCGGGCCCGACGAGTACCACCACTCGGTGGACGACAACGCCTACACGAACTGGCTGGCGCGCTTCAATCTGGAGCGGGCGGTCGAGGCGGTCGCGTGGATGACCCGCGACTCCCCGCGGGCGTGGGACGCGCTGGCCGAGCGCCTGACGCTCACCCGGGACGAGCCGGCGGCCTGGGCCGGGATCGCGCGCGAGCTCTACTGCCCGGGCCCGGATGCGCAGGGCGTGATCGAGCAGTTCGCCGGCTTCTTCGACCTGGGCGACTACCCGCTGCCCCGCGAGGAGCGCTTCAAGGCGCCGATCAGCCGGCTCTTCGACTGGGACCAGATCAACCGGCTCAAGCTGATCAAGCAGGCGGACGTGCTCATGCTCCTGCATCTCTTCCCCGAGGCGTTCCCGCACGAGGTGGTCGCGGCGAACTACCGCTACTACGAGCCGATCACCGACCACGGCAGCAGCCTCTCGCCCGGCATCCACGCCGCGGTGGCCGCGCGCCTCGGCCTGCGGGACGACGCGGAGCGCTACTGGCGCGAGAGCCTGTGGCTCGATCTGTCGAACCGTATGGGCAACAGCGCGCTCGGCGTGCACCCCGCGTGCATGGGCGCCACCTGGCAGGCGCTGGTCTTCGGGTTCCTGGGGGTGCGCTTCGGCGACGGGGGGCCAGTGCCCGCTCCCGAGGCCGCTACGCGCCTGCCCTCCCGGTGGCGCGCCGTCTCGCTCGCGCTCGCCTGGCGCGGGCGGACGTACCGGATCGCGGTGGCGAGGGAAGAGGAGCCATGAGCCCGTTCCCCTGCATCCTCGTGCCGCTCGACGGCTCGCGGGTCGCGGCCCGGAGCCTCGGGTGCGCCACGTGGCTGGCCGCCCGCCTGGGGTCCCGGCTGCACATCCTGAGCGCGACCCCGCAGGAGCGGCCGGCGCGCGAGGAGCTGGCGCGCCTGCAGGTGCCCGAGGCGCACTGGCCCCTCGTCACGCTGCACCAGGCGCCGGCGTACCCGGAGGACGCGATCCTGGCCGCGGTCGTCCGCCACGACGTCTCCCTCGTGGTGATGAGCGCGGTCGGCGAGACCGCGGAGGCGGCGACCGCGGCGGCCGCCGATTCCGCGGGCGTGGTCGGGCACGTGCCCCGCGCGGTCCTCGAGCGCAGCGAGGTGCCGGTCCTGCTCCTGCCGCCGGCCTACCGCGAGACGCTCCCCTGGGAGCGCCTGCTCGTGCCGGTCAGCGGTGAGCCCGCGGGCGACGAGGCGCTCGCCCTCGCGGTGCGTCTGGCCAACGCCCTCGCCCTCGAGGTGCACGTCGCGCACGTGGCCGACGCCGACACCGGCGACGAGAGCCTGGCGGCGCGGGCGCGGTACGCCGACGCGATCCACCACGAATACCCCAGCCAGCTCGAGGAGCTCGTCACGCGCGCCCTGCCTCACTGTGGTCCCGCGCAGACCGGGTGCATCGCCGACATCGCGCTGTGCCGCGGCGACGTCGCCGCCGAGCTGCTCGGGCTGATCGAGCGCAAGCGGGTGAGCATGCTCGTGACCGGCTGGCACGGCCGGCTCAGCCCGGGCCATGCGAGAGTCCTGAAGCGCCTGATCCGCGCGATCACCAGCCCGGTGCTGCTGGTGAAGCGGCCCCTCCGGACGCCGTTCCGGGTCAAGGTCGGCGAGGAGATCGAGCGCTGAGCCTGTCGAGATCGGTATCGTGAGCCGGAACGGTGTCCTGAAGTGCCCGATTCTCGCCGGCGGCGCCTGACGGGTCGCCAATCGGCCTGCCGGAGACCATTCGATGGCCTCGATCGAGTCCCTGCTGCTGTTGGCCGCCATTCTCCTGCTACTGGGCGTGGTGGCCAGCAAGACGTCGGGCCAGCTGGGCGTGCCCGCGCTGCTGCTCTTCCTCGTGATCGGCATGCTCGCCGGCTCGGAGGGGCCCGGGGGCATCGAGTTCGACGACCCCTGGCTGGCTCAGGCCCTGGGCGTGGTCGCGCTGATCTTCATCCTTTTTGCCGGCGGCCTCGACACCGAGTGGCGCGCCATTCGCCCGGTGCTCTGGCACGGCTTCGTCCTCTCCACGTTCGGTGTGCTGATCACCGGCGCGCTCCTCGGGGCCTTCCTCCACGTGGTGGCTGGCTACTCGTGGATGAACGGTCTGCTGCTCGGCGCCATCGTCTCGTCCACCGACGCGGCGGCGGTCTTCGCGATACTTCGGGCCCGGAACGTCCACCTCCGGGGCAGGGTGCGCGCGCTGCTGGAGCTGGAGTCCGGGAGCAACGATCCTATGGCTGTGTTCCTCACGATGACGGCCATCCGCCTGATCACGGTCCCGTCGACCTCGGTGAGCGAGCTGATCGGCATGTTCGTGCTCCAGATGGCCCTCGGCGCGGGCCTGGGATACGGGCTCGGGCGCGCCATCGTCTTCCTCGTCAATCGGGTGCGGCTCGAGTACGAGGGGCTCTACCCGGTCCTGACCCTCTCCATGGTCCTCCTCACCTACGGGGCCACCGCCTGGATCGGAGGCAACGGCTTCCTGGCGGTCTACCTGGCGGGGCTGGTCGTGGGCAACAGCCCCTTCGTCCACAAGCGAAGCCTGATGCGCTTTCACGACGGGCTGGCTTGGCTGATGCAGATCACGATGTTCCTCGCGCTGGGGCTCCTCGTGTTCCCGTCCCGCCTCGTATCCGTGATCGGGGTCGGCCTCCTGATGTCGGCGTTCGTGATGCTCGTGGCGCGACCCGTCAGCGTCTTCGTCCTGTTGGCGCTCGCGAAGATGACCATCGGCGAGCGGACGATGGTCGCCTGGACCGGGCTGCGAGGCGCGGTGCCGATCGTGCTGGCGACGTTTCCGCTGCTCGCCGGCGTCCCGGGAGCCGACCACGTCTTCCACCTCGTGTTCTTCGTCGTTCTCACCTCGGTGCTGTTGCAGGGCACGTCGATCCCCCGCGTCGCGCGGTGGCTCGGCTTGGATGAGCCGGAGCCGCGCGCCCCCACCCTGCTCGGGCCGTTGATGAGCGGCGGCCTCCGGGAGGAGCTGGCCGAGCTGCTCGTGAGCCCGGACTCGCCGGTGGCGGGCCGGCGCGTCGTGGACCTCGGCCTCCCGGAGGGAGCGCTGATCGTCTTGATGAGAAGGCAGGGCGAGCGCCTGGTTCCGGGAGGCGCCACCGTTCTCCAGGCGGGCGACACGCTGCTCGTCCTCGCGGATCGCGAGACCTTGGACCGGATGCGGGCGCGCGTGGAACGTCCCGCCTCCCGGTGAGGGCCGTGCTCAACGTGTCACTAGCCCATGCCGATCCGGATGCGCGGGCCGCAGCAAACGGGCGACGGTACGCTCAACCCGAGAACCCGCCGGCCGGGCGCCCGGTGCGCATCCGATCATGCGCCTGTCGGATATGGGTGACGACCGCTTCCGGGCTGTCCGTCACCCGCACCAGCCGGAGATCGACCGGCGTGATCAGCTCGTCCGGCACCATGCGTCGCCGCATCCAGCGCAGCAGGCCCGTCCAGTAGCTCCCGTCGAAGAGCACGATGGGGAAATCGTGGATCTTTCGCGTCTGGATGAGCGTGAGCGCCTCGAACAGCTCGTCGATGGTGCCGAAGCCGCCAGGAAAGATCACGAAGGCCTGGCTGTAGCGGACGAGCATGGTCTTGCGGACGAAGAAATACCGGAACGTCAGCTGCGTGTCGGTGTGGCGGTTGGCCCGCTGCTCGAAGGGCAGCTCGATGTTGCAGCCGATCGACCGACCCTTCGCTGCCCGGGCGCCGCGGTTGGCCGCCTCCATGATG
>DATLFG010000083.1:0-29800 GCA_035524955.1 Candidatus Limnocylindria bacterium | reverse complement strand
CGCGGGCCGGGGCGGCGCCGGCGGCGCGACGGCGGCGGCGGGCGCGATCGGCGGAGCCGGAGTGATCTCGGCGGGCGCCGCGGGCGGAGCGACGGCCGGCGCGGGCCTGAAAATGGTCGCGGCCGGCTTCGCGGCGTCGAGCGCCGGCGCCGGCGCGAGCGGGACGACCGCGGGAGTATCCGCCCCGGCCTTCGCAGCGGCCGGCCTCGAGCGCGCGCGCGCGCCATCCCCCGCGGCCTTCCGCTTCGGCGCCGCGGCGGTCGTGTCGCCCTCGGCCGCTTTCGGCCTGGGGGTGCGCTTCGGCTTGGCCTCGGCGGGCAGGTCGCGTCCCCGGCCCAGCTTGACCCGCAGCTCGTTGGCCGTCGCGGCGAGGAGGGGGCTCATGGCCCGCATGCCCTTGTGGCCCATGCCTTCGAGGGCCACGATCAGATCCTTGCTGGTGACGCCCAGCTCCTTCGCCAGATCGATGACCTTCACCCGTGCCGCCACGCGCTACCTCCTCGGCCGACTCGCCAGAATGACCACCGCGGACTCCTGCGGCGGACGACTCGCACACTTGAACGCGTGCCCCAGCCGCCCAGCCTGCAGCGCCCTCTCCACGCACTCGGTCGTGGCGCACACATACGCGCCGCGCCCCGCCGCGTGCCCGTCTCGATCCACTCTCACCACGCCACCTTCGTCCCGCACCAGCCGGATCAGCTCCGCCTTCGCGCGCACCGCGCGACAGCCGATGCAGGTCCGCCGCGGCGGGCGCTTCGCCCGCTTCAGCTTCTCAGGTGGGTCGGCTCGATCTCCGATCCACCGTCCTCGACCGCCGGGGCCTCCGGCTCGGTGCTCCCGGCCGGCGCCTCCGGATGCTCGGCCACCCACGCCTGGGCGGCGGCCAGGATCGCGCTCGCCTTGGCCTCGCCGATCCCCGGCAGCTCCTGCAGGGCCGACACCCCGCCCTCGACCACGCGGGCTGGCGAATGCAGCCCGGCCTCCACCAGCCGGTCCACGAGCTGCGGGCCGACGCCGGGCAGGTCGCCCAGGCTCTGCCGGCCCTCCGCCCGCTCCTCCTCGTCGCGGCGCCGCTCTTCCTCGACCTCGCCCTCGCTCTTGATGTCCACCCGGAAGCCGGTGAGCTTCGCGGCCAGGCGCGCGTTCTGCCCCTTCTTGCCGATCGCGAGGGAGAGCTGGTTGTCCGGCACGATCACCAGCACGGTGCGCAGCTCGTCCTCGGGCGCGCCCTCCTCGAGCTCGGAGACCGTGACCGACGTCACCTTGGCGGGCGACAGCGCGCGCGCCACGAACACCGCCGGGTCGGGCGACCACTCCACGATGTCGATCTTCTCGCCCCGCAGCTCGCGGCTGATGACCTGGATGCGCGTGCCCCGCAGCCCGACGCAGGCCCCGATCGGATCCACGTCGCGCTTGGTCGACGACACCGCCACCTTGGCGCGCTCGCCCGGCTCCCGGGCCGCCGCCTTCACCAGCACGATCCCTTCCGCGATCTCCGGGATCTCGGTCTCGAAGAGCCGGACCAGGAAGCCCGGATGCGTGCGCGAGAGCAGGATCTGCGGCCCCTTGGCGGTCTTCTTGACTTCCAACATGTAGGCCCGCAGTCGATCCCCCGGGTTGAACCGGTCGCCGGGGAGCTGCTCCCGTTCGGTGATGACCGCCTCCGCCTTGCCCAGCTCCACCACCACGTTCCGCTTCTCGATGCGGTGCACGGTACCGCGCACGATCTTGCCCTCGCGGTCGATGAACTCCGAGTACACCGCGTCGCGCTCGGCGTCGCGCACTCGCTGCAGGATGACCTGCTTGGCGGTCTGGGCCGCGATCCGCCCGAACTCCCGGGGGGCCAGCTCGATCTCCAGCTCGTCGTCCAGCTGCGCCTCGCCGTTCAGCTTGCGGCCCTCCGCGAGCGTGATCTCGAGCTTCGAGTCGGCGACCGCGGTCACCACCTTCTTGCGGGCGAAGACCCGGAGAGTCCCGGTGCGGCGGTCGATCTCCATCCGCACGTTGTCGGCGGCACCCATCGTCTTCTTGGAGGCCGAGAGGAGGGCAGACTCCAGCGCCTCGAAGAGGACCTCCTTGCTGATCCCCTTCTCGCGCCCGATCTGCTCGATCACGTATATGAGGTCTTTGTTCATCATCGCTTCACCCGCCCAAACGCGACGACCTCGAGCCGTGCCTTCGTCACCAGCCGGCGCGGGATCTCGCGCCGCATGCCCACCGTCTCCTCCAGGCTCAGTGTCCCGGGGGACACCGCCAGGAGCTTGCCCGAGAACTCCGTGCGTCCCTCCACGGGCTCGGCCACCCAGCAGTGGACGTCGCGGCCAATCGCCCAGGCCAGCTCGCGGTCCTTCTTCAGCACCCGGTCGAGCCCCGGCGAGGACACCTCGAGATCGTAGGAAGGCTCGATGAGTCCGGACACGTCCAGCACGTCGCCGGCCTCCCGGCTGAAGGTCTGGCAATCGGCGATGCCCACACCGCCCGGCTTGTCCACGAAGAGGCGGAGCACCCAGCGCCGGCCTTCACGGCGCCACTCGCTGTCTACCAGGCTCATGCCGCGCGAGGCGAGCACAGGAGCCACGACCGCCTCGATCTGGTCGAGCCACTGTGCATCTTGCGCCATGCCGCTACCCCCACAAAAAAAAGTGGGCGACGGCCCACTTTTTTCAGGACTTTAGCACAGCGATTGGGCCCCTGCAAGCGGTGCGGGCCGCCCGGCGGGCGGCCGGCCTATGAAATCGTTTGCGCCATCTCCCGGACCGCCACGACCACCTCCGCCTTGGGCACCCGCCGGTCGGCCCGGGTACTCCGCAGTCGCAACTCGACCACGCCTTCCTTCGCAAGGGCATTGCCGATGGTCACCCGGATGGGGATCCCGAGCAGGTCGGCATCCTTGAACTTGACGCCGGCCCGCTCCTCTCGGTCGTCCATGAGCACGTCGAACCCGGCCGTCCGGAGATCCCGGTAGATCTCCTCCGCCGCGGCCATCTGGGCAGCATCCTTGACCGCCACCGGCACCAGGTGCACGTGGAAGGGTGCGATGGCCCAGGGCCAGACGATGCCGTCCTGGTCGTGGCGCTGCTCCACCGCCGCCGCCGCGATCCGCGCCGGCCCGATGCCATAGGAGCCCATGACGATCGGCTGCTGCTGGCCGCGTTCGTCCAGGTAGCTGGCCCCCAGCGGCACCGAGTACCTGGTCCCGAGCTTGAAGATATTGCCCACCTCGATGACCCGCTCGATCCGGAGCGGCTTGCCGCAGCTGGGGCAGCCCTCCCCGGCCAGGGCCACCTGCAGATCCGCCCACTCGCACGCGAAGTCCTGGCCGGGCGCCACCCCGGTCAGGTGGAAACCGTCACGGTTGGCGCCGACCACGTAGAGGCCCTGGCGCAGCGACTCATCCGCGATGATCCGCGCCCCGCGGACTCCCACCGGCCCGATCGAGCCCGGCGCCACGCCGAGATGCTGCTTGACCTCGTCCGGGTGCGCGGGCCGGGGCTCCTCCCGGAGCGCGCGGGCCAGCTTGCGCTCGTGGAGCGCGTGGTCCCCCCGGACCAGCGCCAGGACCGGGCCCGCGGGTCCCATGAAGACGAGCGACTTGATGGTGGCGGCCGGATCGATCCGCAGCATCGCGGAGACTTCGGCGATGGTACGAGCCCCGGGCGTGGCCACCTCTTCCTTCTTGGCGTCCCCGGCCGCCGGCGCGCTCGGCACCCCGCGCGCCAGCTCGACATTGGCCGCGTAGCCGCACGCTTCGCAGAGGGCCACGTCGTCCTCGCCGGCCGCGCTCGGAGCCATGAACTCGTGCGAGCCGGAGCCTCCCATCATGCCGGGATCCGACTGCACCACCACGTAGACGATCCCGCAACGGTCGAAGATGCGACAGTAGGCGTCCTTGTGGGCGTCGTAGGAGACCTCGAGCGCGGCCGCGTCCGGATCGAGCGTGTAGGAGTCCTTCATCAGGAACTCGCGCGTGCGCAGCACGCCCGAGCGGGGCCGCGCCTCGTCCCGCTCCTTGGTCTGGATCTGGTACCAGATCTGCGGCAGGTCCCGGTAGGAGCGGATCTCGCGGGCGGCGAGCCAGGCGATGACCTCCTCGTGCGTCATGCCCAGGCACATGTCCCGCCCGTTGCGGTCCTTGAGCCGGAACATCTCCCCGCCGATCACGTCCCACCTGCCGGACTGCTGCCAGATCTCCGCGGGGTGGAGCACCGGCATCTCGATCTCCTGCCCGCCGATACCGTTCATCTCCTCGCGGATGATCGCGTTGACCTTCTCGATCACGCGGAGGCCGAGCGGGAGGTAGACGTAGATGCCCGCGGCCAGCTGGCGGACGAAGCCGGCGCGCACCATGAGCTTGTGGCTGATGGCTTCCGCGTCGGCGGGATCGTCCCGGAGCGTGGGGATCAGCGACCGGGTCCAGCGCATGGCCGGCCTACTTGACCTTGTTGGCGCCCTTGACGCCCGGATCGTAGATCAGGCGCTTGACCGGCACCCCGTTCAGGATGTGCGAGTCGAGGATCTCGGACAGGTCGCTCTCCTGGACGCCCGCGTACCAGACGTTCTCGGGGTACACCACGATCATGGGCCCGTGGCCGCACTGCGAGAAGCAGCCCGCCTTGTTGACACGGACCTCGCCCTGACGGCCGTGCGTGACCACGCCCGCCCGCAGGGTCTTGACGTACTTCTCGACGTCGCCCTGGACCGGGCAGGTATCGCCCAGCGTGCACACGAACACGTGCCGCTCGTACTGTCCCATCAGAAGAATCCGATCCGCTTGAAGTCGTTGTAGAAGGCGAACACCATGAGCAGTATGAGGAGCGCGAACCCGACCTGCTGGGCGACCTCCCGCTTCCGAACCGAGAGCGGCCGGCCCAGCACCGCCTCGAAGGCGAAGAAGAGCAGGTGGCCGCCGTCGAGCATGGGCACCGGCAGCAGGTTGAGCAGGAACAGGTTGATGCTGATCACCGCGGTGAAAAGGGCCAGGCTCGCGATGCCCTGACGCGCCTGGTCGCCCGCGGTCTTGGCGATCTGGATGGGGCCCCCGATATTGCTCCGGTCGAGCTGGCCGACCACGATCTTGTAGAGACCGATGCCCGTCTTGACCGTGACGTCGGTGGACCACGCGAGGCCCTCCCACGTCGCCGCGAGCGGGTTCGAGCGGACCGTGGTGGTGGCCCCGCCCGGCCGGATCCCCACCAGGCCGACCTCCATCTCCTTGCCGTCGGGGCCCGGGACCTTGCCCTGCTTGGGGGTCACGGTGACCGTGAGTGCCGCGGCCCCGCGCTTGACCTCGAACCGCGTCGGCTGCCCCGCGCGCCGGTGGATCTTCTCGGCCAGCTCGTCCCAGGCCAAGACCGGCTGCCCTTCGACCGCCATCACCACGTCGCCTGCCCTGAGCCCCGCCTGCTCGGCCGGATCGCCCGGGATGACGTCGCCGATGGCGGGAGACAGGTAGGGCGAGGCACCGATCTCCCACACGAGCTGGTCGTCGCCGAAGAGATCCTTGCGCGTGGCCTGCACGGGGGTCAGGGCCACCTGGCGCTGACCGCCGTCGTGCCCCTGCACCGTCACGTCGAGCGCGCGGCCGTTGGCGGTCTGGACCACGCGGGCCAGATCCTCCCAGTACTGCACCGGCTTGCCGTCCACCGCCACGATCCGGTCGCCGGTCCGGAGCCCGGCCTGGGCCGCGGACCCGCCCTCGGTGACGCGACCCACCTCGGCGGGCGCCACCGGCCGGCCGATGAACATGAACATCGCGGCGGCGATGAAGACCGCGAGGACGAAGTTCATCGCGGGCCCGGCGAAGACGATGAGGAACCGGGCGGCGAGCGGCTTGTTGTTGAAGGCCTTGGACGGATCCACCGTCCGCGTCTTGCCGCCCTCCACGGGGTTCTCATCGTCTCCCATCATCTTCACGTACCCGCCCATCGGGATCAGGGACAGGCAGTATTCGGTCTCCTTGCCGCGAAATCTCCAGAGCACGGGCCCGAACCCGACCGAGAACCGCTCCACCCCCACCCCACAGAACCGGGCCATGAAGAAGTGGCCGAGCTCGTGCACGATGATGAGGATGCCGAGCACCACCACGAACGAGACGAGCATCTGCGCCGTCGCCATGAAGGCTCCCCTATCTCATCGCGGCCGCGACCCCGCCGGGCAGCCGGTCCCGCACCACCGCCCGCGTCCGGGTGTCAACGTCCACGCACGTGTCGATACTGTCGAGGGCCCCCGCGGGCACCCGCGCCAGCGCTTCCGCGATCAGCTCCGGGATCTGGGTGAAGCCGATGCGCCCGTCGAGGAAGGCGGCGACCGCGATCTCGTTGGCCGCGTTCAGGATGACCGGCGCGCATCCGCCCTCCCGCAGGGCCCGACGCGCCAGGTCCAGGCACGGGAAGCGCTCGACGTCCGGCTCCTCGAAGGTGAGCGGGCCGACCCGGGTGAGGTCCAGGCGCTCCGCGGGACAGGCCAGCCGCTGCGGGTACGTCAACGCGTAGAGGATCGGAATGCCCATGTCGGCTACGCCGAGCTGGGCGATCACCGATCCGTCCACGTACTCGACCATCGAGTGGACGATGGACTGCGGATGCACCACCACCTGCACCTGGTCGGGCTCGAGATCGAAGAGCCAGCGCGCCTCGATGACCTCGAGGCCCTTGTTCATGAGGGTGGCGGAGTCCACCGTGATCTTCGCGCCCATGCGCCACGTCGGGTGGTTGAGCGCTTCCTCCACCGTCACCTTCGCGAGGTCCGCCGCCTTCATGGTGCGGAACGGCCCGCCCGAGGCGGTGAGCAGCACCCGCCCGACCTCCGCGCGGTTGTGGCCCTCGAGACACTGGAAGACCGCGCTGTGCTCGGAATCCACCGGCAGCAGCGGGACGCCGCGCGCGCGGGCCGCCGCGGTCATCAGGCTGCCCGCCATCACCAGTGTCTCCTTGTTGGCGAGCGCGATGCTCTTTCCGCTCTTGATCGCGGCCATGGTGGGCAGGAGACCCGCCCCGCCCACGATGGCGGAGAGCACCACATCGGCATCCACCTCGCCGGCGAGCGTCACGATGCCAGCGGGACCGGCGAGCAGCTCGGGACGCGGGAACGGCAGCGCGCGCGCCACCGCGTCGAGCGCCGCCGCATCGGTCAGGGCCAGGGCCCGCGGCCGGTGCCGGCGGCATAGCTCCGCGAGCAGCTCCGGATTGGACCCGCGGGCCGCCATGCCCTCGATCCGGAACTCGTCGGGAAAGTGCTCGGCCAGCTCGAGCGTGCGCCTGCCCACGGAGCCGGTCACCCCCAGCACGGTCAGCCGTTTCATGGGTTCAGGGACCTCGCGTACGTCGCATAGTAGAAGAGGACCGGCGTGTTGACGAGCAGGCTGTCCACGCGGTCGAGCATTCCGCCGTGCCCGGGAATGAGCCGGCCGGTGTCCTTGGTGCCGACGCTCCGCTTGATGGCGGATTCGACGAGATCGCCGGCCTGGCCCACCACCCCGAGCAGGAGACCGGCCACCATCGCGCCCTCGAGCGAGAGCGCCGGGAAGAACGTGGCCCGCGCGCCCAGGGCGGCCAGCACTGACATCACGAGCTGCGCCAACGCGCCCTCGACCGTCTTGCGGGGGCTGATCGCCGGGGCGAGCTTGCGGCGACCCACGGTGGAGCCGACCACGTAGGCGGCGGTCTCGCCGAGCCACGTGACCCCAACCAGGAGCAGGATCCATTCGCGGCCCGCCTCCAGGTCCCGCAGCCAGAAGGTGTAGCCGAGCAGCCAGTTCACGTAGCAGACGCCGAGCAGGGTGACCGCCACCGGCTCCCAGACCGGGCGGCCCGCCGGGGGTCTCAGGAGCCCGACCGCGAGCATCGCGAGCAGCACCGCGGTGAACGCCACCCGCTCGGACACCGGCAGCGCGAAGCTCGCGGTCACGAGCGTGCCGCCGGCCAGCCCGAGCAGGCGGAACGTTCGCACGCCCGCGCGCTCGAACATGCCGGTGAACTCCCATTGCCCGAGTGCGCCGGCGAGCACCATGACCGCCCCGAATAGCCATATCGGCCCTTCCGCCACCATCCACACGAACAGGGGCAGCAGGATCAGCGTGCTCAGGAGCCGGCGCACGAGCCCGCCTCCGCGGGAGGGCGCCGCCGGCTCCGCCGGCCGAGAGAGGGGCACGCCCTGCGTCCGCGACATCAGACGCGCCCGAAGCGGCGATCCCGCTGCTGGAAGTCGGCGACCGCGAGACAGAACTCCCGCGCTCCAAAGTCCGGCCAGAGGGTCGGCGTCATCCACAGCTCGGTGTAGGCGACCTGCCACAGGAGGAAGTTGGACAGACGCAGCTCGCCGCTCGTGCGGATCAGCAGGTCCGGATCGGGGACACCGTCGGTGTACAGCGCGCGGGAGACTCGAATCTCGTCGATGTCCTCCGGCCGCAGCGCCCCGCTCTCCACCTCGCGGGCGAGCGCGCGGACCGCGTCCACCAGCTCGTCACGGCCGCCGTAGTTGAAGGCCATGATCAGGGTCAGGCCGGTATTGCCCGATGTCGTCTCGATGAGCCGCCGGATGCGCTCTTCCACCCGGGCGGGCACCCCATCCGCGCGACCGATCACGCGGAAGCGCACGTTGCGCTCCATGAGCTCGGGCAGCTCGCGCTCGATGGATCGCTCGAGCAGGGTCATCAAGGTGGACACCTCCTGATGAGGCCGCTTCCAGTTCTCCGAGGAGAACGCGTACAGGGTGAGGAACTGGATGCCGAGCTCGCCCGCGGCGCGCACGACCGCCCGCACCGACTTGACGCCCTCGCCGTGCCCCGCCACGCGCGGCAGCCCGCGGCCGGTGGCCCAGCGCCCGTTGCCGTCCATGATGACCGCCACGTGCCGCGGAAGCGGACGGGCCAGGATGCGCTGCTTGAGATCGTCCTCGTGAAGCGTCGCCAGCTCCGACACCGTCGCGGAGATCCCGGCCTTTGCCGCCATATCAGGTCATGTTACGTGAGCCCCCCAGGAATTGCCAGGAAAAACCCCCAGATACAAGCAAAACCGTGGAAGTAATTCGGACTCTTACAAGCATCCTGCTAGGCACCACCACGAGTGTCCGCCACGAGTGTCCGCGGACTGGGGGAGTGCGGAGGCCATTTCTGGGCCCCCGCATTTCAAAAGAGCTTAGAGAAGTAAACGGTAGTGAGCTGAACGCTTGTCCGCCCGCTACACGGTCATCACCTCTTGCTCTTTCTTCTTCGCGAGCTCGTCGATCTTGGCGGTGAAGCGATCGGTGGTCTTCTGGATCTGGTCGTGGCCCCGCCGCTCCTCGTCCTCGGACACCTTTTTGTCCTTGGCGAGCGCCTTGAGCTTGTCGTTGGCCTCGCGGCGCGCGATGCGGATCGCCACCCGGGCGTCCTCCGCGAACTTCCCGACCGTCTTGGCGAGCTGCTTGCGGCGCTCCTCGGTGAGCGTGGGCACCGTGAGCCGGATCACCTTGCCGTCGTTGCTGGGGGAAAGCCCCAGGTCCGACTTGGCGATGCCCTTCTCGATCTCCTTCATCTGCGAGGCGTCCCAGGGCTGGATCACGATCGTGCGCGGATCGGGCACCGACACCGTCGCGAGCTGGTTGATCGGCGTCAGGTTGCCGTAGGCCTCGACGCGCACCCCATCCAGGAGCGCGGCGTTGGCGCGGCCGGTCCGGACGCTCGCGAACTCTCGCGTGAGCGCGTCGATCGCCGCCTGCATCCGGGTCTCGAGATCCTTCAACACCGCCGGCTGGGTCATGGCTTACCCCTTCGGCGCGCCCGCGTCGGCGGAAACCACCGAGCCGACCGGCTCGCCCGTGACGATGCGCCGGATATTGCCCCGGCGCGTGAGGTCGAACACGACGATGGGGAGCTTGTTGTCCATGCAGAGCGAGATGGCCGTGGTATCCATGACCTGCAGGCCGCGGTTGAGCACCTCGATGTAGCTCACCCGCGGGAGCCGCACCGCGGCCGTGTCCTTGGCCGGATCGGCGGTGTAGATGCCGTCCACCTTGGTGGCCTTGAGGATCGCCTCCGCGCCGATCTCCACCGCCCGCAGCGCCCCCGCGGTGTCGGTGGTGAAGAACGGGTTGCCGGTACCCGCCGCGAAGACGACCACGCGTCCCTTCTCCAGGTGGCGGATGGCTCGGCGCCGGATGTAGGGCTCGGACACCGCCCGCATCTCGATCGCCGAGAGCACGCGGGTGGGCACGCCCGCCTTCTCGATGGAGTCCTGCAGAGCCAGTGCGTTGATCACGGTGGCGAGCATGCCCATGTAGTCGCCGGTCGCCCGGTCCATCCCACCCGCGCTGGCCGCGATGCCGCGGAAGATGTTGCCGCCCCCGATGACCACCGCGAGCTCCACGCCCAGCCGGACCACCTCGGCGAGCTCCTCGGCGATGCGGCTGATGACGTCGGGATCGATGCCGTAGCCCTGGCCACCCGCCAGCGCCTCACCCGAGATCTTGAGCAGGACGCGCCGGTACGCGGGAGCCGTGCCGCGGACGGCCATGGGAGGCCTAGCTCTCGCCCACCTGGAAGCGGGCGAAGCGCTTCACCACGATCCGCTCACCCATCCTCGACGTCGCCTGGTCCACCATGTCCTTGAGACGAGTCTTCCCCGACGCGTCGCGGATGAACGGCTGCTCCATGAGGCAGGCCTCCGCGTAGAACTTCTCGAGCTTCCCCTCGATGATCTTGTCGATCACCTGGGGCGGCTTCTTCTGGCCGGCCATCTGCTGGCGGTAGATCTCACGCTCCTTCTCGACGACCGCCCCCGGCACCTCGTCGCGGGAGACGTAGGACGGATTGGCGGCGGCCACCTGCATCGCGACGTCCTTCACGAGCTGCTGGAAGTCCTCGGTGCGCGCCACGAAGTCGGTCTCGCAGTTGACCTCCACCAGCACGCCGATCTTGCTGCCCGGGTGGATGTAGGACGCCACCACCCCGTCGCGCGCCTCGCGGTGCGACTTCTTCGCCGCGTCGGCGAGCCCCTTCTTGCGCAGGTACTCGACCGCGCCCTGGAGGTCGCCTTGCGCGGCCTCGAGCGCGGCCTTGCAGTCCATCACCCCCGCCCCGGTGCGCTCCCGGAGGTCCTTTACCCGTTCCGCGGACGATGCCATGGGGCGCTCGCCTCAGACGCCGGCTTCCGCCGAGCTCGTCATCTCGGCCTCGGTCACCACCGGCATGTCGGGAGAGGCGGGAATCTCCTCCTCCACCTCCTGCTTCGCGAGGCTGCCGCTGCCCTCGATGATCGCGTCGGCGATCCGCGAGGTGATGAGACGCACCGACCGGATCGCGTCGTCGTTGCCCGGCACCGGGTAGTCGATGCCGGAGGGATCGCAGTTGGTGTCCACGATCGCCACGATCGGGATGGACAGCCGGCGGGCCTCCTCGACCGCGATCGTCTCCTTCTTGGGATCGATGATGAAGACCGCGGAGGGCAGCCGGTCCATGTTCTTGATGCCGACCAGCGTGCTCTGGAGCTTCGCACGCTCCCGCTCGAGCCCGATCACTTCCTTCTTGGGCAGCCGCTCGTACTCGCCGGTCTCGCTCATCTCGTCGAGCTTCTTGAGCCGGGCGATGGACTTCCGGATCGTCGAGAAGTTGGTGAGGGTCCCGCCCAGCCAGCGGTGGTTGACGTAGAACTGCCCGCAGCGGGTGGTCTCCTCCAGCACCGTCTCCTGGGCCTGCTTCTTGGTGCCCACGAAGAGCACGATGCCCCCGTCGGCGGCGAGGTCGCGCACGAAGGCGTAGGCCTCGCGGAATTTCTTGAGGGTCTTCTGCAGGTCGATGATGTAGATGCCGTTGCGCTCGCCGAAGATGTACTTCTCCATCTTCGGGTTCCAGCGCTTGGTCTGGTGGCCGAAATGCACCCCGGCCTCCAGCAGCTCCTTCATGGTCAGCGTTGCCATGGTCCTGCCGTCCTTTCCGTCGTCGTTCGGTTGGCCTCCGGTCGCGAGCGGCCCGCCCCCGGAGAGGGGCGCGACACTTCCCCGCCCGCCGACGAGGGTAGCGGAGACCGAAGCTCGGAACCGTGCGTGCTAGGTCGTGTACTTCGCGTTGATACGAACGTACTCCTCACTGAGGTCCGATGTCCACACCCGGTCCTCGCCCCGCCCCAGCCCCAGGTCGATGGCGATGGTGTAGCTCGGCCCCCCCATCACCTCTTGGATGCGGTCGAGCCGGGCCCCCGGCCGCAGCATCCCCTTTTCCACCAAGACCTCCCCGCCGATGGCGATGACCACGCGGTCGGCGGCCAGCCGCGCCGCGCTCTTGCCGAGCGCCATCATGATGCGGCCCCAGTTGGGATCCGCGCCGTTGATGGCGGTCTTCACCAGCGGGGAGTTGGCCACGGACCGGGCCGCGATCACCGCCTCGCGACGGGTGCGGGCCCCCCGCACCGCGACCTCCACCAGCTTGGTCGCGCCCTCGCCGTCCTCGACCAGCATGCGGGCGAGGCGCTCGGTGACCGCTTCCAGCGCCCGCGCGAACTGCCGGAGGCCCTTGCCCCCGCGCTCGAGCGGCGCGTTCTCGGCCAGCCCGTTGGCCAGGATCGCCACCGTGTCGCTGGTGGACTGATCGCCGTCGACCGTGATCCGGTTGAAGGAGCGGTCGGTGGCCAGGCGCAGCACCCGCGGCAGTGAGTCGCGTGCCACCATCGCGTCGGTGGCGAGGAAGCAGAACATGGTCGCCATGTGGGGCTCGAGCATGCCCACCCCCTTGGCGATGCCCCCGATGGTCACCGGCCGCCCGGCCAGGTCGAACCGGAGGGCCGCCTCTTTCGGCCGGGTGTCCGTGGTCAGGATGGCCTCGGCCGCGAGGCGCCCGCCCTGCGGCGAGAGCCCCTTGATCAGCTTGGGCAGCGCCGCCCGGATCCTGTCCATCGGCAGCGGCTGGCCGATCACGCCGGTCGAGGCGATCAGCACCTGGCGCGAGGGGATCCGCAGCAGGTCGGCGGTGATGCGGGTCATTTCCCGTGCGTCCTTGACACCCTGCTCGCCGGTGCACACGTTGGAGCAGCCCGCGGAGGCGAGGATGGCCTGGGCACGGCCGTCACGCACGTGCTCCTGCGAGACCAGCACCGGGGCGCCCTTGATCTGGTTGGTGGTGAACACCGCGGCCGCGCGGGCGGGCGACGAGGAATAGACGAGGGCCAGGTCCTTCTTGCCGCTGGGCTTGATGCCCGCCGCGACGCCCGAGGCGAGGATGCCGGGCACGGCGGTAATGCCTCCCTCCAGCCACTGGAAGTCCGGCATGCGGGCTACGGATACACCGGAGGCGCGTCGAGTCCCGTCCGCTCGTCCCACCCCATCATGATATTGAGGTTCTGGATCCCGTTGGCGGAGCCGCCCTTGCCCAGGTTATCCAGCGCGGACACGCAGACCGCGCGCTGCGTGCGCGGGTCGGCCACCACCGTGACGTCGCAGAAGTTCGAGCCCACCACCGACCGCGTGGTCGGGCGCTGGCCCTCGTCGAGCACGCGCACGAACGGCTCGCCCGCGTAGAACTCCTGATAGAGCGCCACCAGCTCCCCGGTCGTGGCCGGCCTCGTGAGGGGCACCGACGCGGTCGTGAAGAGCCCGCGATTGAGCGGGACCAGGTGCGGCGTGAACGCGACCACCACCGGCCGGCCCGCCAACATCGAGAGCTCCTGCTCGATCTCGGGGGTGTGCCGGTGGGTGCCCATGCCGTAGGCCTGCACGTTCTCGTTCGCCTCGGTGAAGAGGTACATCGCGTCGGCCTTGCGACCCTGGGCGCCCGCGCCGGTGACTCCCGACTTGCCGTCGATCACGATGCCGTCCGTGCTCCCGCGCCCGCTCTTGAGCAGCGGCGCGGTGGCCAGGATCGCGCCCATCGGGTAGCACCCGGGCGAGGCCACCAGGGACGCGCCCGCCACCTGCTTGCGATGCAGCTCGGGCAGGCCGTAGACCGCCTCGGCCAGCCCGCTCGCGTCCTCGTGGGGCGCCTTGTACCATGTCGAGTACAGCGACGCGTCCTTCAATCGGTAGTCGGCGGAGAGATCGACGGCCTTCTTGCCGTGGCGCCTGAGCGTGGGCATCAGCCGCTGGGATTCCATGTGGGGCAGCGCGAGGAAGACGACGTCGGCCAGGCCGGCCAGGCGCTCCCCGTCGATCTCCTGGAACACGAGGTCGCTGAGCCCCCGGAGGTGCGGATAGAGCCGATCGAGGCGCTCACCCGCCAGCCGCTCCGAGGTGACCGCGCTGACCCGTACCTTGGGATGGACGGACAGGAGGCGCAGCAACTCCGCCCCCATGTACCCGCTGGCCCCGGTGACCGCGACCCTCAACATGGCGGCCTCGCGGACGACTACCGCTTCGAGTATTGGAACTTCGAGCGCGCGCCCGGCTGGCCGTACTTCTTGCGCTCCTTCATCCGCGGATCGCGCGTGAGGAGGCCGGCCCGCTTGAGGGTCTGGCGCAGCTTGTCGTCGAATTGCAGGAGCGCCCGCGCGATCCCGTGCCGGACCGCCCCCGCCTGTCCGGTGGGGCCTCCGCCGCCCACGTTCACGATGGCGTCGAACTGCCCGAACGTGTTGGTGAGCTGGAGCGGCTGCGAGATGACCATGCGGAGCGTCTCGCGCGGGAAGTAGTCCTCGAAGGGGCGGCGATTGATCAGGATGCGGCCGCTGCCCGCCCGCAGCCAGACGCGGGCGACCGAGGTCTTGCGGCGACCGGTTCCGTAGAAACGACTGACGACGGCCATGGCGCTCCTCAGCGGGCGCGCTCGCGCAGGGCGAGCGGCTCGGGCTTCTGGGCGGCGTGCGGGTGCTCCGCGCCCTTGTAGACCTTCAGCTTCCTGGCCATCGCGCGGCCCAGCCGACCTTTGGGGAGCATCCCCTGCACCGCCCACTCGATCACGCGCTCCGGATGCGCCTTCAGCATCCGCTCCGCGCTGACCTCACGCAGTCCCCCGATGTAGCCGCTGTGCCAGCGGTAGATCTTGTCGGTCAGCTTGCGCCCCGTGAGGTGCACCTTCTCGGCGTTGATGACCACCACGTGATCGCCCACGTCGAGGTGCGGCGAGAACTGGGGCTTGTGCTTGCCCCGCAGCACCGTCGCTACCTGGGTGGCGAGACGGCCCAGCACCCGGTCCCGGGCATCGACCACGAACCACTTGCGCTCCACATCCTCTTCCTTCGGCATCAGCGTCGTCATGAGCTCCGTCCGGATAGGCCTCCTACCGCCACATCGAGCACCCCGACTATTGGCAACGGGTAATCATAAAAGAAAGACCTCACGGGGTCAACTACCCCGCCGCCCCGCCGGGCGTCACCTTCGTCTTCCCCGACCACGGGCACAGCGCCAGGACCGGGCAGGTCGGGCAGGCC
The DNA here is from genome assembly GCA_035524955.1 of Candidatus Limnocylindria bacterium. Lineage (GTDB taxonomy): Bacteria > Methylomirabilota > Methylomirabilia > Rokubacteriales > CSP1-6 > CAMLFJ01. The sequence continues at coordinate 14,471 of DATLFG010000083.1, read as the reverse complement.
GGCTTCCGGGCCGTGCAAACGCGCCGGCCGTGGAGGATGAGCCGGTGGCTAGCCTGCGTCCAGCGCGGGCGCGGCAGGACCAGGCAGAGCTGGTCGTGGACCTTCTCCGGATCGTCGCCACGGGCGAGGCCCAGGCGCTGCGAGACCCGGAACACGTGGGTGTCCACCGCAAGCGCCGGGATGCCGAAGGCGTTGCCCAGCACCACGTTGGCGGTCTTCCGGCCGACCCCGGGGAGCGCCACCAGCTCCTCCAGCGTGTGCGGTACCTCGCCCGCGTGACGCTCCACCAGCGCCCGGGCCATCCCGTTGAGGGAGCGGGCCTTGGCCCGGAAGAAGCCGGTCGAATGGATCTCCCGCTCGAGAACCGGCAGCGGCAGTGCCGCCCAGTCCGCGGCGCGCCGGTAGCGCGGGAAGAGATCGGCGGTGACCATGTTGACGCGCTCGTCGGTGCACTGCGCGGACAGGATCGTCGCGACCAGCAGCTCGAGCGGCGTGGTGAAGTCGAGCGCGGTGCGCGCGTCCGGATACGCCTTCGCCAGTCGAGTCAGGATCTTGCCCGCCCGCGCCTTCTTCTCCGCGAGACTCTCGGCCATCAGCGTGACTCCTTCGTGGCGGCGGGTGGCGCGGCGCCGGGCCACCCATCCTCACCCACCTCGAGCCGCTCCCGCTGAATGCGAATCGGCGCCATCGACACCGGCATGGGCAGCCGGCGCAGGCGCGGGGTCGGGTCGAAATTTCTCACGATCCAGTCCACCAGGAGGTCCGGCAGCCGCACCCCGCCGTACCGGACATCGGCGGCGTGCAGGGTGAACGGGGCCGGCGGCGAACCGGCCGCCAGCGCCAGCCGCGCCGAGAGCCCGGGCCCCGGCAGCGCCCAGCGCGCGTGCACCCACCCGGCGTCCATGGTGGCGCGCAGCCCGGACAGCCCCCGCTGCTGGGCGATGAATTCGGCCAGATCCCGCTCGCCGATCCCCAGTCGCTCCACGTGGAGGGAGCCGACGTCGAGGAGCTCGACCGTGCCGGTGGCCGCGAGCCGGCCCGGGTTCACCAGCACGTCGCGGACGCGCAGGCGCACCGGACCGATGCGCAGCGGCGGCTTCCGCCGGGCGAACTCGCCGACCAGCGCCGACTCCGCCTCCACCGTCACCGTGTCCACCGATCCGGCGGCCAGCGCGTCGTCCCGGTAGCCGACCGTCACGCGGAGGCCGTGGGCGTCACGCACCACGTCGGCCAGCAGCCCGGTCACGCCGCGCCGCAAGCGCTCGGCGAGATCAGCCGGCGCCACCCCCCGCACCGGCTCGAGCCGGCGCATCCGCACCATGGCCTCGCTGCCGTCCGGCAGCGGCACGCGCGCGATCACCGGGTAGGCCGCGGCCAGCCACGGGTCCCCGCCCCCAAGCGCGGCCATGATCCGGTCCGGCCTGGCGGAGGCGGCGTCGGGCCCCTGGTCACCCGTCTTCACGATGGCGAAATCCACGCCCAGTGGGGCCCGGTCCCACGCCCGGCTCAGGCGGAGCGGTAGCCGATCGCGCATCACCTCGTAACGGAAGTTGGATATCGAGAAGTAGTTGTCGTTGGGCACTACCGCCACCCGCGCCCCGCCGGGGCCCGCCGCCCCAAGGACCGCGTCGAGGATCTGCCGGTGCTGCCAGTCCCGCCCATCGGGCGGCCGGGAGAACGCCACTGAGGAGACGATCGGCGCCAGAAGCGTGGGAGGCGGCAGCGCGAAGGCCGCCGAGCCGACCTGGACGACGCCCGCGATCACGCAGGCCCAGGCAACGCCCCGCCGTGCGCGCTGGGGGAGCGCGCTCACGCCCGCCGCCGCCGCCAGCGCCGCGGCGGGCAGGAACGGCAGGGTGTAGCGCAGGTTCTTGTTCTGGATGAGAACGAAGATCAGGTACGGGGCCAGTGCCGCCCACAGGAGGCCCCGGGCTCGAGGCCGACGCGCGAGCGCCACGATCCCCCACACCAGGAGCGCGGTCGCCAGGAGGCCCCACTGGGGAATGATCCACTGGGGATAAAATAGCAGCGCGGCGCCGCTGAGCGCCGCCGCGTGGCCGGATTCGGCCGCCTGCTTGAACGAGCGGTTGACGATCTGCGCCGGCAACCCGACCAGACGTGGCCCGTACCACGGCAGCGCGATCGCCGCGGCCACTGCCAGCGCGGCGAGCAGGTGCAGGAGCCGCGCTCGGCGCTCCGGCGCCCGGAGTCCCCGCCACGCGGCCCAGAGGAGCGGCCCCGAGAGATAGGCGGCAAAGGGCGGCTTGGTGAGCATGCCCAGGCCGAGCACAAGGCCCAGCCCGAGCGCCCACCGGCCGACCGACAGGTCCTCGGTCCGGACCAGCGTGTAGAGGGCCAGGGCCACCATGGCGGCCAGCGGCAGGTCGAGCTGGAAGTTCAGGAGCATGAACACGACGAAGGGCGCGGTCGCGAAGAGGAAGGCGGCGAGCAGGCCCGCCTCGGCGTCGAGCAGCCGCCGGCCGACGCCGAAGACGGCGAACGTGCCGACGACCAGGAAGGCCCAGATCACCGCCTGGGCGGTAAGCGGAACGACCGGCAACGCGAAGTAGAGCACCCCGGCCGCGCACGTCACGATCGGCGGATAGAAGCTCGATTCGGCGATGATCTCCCGCAGCCAGTCGCGCCCGGGCGCCGCGAGGCTCCGGTGGCAGGCCACCGCGCGCTCGAGATGGTTCGCGTGATCCCATTCGGGCGGGCGGCGATCGATCCCGAGCCAGACGACCATGACCGCGGCCAGCCCGACGAGCAGACCGGCCAGGGCGAGGCAGCGCCGGCCGGTCATGGATCGGCGCGACGGGCCGTCAGCAGGATCGAGATGCCGAACGGGGGCGACATCCACCCGAGGAGCCGGGCCTCGGCCGAGAAACAGGCGGCGAGTGCTCGATTCAACCGTGGCGCCGGGCGGTCGAGATCGTGACCGGGGCGCCGCAGTGCCGCCCGCACCAAGCGTACCGCCATGATCGGCGGGGCCAGCAAGGTGTTGAAGTAGGTCAGCCGCTCCACCCCGAAGCCGGCCCGCTCCGCGACCCGGCGCAGGGCCCGCGCCGTGTAGCGGCGACGATGGCCCAGCAGCTCGTCGTGCCGGCTCCAGAGCCAGGCATACGCCGGCACCGTCACGAAGAGGAGGCCGCCCGGCACCAGGAGCCGCCGGCACGCGGCAAGGGCGCCGGCCTCGTCGTCCACGTGCTCGAGCACGTCGAAGAGGCAGACCGCATCCCAGCCGCCGACCTCGAGCGGGATCGCGTCCGGCAGGGCGCCCGCCCGCACATCGAGGCCGCGTTCCCGGGCGCGCGCGCGGAGCGCGGCGTCCGTCTCGACGCCCACCGCGGCCCCGAAGCGCCCGATCGCCTCCAGCATGCCGCCGCTGCCGCACCCGAGCTCGGCCAGGCGCGCACGGCGGGCGGGCAGTCGGCGGGCCATCTCGGCGAGGATGACCGCGCGCCGGCCGAGGAACCACCAGTGGGCGCGGTCCTCTTCCGCATGCACCGCCGCGTAGGCCGGGTCCATACGGTCAGGCGAGGGCCCGGCGTATCGTATCGATCCGCTCGCGCGCTGCCGCGGGTGCCAGGGGCGCCGCCTGGTGCTCGACCGTCCAGATCGGCGCGCGGAGCGCGGGATCGGTGGCCAGGCGCGGCACCAGGTGCCAGTGGATGTGCGGCACCAGGTTGCCGAGCAGCTCGTAGTTCATCTTGACGGGGCGGAAGACCCGGGCGAGGGCCTGCGCCACGCGGCTCACCTCCTCCATGAGCGTCGCGCGCTCCGGCGGGGTCAGCTCGTAGAGCTCGGTGACGTGCCGGCGCAGCACCAGGAGCACGTAGCCGGGGAAGAACTGGTCCTCGTGCAGGAACACGCGTGAGAGTGCCAGGTCGGCGATGTGCTGCTCACCGCCGCTCCGGCCGTACTTGCCGCACATCACGCAGGCTGCGTAGGTCACCGGCAGTCGGAGAGGAAGCGGCCGATGCGGCCGATCGCTTCCTGGATCCGCTCGAGCGACTGGGCGTACGAGAAGCGGAGGTAGCCTTCCGCGTTGCGGCCGAAGTCCACGCCGGGCGTCACCCCCACGTGGGCCCGATCGAGGATCTCGCACGCGAACGCGAGCGAGTCGCTCGTGAAGCGGCGGGCGTTGGCCAGCACGTAGAAGGCGCCGGTGGGCGGCGCGGTCACGCCGAGCCCGATGCCCCGGAGGCCGGCCACCATCGCCCGGCGGCGCTCGTCGAAGATCCGGCGGAAGCGCGCGCGCTCGTCCGCCGCCTCGCGGAGGGCGGCGAGCGCCGCCCACTGCACGAACTCGTTGGTCGAGATGAAGAAGTTGCCGTGCATGGCGGCCAGCGCGGGCATGAACGCGCGGGGGGCGATCAGGTAGCCGACGCGCCACCCGGTCATGGCGAAGGCCTTCGAGAAGCCGTTCAGCACGAACGCGTGGTCGGTGAACTCGAGCACGGTGTGCTCCGGCCCCTCGTAGGTGAGGCCGTGGTAGATCTCGTCGGAGATCACCCAGGGGCCGAGGCGGCAGAGGGCGGCCAGCCGCTCCGCGCTCAGGACGGTGCCGGTCGGATTGGCGGGCGAGTTGACGAGCAGGCCCTTGGTCCGGGGCGTGACGCGCGCCGCCACCGCGTCCGGCCGGTACTGGAAGGCGTCCGACTCCTCGACCGGCACGTAGGCCGGCACGCCGCCGGAGAACTTCACGAACTTCGGATAGCAGGCGTAGTAGGGGTCGGAGAGGATCACCTCGTCCCCCGGGTCGAGCAGCGCGCTGAAGAGCAGCAGCATGGCGGGCGAGGTACCCGCGGTCACCAGGATCTGGTCGGGCGAGACCGTCACGCCGTAGCGGGCGTGGTAGTGCTCGGCGATCGCCTCGCGCAGCGGCAGGATGCCGAGGGTGTGGGCGTAGCGGGTGCGCCCGTCCTTGAGCGCCTTCTCCGCCGCTTCGCGGATGACGGTCGGCGTGTCGAAGTCCGGCTCTCCGAACTCGAGGTGGATGACGTCGATCCCCTGCCGCTCGAGCGCCTGGGCGCGCTGGAAGACCTCGACGGCCAGGAACGGCTCGATCTCCTGCGTGCGGCGCGCGATCACGTGCCTCGACCTCCGGCCGGGCGCCGGCCCAGACGGCGTCGCGCCGCCAGCACCTCGTAGATCATGCGCGGTCCCTCGCGCAGCACGCCGACCTTGGAGCCCGGCTGGTCGGCCCAGTTGACCGGAATCTCCACGATGCGGAAGCCGCGGCGCTCGGCCAGCATCAAGAGCTCCACGTCGAAGCCGAATCCGTCCGTGGTGACGCATGGGAAGAGCGCCTCCGCCGCGGCGGCGCGGAAGAGCTTGAAGCCGCACTGGGTGTCCACCACCGAGGCGACCCCGAGGCGCCGCACCAGGAAGTTGAAGACGTGGCCGGAGAGCTTGCGATGCAGGCGGACCTGGCGGATCACCGAGGGGTCGCGGAGCGCACGCGAGCCGACCGCGACGTCGGCGCCCGCCGCCACCGCCGCCTCGAGCCGCGCCACCTCCGCGATCGGCGTGGCCCCGTCGGCGTCGGCCATGAGCCGGAGCTCCCCGGCAGCCTGCGCCATGCCCGCACGGACCGCGTAGCCCTTGCCGCGGTTGCGGTCGAGCGCGTGCACGGTCACCCCGGTCCGCCCGGCCGCCACCTCGCGCACCCGGTCGGCGGTGCCGTCCCGGCTGCCGTCGTCCACCACGATCACCTCGTAGGACTCGTCACGCCCCTCGAAGTAGGCCTGGATCTCCTTGAGGTAGCCGGGTAGCCTGCCCGCCTCGTCGTACGCGGGAACGACCGTCGACCAGCGCGGCCCCGTCACGCCACGCCCTAGAGCCAGTCGGGCGCGTCGGCGCGGCGACGGCGCCGGGCCACGCCGGTCTTCTGGGCGGCCTTCGCCACCTCGCGGGCCACGGCGGGCGCCACCTGCTTGTTGAAGACGCTCGGAATGATGTACTCGGGGCCCAGCTCGCGGCGGCCCACGCAGGAGGCGATGGCGTGCGCGGCCGCGATCTTCATCTCGTCGTTCACCATCCGCGCCCGTGAGTCGAGCAACCCGCGGAAGAAGCCGGGGAAGCAGAGCACGTTGTTGATCTGATTCGGGTAGTCGGAGCGGCCGGTGGCCATGACCCGCACGTGGCGCTCGGCCTCCTCCGGCTGGATCTCGGGCACCGGGTTCGCCATCGCGAAGACGATGCGATCGCGGGCCATGCTCTTGACGTCCCGCACCGCCAGCACGCGGGGCACCGACAGGCCCACGAACACGTCCGCGCCCCGGATGGCATCGGACAGCCGGCCCCTGACGTTCCCCGGATTGGTCGCCGAGGCCACCCACGTCTTCATGAAGTCCATCCCGACGGGACGGCCTCGATGGATCGTCCCGTGCTCGTCCACCCCGATGATGTTCCGGGTTCCCAGGGCGAGCAGGATCTTGATGGTCGCGGTCCCGGCGGCGCCGACCCCCGAGACCACCACCTTGATCCGGCGGATGTCCTTCTTGACGATCTTGAGCGCATTCAGGAGCGCGGCCAGCACCACCACCGCGGTGCCGTGTTGATCGTCGTGGAAGACCGGGATGTCCAGCTCCTTCCGCAGCCGTTCCTCGATCTCGAAGCAGCGCGGGGCCGAGATGTCCTCCAGATTGATCCCCCCGAAGGCGGGAGCGATCATCTTCACCGTCTCCACGATCTTGCCCGGATCCTTCGTGTCCACAGGGATCGGGAAGGCGTCCACCCCGGCCAGCTCCTTGAAGAGCATCGCCTTGCCCTCCATGACCGGCATGGCCGCTTCGGGTCCGATGTCGCCCAGCCCAAGGACCGCGGTGCCGTCCGTGATCACCGCCACCGCGTTCTGCTTGATGGTCAGGGTGAAGGCCCGACTCGGGTCTTCCTTGATCGCGAGGCAGACCCGCGCCACCCCTGGGGTGTACGCCATGCTCAGGTCGTCGCGGGTCCGGATCGGCACCTTGCTGTGGATTTCGATCTTGCCGCCCAGATGCATCAGGAACGTGCGGTCCGAGATGTTGGCGATCCGCACCGCCACGATGCCCTTGAGACGATCGATGATGTCGTGGGCGTGCCGGCTGTCCCGGGCCTTGATCGTGATGTCGCGCAGGACGCGCTCCCCGCTCATCTCGACCAGGTCCACGGCGCCGATATCGCCGCCGGCCTTGCCGATGACCGAGGTGACACGGCCCAGCATGCCGGGCTTGTTCCGGATGTCGAGCCGAACCGTGAAGCTGTAGGAGGCGCTGGGGGCTACGGCCATCAATCGCTCGTCATGGCGGGCATTTAGACGGTAAGACCGGGCCTCCGGTAGTGTCAACAATTTTCCCGCCGCCGGTTGACCCGCTCGTGGCGCCCATGGTATCCCACCCTGTGCCCGGACGACTCACCTCAGCCGTGCTCACCGTCACCCTCTTCGGTCTTTCCCTCGCAGGATCGGCCCGCGCCGAGACCGCGCGCTGGGTGGTCGAGAGCGGCAAGAGCCGCGTGGGCTTCGACGCCTTCCACATACTGGACAACTTCAGCGGGGCGAGCGAGGCACCCAGCGGCGAGGTGCAGCTGGACATCGAGGACCTCAGGAAGCCCATCAAGGGCGCCTTGACCCTGCCGGTCGCCAGCCTGCGCACCGGGAAGGCGGGACGGGACAAGGACCTCCGGCGCGCGCTCGACGGAGAGCGTCATCCGGAGATCCGCTACCGGATCGACAAGGTCGAAAGCTCGTTCGCGTCGCTGGCCGACAACACCGACGTCCTGTTGACCCTCCACGGAGTGCTCTCCATGCGGGGCACCGAGCGACCCGTGAGCTTCATGGGGCGCGTTCGCCTCCGGCAGGGCAGCCTGTGGGTCCGTGGCGAGAACCGGATCCGACCCGCCGACTTCGGGGTCCCGCCGCTCCGCTCCTGGCTGATCAGCATGCGGCAGCACGTCCTGGCCACATTCGACCTGATCCTGAGCAAAGCGAACTAAGCCCCTGCCGTACGGTCCTATTTCAGCCCATCCAGGGCGGCGGGCCCTCCAAGGCCCGGCCCCGGGCTGAATACTTTACCGGGGTCGCGCGTCTCTGGACCGACGCCGAGTCACGAGGAACGAGGTGTGTGCCTTGGGGGTTCCTCGAAGTAAGCCGACCCAGCGGCGACATTCTTTGAAACCCCGGCCTATGAAGCGACATCTAAACCGCGAGGGCGTAGCCCATTAGAGAAGCGGGCCGGAAAGAAATACCGACACGTCTCGACGAATACGACGAATACGAGGGGCCGTAATGACCTTTAGAGAGAGCAACAGCGTGATGGCGGCGGAGACAAGCCAATTCCGGGTGGCCGCAACCGAGCCAAAGCGTCGCGGGCGGCCGGCCCAGGCCCAGGCGGTGGGCAAGGTGGGGGCGCCTCCGGTCGACGACGAGCTGGACCGGGTGGTGGACAGCGCGATCGAGACGGAAAGCACCCCTGCCCTGTCCGATGAGGCGCTGCGGCCCTCGGCCTCGCCCGCGGAGGACCCGGTCCGCCTGTACCTCAAGGAGATCGGCAAGGTCTCCCTGCTCAAGGCCGCGGAAGAGGTCGCGCTCGGCCAGAGGATCGAGGTCGGGCAGATCGCGCTCCGGCGCGCGCTGGGCCGTGTGCCGTTCGCCACGGGCCAGCTGCTCGGCATGGTGGATCGGGTACGCCACGAGGCGCTGCCGCTCGAGGACGTGATCCTGCTGCCCGAGGGTGGTGAGCCCTCGCCGAGCGAGGTCCGGTCGAGCCTGGCGGCCTTCGCCCGCATCCGCCGGCTGGAGCGGGAGATCGAGCGGCTGCAGGCCGCGCTCGGCGACAAGCGGCGGAGCAAGGCCACGCGCGCCAACTACAACAAGTGGATCGCGCAGAACCGCGCGTCGATCCAGGGCGTGCTCGAGAAGCTGCCCCTCAAGCCGGCGCTGGCCGATCATCTCGTCGCCGAGATCCGCCTGCTGGCCAAGGGCATGCGCGCGGCCGGCACGAGCCGCTCCGAGCTGCGCCAGCTCGAGCAGAAGGCGGGCGTGGCCCGCAAGGCGCTGCTCGCGTCGCTCAGCGAGATCGAGGAGCACGACCGCGTGGTGCGACAGGCCAAGAAGGAGCTGATGGAGGCCAACCTGCGGCTGGTGGTCTCGGTGGCCAAGCGCTACCTGGGGAGCGAGTTGTCGCTCCTGGACCTGGTCCAGGAAGGCAATATCGGCCTCATGAAGGCGGTGGACCGCTTCCAGTACCGGCGCGGGTTCAAGTTCTCGACCTACGCGACGTGGTGGATCCGGCAGGCGATCACCCGGGCCATCGCGGACCACTCGCGCACGATCCGGATCCCGGTGCATATGGTGGAGACGCTCAACCGCATCTCGCGGGTCAACCGCTCCCTGGTCAACGAGATGGGTCGCGAGCCCACCCCGGAGGAGCTGGCCCAGCGCACCGGCGTGCCCGCGCGCAAGGTACGGCTGATCCTGGAGTCCTCGCGCAAGCCGCTCTCGCTCGAGACGCCCATCGGGGACGACTCGGAGCTGGGGGACTTCCTGGAGGACAAGGGGGCGGAGTCGCCCAACGACAACCTCATCACCCAGGACCTGACCCTGCAGGTGGAGCGGGCACTCAGCACGCTGTCACCCAAGGAGAAGGAGATCCTGAGGCTGCGCTTCGGCATCGGCGAGGCCGGCGAGCACACGCTCGAGGAGGTGGGGCGCCGCTTCTCGGTGACCCGTGAGCGCATCCGGCAGATCGAGACCAAGGCGCTGCGTAAGCTACGCCACCCCCTGCGCGGCCGCGCCCTCCGCGCCTTCGTCGAAAATTAACTCGGAGGGGGGCTAGCGCCCCCCTTCCGAGCCTCCCCCAAACGCAGGTTGCGGGCAAAGCCCGCGCTCGAACTCGAAGCGGAGCTTCAGCGGATCAGCTTCGCGTACTGGTCGAGCAGGGGCAGGATCACCTCACGCCCCTCGGACGGCAGGCGCAGGATCGACCGGGTGATGCCGGCGCCCGCGTAGGTCTCGAGCGTGGCCTCGTCGGGCTTGGCGCCGAAGACCGAGACCGAGATGGTCTTCATGTCGCGCCCGGCGCGGGCGGCCCGAGTCTGGAGATCCTTGAGCCCGCCCAGAATGACGTCGCCCGCCCGCCCCCGCGGGAACCATCCCTCGCAGAAGTCCACCACCCGCTGGAGCGTGTGGCCGCTCTCGCCGCCCAGCAGCACGGGGGGATGCGGCTTCTGGGCGGGCTTGGGCCAGGCCCAGATGGGATCGAAGTTCACGTGTCGGCCGTGGAACTGGGCCTCGTCCTTGGTCCAGATCTCCTTCATGGCGAGCACCTGCTCCCGCATCCGGTGGTAGCGGCTCCTATACTCGGTGCCGTGATTCTCCATCTCCTCGGCGTTCCAGCCCGCGCCGATTCCGAAGAGGAAGCGCCCGCCCGAGAGCAGGTCGATGCTCGCCACCGCCTTGGCGGTGGTGATGGTGTCCCGCTCGATGATCAGGCAGATGCCGGTGCCGACCTTGAGGCGCTTCGTGACCGCGGCCGCGGCCATCAGCGAGACGAACGGATCGAAGGTGTGGGAATACTCCTTCGGGAGCTGGCCGCCGCCCGGGAACGGGGTGCGGCGGCTGGTGGGGATGTGGGTGTGCTCCGGTACGAACAGCGACTCGAACCCGCGCTCCTCGGCGGCGCGGGCCAGCTCGTCGGTCCGAATGGCGTAGTCGGTGGCGAACATGCAGATTCCGAGGTCCATGGCAGTCTCCTCCTCTGGGCTAGACCGGCATCACTCCGTGCTTCTTCCAGGGCCGCTCGACCTTCTTGGTGCGCGCCATCTCGAGCGCGCGGATGATCACCGGGCGGGTTTCCCGCGGGTCGATGACGTCGTCGATCAGGGCCCCTCCGGCCGCGATGTAGGGGTTGATCAGCCGGCGGAGCTCCTCCACCCGCCGGGCGCGCTCCTCCTCGGGGTTCGCGGCGGCCGCGATCTCTTTTCTGAAGATGATATTCGTTCCTCCCTCCGGCCCCATCACCGAGATCTCGGCAGTGGGCCAGGCCACGATCAGGTCCGGCTCGTAGGCGCGCCCACACATGACGAAGTAGCCCGCGCCGTAGGCCTTGCGCACTACCACCGTGATCTTCGGGACCGTAGCCTCGCTGACCGCGTAGAGCATCTTGGCCCCGTGGCGGATGATGCCCTGCCGCTCCACCTTCGAGCCCACCAGGAAGCCGGGCACGTCCTGCAGGAACAGCAGCGGGATGTGAAAGGCATCGCACAGCATGATGAACCGCGCCGCCTTGTCGGCCGCGTCCACGTCGAGGGCCCCGCCCAGCACCGTGGGCTGGTTCGCGACGATCCCCACCGGCCGGCCCCTCATGCGGCAGAGACCGGTGATCAGGTTGCGGGCCCAGCCGGGTTGATCTCGAAGAACCGCCCGTGATCGACGAGGTGCCCGATCACCTTCTTCATGTCGTAGGCGCGGCGCGCGCTGTCTGGCACGAGGCTCACCAGCGCCTCGTCCATCCGATCGGCGGGATCGTCGCAGGGCAGCACGGGCGGCTGCTCCAGGTTCGACGTGGGAAAGAAGGAGAGATACTCCTTCACCGCGGCGATGCAGACTCGGTCGTCCGCGACCTCGAGGTCGGCCACGCCCGAGATCTCGGTATGGATCTTCGAGCCGCCCAGCTCCTCCGCCGTGATCTCCTCCCCCACCACCGCCTTCACCAGCGGGGGGCCGCCCAGGGCCATGTGGCTCGTCCCCTTCACCATCGGCACGAAGTCGGCGAGTGCCGGGATGTACGCGGTGCCGGCCGCGCCCGGCCCCATCATGGCCGCCACCATCGGGACGACGCCGGACATGATCGACTCTTCCCGGAACAGGAACCCGGAGCCCGCGAACGTGGAGCCGATCGCCTCCTGGATCCGGGCGCCTGCCGAATCGATCAGCCAGATCATCGGCATCCGCTTGGTGAGCGCGATCTCGCGGGCGCGGTTGCACTTCACCTCCGCGGTGCGCCCCATCGAGCCGGCCATCACCGTGAAGTCGTAGGCGATCACCGCGGCGGGGCGGCCCTCTACCTTGCCGAAGCCGGTGACCACGCCGTCGGCGGGCGTCTCCCGGCCCTTCATGGACGGGACGAGGTTGGCGTGGGTGGCGAGCACGCCGATCTCCTGGAACGTGTCCGGATCGAAGAGCAGGTCCAGGCGCTCGCGAGCGGTCAGCTTGCCCTCCGCGTGCTGCTTGGCGACGGCTTCCGGGCCTCCCATCGCGACGGCCCGCTGCCGTCGCGCCCGGAGGTCGTCCGCCAGCTCCTTCATCCCCACCGGGCTCAACCCTTCACGACTGCCGTGCGGTACGTGTTGATCCCGGTGTCCGGCGGCGAGCCGCTGATCAGGGTGATCATCGTCGCGGCCTCGCTGCGATGGTGGGTCGCGTGGTTGACCACGTGCTGGAGCAGGGCGCCGAGCGCGACCGTGAACTCCTGGCCCTCCGTGTTCCGGTAGACCAGGGGCCGGGTGAGATCGGCCTCGGCGAGGCCCGCCACGAACGCGCGCTGCTCCGCCTCGAGCGTGTCCCACTTCGCGCGGAGATCGCCCATGCTCGCGAAGTCCGCGTCGCCCAGGAGCCGGCTCGGGGACGAGCCCTTCCAGCGGGTGAGCCAGATGTTGTCGGCGCCGTAGATGTGGGCGAACATGCCCTTGAGCGTGGGGAAGCTCCAGTGCGCGCCCATGCCGCGGGTGACCGCGTCCCCCAGGCCGGACGCCAGCTCGAAGAGCCGCCGGTTCGCCCAGTGGTGATAGTCGTAATGTTCCCGGATCAGCGCGATGGACATGGCGTCGCCTTCGCGGATGGGTCAGTCGAGAACCGCGACGGTGTCTCCCTCCTGCACCGTCTGTCCCTCGGCGACCTGGATCTCGCGCACCGTGCCGGCGCGCGGGGCCTCCACCGGAATCTCCATCTTCATGGACTCGAGCACGATGACCACGTCACCGGCGGCCACCGTGTCGCCCGGTTTGGTGGTGATCTGGAACACCACGCCGGTGATATGGGCTTTGACATCCTGGGGCATTGAGCGCTCCTTGTCGACCCTCGGGAACTCTCGCGGCGTCTCGCGAGGCGCCGCATTCTCTCACATCCGGCGGCCGCCCGGCGGCGAGGCTAGTAGGGCAGGCTCTCACGCCCCATCAGCTCGCGGGCCACTACCATCTTCATGACCTCGGCGGCCCCGTCGCCGATCTCGAGCCCGATCACGTCGCGCATGCGCTGCTCGAAGGGCAGCTCGTCGGTGTAGCCGTAGTGGCCGTGGAGCAGCAGGCACTGGTGGATGGTGTCCACCGCGAGCCGCGGGCCCCACCACTTGGTCATCGCCGATTCCTTGGTGTGGGGACGCCCCTGGTCCGCCAGCCAGAGCGCCCGGTAGCAGAGCCAGCGGCAGGCCTCTACGTGCGTCGCCGCCTCCGCGATCGCGAACGACACGCCCTCGAAGCGCGCGAGAGCACGGCCGAACGCCTTGCGCTCCTTCACGTAGGCCATGGTCTCCTCCAGCGACTGCTGGGCCACGCCGAGGCAGGCGAGCGCGATGCCGATGCGGTTGTAGTCGAAGCCCTGCATCACCTGATGGAAGCCGGTACCCTCCTCGCCCAGCCGGTGCGACGCCGGGACACGGACGTGGTCGAACGCGAGCACCGCGCGCCCGATGGCGCGGGTGCCCATGTCGCGCAGCGGGCTGCGCGAGACTCCGGGCAGATCGAGAGGCACCAGGAACGCGGTCACGCCGCGCGCCCGGCCGGCCGGATCGGTCCGCGCGAACACGATGGCCGCCTGGGCCGCCATGCCGAGGCTGATACCGGACTTCTCACCGGTGATGAGGTAGTCGCCGCTGTCGCGCTCGGCTCGACACGTCAGATTCGCGGCATCCGAGCCGGCGCTCGGCTCGGTAAGCGCGAGCGCGACCACCGTCTCGCCCCGCGCGGTGGGCGGCAGCCAGCGGGCCTGGAGCTCGGGCGGCGCGCTCCGGCCCAGGATCTCGCCGGCCAGCCCCGCGAGCTGCAGCCCGTAGGTGCAGCTGAAGTCACCGCGGCCGACCTCCTCCATCGCGATGCCGAAGGTGACGAAGTCGGCCTCCTGGCCGCCGTGCGCGGCCGGCACGCGCAGGCCGAGCAGTCCGAGCTCGCCCATCCGCCGCCACGCTTCCCACGGAAACGCCCCGCTCTTGTCCCACTGCGCCGAGCGTGGGGCCAGGTCCCTTCTCGCGAACTGGCGGAGGGTGCGTACCAGCTCCTCCTGCTCGGGTGAGAACGCCAGGTCCATGATGGCGCCTAGAACACCGGCTTGCGCTTCTCGGCGAACGCGCGCAGCCCTTCCGCGGCGTCGGCCGAGCGCATGTGCTGGGCGACCAGCCGCCGCTCCAGCGCCAGCCCCTCGCCGAGATCGGTGTCGAACGCGCGGTTCACCAGCGCCTTCACGGTCCGGTTGGCGGAGCCGCTGCCGGCGGCGA
>DATLFG010000075.1:0-2907 GCA_035524955.1 Candidatus Limnocylindria bacterium | reverse complement strand
CCCGTCGGCGCGCCCCGCCCGCCGCGGCCCGACCGGGCGCCGCCCCACCGGGTCTCCTGGTCGCGACGCGCGGCCTGGCGCTGCCGCCGCTCCTCCGCGAAGCGCCGGCGCTCCTCGCTGCTCGGCTTGATCTCCGCGAGGAACCACTCATCCTCCGCCCACCCCACCGGAATCTTCTGCCCGATGAACTTCTCGATGGGCTCCAGGGCCAGCGCGCTCGCCTCGTCGGCGAGCGCAATGGCCTTGCCGGCGGCGCCGGCGCGAGCGGTGCGCCCGACGCGGTGGACATAGTCCTCCGCGTCCTGGGGGAGGTCCCAGTTCACGACGTGGCTCACCCCCTCGATGTGTAGCCCGCGCGAGGCCACGTCCGTCGCCACCAGGATCGGGAGATCGCCTTCCTTGAAGTCGTGGAGGATGCGCAGCCGCTTCTTCTGGTCGATGTCGCCGGTCAGGGCGCGAGCCAGCCATCCATTGCGGACCAGCCGGTCCTCGAGGCGCCGGGCCTCCTCCCGGGTGTTGCTGAAGATCAGAATACGGCTGCCGCCCTCGCGCTTGAGCAGGCCGAGGAGCAGCGCGAACTTGTCCTCGCGCCCGACGTGGTAGAGCACCTGCTCGATGTTCTCCGCCGTCTTCTGCTGCGGGGTGATGGTGATCTGGGCGGGATTGTTCATGAACTCCCACGTCAGCTCCATCACCCGGAACGACAGGGTCGCCGAGAACAGGAACGACTGGCGCTTCTCCGGCTTGGGCAGGCGGCGGAGGATGAACCGGAGGTCGGCGATGAAGCCCATGTCGAACATCCGATCGGCCTCGTCGATGACCAGCACCTCGACCCGCCCCGGCGACCACACGCGCTGCTTCAGGTAGTCGATCAGCCGGCCCGGGGTGCCGACGAGCAGGTCGCAGCTCTCGGCGAGGGCATCCCGCTGGCGGTGGTAGTCGATGCCCCCGTAGACGGCGAGGATGCGCAGGCCGGTGTGCGCGCCGAGGAGCCGCGCGTCGGCCTCGATCTGGACGACGAGCTCGCGCGTGGGCGCGATGATCAGCACGCGCGGCGCGGTGGGGCCGCTCGGCGCCGGCGCGGGATGGCGCAGACACCGCGTGAACGCCGCGATCAGGAAGGCCGCCGTCTTTCCCGTGCCCGTCTGCGACTGCCCGGCCACGTCCTTGCCCTTGAGGGCCAGGGGCAGCGCCGCTTCCTGGATCGGGGTGGCGGTGACGAAGCCGGCCTCGCGAACCCCCTGGAGCACCGGGGCGGGCAGGTCGAGGGCCGTGAACTCGAAGGGTGGCGTCACCGCGGCCAGCGCCTCAGGCTCCGGGCACATCGGCAGTGGGGACGGGATCCCGTCGGCGCTTGCCGAAGATGCGCGCGGCCCAGATCCCGACCTCGTACAGGATGCACAGCGGTCCGGCCATCAGCGTCTGGTTCAGGACGTCCGGGGTGGGTGTCAGCACGGCGGCGATGATGAAATTCATGAGGATGGCGTACTTGCGGTTCTTGGACAGGAACTGCGGGGTGACCAGCCCCATCATCGACAGCATGGTCAGGGCGAGCGGCAACTCGAACACGAACCCGAAGGCCAGGGTGAACTTGATGACGAAGTCCACGTGGCTGGACACCGAGATCATCGGCTGGATGCCCTGGCGCTTGCCGAAGTTCAGGAGGAAGGTGACGGCGAACGGCACCACCACGAACAGGGCGAAGGACGCCCCGAGCAGGAATAGCAACGAGCCGACGATGACGAACGGGCCGGCGAAGCGGCGCTCGTGCTTGTGCAACCCCGGCGCCACGAAGGCCCACACCTGCCAGAGAATGACGGGCATGGCCACGAACAGGCCGCAGATCATCGAGATCTTCATGCTGGTCCAGAACGCCTCGGTGGGCGTGAGCTGGACGAGCTGCAGGCCGAGGCGCTCGAGCGGGCGCTGCACGAAGTGCAGGATCTGGTCGGAGAAGCGAAACGCCACCAGCACGCCGACGAGGGCCGGGATGAGGCTCCAGATGATGCGCGTGCGCAGCTCGGCGAGGTGCTCGAAGAACGACATCTTGCCCTGGTCGCTGCCAGGGTCACCCGCCATCGCGCCGCCGGCTCGGAAGATCACGCCGCCGCTCACCACCCGGCGATGAAGTGCCGGAGCTGCCCGACGCCGTGGCCCGCCGCGAAGCCCTCGCGGATCGCCGCCGTCACGTAGGCCTTTGCCTCGCGCACGGCCTCGGGCAAAGGCCGCCCCAGGGCGAGCCCCGCCGCGATGGCCGCGGAGAGGGTGCAGCCGGTGCCGTGGGTGTTCGTCGAGTCGAGGCGCGGCGCCGAGTACGCCGTGAAGGCCCGCCCGTTCCAGAGCAGGTCGACCGCGTCCCCCTTGAGGTGCCCCCCCTTGACAAGCACCTGCCGGGGGCCCAGGGCATGGATGCGCCGCGCCGCTTCCTCCATGTCCTCGCGAGACGCGACCGGGATCCCGGCCAGAGCCTCGGCCTCGGGCACGTTGGGGGTCACGACCAGCGCCAGGGGTAGCAGGCGACGCACGAGGGCCTCGCGAGCGTCGGGCCTGAGCAGCGGGTCCCCGGACTTCGCCACCATCACGGGGTCGACCACCAGGTTCGCGATCGGGTGCTCGGTGAGGACGTCGGCCAGGGCCTCGATGATCGGGCCGGTGGAGAGCATCCCGCACTTGGCGGCATCGACGTCGAAATCGCCCAGCACGGAGCGGAGCTGCAGCGCCACGAAGGCCGGCGCCAGATTCTCGACCCCCTGCACGCCCACCGAGTTCTGGGCGGTGACCGCGGTGATCACCGACATTCCGAACACCCTGAACGCCGAGAACGTCTTCAGGTCGGCCTGGATGCCTGCCCCACCGCCCGAATCCGAGCCCGCGATGGTCAGGGCCTTGGCGATTCGCATTAGCCGT
>DATLFG010000072.1:0-131578 GCA_035524955.1 Candidatus Limnocylindria bacterium | reverse complement strand
GGAAGGCGCAGCGGCGGCCGGCGGGCCGGCGGGTGGGACGGGCGCCCCGCCGGCGCCCGGCTTCTCCGGCACCACCTGCAGCCGCGTCTCCTGTATCCCCTCCACCATGGCGAGGCGCTCGCGGGTCGCGGCCAGGCGACTCTGACGCAGCTCCTCGAGTCGTGCGGCGGGATGCGGCTCGCGCCGGCGCAGCAGCAGGAGCTGATCCTCGATCTTCACCGGGAGCTGCGCGTCCCGCACGACCGCCTGGAAGTAGCGGCGGAGCGCGGTGGGCTGGTCCGCGATGCCCTGCTCCTTCTGGAACTGCTCGATCCGCTCGTTCACCGCGCGCTCCTTGAGCACCTCCACGTCGGCGGGCGATGTGACCGAGCTGAGGGTGAGGCCGACGAAGGGCGCCTTCCGGAGGAAGTCGGCGACCCGGACCGTCTGCCGCTCCAGCTCCGGACTCAGCACTGGGCTGCCCGCCGCGAAGACCAGGGGATCCACCCGGAGCGCGTCGATCTTGTCGCCGCTCGTGAACAATCCGCCGATCGCGCGGAACGGAGCCTTGAGGATGTTCACGATGACGTTCCGGACCGCGGTCCAGATCGCGTCGCCGAAATCGAACTGGCGGTCGGTGAGGGTCCCGGTGAGGGGCACGTTGATGTGGATGTTGCCGTTGCCGTCCTTGATCAGGGCCACGATCAGACCCAGCGGCAGGCCGATCCGCTTCTTCACCTCGTCGGACTCTCGCGAGGGGGAGACGCGCAGGTTGCCGACCAGGATGTCGTTCTTAGCGTCGAGCTTCGCGCCCTCGATCTTGTACTCGAGCTTGGTGGTGAGCTCGCCTCGTCGGATGCTCCAGCCGAGCATACCGTCCATGTACGGGTTGGCGGCGGGCAGCGCCAGCTTCTTCAGCTCGCCCACCATGTCCACGTAGGTGGGGGCCCCGATCGCGGACAGCTCGCCGCGGATGTCGAGCGTCGAGTCGCCGCCGATGAGCGCCTGCACCAGCAGGTTCGCCCTCTGGCTCGCCTTGTTGGAGAGATCCGTGACCGTCACGCTCAGCTTGGAGATGTCCTGGGAGAACGGCGGCTGGGTCGTCTGGTCGAGGAAGCGCACGTACCCGTCCTCGACCACGATCTCCTTGAACTGCAGATCCATCGTCTCGAGCGGACCCGGCTCCTTCGGTCCCGGCTCCGGCGCTTTCGCGGGCGCCGGCGCCGGCGCGCCCGCCGGGGTTCCCGGCTTCGGGACCGGGGTAAACAGCTTCTGCACGTCGATCGAGCCGTCCGCCGCGCGCTCGAGCTCAGCCGCCGGTTTCCGCAGCAGCACCCGGGCTACCCTCGCGTGGGTCGGCCAGCCGAAGTCGATCCCGTCGATCTCCATGCGCTCGAGGCGCAGCGGGGCCTCCGTGCCGTCCGGCGTCTTCACGGCCAGGTCGGTGGCCCAGCTCTTGCCGCGGGAGCGCACCGTGAGCTTGCCGTTGGTGATGCGCACCTGGTTCTGGCTGTCCGAGTTGAACCGCCCCGAGAAGCTCGCCGGGAACGGAAAGTACGCCCGATACGGCTCGATCGGCGCGTTCCGGGTGTTGAGCGTCACGGTCAGGTCGAGCGGCTCGATCTTCAACGCGCCCTTCGCGTTGACCTTGCCGCCACCCGGCAGCTCCGCGGCCGCCGCCAGATTCATGGACCGGATATTCGGCCACGTCACGTCGTCCAGCTGCACCGCGAGGTCCCCGAGCTTCAGCACGGTCGGCGGCGCCGAGATCGCCTCGTCCGTGAACGTCGCGCCGCCCTTCAGCGCGACCTTCTCCACCGTGATCTTGTACTCCGCCTCCGGCTTCACCGGTGCGGGAGAGCTCGGAGCGGCGGGAGGCGTCGCACCGGGTTTGCGAGGCGCAGCCGAAGGCGAGCCGAGCGCATTGGAAACAGAAGCTCCGGTGGCGTCGCCATCCGGCTTCTTCGTCAGCAGGAGCAGATCGATCGTCTCCTGCTTGTCGCGCACCGCCTTGAGGTCGAGCCCCTCGATGTCCACGCTCGACAGGGTGACGACGCGGGAGACCAGGTTGCCCTCCTTCAGCCCCACCGCGATCCGCGGCACCGTGAGAAACGGGGTCGGCTTCCCGGGCTGGGCCAGCGCCACGCCGGTCAACGTCACGTCGCCGGTGACGAGTCCGACCGCGAGCCCGCCCCCCGGCCCCAGCTCGAGCTGGACGGCCATGGTCACGCCCGCGACGCCGGACTCCAACGAGGCGGGCAGCGTGGGCGGGAGATAGGGCCGGACCTGGAGCAGGCTGAAGTTCTGGATCGAGAACTTCCCGCCGAACGAGGTCGGCGTCAGATCGATGTCCTGGGCCGAGAACTCGATCGGCGAGTTGTTGAGCGCGCCGTGCACCGCCAGCTGGCCGACCGGCCCCGAGGGCTTGGTCGTGAGGTTGTCCGCGTCGATCGAGAGGTCCTGCACCTTCCACTCGCTCACCGGGGTGACCGCGCGATCGGTCGCGTTGATATTGGCCCGGATCAGCGCGAACCGCTCGATCCCGATCGTCCAGCGCGACTTGGTCGCGGGCTCGGCGGGCGGCGGCGGCGGTGGCCCCGCGGTAGTCGCGAGCCGGGCCAGGATGTCGGAGAAGTTGAACACGGTCGAGCTCACGCGCACCAGCTTCACGGTGGGTGCGGTGAGCACCAGCTCCGTGACCCGGACATGGCCGAAGATGGGCGACCACGGAACCACCCGCACGTCCAGCCGCTCGAGCTCGACGAAGGCCTGGGCCGGATCCGGCTCCGCGAGGCGGAAGTTCTTGATCGCCACCCGCCCGGTGAACAGGTTGATGTCGATGTCCTCGATCGCGACGGCCCGCCCGGTGATTGCCGGGATCTGCTTGAGCGCCTGCCACTTGACGATCTCGGGCAGTGTCCAGATGAACGCGATGCCCACCACCAGCAAGGCGGCCAGGACGATCAGCCAGCGCTTCTGCCGGCGGCTCATCTCGCGCATCGCCGCCTAGACCGGGGCCCGACTCGAGGACGGCTTGAGGAAGGAATAGACGCTCGTGAAGTCGCGGCGCCCGAGTCCGTGGGAGGAGGCGAGGCGGTAGACCTGCTGGGCCGCGGGCGTCACGAAGAGTGGCACCCTGAGGTTCCGCGCCGCGTCCACCGCCAACCCCAGGTCCTTGCACATGAGATCGGTCATGAAGCCCGGCTTGTACTCGTTGCTGGAGGCCGCGGTCGGCATGATGCCCGGCACCGGGTGCATGAAGCCCATCAGGAAGGTGTTGCCGGAAGACTTGGAGATGACATCGGTGACGACCTTGGGGTCCATGCCGAAGCCTTCCGCGATGCGGAAGGCCTCGCTCACCGCCACTCCGACGACGCCCGCGATGAGATTGTTGCAGAGCTTGACGACCTCTCCGCTCCCGACCGCGCCCACGTGGATGACGTTGGTCCCCATCGCGGCCAGCGCCGGCCTGGCCTCCTCGAAATCCGCGGCGGCCCCGCCCACCATGATGGCGAGCGTGCCGTCGGTGGCCCGCGGCGTCCCGCCCGAGACGGGCGCGTCCACGAAGCGCACGCCCCGCTCCTGCGCGGCCTTCGCCACCCGTTGCGACACCGCCGGGTCGATGGTGGACATGTCCACGCACAGCGTGCCCTTCCGCGCCGCCGCCAGCACGCCGCCGTCGCCGGTGTACACCGATTCCACGTGCGGCGAGGAGGGCAGCATCGTCACCACGATGTCCGCGGTGGCCACCGCCTCCGCCGCGCTGGCCGCCGCGGTCATCCCCGCCGCCGCGGCGGCCTTCACCGCCTCCGGATTGGAGTCGAACGCGGTCACCGTGAAGCCCTTCTTCACGAGGTTCCTCGCCATGGGCAGCCCCATGGTGCCCACCCCGATGAAGCCGATGCGCGTCATGCCGTGCCTCCCCGGGATCGGAGCGAGACGCCCGCCCACTCCTCGATGATGCGGGCGATCGCGGTGTGGTCCTGCTCGGCCATGCCGCGGGCCATGGCGAGGCGGTAGACCTCCGCGGCCGCGCGGGCCACCGGCGACGGCACGCCCGACTCCTGGGCGAGCCGGCCGTAGCCGTCGAGATCCTTCATCATGAGACGGATCGCAAAGCCCGCGTCGAAGGCGCCGTTGAGGATGAACCGCGGGAACTTGTTGTCGCTCGCGTTGGAGCGTCCGCTGGAGGCCTGCAGGATCTCCACCGCCCGCGTCGGGTCCACCCCGGACCGGGCCGCCACCGCGACCGCCTCGATGGTGAGCGCGAGGATGCCGCCCGAGCACATGTTGTTCACGAGCTTGATCGCGTGGCCCGCGCCGACCGGACCGGCGTGGAAGATGTTCTTGCCCATGCGGGCCAGCACCGGGCGCGCGCGCTCGAGCAGCGCGGGATCGCCGCCGACCATGATGGCGAGGGAACCCTCGACCGCCCCGCGCACCCCGCCCGAGACCGGCGCGTCGATGAGGGCGGAGCCACGCGCGGCGACCTCGCGCTCCAGATCGCGGGTGGCCGAGGGGTCGGCCGAGGTCATCTCGATTACGAGGCTCCCCGGCCGCAGCGCCTCGAGCAGCCCCTTCGCCCCCAGCAGCACGTCCCGCACCTCGCGCGAGGTCGGCAGGATCGTGATGACGGTCTGCGCGGCGGCCGCGACCTCGGCGGGCGATGCGGCCCACGTGGCGCCCCGGGCCAGGAGCGGGCGCGCGGCGTCCTGCCGGATGTCGTTGACGACCAGCGCGCACCCGCCCTCCATCAGACGCCCCGCCATCGGCACGCCCATGTTGCCAAGCCCGATGAAGCCGATCTGCTCGCTCATGCTTGCTGTCGCGCCTCCTGTATGCTCGGGGCCGTGCTGCTCGGCCTGGTTCTCATCGCGATCGCCGCCATCTCGTGGGGCACCACCGGTGCCACCATGACTCTACTCTCGCGCGAGGCCGCCGTGTCGCCGCTCCTCGTCGGCTGGAGCCGCCTCGCCATCGCCGCGCCGGTTCTCGTGCTCGCCGCCGCCGGCGTCGGCCGCTTCGGCGTGCGCCACCCGTCGCGCCGCCCCTGGCCTTCGCTCGCCGATCTGCCGCTCTGCGCGGCGCTCGGCGTGGCGATGGCCGCGTACCAGGTCTGCTACTTCCGCGCGGTCACCCTGGTCGGCGTGGCGCCCGCCGCGCTCCTCGCCATCTGCTCCGCCCCGCTCCTCATCGCGGTGCTGGCGACCCTCCTCCTCGGCGAGCGATCGACCCCGCTCGTGCGGCTATCGCTCGGGATGGCAGTCGCCGGGACCGCGCTGCTCCTGGTCGGCCCGCGCGGATTCGGCGAGATCGCGGGCCGCTTCGGACTGGGGGCGCTTCTCGCGTTCGGCGCGGGGATATCTTACGCCGTGTACGCGGTGGCCGCAAAGGGGCTCCTGGCGCGCGTGACGCCGCTCGCGGTGTCCGCGATCACCTTCGCCCTGGCCGCGCTCCTCCTCGCGCCCGCGTTGCTCGGCGAGGCCGCGCCCGGGCGCGCGATCGCGACCGGCTGGCCGCTCCTGCTCTACCTCGGGCTCGGGCCCACCGCGGCGGCCTACGCGCTGTTCGCGGCGGGACTGGACCGCGTGCCGGCCACCACCGCCGGCATCGTCGCCCTGCTCGAGCCGCTCACCGCCACCACGCTCGGCCTCGTGGTCTTCGGCGAGCGCCTGGGCCCGCTCGGCGTCGCCGGCGCCCTCCTTCTCCTGGCCGCCATCGCGCTGCTCGCGACCGTCCGCCGTTAGGCCGGGTCGAGGGCGCGGCTGACCGCGCGGCTGAACGTGCAGTTGGGGACGACGCAGGAGTGCTTCCCCGAGCCGCCGCCCACCATCACGTAGACGTCCTCCACCGCGGGCACGCGTGGCAGCCGCACCGAATCGTCGGTCTCCCTGGCCATCCACGTGGGCCAGTCGTGCATGCCCCACATGCCGCCCAGCTTCATGCGGCCGAGCGGCATGCGCGCGTTCTCGAAGACGAAGCGCTGCACGTCCGCGCGGGTGAACCCGTCGGCGGCGATGGTGGCGGCGTGCTCCGGCCCGAGCACGACCAGCAGCTGGCTCTGCGAGAGGTACCAGCCGACGTTGGAGCCCAGCGTGGTGGCCACGTCGGCCACGTTGTTGAGGATGCCGGTCGCGGTGGTCGACACGTGGTCGTTGACGTTGTGCGGGCCCTCGCCGCCGAACACGGTGACCACGCTCTGCTCCGCCTTGAAGCCGAGCGCCACGTGCAGCGGCTCCCACGGCGAGTCCTCGCGCTCGGTGATCGCGTAGGAGAACTTGGCCGGGCTGCCCTGGGTGGCCATGTCGCCGCGGCCGGGCCAGCCGCCGCCCACGTTCATCAGGATCAGCCGGATCGCCCGCCCGATCGTGGCATTGGCACGGAAGCCAGGCCCGAAGAGGCCGGAGCCCGCGTGCAGCCCGATCGCGCGCGCGTACGGCCCGGTCACGACGACCAGCGGCGCCACCGGATGCGTCGTGGCCTGGACGCCGTAGAGATTGAAGGCGGGATCGAGCAGGGCCTGGGTGGCCGCGACGATCACCGGGAAGCACGCCGGCTCGCAGCCCGCCATCACCGCGTTGACCGCGAGCTTCTCGACCGCGCACTCGCGCCAGAGCGGCGGCATCACGCCGAGCGATTCGGCGGGCTTCGCCCTGGCCCCGGCCAGCATCGCGCGCACGCGCTCCGCGGTGGGCGGCACGAACGGGAGCCCGTCGCACCACTCCCGTTTGCAGAACTCCGCGTAGACGTCTTCCTCCGGCAGGGTCAGCGCCGTCTCGACCGCCTCGCTCACGACGGGCTCACCGGGCGCCCAGCATGGCGCCGAGCTGCTCCACCGCCTGCGCGATGCGGCGGCTCACGCCTTCCGGCGCCTCACCGCCCAGCGGATGCTGGACGACGAGCATCGGCAGCCCGGTGGCGCCGAGCGCCGCCATCTCCCCCAGGGCCAGGCGCTGGAACACGGTGGTGGTGATCAGGCCCGCGGGCGTGCCCGCCTTCGCCAGCTCCAGCGAGTCGTGGAGACTCCACGACGTGCAGGAGCCTCAGTCCGCGGATCCGGCGAAGACGAGATCGCACTCCTTCGACAGCTCCTCGATGATCGCGTGGGCGGCGCCGGTGGCCGCGTTGGCCTTCCGGAGGATCACCACACGCTTGACACCGTGGCGCTCCATGAGCCGCTCGCCGATGCCGGTGACCAGGCGGTCGAAGTTGTGCTTGGTGTTGTCGAGGAAGCCCACCGTGAGGCCGCGCAGATCGGCGGGCAGCGGCGGAATCGCCGTGGTCGCCGTCCGGAGCTCGCCCACCGGGCTCAGCACCGTGATGAGGGACATGTCGGTCTCCTGCCTGTCGGGTGAACGGCGTGGAGCGGGCCCGAGCCCGGATCCAGTGCGTCGTATAGTATCGCACATGCTCGTCCTGGCGCTGGACGTCGGCACCAGCTCCGCCCGCGTCCGCGTCTTCGACCGGGCCGGGCGCGCGCTGCCCGGCGCGGAGGGCCAGGTCGCCTACGAGCCACGTACCACGCCCGACGGCGGCGTCGAGCTGGACGCCGATATCCTGCTGGCCGCGATGACCAACGCGCTCGACACCTCCCTCACCGGCTGCGGCGCGCGCGCGCCGGAGATCGCGGCGGTGGGCGTCTCCGTCTTCTGGCACAGCCTGCTCGCGCTCGACGGCGCCGGTCGCCCGCTCACGCCGGTCATCACCTGGGCCGACACCCGCAGCGGGCCCGCGGCCGCCGCGCTCCGGCGCGCCCACGACGAGCGCCGCATTCACGCGCGCACCGGGGCGCCCTTGCACTCCGCGTTCTTCCCCGCCAAGCTCCGCTGGCTGCGCGAGAGCCGCCCCGAGGTCTTCGCGCGTGCCGCCGTCTGGTGCGGCTTCGGCGAGTACCTGCACGCGCGGCTGACCGGCCGCCTCGCCACGAGCCTCTCGATGGCCTCCGGCACCGGCCTGCTGGATCAGATCGCCGGCGGCTGGGACGCCGACATGCTCGCCGCGGCCGGGATCACCGCCGCGCAGCTGCCGCCCATCGACGACACCACCGCGTCCGGCCTGATCACCCCGCACGCCGCGCGCTGGCCCGCGCTCGCGCGCGTGCCCTGGCATCCGGCGCGCGGCGACGGCGCGTGCTCGAACGTGGGCTCCGGCTGCTGGGGCCCGCGGCGGGTCGCGCTCAATGTCGGGACCTCCGCCGCTCTGCGCGTGGTCCTGGCGGAGCCCCTGGGCCCGCACCCGGTCACGCCGTGGGGACTGTGGCGCTACCGGGTGGACGCCCGGCGCGCGCTGGTCGGCGGCGCGACATCGGAGGGCGGCAACGTGCTCGCCTGGTGCCGCCGGCACCTGGCCCTGCCCGCCGATCCCGCGGCCCTCGAGGCGGCACTCGGCGCGGCCGCGCCGGACGGACACGGGCTCACCGCGCTCCCCTTCCTGGCCGGCGAGCGGAGCCCGGGCTGGCGGCCGGAGGCGCGGGCCGCCGTCACAGGCCTCTCGCTCGACACGGGGGCCGTCGAGATCACCCGGGCGCTCCTCGAGAGCGTCGCGTTCCGCCTGGCCGACGTCTACGACCGGCTGCGCCCGCTGGCGAGCGCCGATCACGTCGTGGTGGCCTCCGGTGGGGCGCTGGCCCATTCACCGGCCTGGGCCCAGATCGTGACCGACGCCCTGGGTGTCCCGGTGGCACAGGGCGGGGACGCGGAGGCCTCGACCCGGGGAGCGGCCCTCCTGGCCCTCGAGACCCTGGGTGTGGCCGTTCCCGAGGCGCCGGCACCCACCCGGCTCCTCCATCCGGTCGCGGAGCGGCATGCCCGGTACCGGGCCGCGCGCGAGCGGCAGCGACGCCTCTACGACAACATTGTCGGCGTTAACCAGTCCTGAGAGAATAGCCGTGCGGGACCATGCGAATCGCGATCGGCTGTGACGACACCGGTTTGGCCCTCAAAGAGCCCCTCGTGGCGGCCCTCGAGGCCGACGGGCATGACGTCCTCGACCTCGGCACCTTCTCGACCGACCCCGTGGACTATCCGGACTACGCTCGGGCGGTCGGCCAGGCGGTGCTCCGGGGCTTCGTGGACGCGAGCCTGCTCCTCTGCGCCAGCGGGGCCGGCGGGGTGGTCGCGGCCAACAAGATGCGGGGCATCCGCGCGACGATGAGTCACGACATCGATTCCGCCCGCCGGAGCCGCGAGGAGGTGGACGCCAACGTGCTCTGCCTTGCCGCGGCCGGGCTCGAGGCCAAGACCGCCATCGAGATCGCCCAGGCCTTCATCGGCAGCCAGTTCCCCGCGGGCGAGCCCCAGTCGCGGCACGTGGCCAAGATCGGACAACTCGAGGCCGGGCTGCTCGGAGCCGACAAGGCGCCGCTCCGGCCCGCGGAAGAAAAGGGAGGCCCGAGGGCCACCACGCCCAGGCCGGTGTCCGCGAAACCGGCCCCGCCCCTGGGCCAACCCGTGGCCGTGCGCGCGGAGTCGGACGCCCCGGCGGAGACGCCGCCCCCGCGCCCGACGGCGCCGGCAGTCACGACCCCGGCGCTGGTGCTGCCGGACCCGCTCAAGCTGCCCGCGGTGGAGGAGACGCTGCGCTTCCTCGAGACCCACGAGTTCCTGGACCGCCTCTGGGTAAAGGACGCCACGCTGTGGAAGGGCGACCCCGCCACCGTGCGCAATCGCCTCGGCTGGCTCACCTCGCCCACCATCATGCGCAGCCACGCCGAGGACATCCGCACGTTCGCCGACGAGATCCGCCGGCTCCAATTCTCCCAGGTGGTCCTCCTGGGCATGGGCGGCTCCTCCTTGACCGGCGAAGTGCTGAACGAGACCTTCGGGTCCAAGATGGGCTTCCCGGACATGCTCGTGCTCGACTCCACGGATCCGGGCGCGGTCAAGCACATTCTCGACGCCTGCAACCTGGGGCGCACGCTCTTCTTGGTCTCGAGCAAGTCCGGCACCACCGCGGAGACCCTCGCCGCGTACTCGTTCTTCCGCGGCCAGGTCGAGGCCGCGGCGTCGCCCCGCCCCGGCATGCAGTTTGTGGCCATCACCGACCCCGGGCGCCCGCTGGACAAGCTGGCCACCGAGACCGGCTTCCGCCGCACCTTCCTCAATCCCGCGTCCATCGGCGGGCGCTTCTCCGCGCTCTCGTTCTTCGGCCTGGTGCCCGCGGCGATGATCGGCGTGGACATCAAGATCCTGCTCGAGCGCGCCCACGGCATGGTGGAGACGTGCGGCAACGAGGTAGGCGTGCGCGGTAATCCCGCGGTCCAGCTCGGCGCGGTGCTGGCCGGGCTCGCCCGCGCCGGCCGCGACAAGGTCACGCTGGTGCTCTCCGAGAAGATCCGCGCGCTCGGAAGCTGGATCGAGCAGCTCCTGGCCGAGTCGCTCGGCAAGGACGGCACCGGTCTCGTGCCGGTGGCGGACGAGCCGCTCGGCGCGCCGAGCGTGTACGGCGACGACCGAATCTTCGTGTCCATCGTGCTCGAGGGCGATACCACCCACGACGCGGCTCTCGCGACGCTCTCGGATGCGGGCCACCCCGTGCTGCGGCTCATGCTGAAGGATGCGATGGATCTCGGCGCCGAGTTCTTCCGCTGGGAGCTGGCGACCGCCACCGCGGGCGCCGTGCTCGGGGTGAATCCCTTCGACGAGCCCGACGTGGCGCGCGGCAAGGAGCAGACGAGCACACTGCTCACCGAGTGGCGGCGCTCGCGCCGCCTGCCCGAGTGGCCCTCGGACATCGAGGAAGACGGCCTGGTGCTCATGACCAAGTCGAACAAGAAGCCGACGTCGGTCAGCCGAGGCGTGGCTGCGCACCTGGCCCAGGCGGTCCCCGGCGACTACCTGGCCATCCAGGCCTATCTCACGCCGACCTCGGACGCGTGGCGGATCCTCCAGGAGGTCCGGGTGGCTCTGCGCGACCGGCTGCGCATCGCGACCACGGTCGGTTGGGGCCCGCGCTATCTCCACTCGACGGGCCAGCTCCACAAGGGCGGGCCCACGAGCGGCCTGTTCATCCAGATCACCGGGGACGACCGTGAGGACCCGGCCATTCCCGGCGCGGGATACGGCTTCTCGACCCTGAAGGCCGCCCAGGCGCTGGGCGATCTCCAGAGTCTGCGCGACGGAGCGCGCCGGGTGATCCGGCTTCATCTCACCGGCAAGCAGTCCCAGGCCCTGCCGCACCTGCTCCAGCTGGTCCAGGGACTGACCAAGAGGCTCTGACGCGCATGACGACTCCCACCCCCGACGAGTCCTGTGCGCTGGTCATCTTCGGTGCCTCGGGCGATCTCACGCGGCGCAAGCTCATCCCCGCGCTGTGGTCCATGTTCGGCAGCCGCGTGCTCCCGGAGCCGTTCGCGGTGGTCGGCGTCGCGCGCTCGGAGATGACCAACGAGCAGTTCCGGGCCCGCATGCGCGAGGCCGTCTCCGACTTCGCGCGCGTGCAGCCGCCCTCGACCCGCGTGTGGGACCGCTTCGCGCAGGCCCTCTTCTACTACTCCGGCGATCCCGCCGACACCGGCACGTACCCCGGGCTCGCGGCCTACCTGAAGCAGGTCGAGCAGGAGCGCGGCACGAGCGGCAACCGGCTCTTCTACGTCTCCACCCCACCCTCGGTGTACCCACACCTCGTCACCCGCCTGGGCGAGGCGGGCCTCAACCGCGCGACCGAGCACACCGGCGGCTGGGTGCGCATCATCATCGAGAAGCCCTTCGGCCGCGACCTGGCCTCCGCGGGCGCGCTCAACCAGGTGGTCGCCTCCGCGTTCACCGAGGACCAGGTCTATCGGATCGATCACTACCTGGGCAAGGAGACGGTCCAGAACATCCTCGTGTTCCGGTGGGCCAACGGCATCTTCGAGCCGCTGTGGAACCGCAATCACGTGGATCACGTGCAGATCACGGTGGGCGAGTCCATCGGGGTCGAGGGCCGCGGCGCCTACTACGAGGAATCGGGGGCGCTCCGCGACATGATCCAGAACCACATCCTGCAGCTCCTCTGCCTGGTCGCGATGGAGCCGCCGGTCACCTTCGACTCCGATCCGGTGCGCGACGAGAAGACCAAGGTGATGCGCGCGATCCGGCCCATCGCGGCCGACGAGGTGGACCGCGTGGCGGTCCGCGGCCAGTACGGGCCGGGCTTCGTGGGCGGGCAGCGGGTGGTGGGCTACCGCGAGGAGAAGGGCGTCTCCGCCGGCTCCCTCACCGAGAGCTTCGCGGCGCTCCGGCTCGAGGTCGAGAACTGGCGGTGGGCCGGCGTGCCCTTCTACCTGCGCACCGGCAAGCGGCTGCCCAAGCGCGCGAGCGAGATCGCGGTGCAGTTCAGGCGCACGCCGCACCTCGTGTTCCGCCGCAACCCGGAGATCCTGGCCGAGCCCAATCTGCTCGTACTCCGTATCCAGCCCGACGAGGGCATGTCGCTCTCCTTCGGGGCCAAGCTGCCCGGCGCCGAGCTGCGGATCAAGCCGGTGGAGATGGAGTTCGACTACGGCAAGGCCTTCGGCGGCGAGCCCCCCGAGGCCTACGAGCGGCTGTTGCTGGACGCGATGAAGGGAGACGCCACCCTCTACGCGCGGGGCGACTGGGTCACGATGGCGTGGGAGCTGCTGCAGCCCGTGCTCGACGCCTGGGCCGGAGGGGATCCGCGCAAGTTCCCCAACTACGAGGCCGGTACCTGGGGCCCGGCCGAGGCCGACACGCTGATCGAGCGCAGCGGGCGGCGCTGGCGGCGCCCCTGAGCGGGCGCCGCCGCCGTGGCGCCGGGACTACGGCTTGAGCTGCGCCGACGCCTGACCCACCATCCGCGTCGCGGACATCTCGACCCAGGTGTAGTACCAGCTCTCGTAGATCAGGACCTGGAGCGAGCTGCCGGACTTCTCGTACACCTGCGTGGTGCCTTTGTCGGACGCGGTCGTCGACGACAGGTGCTTCCAGCCGTTGGCCTCGAGCGTGGTGCGGAACGCGACCGAAAGGCTGTCCGGCTCGATGCGACCCTTGTAGAAGATGCGGGCCGCCTTCACCGTCGGCGACTCGATGATCGTGGAGCGGTTCAGGTCCACCGCGAGGCCCTTCGGCACCGGGATGTCCTCGAACTCGCTGCGCTGCACCTTGGGCGGCGTCGACGCGCACGCGGTCAGCGCGACGACGGTCAGGGACAGGACGAGAAAACGTCGCATGGGTAGTACCTCCTGGCCGTCATCGTACCGTCCGTGGGGGCGCCGGCCCAAGCTTTTGGGAGCGCGCGCGACGGGCGAGGCCCGCCGGTGAGCCGGCGCCCGGTTTGGATCGCGCTGATCGCCCTGCTCGCGCTGGCCGGACTGGCCGTCCTCGCCCACCGGCCCCTGCTGCGCGCGGCGGGGCAGGTCCTCGTCGTGGACGATCCACCCGAGCAGGCCGACGCCATCGTGGTCGTGGCCGGCCGCACGCCCAACCGGGAGGAGGCGGCGGCGGCGTTGTTCCGCGAGGGCCGGGCCCCGCGGGTGCTGGTCTCCCGGCAGTTCGTGCCCGCCCCGGTCCAGCGCCTCCTCGACCTGGGGATCCGCCGCCTGGACTTCCAGGGCGAATCGGTGGCCGCGCTGGAGCAATTCGGTGTGCCCCGTGACGCCATCGTCATCCTCGACCAGCCGGTGGAGATCACGGAGACGGAGCTGCGCCTGGTGGCCGCGGTCGCCCGGGACCGCGGCTGGCGGCGCCTCGTGCTTGTCACGACCGAGTTCCATTCCCGCCGCGTGCAGGCCATCTGGCGGCGCGAGACCGGCGGCGCCATCGAGGCCCGGCTGGCCGGGGTGCCGGACGAGTGCAGCGGCGGAGACGCCTGGTGGCGCCGCCGCCGCTGCAGCGAATCCGTGCTGCACGAGTACCTGGGGCTCCTCGCCCTCTACCTGGGCATCTCGAGCCTGATGCGCTGACGGGCGCCCGCGGCTAGGGCCCGATGCGGCGGTAAAGGATGTGCTGCCGGTTGCGCGTGTGGGGCCGCACCTGGGCCGGCCAGCGGCCCTTCTCGACCGCGGTGGCCCACGCCTCGGTCACCAGCACGTCGGGAGTTTCGATTTCGTAGAGGGCGCCATACTTTGGTGCGCCCTCGATGACGATGGTCCTGAGCTGCCCGCCGATGCTCATTGCGAGCGGCTGCATCTCGTAGCGCGACACCGCGATCACCCCGGGCACGGTGAGCAGGCTCGGCACGTGCTCCTGGTCGTAGACCTCGTTGAAGAGGCGCTCCTGGGAGGGCTCGACATCCATGGCGGCGCTGAAGAGGTAGCGGGTCTGGATGGGCATCGCGGTCGGCTCCGTGTCTCCCCCTCTCCCCTCAGGGGAGAGGGTAGGGTGAGGGGTTCGTGTGGTGAGGGGTTCGTGTGGTGAGGGGTGAGGGGGTTGGTGTGGTGAGGCGTGAGTGTGACGGACTAGCGTCCGCTGCGCCGACGCTTCCGCGCCCGGGTGGCCGTGGTGGGGGCGGCGCGGCCGTAGTCGTCCTGGCGGCGAATGATGTCGTCCTCCCCGAGGTACGGCCCGTGCTGGACCTCGATGAGGACCACCGGGATCCGGCCGGTGTTCTCGATGCGGTGCCAGGCCCCGCGCGGGACGTCGACCGCGCCCCGGGGCTTGAGCCGCTTCGGGCGGCCCGAGATGATCACGCGCGGCGAGCCCGAGACCACCACCCAGTGCTCGGCGCGGAACCGGTGCCGCTGTAGGCTCAGCCGCCGGCCCGGGCGGACGAACAGCCGCTTGACCTTGTACCCGCGGCCCTCCTCCACCGTGACGAACCCGCCCCAGGGCCGCGTCTCGAAGACGCCCACCGGGGTCTCGCCCGCGCGCTTGCCGGGCGCCTTCACAGCCGGATCACCCGCGCGAAATCGGCCTCGACGCTCTTGCTCACCTCTTCCACGACCTCCGGGGGCACGTCGTCGTCCAGCAGCAGCACCACGATGGCGCGACCCCGGCGCGTGCGCCGGCCCACGTGCATCGAGGCGATGTTGACGTTGTGGCGGCCCAGGATCGAGCCGAGCCGGCCGACCATGCCGGGCCGGTCCTCGTAGGCCAGCACCAGGATATGCCCCTCCGGGATGAACTCGATGTGGAGGTCGCGCAGCCGCACGATGCGGGGGACGCCGTCGAACACTGTCCCCGCGATCGTCTTCCGCCCCGTTCCCGCCTGGGTCGTGACCGTGATCAGGTTCGTGTAGCCGGAGGCGGCCTCCGCGTCGGCCCGTACCTCCACCGACAGCCCCCGGTCGCGCGCGATCAGGTGGGCGTTGACCAGGTTCACCGCCTGCGCGGTCACCCCTTCGAGCAGCCCCTTCAGCACGGCCCGGCCCAGCAGCTCGGTGTCCACGCGGGCCAGATGCCCGCCCACCTCGATCTCCACGCGCTCGACGTTCCCCGGCTCGAGCTGCCGGAGGAAGCGGCCCAGCAGCTCGGCCAGGTACAGGAACGGGCGCTGCTCGACCATGGTCTCGCGGTTGCCCACCGGGATGTTCACCGCGTGCTCGACCAGCTCACCGTCGCGATAGGCCACGAGCTGCCGCGCCACGTCCACCGCCACGTTGACCTGCGCCTCCTGGGTGTTGGCGCCCAGATGCGGCGTGACCACCACGCGCGGGTGCTGGATCAGACGCTTGACCGCGGGGGATCGGGGCGGCTCCTCGCTCCACACGTCCACCGCGGCGCCCGCCACGTGGCCCGAGTCGAGCGCGGCCAGCAGGTCCACCTCGTTGACGATGCCGCCGCGCGCGCAGTTGATCACGCGCGCGCCCGGCTTCAGCGCGGCGAGCTCGGGCGCCCCGATCATGTTCTCGGTCTCGTCGGTGAGCGGCACGTGCACGGTCAGGATGTCGGCGCGGCTCAGCACGGTCTGCAGATCGGTCAACCGCACGCCCAGATCGCGCGCCCGACTCTCCGGGATGAACGGATCGTAGACCAGGATCTCCATGTCGAAGGCCCGCAGCCGGGCGGCCACCCGCGAGCCCACCTTGCCGAGCCCCAGCACGCCCGCCGTCTTGCGATAGAGCTCGGAGCCGTAGATGCCCCGGTCCCACTCGAGCTGCTTGAGCGAGTCGTGGGCCGCCGGGATCCGGCGGACCAGGGCCAGCAGCATGCCCACCGTGTGCTCGGCCGCGGAGACCACGTTGCCGTAGGGAGCGTTGACCACCACCACGCCCTGGCGCGAGCAGGCGTCCACGTCGATATTGTCCACGCCGACCCCGGCCCGCCCGAGGATGCGTAGCCGCCGCGCGTGGCCCAGGAACGCCGGGGTCACCGCGGTGGAGGAGCGCGTGACGATCGCCTCGTAGTCGCCCAGCCGCGCGAGCAGATCCTCCCTGGGCAGCGTGCTCGAGACCTGGTCAACCTGAAAGCCGCGCTCGGTCAGATAGGCGATCCCCTCGGGGGCGACGGTATCGATCACGAGAACCTTCATCTCGTGAACATGCTAGCACGCACGGCGTTTCGGACGCCGGGTCAGGGTCGTCCGCGGGCCACCGGGGTCGAGGCGGGTGGTTTTGGCGCGGTGACCGCGCGTTGCGCCTGGATGCGGGGAGCTTCTCTATCCAATGCGGGGGCCCAGAAATGGCCCCCGCACTCCCTCAATCCGCGGACAACCGAGGCGGATAGAGAGGCTGCCCGCAACCGGGCGCAACGCCCAGTCACCGCGCCGGACCCTCTAGCGGCGGGTGCGGAGGAACCGCAGGAACTCGCGGCCCTCGGACAGACGGCGCTTCATCACCCGGCGGTCGCGGAGCATCTCGGAGCCCAGCGAGAGCATCTTGCGGGGGCGGAAGTAAAAGCGGCGGTAGAACTGGTCCACCGAGCGGAAGATCTCGGGGCGCGAGAGATGCGGGTAGCCGAGCGCGCTCACCTGGACCCCGGCCCCGTCCACCAGCTCGTCGGACTCGAGCCAGCCGTTGCGCTGCGCCTCCTCGTAGAGCGCGGTGCCCGGATACGGCGCGGCCAGCGAGACCTGGATGGTGTCGGGGTCGATCTCGGTGGCGAAGCGGATGGTCTCCGCGATGGTCTCGGGCGTCTCGCCGGGTAGGCCCAGGATGAAGGTGCCGTGGACGGCGATGCCGAGCGACTTGGCGCCGCGGGTGAACCGCCGTGCCACGTCGAGGCGCACGCCCTTCTTGACGTTGTTCAGGATGGCCTGGTTGCCTGACTCGTAGCCCACCAGGAGGAGACGGAGGCCGTTGTCCTTGAGCACCTTCAGGGTCGCGTAGGGCACGTTGGCCTTGGCGTTGACCGACCAGGTGACCCCGAGCCGCCCGAGCCGCTTCGCGATGGCCTCCGCGCGGGGCAGGTCGTCGGTGAACGTGTCGTCGTCGAAGAAGAACTCGCGCACCTGCGGGAACATCCGCGCGGCCTGCGCCATCTCCTCGGCCACGTGCTCGGTGCTGCGGGTGCGATAGCGCTGCCCCCCCACCGTCTGCGGCCAGAGGCAGAAGGTACACCGGGAGCGGCAGCCGCGCCCGGTGTAGAGCGACACGTAGGGGTGCTGGAGGTAGCCGATCGCGTAGTGCTCGACGGTGAGGTCGCGCTTGTAGATCGGCGTCACGAAGGGCAGCGCGTCCATGTTCTCGAGCGGGGGACGCTCCGGCGTGTGCTCCACATGGCCGTTGACCCGGTAGGAGAGCCCGCGGACGTCGGCGAAGCGCCGGCCCTGAGCCACCTCCTGGATCGTGAAGTCGAACTCGCTCCGGGCCGCGAAGGAGAGCGCGGCGCTCGCCCGGAGCGAGGCCTCCGGAGCCACCGCCACCGCGGCCCCCACGAGCCCGATGATGAGCGCGGGGTTCTCGGCCTTGAGCGCCTCGGCCACGCGCACGTCCGAGGCGAACGACGGCGTGCTGGTGTGCATGACGCAGAGGTCGTAGCCCCGGGCCAGCGGCAGCACGTCGTCCAGGGTGAGGCCGTCCGGCGGGGCGTCCACGAGCCTCGAGCCCGGCACCAGCGCGGCCGGCTGGGCCAGCCAGGTCGGGTACCAGAAGGACCGGATCTCGCGCCGGGCCTGGTAGCGCGAGCCCGCGCCGCCGTCGAAGCCGGCCACCGCGGGCGGATGGAGAAACAGCGTACGCTGGTAGTCGGTCACGGTTGGCTCACGATACCACAGCCGCCGGCGCGGCCACCGGTCCCGGCCACTAGCCCCGCCGGCGGTGGCGGCGCCACAGGACGAGGATCCATGCGGCCGCGGCCAGCAGGACGGCGCCGCCGACCCAGAGCTGCAGCTCGTGCACGTGGGCGAGCGCCACCGCCACCGAGTCCGCGACCGCGTAGGCCAGGCCGAACGCTAGCGTGACGCTCACCAGCACCGCGGCGACGTCCACCAGGAGGAAGCGGAGGAACGGCACCCGGACCAGCCCCGCGGTCAGGAAGGCGGCCGCCCGCAGCCCCATCACGAGCCGAGCCAGGATCAAGAACTTGAGGCCGTGGCGATGGTAGGCCTCCATGACCCGCGCCTCCCGCTTCGGAGTCAGGATGCGCCGCGCGGCGGGCCACTCGAGGATGCGCCGGCCAAACTGCCGGCCCACCGCGTAGAGCAGCATGTCGCCGGCCAGCACGCCGCCCAGGCAGGACAGGAGCGCGCCCCACCAGTGCATCACCTCCCAGCGCGACATCATGGCCGCGATGACGATCGGCAGCTCCTCCGGGATCGGCAGGCCCAGGCCGGTGGCGAGCAGAACCAGGAACACCCCCGGATACGTGAAGTGGCCGATCAGCTCGGTCAGCACCGGTCAGCGCGAGGCCGGCGCCGCGTCACCGGCGGGGGCGCGGCCGTAGAGCCAGCGGCCGTTGTGGGCGAAGAGCAACCGGGCGCTCGCGGGCGGCAGGGAGGCCACGATGCCCCGTCCCGGCTCGCGCGTGGTCAGCAGATAGGGCGGTCGCGACGACGCCCACGCTTCCGCGAAACGCGGAGCGCTCCAGAAGGTGTCCGCCGCGTCCGCGAAGGTGGCCCCGATGCCGAGCACGCTGCGGGAGGCGTCGAGCAGGGCCGGCCGGCGCCCCGAGTAGAATTCCACCGCGCCCGCGTTCTCGATGGGGCCCTCGAGCACGAGCACGTCGTCCGGCGCCAGCCGGGCCCGGATCTCCGCCGCCATCACGGTGACCGCGCGGGCCGACGAGGTCACCGTGAGCCCCATCGCCACCACCGGCGTGAGCAGGAGCATCGCCGCCGCCACCGTCCAGGCCCCGGCGCGCGCCGAGCGGCGCGCCGCCGCCGCCGCCAGACCCGCCGCGCCCGCGAGCAGCACCACCGCCGCCCACCTCACCAGCGGCTGGAGCGCCGACCACGCGGGATAGGGCGACGCCTGTCCCCACGCCGCCTCCTTCCGCGAGTACACGTCGGAGACGCCGAACACCGCCTCGGTGAACGCCTGCCCGTCGCCCGCCGCGGCCCAGGCGCAGCCCGCGCCCGCGAGGGCGAAGAGTACCAGGTGGGCCGCGATCAGCCCGCGCGGCCGCGGCGCGGCGTCGCGCCACGCGCGTGCCGCGAGCAGGGCCAGCGCGGGATAGGCGGGCAGGCCGTAGTGCGGCAGCTTGAACGGCGAGATCGTGAAGAGCGCGAGCACGCCCACCATCCAGAGGGCCAGAGCGACCCACGGCAGCTCCGCGGGATCACGCCAGGCGCGCCCGCGGATGAGCGCACCCACCGCCACCGCGGCCGCCACGATCCAGGGAAAGGCCCCGAAGGAGGCCGCGGTGAGGAACTCGAGCGCGGAGAGCGGCACGTCCTCGTCGGGGAACTGCCGCATCCGCGCGACGTTCAGCAGATGGTTGTCGACCACCGTGTACCAGAGGAACGCGGGCTCGATCAGCGCGGCCACCACGTACCAGCCGAACCCGATGATGACGAGGAGCGCCACCCCGAGCGGCGGCAGCCAGGCGCGCACCGGCCGCAGCCGCCCCGCCAGCCCCGCCGCGACCGCGATCGCCGCCAGCGGCCCGATCAACCCCAGCGGATCCTTGGCGAGCGCCGCGACCCCGAGCGCCGCGCAGCCGAGCAAGGCCCAGGCAGCGCCGGAACGAGCGTCCGCGGTTGGGGGAGTGCGGGGGCCCGCTTGGCGAGCCGCAGGCGCCGGCGAGGCGAGAGGATTAAGAGAGTTGGGCCCCCGCATATGCACAAGAAGCCCCGTAAAGCCCCAGGCCATAGCGGCCACGAACAGGCTCTCCGGCCGCACGTACCGCGCAAACGCCGCGAAGAGGGCGCAGGACAAGAGCGCCAGGCCAGCCAGCGCGCCGCCGGCGGGTCCCAGCAACCTGGCGCCCAGCACCGCCGTGGCCGCCACGGCGAGCAGCGCGCCCAGCAGAGGGGCCAGGCGCGCGGCGCCTTCGGTCAAGCCGAAGAGCGAGAAGGAGATCCCGGTTAGCCAGTAGAGCAACGGGGGCTTGTCGAAGTAGCGCACACCGTTCAGGCGCGGCGTGAGCCAGCTCCCACCCAGCATCTCCCGGGCGATCTCCGCGTGCTGGCCTTCGCCCGGATCGTCGAAGGGCGCCCGGCCCAGGCCCGGGGCGAGCAGCGCCGCGGCCAGGGCCACGACCAGGAGGACGGCGACGCCGGCGCCGCGAAGCCTCCCCACTAGAGGGGGCGGCCGATCATGCGGGCCCGTCGCCTCCCGACGCTTCGAGCCGACCCTCGCGCAGGCGCAGGGCGCGGTCCGCGCGGGCGGCCGCATCGGCCCGATGCGTGACCAGGATGACCGAGGTCCCACGCCCGCGGCAGAGCGCGCGCAACTCCGCCAGGATCACCGCGGCGTGGCCTTCGTCCAGGTTGCCGGTCGGCTCGTCGGCCAGCACGAGCGGCGGAGTGTTGAGCACCGCCCGGCAATAGGCCACCCGCTGCTGCTCGCCGCCCGAGAGCTGCGCCGGGTAGTGGTCCGCGCGGTGGGCGACCCCGAGCCGCTCCATCAGGACCCGCGCCTCCGCCAGCGCCGACGGCCGCGGACGCCCGACGTAGCGTGCGGCGAGCAGCACGTTCTCGAGCGCGGTGAGGCCGGCGATCAGCAGGAACGACTGGAACACGTAGCCGATCGAGCGCCCCCGCACCCCGCACTGGGCCCGGCGCGAGAGCCGATTCACACAGACCTCGTCGAGCCAGATCTCGCCCGCGTCGGCCGGCTCGAGCAGGCCGAGCAGGTTCAGCAGGGTGGTCTTGCCGCAGCCGGACGGCCCCGCCACCGCCACGAACTCGCCCGCCTCCACGGCCACGTCCACGCCGCGGAGCACCGGAACCGGCCGGCCGTCGGGACCCCGGAACGTCTTGCTGAGCCCGCGCGCGCGGACGACCACCTCAGGCTCCGCGCCGGATGGCCTCGGCGGGCGACAGCCGCACGATCCGGAGGGTGGCGTAGGTGGCGGCGAGTCCGCCCAGGACGATCGAGAAGGCGAGCGCGAAGCCGAGCAGGCGGGGCGAGAAGAGGAAGAGCTGCTGGCCTCCGCCCCGCGCGTCCACCAGGGTGCCGACCGCGAGGGCCAGCCCTACCCCGAGCAGTCCCCCCGACATGGACACGCCGAGGGCCTCGCCCAGGATCTCGCGCAGGAGCTGCCCGTCAGTGGCGCCGAGCGCCCGCTTGATGCCGAAGTCGCGGATACGCTCGAAGACCGCCGCCGTCACCGTGTTGGAGAGCGAGAGCCCGCCGATCACGAGCCCCAGCACCCCGATGCCGAAGAGCAGCGCCGAGAAGAACGCGGTGGACTGCCGCAGCAGGCGGCTCAGCTCACCGGGGATCGTGACGTTGAGGCCGGGCACCTCGGCCTGGATGCGGCGCGCGAGCGCGTCCGGATCCACCCCGTCCGCCCACGCCACCGCCGCGCCGGTGTTCAGGTCGCGGCGGCCGAGGCCGCCCGCGCCCCCCGTGAAGACCTGCACGAGCAGCGGGTCGCGCCGCAGCCAGAGATCGCGGGCGTCGTCGAGGGGCACGATCGCGAAGCGATCGGGCGCGGTGAGCGTCTTGTCGAGCACCCCCACCACCTGGAAGCTCCGGCCGGTCGCCAGGTCGAGCGTCCCGCCCGCCCGCAGGCCGCGCGAGGCCGCGAAGTCGGCGCCGACCACCACCACCCCGCGATCGCCTTCGCGCAGGGCGCGCCCGTCGCGCACCGGGAGCTCGCGGAACTCGCGGTTGGAGACGCGCACCGCCGGATCCACGCCCAGGATCAGCTCCTGGGTGAGGGTCAGGAACTGCGACGTGGTGGGATTGAGCGGCAGCATCACCTGCCCCTGTACCGCGGCCACCCCGGATACCCGCGCGATCTCCTCGATCTTGGACGCGCGCAACAGGCCGCCCGCGGTGAAGCCGGTGCCCATGCCCATGCCCTCGCCGGCCACCGAGATCTGGCCAAGCACGAAGCGGTCGCCCCCGTCGATGAAGCGCGTGATGCGCTCCGCCATGGCGCCCAGCGCGACGAGCCCGGCCACGCCGACCGCGATACCCAGCACCGTGAAGAGGTAGCCCCGCGGGAGGAGCCGGCGCACGTCTACCATGCGAGGCGGGCACCTACCATTCGAAGCGGGATTCCGTGGGCAGGCCCCGGCGCCGGCGGACCCAGCGGTTGATGCGAACGACGGTGAAGAACACCTCCAGCGACAGCCGCATCCGGAGGGAGCAGCGGAGGAAGGCGCCGCCCGCCAGCACCCCGGTGACGCTGTCCACCATGCCCGCAAACTCGCGCGGCTTGAGGAACATCTCGATGAACGAGGGATCGTAGAAGTTCCGGATGAAGCGCTGGAAGGGCTTCATCCCGCGGCGGATGCGGCGCTCGTAGCCGCGGAAGCGGCGGGCCTCGAAGCGATTGTCCCGGAACGCCCTGAGGATCTCCGCCGAGGAGAGCTCCGCCGACTGGGTCGCGATGTAGACGCCGGAGGAGAAGATCGGATCCACGAACGCGATGGCGTCGCCCACGCAGAGGAACCGGTCGCCGATGGCCGGGTCGGTCCGGTACGAGAAGTTCGCCGCGCGGTGCACCGCGGTGATGCGGGGGGCGCCGTCGAGCGCCTCGGCGAGCCCCTGGCAGCGGGCGATCAGCGAGTCGTAGAGCTGCTCCAGGTTGCCCTCGCGCCCGCGCACCGTGCGCGCGTGCAGCACGCAGCCGACGCTGCTCGTGCCGTTGACGAACGGGATGTACCAGAACCAGCCCGGCTCGAAGATGAAGATGCGGATATTGCCCTCTTCCTTCCCGGGCCAGCGGCGTCCGCCGCGGAAGTGGGCGAACAGCGCCACCTTGCCCAGCCCCTCGATGGGGCGGCGCCGACCGTGCCGCGAGGCGATGAACGCGTCGCGCCCGCTCGCGTCCACCAGGAAGCGGGCGCGGATCTCGCGCGACCCCGCGGCCTCGGAGACGGTCACCGTCACGCCCTCGTCGTCGAAGGCCGCGCGCTCCACGCTCGCGGGCTGGAGCAGGGTCACGTTCGGCTGCCGG
Organism: Candidatus Limnocylindria bacterium; assembly: GCA_035524955.1. GTDB lineage: Bacteria > Methylomirabilota > Methylomirabilia > Rokubacteriales > CSP1-6 > CAMLFJ01. Next base: position 108,209 of record DATLFG010000072.1, on the reverse strand, counting down.
GCCGCGTGATCGAGCAGGATCTTGTCGAACTCGCCGCGCGACACCTCGTAGGTGTAGGGCGGCCAGGGCTTGCCCTCCCGGAAGAAGAACTGGTAGCCGAGGCCCATCTCCTGGTCCGCGAAGTAGGCGCCGGACTTCACGATGAAGCCGTGCGCCTTCACCTCGTCGAGGACGCCCAGGCGCTCGAGCACCGTCATGTTGGCGGGCAGCAGCGACTCGCCCACGTGGAAGCGCGGGAAGGTCTCGCGCTCGGCCACCGCCACCCGCAGGCCGCCGCGCGAGAGGAACGTGGCCGCGCTCGACCCGCCGGGACCGCCGCCTACCACCAGCACGTCGTAGTCCGCCGGACGAGCGGCCGCGGCGCGCCGGCGCGCGGGCGCCTCCAGCGTGCCCGCCAGGGCCTCCTGGCGATAGAGACGCCGGGCCGCCGGGCCAAGCCAGTCGATGCCGACTGCGGCGAGCGCGCTCCGGCTCAGCGCGAGTCCGAGCATGAGCGGGGTCGCAGCGGTGGCCAGCGCGGCCAGGCGCAGCCCGCGCGCGTGCGGGGAGCGCCAGCCGTCCTCGACGGACCGGATCGCGCGATCCGCGATGAACGCGCCGACGGCGAGCGTCCAGCCGGAGGGGTTAGCGCGATGCGGCGCCGCGAACGCGTACATCTCGCGGTGTCGCGCCCGGAGGCGCGACGGGCTGAAGATCCCGAGGAGGTAGCGCGCGCCCGCGGTGCTCTCGCGCGCCCAGCGCGTCACGATGCGGCCGGCCAGGAAGGCCCCGACCGCGAGGCCGTCGCGCGCCGGGCGGAACCGGCTGCGGCGATCCTCGAAGTGGATCGGCGTGATCGGGACCTCGAGGACCCGCCAACCCAGGGCGGCCGCGCGCAACAGCATCTCGCTCTCCAGCACGAATCCGCCGTGACGCGGCGTCACCGTGGCGAGGAGGCGCGCCGGGTAGACGCGGAAGCCGGACTGGGTGTCGGCGACCGGGACACCGCCCAGCCAGTCGATGAAGAACCCCGCCACGCGCAGGGCCGCGAGGCGCCCGGCGGGCATCACCCGCGTCGGCGCGGCCCCGAGCCCGCCCAGGCGCCCGCCGATCACGAAGGCTCCCGGCTCCTCGATCGCCGCCTTGAGCAGCCGCGGGATGTCGTCGGGATCGTGCTGGCCGTCGCCGTCCAGGGTCACCACCCACTCGGCTTTGCGCCTCCGCCCCTCGGCGAAGGCGCGTCGCAGCGCCGCGCCCTTGCCCCGGCGCCCGCCCAGCGAGAGCACCTCGGCTCCGGCCCTCGCGGCCACCGCGGCGCTCTGATCGGTCGAGCCGTCGTCCACCACCAGCACCGGTCCGTGCAGCCGGGCGCGCTCCACGATGTCGCCGATGGTGGGGGCCTCGTTGAAAACCGGGATGACGATCAGGGGCTCGCTGACCGGATTCAAGGGGCGGGCTCCACGATCATCGCGGTCCGGCAGCCGCCGCGCGCGATGCCGTGCACGAGTACCGCCGCCGTCCCGCGTGAGGCGTCCAGGGCGGCCGCGCCCACGCGCAGCGCGCCGAGCCCGCCGTGCTGCCCGAAGAGCGGGGCCAGCGAGACCGGTGGGAGCAGAGCGGCGGCCGCGGCCAGGTCGCGGCCCAGCAGCGCGCGCTCCCAGTCGTCCAGCGCGGGGTCGCCGTTGCCGGCGCCGTAGCACCGCGCGACGCCGGGCGCCCCGCGCCCGCGGATCAGGCGCGCCACCGGGGAGCCGGCATCGACCCGCGCGGCCCGCCCGGTGTGGGGCGCGGCCGGCACGTTGCCCGAGGCGGTCGCGGTGATCTCGGCCATGACCCGCGCGCCGCGCACCCGCGCGGCCTCCCGCTCCTCCAGCACCAGGAACGTGGCGCCCTCGCCCAGCACCGGCCCGTTGTGATCGGCCGCGAAGGGCCGGCATCCCTCTTGGCCCCGGCCGCGCATCGGGGAGAGCGCCCCCATCTGGGCCAGGCGCTCGTACACGTCGTGGAACAGCTCGTCCACGCCGCCCGCCACCACCGCCTCCGCGTGACCGTCGGTGATCAGGCGCGCCCCGCGCACGACCGCGAGATCGCCCGCGAGGGTGGCCTGGTTCACCGTGACCGACGGGGCCTTTGCCCCGATCGCGATGGCCGCGATGGAGGCCATCGTGTTCATCACGGTATTGGGGAAAATCATCGGCGAGAGGCCGGCCGGGCCCCGGCGCAGGAAGCCCTGGGCGAAGTCGTGGCTCGAGGTGAAGTCCCCGTGCTCGGTGCCCACCACGATACCGAGCCCGGGCCCCCCCGCCACGTCCGCGTCGCGCACCGCGAGCAGGCAGGCTCCGAGGGCGAGGCGACAGATGCGCGAGAGCCGCCGGCCCGCGTCGCGATCCACGAGCGAGGCGAGCGTCGCCTCGTCCACCTCGGCGGCGAGCCGGCTCGACATCGCCGCAGTGTCGAACGCGCGGACCGGGGCGATCGCGGAGCGGCCGAGGGCCAGCGCCCGCGCCAGCGCTTCCCGGCCGCCGGCGGTCGAGGCGTTGACGGTGCCGATCCCGGTGACGACGACGCGGCGGTCCGCGCTCACGGGAGCGTCTCTCTTGTATTCACTCGGCTCGCCTGCGCCTCGCCCGGCACGTGCACCTCGCCAAGCTCGAACACGAGGCTCACGTTCTGGCCGCCGAAGCCGAACGAGTTCGACAGCGCGGCGGCCACCTCGGCGGCACGCGCGACGCCCGGCAGGCAGTCGAAGGGCACCTCGGGATCCGCCTGGTCGAGGTTCGCGGTCGGCGGCAGGAGCCCGTGCTGGAGCGCCAGGATCGTGGCGGCCGCCTCCACGCTGCCCGCCGCCGCCATCGTGTGGCCCACCAGCGACTTGGTGGAGCTGACCAGCACCCCGCCCTCGCCGAAGACGCGCCGGAGGGCGAGCGCCTCCGCGCGGTCGTTCTGCGGGGTGCCGGTGCCGTGGGCGTTCACGTAGCCGATGTCGGCCGCCGCGAGCCCGGCGTCCGCCAGGGCCTGCCGCATCGCGTGGATCATCCCCTCGCCTTCGGGATGCGGCGCGGTGACGTGGTACGCGTCGGTGGTCATGCCGTAGCCGGCGAGGCGCGCGTGCGCTCGCCCGCCCCGCGCCCGGCAGTGCTCCGCGTCCTCGATGACCAGGAAGGCGGCGGCCTCCCCGATCGACATGCCGCGCCGCTCACGGTCGAAGGGCCGGCACGGGGTGGGATCGAGCAGCTTGAGCGCGTTGAAGCCCATGAAGCAGATGTGGGTCAGCGCATCCACGCCGCCCACCAGCGCGGTGGGCGTCACGCCCCCACGGATCAGATCGGCCCCCAGCGCGATCGAGGCGGCACCGGAGGCACAGGCCATGACCACCGTCTCCTTGGGCCCGGTGAGGCCGAGCCGCCAGCCGAGGGTCTCGGCGTGCGAGAACGGCAGGATCGAGCGCAGCGCGCCCATCCGTGACGACGGGCGGCCGCGCGCGACCTCCCAGTACCAGTCCTCCCCCTCGAGCATGCCGCCCCCGACCGCGCCGATCAGGAGGGCGGCCTCCCGGCGCGCGGCGCCCTCCAGGCCCGCGTCGGCCAGGGCCTCGCGCGCCGCCGCGAGGGCGATCCGATCCGCGCGCGAGCGGCGGCGCGAGGCGCCCAGCGCGCTCATGGCCTCGGCGGGGATCTCGGCGGCGATGCGCGAGCGGAAGCCCTCGGTCTCGATGACCGTGATGGGCTTGATCGCGCAGGCACCCGCGGCGAGCCCGCTCCAGAAGCTCTTCGCGCCGGCCCCGTAGGGGCTCACGACCCCGAGGCCGCTGACGACGACGTCGGGCCGGCCGTCGCGCGCCGCCGACCGGCTCATGCCGCGCTCATCGCCCGGGGCTGCGCCTCGAGCCCTCAGGCCTGGCCGTTCTTGGCCAGGATGAACCGGGAGAGGGAGTCGAGCGAGAGAAACTCGTCCGTGAGATCGCGACTCTCGTCGATCACGATCCCGAAGCGCTCCTCGATGGCGACCGACAGCTCGATGAAGTCGAGCGAGTCCAGGCCCAGCGAGCCGTCGACGCCCTTGGGCAGCGTCGTCTCGAGCGTCATCTCGGCCGCCCGGCGCGGATCGAACTTCAGCCGCTCGACGACGAGCCCCTTCAGCTCGTCCAGGACTTCCTTCTGGGTCATCAACACGACCTCCGTTTCACGCCGCGCTGCCGCGCGCGTGGACAATTTCTCGGCTCCAGTGGAGCCGCGCATGCTCTCCCCGCCAGCGTCCCGACAGCTCGACCGGACCGGCCGTCGCCCGCGCGCGCCAGTCGCGCAGATCGGCGAGCGGGCCCGCCGCAAAGCGCTCGCCCCCGCCGGCCGGCCCGGCCGCCGGGCGGCCGCCGCGCGCGGACTCGAGCGAGATCGCCCCCGCGCCGCGCTCCAGCCACAGGCACGCCGCGGTCTCCACCAGCGGCCACCGATAGGCCCGGCGATGACGCGTGTAGAGATCCGCGCACTCCTCGAAGATCTCGACCGCCAGCACCAGCACCCGATCGCAGCCGCCGGCCTCCAGCAGCCGGGCCGCCTGCGCGATGGCCCGGAGCGTCGCGGGCGCGCCGCCGATCAGGATGCCGTACGGACCCGCCACCCCGAACTCGATCGCCACCTCCGCCGGCACCACAGCGGGCGCGGTGTAGGCGAAGTGCATCACCCCGCCCCGCCGCTCGATGAACGCGCGGTTGGCAGCGCCGTAGGCCGCGGCGGTCACGTACAGCAGGGCCGTCCGCTCGCCCGCGATCGCCTCGCGCGAGGCCTTCCCATCTTCAAGCATCGCGTCCACGGCCGCAAGGGCCAGGAGGCATTCCCGGGTGGACCGCCGGAAGCGGTCGCCCGGGCGGTCCGGGCGGGGGAGCGTAAGAATCTCGAGTTTGCGGTCTACCGTTTCGTTCTTTAGGCCCATTGTATGCGGGGGCCCAGAAATGGCCCCCGCACTCCCCCCGTCCGCGGACTTTACCTGGGTGGAATCGCCGCAATTGGCCCCCGCACTCCCCCCGTCCGCGGACCCTGTCGTGGCGGACCTTGCCTCTGCCCCGGACAGGACGCCGAGGCCCCGGATCGCGGGAGCGCCCATCAGGCGGCCTCGAGCACGAGGGCCCCGTTGCAGCCGCCGAACCCCATGGACGTGCTCAGCATGACGCGGGGCCGCCCCGGACGCGCCCGGCCCGGCACGTAGTCGAGATCGCACACCGGATCGGGCTCCTCCAGGTGCAGGGTGGGCGGGATCAGGCCCCGCTGCGCCGACAGCAGACACATGAAGGCCTCGAGCGCGGCGGCGGCGCCCATGGTGTGCCCCAGGCTACCCTTGATGGAGTTGATCGGGATCTCGTGGGCCCGCCGCCCCAGCGCCCGCTTGAGCGCGGCCGTCTCGATCGGGTCGTTGAGCGGGGTGGCGGTACCGTGCGCGCTCACCAGGTCGATGTCCGCGGCCGAGACGCGCGCGTCGGCGAGCGCGGCGCGGATCGCCCGCTCGAGGCCGCGACCCTCCGGCTCGGGCGCCGCGATGTGGAAGCCGTCGCTGGCGCTGCCGTAACCCAGCAGGGTGCCGAGCCGCGGGCCCCGCGCGTCCCGCTCGCGCACCAGCAGGGCGAGCGCGCCCGCCTCGCCCAGAAGCAGGCCGCTGCGGCGGCGATCGAACGGCCGGACCTCGTCGCGCGTGAGCGATCGGAGGGCGTCGAAGCCGCGCAGCACGAACCGGCAGAGCGCGTCGTAGCCTCCCGCCACCACCGCGTCGGCCTCGCCCGCGCGCAGCAGATCGGCGCCGACCGCCATCGCGGTGGCGCCCGAGGCGCACGCGGTGGACACCGTGATCACCGGCCCGCGCGCGCCGAGCCACCGCGCGAGCGCCCAGCCGGGGCCGTCATAGAGCGCCTGCGGCAGCCGCCGACGCCCGCGGTCGCCCGCGAGCGCCTTCTCCCCCTCCTCCACGCCGCCCAGGGCGGTGCCGACCACCACCCCAACCCGCGCCGGATCCAGCGGGAGCGGGCGGAAGCCGGCCTGCGCGCAGAGGTCGTCGGCGGCCGCGATCAGGAGGCGGCTCGCGCGGCACTCGGGCACGCCGCGCCAGTCCTTGATGCGGCCGAGCTTCTTGACCTCGCCGCCCCGCTGCACGCGCAGGTCGGCCACCGGCACGCGCTCGATCTGCGAGATGCCCGAGGCCCCGGTGACCAGCGAGGACCAGAACGCCTCGAGGTCCTGACCGATCGGGGTCACGACCCCGGCGGCGGCGACCACCACGCGCTCAGGGGTGGCCACCGGGCGGGCTCCATGCGTCGAAGAAGTTGAACCACTGGGTGGGCTGCGCGCGGATCACGCGCTCCAGCGCGGCGACCACGGTGGTGAGGCCGGCCTGCTCCTCGCCGGGCTTGACCCAGATCGGCGGATCGATCTCGAGCCGATAGCGGCCGCTCGGCGCCATCGCACAGAAGGCGGGCACCACCGCCGCGCCCGCCGCCCGGGCCAGCACGAAGGGCCCCAGCGGAAACGCGGCGGGCTCGCCGAAGAAGGGCACGATCGCGTCGCCCCGCCCGCCGCTGGGCCGGTCTGCCTGCATCGCCACCAGCTCGGCGCGCCGGAGCGCGGCGAGCAGGCCGAGCGTGGAGGTGGCGTGGTGGCGCGTCACGAAGCGGAGCTGCGGGCCGTCGAGACGGAGGTAACGCTCGAGCGCGGCGTCCTGCTCGGCGGAGAGCACCACGTGGGCGGTGCGGCCGCCGCGGGACGACAGGAGCCGCCCCGCGAGCTCCCAGTTGCCGAGGTGTGCGGTGAGCAGCACCACGCCCCGCCCGGACACGAGGCCCGCGTCGAGGTGATGCTCCCCGTCGGCGGACGCGACGAAGGCGCGGAGGTCAGCGCCCGGGCGGCGGTTGAGGGTGAGGAGATCCGCGAAGAAGGCCCCGAAGTTGGCGAACGTCTCCGCCACCTGCGCCTCGATCAGGGCGGGCCCCGATCCCGCGAGCACGCGCCCGAGGTTGCTCCGCACCGCCCGGCGCTCCGCGGGCAGCGCGCGCGCGAGCAGCCGGCCGAGCGCGCGCGCGATCCGCAGGCGCGCGGAGCGAGGCAGCGCCGCCGCGGCGGCGCTCGCCAGCCGGTAGTAGGCCACCCGGTTGAGTCCATGCGAATACCAGTCGGGCGCGGCGGGCTCGCTCGCCATCGGCCTAGAGCAGGGCCCAGTAGTACATGCGGAACGCGCGGATCGGCCCCCGCTCCGTGTCGTGGAGCCGGGTCGCCTCGAAGCGGCGCGCGGTCCGATCGAAGGTGACGCGCCCGGCGCGGGCGGGATCGTTCGGGTCGTAGACCGTGAACCGCACGTTGCCCGCCGCGTCGAGCTCGTACGCGTAGGCGAGCACGGTGTGGTTGAGCTCCCACGTCGGGAAGTTCGTCACGAGGAGCTGCACCGGCCGCCCTTCGCTCAGCTCGGCGAGCGCCTCGCGCGCGACGCGCTCCTGCTGCCAGCGCGGGAACGGGAACACCACCCGCCAGTTGGTCCAGTGCACGAGCGTCCAGAATCGCCCGACCATCCCCGTCTTCACCGCCGCCTCCTGGGCGCGGGAGAACTCGTGCAGCGAGGCGTAGCCGGGGATCACGATGCGGCGGTCGGGGGGCCACGACTCGGCCCAGGGCGCATTGGCGACCACCTGCCGGACGCGCGCCACGTACTCCTCGGCGGTGAGCCGGGGCGCGGCCGGATCGAAGCGGGCGAAGCGCTGGAACTGCGTCACGCCCCGCGCCATCACGAAGCAGTAGTTGGCGTAGAGGTCGGGCTTGCCGCGATTCTTGCTGCGGCTCTCGTTGGCGAACGCGAAGGTATCCACCCCGAAGCGCAGCAGGTCGGGCGGGGCCGGGCGGCGGACCGCCGCGTCGATCGGGGCGGCCGACGCACAGCCGGACACCACCACGGCCAGCAGGAAGAGTCGTGCCGACGCCCACATCACGCGTCGTGCAGTGTACCGCACTTCAGCCCTGGATCGAATAGCCTCCGTCCACGGGAATCGCGGTACCGGTGACGAAATCGGAGGCGGGACCGCCGAGAAACACCGCGATGCCGGAGAGATCGTCGGGCACGCCCCAGCGCGCGGCGGGCGTGCGCGCGAGCACGCGCTCGTGGAGGCCCTGGACCTCACGCCGCGCGTTGGTGGTGAGCTCGGTGTCGATCCAGCCGGGCAGCACCGCGTTGACCTGGATGTTGTCGCGGGCCCACGCCGACGCGGTCGCCTTGGTGAGCTGGACGATGCCGCCCTTGGAGGCGGCGTAGGCGGGCGCGAAGGAGGCGCCGAAGATCGACATCATGGACCCGATGTTGATGATCTTCCCGCCCCCGTTCTTCTTCATGATCGGGTACACCGCGCGGCTCGTCAGGAAGGCGCTGGTGAGGTTGGTGTCGAGCACCTGGCGCCACTCCCCGAGAGTCAGCTCGTGCACCGGCTTGCGGATGTTCATGCCCGCGTTGTTGACGAGGACGTCGAGGCGGCCGAAGCGATCCACGGTGGCGCCCACCAGCGCGTTCACCGCGGCCTCGTCGGCCACGTCGGCCTCGATCGCCACCGCCGAAGCGCCCAGCTTGGTGAGCTCGGCGACCGCACCCCGGCTCTTCTCCGCGTTGCGCCCCGAGACCACGACCGCCGCGCCGGCGGCCGCGAACCCCCGGGCCATGCCGAGGCCGATCCCCCCGTTGCCACCTGTCACCACCGCCACCCGCCCCTTCAGCGCCCCGTCGGCCACGATGCTCGCCTCCTCACCAGTGTCGTGTGTCGCGTCGTGGCAGAAGTCTACATTGGGGTCAGGTCTTACATTCCGACATTTTCGCGAGGCGCGGGCCGGCCCTCACGTTCCAAAATGTCGGAATGTAAGACCTGACCCCGGAGCTAGCGGCGCGCGTGGATGAACTCGTGCCAGGTGACCCGATGGCCGCGGAAGAAGTAGCCCATCATGACGACGGCAGCGAGCAGGTTGCCCGCGAGGATGCTCCACCAGGGGACCACCTCGAGCATCCACTCGGCGAGGATCGCCAGCATCGCCGCGAAGAAGACCTCGAAGCAGCAGAAGAGCATGACGAAGGCGAAGAGCAGCCGCGGCTCGCGATCGGCCAGCGCCAGCATTCCGGCCGCCGCGAGACCGAAGAGGATGAAGACGGCGCCGTGAACCACCGTGTACTGCAGCACCAGGGGCATCGTGATCACGAGCGCGCCCGGGTCACGCAGGCCGTGGAACACCGCGGCGCCCAGCAGGGCCGGCGTGCGCAGCGGCGCCCCCGCCGCCGCGTCGTAGGCCAGGAACCAGAGCGCGACCGCGACCGCGCCCAGCAGCGCCCCGACGATGCCCTCGCGCACGACGCCCGTCCAGAGCGGCCCCAGCAGGGCGCGCCCGAGCGCGCGGTGGCCCACGAAGAGGTAGATGAGCATGCCGCCGGCGGCCAGCGCGTTGGCGGTGAGGATCGTCCACCAGGCGAGCTCGCCGAGCACCGGGTGGGCGAGCCACGTGAGCACCGCCAGGAAGAACACCTCGAAGCACAGCAGCGCGATGAACAGGGTCAGCACGCGGCTCGGCTCGCGCTGGGCCGAGACGATCAGGTACGCGATGAGCACGCCGATCAGAGCGAACACCACGCCGTGCAGCACGGTGTACTGCACGACCAGCTGGGCCGCGGTGGGCACCGCCGCCGGATCGCTCACTCCCTGGAATGCGGCGGCGCCGAGCAGCGAGGGCGTGCGGAACGGCCGGCCGAGCGCCGCGTCGTAGATGAGGAACCAGACGGCCACGAGCGCGGCACCGATCAGGCCGGCGATGATACCCTCGCGGAAATACCGGGAATCGGAGGCCATGGGAATCCTCCCTTCCACTGCAGATCCGGATCGTGACCCCACCGGTACCACCAACCGGTACCGAGGGCAAGCGGGCGGGAGCCGCAGCGTCAGGGGACCGCGAGCGCCTTCAGCAGATCGGCGCCGAACAGGCCGACGCGCCAGTCGCGCACGCCCTCGACCTGTCGCAGCGCGCCAAGATCGGCGGGCGGCGTCGCGGCGAGCCGGTCGATGAGGCGCTGGGGAAAGAGCACGCCCGGCTCGAGGCCGATCTCCTTCGCCGCCTTGGCCCGCCACTCGCGTAGGGCCTCCGCGCGCCGCCGCACCACCCCGGGCACGTGGGGCCGAGGGCTCGGGCGGTAGGCCGGGAGGTCCGCGTCGGGCAGCGCGAGCCCGCGCGCGATCGCGTCGAGGATGGCGGGGCCGGCGCGGCGTACCACCGGCGGGGTGCAGCCCGGCACCGCCAGGATGCCCTCGGCGTCCAGGGGCCGGCGGGCCGCGAGGGCCACCAGGCTCTCGTTGCCCACGATCATGAACGGCGGGCGATCGAGGCGCAGCGCCAGGATCTCGCGCGCGGCGTTCAGCTCGCGCAGCACCGCGAGCCCGCGCGCGTCCAGCTCGCGGGCGCCCTTGAGCTTCATGTAGGCGTCGGGATCCACCGGCTTGTCGGGCACCACCAGCGCGGCCAGCCCCGCGCACTCCTCCTCCACCCACTGCGCCCGCCCGATCGCGTGGAGGGCTTCGAGCAGGCGCTCCCGCAGCGGGATGAGATGGAGCACGTCGTCGAGGGCGTAATCCTCCTGCGCGGCGGTCAGCGGCCGCCGGGACCAGTCGTCCTTCTGGCGCGACTTCACCGCGGTCACCCCCAGGTACTGGGTGAGCAGCCCTTCGAGCCCGAGCGCGGGGGCACCGAGGAACCGCGCGGCCACCGCGGTATCGAAGAGCGAGACCACCGTCACGCCGTACAGGCGCTTGAGATAGGCCAGGTCGTTGTCGGCGGCGTGCAGGACCTTGAGGGTACCCGGATCCGCCAGCACGGGCCCGAGGGGTGAGAGGTCGCGCAGCGCGAGCGGATCCACCAGGTGCCCGCGCCCGCGCGCGTCGGCCACCTGCACCAGGCAGAGCTTGCCGGGGTAGTGATGCAGGCTGTCGGCCTCGGTGTCGATGGCCAGCGCGCCCGCGCCTTCGAGCTCGCGGGCCAGCATCTCCAGGGCTTCGGGGGTCCGGATCCAGAGGGGAAGCGGCATCGTCGGCTCGGTTATACTACACCGTCGGCGACAGAGCCCCCGGAGGAGGAGGACGGCATGCAGATCGCGGGATCGACCACGGTGATCACGGGCGGCGCGTCCGGCCTCGGCCGGGCGACCGCGGAGCGCCTGCACGGCGGCGGTGGCGCCGTGGTACTGCTCGACCTCGCGAAGTCGCCTGGCGCGCAGGTCGCCGCGGCGCTCGGCGAGCGGGCTCTCTTCGGGCCCGCCGACGTCACCAGCGCCGACGAGGTCGCCGCGGCGCTCGCGGCGGCGGTGGCGCGGTTCGGGGCGGTCAGCGCGCTCGTCAACTGCGCGGGCATCGGCACCGCGGACAAGACCTTCGGCAAGCGGGGGCCCGCCGACCTGGCCGGCTTCGCCCGCACCATCCAGGTCAACCTGATCGGTACCTTCAACTGCATCCGGCTCGCCGCCGCCCAGATGGCCAAGAACGCGCCCAACGCCGAGGGCGAGCGCGGGGTGGTGATCAACACCGCCTCCGTGGCCGCCTTCGACGGCCAGATCGGCCAGGCCGCCTACTCCGCCTCCAAGGGCGGCGTAGTCGGCATGACGCTGCCGATCGCCCGCGACCTGGCCGAGCTGGGCATCCGGGTCATGACGATCGCCCCCGGCCTCTTCGAGACGCCGATGCTGGCCGGCCTGCCCGAGCCCGCGCGGCTCTCGCTGGGCAAGCAGGTTCCCTTCCCGCCCCGTCTCGGGCGGCCGGTCGAGTACGCCGCCCTCGCGGCCCACATCATCGAGAACCCGATGCTCAACGGCGAGATCATCCGCCTGGACGGCGCCATCCGCATGCAGCCCCGCTGAGCACAGGAGCGACCATGTATCATCCGACGATCTTCTTCGATCCGCAGTTCACGATAGGGGTGATGGCGGGCTGGCTGCTCCAGGCCGCGGGAGTCGGCGCCCTGCTGCTGGCCGCGCTCTGGTTCTCCTTCGCGGGCGAGTGGCGCCGCGGGACCCCGGCGCCCACCGCGTTCCGGGCGCTCGCGGGGCTCGGGCTCGTCATGTTCGTGGGCGGGATCCTCTGGCAGCTCGTGGGCTACTGGAAGACCGGCGTCCTCAGCTGGTGAGGCAGTCGCGCACCTTTTCCATCAGGACGTCGGGCGTGAAGGGCTTCTGCAGCCAGGCGTTCCAGCCCGCCTCGCCCTCGATCCGCTGGTCCGCGCTCTCCGGGTAGCCCGACATGCAGAGCACGCGGAGCCCGGGGCGATGCACGCGCAGCCGCCGCGCGAGCTCCGGGCCGCTCGTGCCCGGCATCACCACGTCGGTGATCAGCAGGTCGATCGTGCCGGGATGAGTCTCGGAGAGCCGCGTGGCGTCCGCTACGTCGAGCGCCTCCAGCACCCGGTACCCGTTCATCTCGAGGACGTCGCGGGCGAGCGCGCGCACTTCTTCCTCGTCCTCGACGACCAGGATGGTGGCCGGACGAATCTCCGGATCAGGCATGGCGGAGCGGGCACACTCCCGAGGACCGCGTCGTCACCGCCCGCAACGTTGCGCGCATGACCGCGCCCTCGTCTATTCGTACAGGTACGTAATTCGGGCCCGCGGCTCAGCCGTCCACCGTGAGGATCCCACGCCCGACCGCGTAGCGGACCAGGTCGCTCTGGCCGCGGAGCCGCAGCTTGCGGAGCAAGTTCGCCCGGTGGACCTCCACCGTGCGCGGGCTGATATTCAGTCGAGCCCCGATCTGCCCGCTGGTCTGCCCCTCCGCCGCGAGGTGCAGCACCTCTCGCTCCCGCTGGGTGAGCGTGCGGTAGAGATCGAGGCCGGTCGGCACCGCGCGCTGCGCGTAGGCCTCGACCATCTCCTCGGACAGCGGCGGGCTCAGGTGCCGGGAGCCTTCCGCGACCGCCCGGATCGCCCGCACCAGCTCGGCCGCGCTCGAGCCCTTCAGCACGTAGCCGGCGGCGCCGCTCTGGATGGCCTCGACGACGTAGGCGGGATTGGCGTGCATGGAGAGCACGAGGGCGCGCGTGGGCGGGGAGACCCGGGCCACCCGCCGGATGATGTCGGGCGCATTCAGGCCGGGCATCACGAAGTCCACCACCAGCACGTCGGGCTTCACCCGCTCCACCAGGTCGCCCACGTCGAGGCCGCTCGCCGCCTCGCCCACCACCTCGAGATCGGGCTCGGCCGCGAGGAGGGCGCGGAGGCCCTGCCGCACCACGTGGTGATCCTCGGCCAGCACCACGCTGATCGTCTTCACCGGCTCACTCACCGGGCCGCCTGAGCGAGCCGTTGAGGGGGACCTCGGCGGTCAGCCGCACGCCACGGCCCGGATGCGTCTCCACCGTGAGGTGGCCGTTCAGCAGGGCCGCCCGCTCGCGCAGGCCCGCGAGCCCGCCGCTCCGGCCGGCCGCGAGCACCGCGTCCGGGTCGAACCCGGCGCCGTGGTCCTCGACCTGGACGCCGAGCACGTCGTCGGTGGCCCACAGGCGCACCGTCACCTCGTCCACGCGGCCGTGGCGCGCCACGTTGGTCAGCGCTTCCTGGACGATGCGGTAGACGCCGGTCTCGGTCTCGGGGGCGAAGCGCCGGTCGAGCCCGCTGTGCTCGAGGTGCACGCGGATCTTGGTCTGGCTCATGTACCGCTCGACGTTGTCGAGCAGCGCGGGCAGCACGCCCAGGTCGTCCAGGATGCTCGGCCGCAGGTCGAGCGACAGCGCGCGGATCCGCTCGAGCAGCTCTTGCACCAGGGCCTGGGCCTGCCCGAGCCGCAGGCCAAGCGCGGGCGACGGCGGCTCGGGGACGTCGAGGGTGAGGCGCAGCCCGGTGAGGAGCTGGCCGATCTCGTCGTGGAGCTCGCGGGCCAGGTGCCGCCGCTCCGCCTCCTGGACCTCCATCAGGCGCCCGGAGAGCGCCTGCAGACGGCTGTACAGGGTCGCGTTCTGGATCGCGATCGCCGCGTGGTCGGCCAGTCGGATCAGGATCGCCTCGTCACGGTCGGTGAACGACCGGTCGGCGCGGTTGGAGACGTAGAGGAGCCCTTCGACCTGGCCGCCGATCCAGATCGGGACCACGAGGGTGGCGATGACACCTTCCCGCCTGATCGCCTCCGGATAGTCGTCCCGCACCCGCGGGTCGTCGGGCCGGTTCGCGGTGCGGAAGGGCCGGCCCGTGCTCCACGCTTGCCCCCCCGCGCCGCGGCCGCGCGTGATGCGCGGCGCGTCCGCGTCGCCCACCGCCTGGCCCACGCCGTAGCGGGTGAACATCGTGTCGGTCTCGGCATCGCGCAGCAGGATGTGGGCGGAGTCGCTCCCGCACAGCTCCCGGGCGGCCGCCACCACCCGGCGCAGGACCAGCGCGGGATCGAGCGTGGCGGTGATGGTGCGCACCAGGCCGGCGAGCGTCTCGGCCTCGACCCGCCGCCGCTCTGCGTCCGCGTAGAGCCGCGCGTTCTCGAGCGCCACCGCCGCCTGGTCCGCGAAGGCCTGGGCGAGCCGCACGTCGTCCTCCGCGAAGACCCGGCCGCTCGCGTCCACCAGCCCGAGGGCGCCGATCACCTGCTCCTTCACGATGAGCGGCACCGCGAGGATGGCGCGGATCTGCGAGACCTCGAGGAACGCGCGCACCTCGGGGGGGAACCGCAGCCGCGGGTCGGCGAGGACATCATTCGAGACCACCGCCCGCCGCTCGGCGACCGCCAGCCCGACCACCCCGGTGCCGCGCAGGAACCGCGGCGGCCGGTCGCGGAAGGAGGACAGCCCCGAGGAGGCCGTCTCCTCCAGCGCGCCCGACTCGGGCTCGAGGCGGAAGACGGAGGCCGCGAGCACCCCGACCAGGTCTCGCACACAGTCCACCGCGCGCTGGGCGACCGCGCCGGGATGCAGCGACTGCGCGAGCGTCTGGCTCACGTTGCCGAGCGCCAGGCTCTCGCGCCGCCGCCGCTCCGTCTCCGCGAACAGCCGCGCGTTCTCGAGCGCCACCGCCGCCTGGTCCGCGAAGGTCTGGGCCAATCGGAGATCCTCGTCGGTGTAGACGCGCCCGAGGAAGTCGCCCACCGTGAAGCCGCCCACCACCTGCCCCTTCACCACCAGGGGCAGCGAGAGCACCGACGGGCACAGGGTCTGTCCGGGGCGCATGCTCGCGGGTGAGACGATGCGGCTATCCACCCGCACGTCGGGCGTGACCACCGGCTGCCGGCGGTTCACGGCCAGGCCGACCACGCCGTGACCCGCGGGCAGCACGACACCGGGATCGAATAATCGCTCCGCCTCCCCCGAGCGGCCGATCACCGCAAGATCCCCCGACCCGGGCAGGAGGCGGTAGAGCACGGCCGCCCGCACCCGCAGGGCGCGCAGCACGACGTCGGCGATGCGCTGGCCGAGCGCGGCCACGTCGAACGTCTCGGAGAGGAAGCGCCAGACCTCCGCGAGGGCCTCCGCGGTCCGGCGCCGGGTCTCGCTCTCCGCGAAGAGCCGCGCGTTGCCGATCGCGACCGCCGCGTGGCTCGCCAGCAGGTCCACGATCTCCCGCTCCTCCGCGGTGGGTGGCGCGGTCTCGGAGAGTGCCACGTTGAGCACGCCCATCAGCTCACCGCCCGCGCTGATCGGCACGCCGTAGTAGACCTTGAGGCCTCGCTCCTCGCGCCACATCGCCGAGACGAGCCGCGGATCGCCGAGCGCGTCCGGCAACAGCACCGGCTGTCCGCTCTGCGCGACCGCATGGGTGATCCCGCTCCCGAAGGGGATGATCTCGGCCACGCTCTCGAAGTCCGTCGCGTCCTCGCCGGACCCGCCCTTGGCCGCGAGCCGGTAACCGCCCCGCTCCAGGTCCACCAGGCGCACCACGCAGAAGGCGCGCGGCCGTAGCGAGAGCACCGCCTCCACGACCTGGCGGAGGACGGTGTCCACGTCGAGCGCGCTCGCCACGGAGCGGGCCAGGTTCGCCACCTGCCGGAGACGGTCGAGGGAGACGTTCTGCATCGCCGCGGACTCGGACGTTAGCGGCCCGATGCCGCCGTGTCAAGCCGACGCAAAGCGGCCGAGGCGCAGGTCGTGGACGTCGAGCGCCGAGCGGCCGTCGAGCAGCAGCTCGGCCACCGTCTCGCCCACCCCGGGGGAGTGCTGGAAGCCGTGGCCGCAGAACCCCACCGCCAGGTAGAGGCCCTCGACCCCGGGAGCCCAGTCCAGGATGGCGCGCCCGTCGGGGGTGAGCGGCCGGAGCCCGGCCCACGCGTGGCGCACCTGGGCGCGCTCGAGCGCGGGGATCCGCCGGATCGCCTTCTCCACCGCCAGCTCCAGCACGCTCCAGTCCACCCGCGCCTCGTACTCGGTGGTGGCTCCGATGTCGCCCGGGCTCATCAGGATGGCCCCCTGCTCGCTCCGGCAGTAGAAGCCGCTGCCGGTATCGGTGACGAGCGGCAGCGGATGGCGGATGCCGTCGAAGGCGTCGGTCACGAAGATGTGCCGTCGGCGCGGGTCCACCGGCAGGTCGAGCCCGGCCATCCGGGCGACCAGCGGGGCCCAGGGTCCGGCGGCGTTGACCACGAGCCGGGTGGCGATGGCGCCGGCCGGGGTGACGACGCCCGCCACCCGCCCGCGCTCGACCACGATCCCGGTCACCGGGGAGTCCTCCACGATGCGGACGCCGCGGGCCCGCGCCTGGGCGGCGTAGGCCTGCACCACGTCGTTGGGCGAGGCGTGGCCGTCCATGGGCCCCCAGACCGCGGCGAGAGCATCGTCCATGTTGAGCGAAGGCACCAGGGCACGGGCGTCGTCGGGGGCGATCACCCGCACGTCCGCGCCCATGCTCCGCTGGAGCGCCACGTTGTCGCGAAAGCGCGCCAGGGTCGGCTCGTCGGTGACCACGAAGAGGTAGCCCTCCTGGTGGAAATCGCAGGGCACCCCCATCTCGTCCTCGAAGCGCTTGAAGAAAGCGATGCCGCGGAGCGAGAGCTCGATCTCCACCCGGGTCGCGAACTGCACCCGGATCCCGCCCGCCGCCTTGCTCGTCGACCCGGCGCCGACCGCGTCGCGCTCGAGCACCACCACGTCGCGGACGCCGCGCCGCCCGAGCTGGTAGGCGATGCTAGCGCCGATGGCGCCGGCCCCGATGATCACGACGTCGGCGCTGCGCGGGAGATCGGGGCTCATCGAGCGGTCAGATCAATAGAGCGTCTTCCGCAAGCGCTCCTGCTGGTCGCGCTCGTAGTCCTCGACGCAGGCGTGCCCGGCCGGCTTGGCCTCGATCTGGTCCCACAGCATCCGCGCCATCGAGGGCAGCCCGGCCACGTCGGGCCAGTGCTCCCGCTCCCAGAGGCCGGAGCGCTTGAAGGCCTTCGCGCAGTGCAGGAAGCACTCCTCCACCTCCACTCCGATCGCGACCTTGGGCCGCTTGCCCTGCACCGCGAGCCGCGCCAGGATCTCCGCGTCCCGTGCGATGCAGGCGCGGCCGTTGACGCGCAAAGTATCCTCGCGGCCGGGGATCAGGAAGATCATACCCACGTGCGGGTTCTCCACGATATTGGTGAACCCGTCGATGCGGTTGTTGCCGGGGCGGTCGGGCACTACCAGGTGGTGGTCATCCACCACCAGCACGAAGCCGGGCGCGTCGCCCTTGGGCGAGACGTCGCAGCGCCCGGCCGCGCCCGAGGTGGCGATCAGCACGAAGGGCGCGGCGGCGATGAAGGCACGAGAGTGGACGTCGAGGCTCGCGCGCTCCTTGAGCACGGCGCGCTCCATGGGTGCCCCGAAGATGGCGCGGAGCTCCTCCCGGGACGTCACGGTGTCCTTGAACATGGCGGGGCCCTCCCCGAGGCTAGCCGCGGGTGAGCGGCTTGTACCGGATGCGGTGCGGGGTGTCGGCGGCCGCGCCCAGCCGCTTGTGCCGGTCGGCCTCGTAGTCTTCATAGTTGCCCTCGAACCAGGCCACCCGGCTGTCGCCCTCGAAGGCCAGCATGTGGGTGGCGACCCGGTCGAGGAACCAGCGGTCGTGGCTGATCACCACCGCGCAACCCGCGAAGGACAGCAGCGCGTCCTCGAGGGCTCGCAGGGTGTCCACGTCGAGGTCGTTGGTGGGCTCGTCGAGGAGCAGCAGGTTGCCGCCGCTCTTGAGCAGGGTGGCCAGGTGCACGCGGTTGCGCTCGCCCCCGGAGAGATCGCCCACCTTCTTCTGCTGGTCGGAGCCCTTGAAGTTGAAGGAGGCCACGTAGGCGCGCGAGGCCATCTGGCGCGTGCCGAGCTGGAGCTGCTCGGCGCCGCCCGAGATCTCCTCCCAGACGTTCTTGGACGGATCGAGGGAGTCGCGGCTCTGGTCCACGGAGGCCAGGCGCACGGTCTCCCCCACCTGGAGGCTGCCGCGGTCGGGCTTCTCCTGGCCGGTGATCATGCGGAAGAGCGTGGTCTTGCCCGCCCCGTTGGGGCCGATGACGCCGACGATGCCACCCCGCGGGAGGCTGAACGAGAGATCCTCGATCAGCAGCCGGTCGCCGTAGCCCTTGACGAGGTGCTCGGCCTGCACCACCACGTCGCCGAGGCGCGGCCCGGCCGGGATGATGATCTCGGCCTGCCCCTCGCGGTCGCTGCCGCCCTCCGCGAGCAGCTGCTCGTAGGCCTGCAGCCGCGACTTGGACTTGGCCTGGCGCGCGCGCGGCGACATGCGCACCCACTCGAGCTCGCGCTCGAGCGTGCGCTGCCGCGCGGTCTCCTGCTTCTCCTCGACGGCGAGGCGCTGCTTCTTCTGATCGAGCCAGGAGGTGTAGTTGCCCTCCCACGGGATGCCCGCGCCGCGGTCCAGCTCGAGGATCCAGCCCGCCACGTTGTCCAGGAAGTAGCGGTCGTGGGTGATCGCCACCACCGTGCCCGGGTACTCCTTGAGGAACCGCTCGAGCCAGGCCACCGACTCCGCGTCGAGGTGGTTGGTGGGCTCGTCCAGCAGCAGGAGATCGGGCTTCTGGAGCAG
Organism: Candidatus Limnocylindria bacterium; assembly: GCA_035524955.1. Classification (GTDB taxonomy): domain Bacteria; phylum Methylomirabilota; class Methylomirabilia; order Rokubacteriales; family CSP1-6; genus CAMLFJ01. Next base: position 89,234 of record DATLFG010000072.1, on the reverse strand, counting down.
CAGGCGGCAGAGGGCGACGCGCCGGACCTCGCCGCCGGACAGGGTCCCCACGTCCGCGTCACCCGGCGGGCACCGGAGGGCGTCCATCGCGATCTCGACCGTCCGGTCCAGGTCCCAGCCGTTGGCCGCCTCGATGGCGTCCTGCACCCGCGCCTGGTCGGCGAGAAGCTTCTCCATGCCCTCATCGTCGAGGGGCTCGCCCAGCTTGGCGTTGATCTCGTCGAAGCGGGTCAGCAGGCCGCGGACATCGGCGACGCCGTCCTCGACGTTGCCGCGGACGTCCTTCGCGGGATCGAGCCGGGGCTCCTGCGGCAGATAGCCCACCCGTACGCCGTCGGCGGGCCACGCCTCGCCCAGGAAGTCCGTGTCCACGCCGGCCATGATGCGCAGCAGCGTGCTCTTGCCCGCGCCGTTACCACCGATCACGCCGATCTTGGCCCCGGGGTAGAACGACAGCCAGATGCCCTTCAGGATCTCCCGCTTGGGCGGGACGATCTTCTTCAGGTCCTTCATCACGAAGATGTACTGGTGCGCCATAGACCCCGGATCATACCAGCGAAGTGGCGTTTAGGATTGACAAAAGCGCCGCCCACCCCCTATAAGATACGAACCGTGACTGCGGCCGTGGGCGCCGATATTCTGTCCGTGCGGAACGTCTCGATGCGTTTCGGGGGTATCGTCGCTCTCGACGACGTCTCCTTCAACATGGCGGCGGGCCACATCGTCGGGCTGATCGGCCCGAACGGGGCGGGCAAGACCACGCTGTTCAACTGCGTGAGCCGGCTGTACACGCCGAACAGCGGCGACCTGGTCTTCGAGGGCAAGTCGATCATCCGCGACACCCCGCATCACGTGGCCGCCCTCGGCATCGGCCGCACCTTCCAGAACCTCGCGCTCTTCCCCAGCATGAGCGTGCTGCAGAACGTGATGGTGGGCGTGCACGCGCGCACCGGAAGCGATTTCCTGAGCAACGCGCTCCGCCTGCCGTCGGTCGGCCGCGAGGAGCGCATGATGCGAGAGGTCGCGATGGAGGTCATCGCCTTCCTCGAGCTCGAGCGCGTCGCCGCGCATCGCGCCGCGGGCCTGCCGTTCGGCACGCTGAAGCGCGTGGAGCTGGCGCGGGCGCTCGCGGGCACGCCCAAGCTCCTGCTCGCCGACGAGCCGGCGGGCGGCCTGAACCACGAGGAGGTCGCCGCGCTCGGCGCCATCCTCCGGGCCATCCGCGATCGACGGGGTGTGACCGTGCTCCTCGTCGAGCACCACATGAGTCTGGTCATGCAGGTGTCCGACCGGGTGGTGGTCCTCGACTTCGGCCGCAAAATCGCGGAGGGGCCACCCGCCGCGGTGCAACGCGATCCCGAAGTGATCCGCGCCTATCTCGGGAGCGCGGCCTGATGCCGGCCCTGCTGGAGGCGCAGGACCTGGAGGCGCAGTACGGATCGACCAAGGTCCTGCACGGGCTCTCCTTCGGGGTGGAAGCGGGCGGGATCACCACGATCCTGGGTGCCAATGGGGCCGGCAAGACGACCACGCTCCGGGCGGTTTGCAAGATGATCCGGACCAGCGGCCAGGTGCGCTTCGACGGCCGGCGCATCGACGGCAAGACCACCGAGGACATCGTCCGGCTCGGCATCGCCCACACCCCCGAGGGCCGGGGAACCTTCGTGGATCTCTCGGTGGAGGAGAACCTGAAGCTCGGCGCCTACGCGCGCCGGGACAAGTCCGGCCTCGCGGAGGACTACGAGAAGATCTACGAGTATTTCCCCGTGCTCGCGCAGCGCCGCCGCCAGCAGGCGGGGACGCTCTCGGGTGGCGAGCAGCAGATGCTCGCGGTGGCGCGCGCGCTCATGTCGCGCCCGCGGCTCCTGCTGCTCGACGAGCCCTCGCTCGGCCTGGCCCCCCTCGTGGTCCGGGAGATCTTCCGCATCGTGCAGACCATCAACCAGCAGGAGGGCGTGAGCGTGCTGCTGGTGGAGCAGAACGCGGCGATGGCGCTCGATCTGGCCGGCCACGCCTACCTGCTCGAGACCGGACGGGTGGTGATGTCCGGCCCCGCCGCCGATCTGAAGAAGAATGACGCGATCCGGCGCTCCTATCTCGGCTACTGAGGAGACAGCGACCACCATGAACCGACCGGCATGCGGCACCAAAGCGTGAGGCGGACGCAACCGAACATGAACCGATCAGCATCCGCCTCGGAGCGGGGGGGCTGGGGGGGAGGAGCGGCGCCCGCTCCCCCCCCCGGTTAAGGACGATGAACCAGGCGGGGTCGCGTACGGAGCGGTGGGGGGGTCTGGGGGGAGGAGCGGCGCCCGCTCCCCCCCGGTTAAGGACGATGAACCAGTCTGGGTCGCGTACGAAGCGGTGGAGGGGTCTGGGGGAGGAGCGGCGCCCGCTCCCCCCCAGTTAAAATGGACATCTTCATCCAGCAAGTCGTCTCCGGGCTCGCGACGGGGGGCATCTACGCGAGCCTGGCCCTGGCCCTCGTGATGATCTACCAGGCCACCGACGTCGTGAACTTCGCCCAGGGCAACATGGCGATGTTCAGCACGTATATCGCCTGGTCGCTGCTGCAGGCGGGTGTGCCCTATTGGGTGACGTTCGGCGCGACGGTGGTCATCGCCTTCGTGGGTGGGCTGCTGATCGAGCGGGTGGTGATCCGACCGGTCGAGGGCGCCCCCATCCTCACCATCGTGATCGTGACCCTGGGGCTGCTCGTCATCTTCACCAGCGTGGCCGGCTGGATCTACTCGTACATCCAGAAGCCGTTCCCGAGCCCCTTCCCGTCCAGGCCGATCAAAATCGGTAACATCGTCTTCGGCGCTCACGACCTGGGGGCGATCGGCATCACGCTCGTCGTGCTGCTTCTGCTCTTCCTCTTCTTCCGCTACACGACGCTCGGGCTCGCCATGCGCGCCGCCGCGCAGAACCCCGTCTCGAGCCGGCTCTGCGGCATCCGCGTGAGCTGGATGCTCGGGCTCGGGTGGGGGCTGGCCGCCGCCTTCGGCGCGGTGGCGGGGATGATGGTCGCCCCGGTGGTCTTCCTGGACCCGAACATGATGGGCGGCATCCAGATCTATGCCTTCGCGGCGGCGACGGTCGGCGGCTTCACGAGCCCGCTCGGCGCGGTGGTCGGCGGCTTCCTGGTGGGGGTGACGGAGAACCTGGTCGGGACCTACGTGTCCTTCATCGGGACCGAGCTCAAGCTGACCGTCGCCCTCGCCATGATCATCATCGTGTTGCTCGTGAGACCCAGCGGCCTCTTCGGTCGCACCACCGTGCGCCGGGTCTAGGCACGACGGTGGACTCTCGGCCCGGCGAGGCGACGGCGGCGAGTCGGCCGGAGGGCGGCGTCGCCCACCCTCACGCCACCGCGCGCGCGACCCGGCCGGTGGGCGTCACCACGGTGCTGGTGATCCTGACGGTGGCGGCGGCGCTCCCCTTCTTCGTGAGCGGCTTCCGGCTCTTTCAGTTCACTCAGGTCCTGATCTACGCCATCGCCCTGCTCGGCCTGAACATGCTGACCGGCTACAACGGCCAGTTCTCGCTCGGCCATGGGGCCTTCTACGGCATCGGGGCGTACACGACCGCCATCATGATCGACCGCTGGGACATCGGGTACGCCTGGACGATCCTCGCCGCCGGGATCGTGTGCCTCGTCGTGGGCTTCCTCTTCGGCCGGCCCGCCCTGCGGCTCGAGGGCCTCTACCTGGCCCTGGCCACGTTCTCCCTGGCCCTGGCGGTCCCGCAGATCTTCAAGTACTTCGAGCACTGGACGGGCGGCTCGCAGGGCATCGTGCTGAGCAAGCCCAAGGCTCCCTTCGGGCTGCGCCTCACCGAGGATCAGTGGCTCTACTACTTGACCCTCGCGGTCACCATCGTCCTCTTCGTCCTGGCCTGGAATCTCCTCCGCGGCCGGGTGGGTCGCGCCATCGTGGCCATCCGGGACAACCACATCGCCGCCGAGGCCATGGGCGTCAACAACGCTCTCTACAAGTCGGTCGTGTTCGGGGTGAGCGCGGCCTACACCGGCATTGCGGGCGGGCTGAGCGCCATCGCCATCGCCTTCGTGGCCCCCGACACCTTCGACGTCTTCCTGTCCATCACGCTCCTGACCGGGATCGTCATCGGCGGCTTCGGGACCATCTCCGGCGCCATCTACGGCGCCCTGTTCATCCAGTTCGTGCCCACCTGGGCCCAGGACATCTCGAAGGCTGCCCCCTGGGCGATCTTTGGCGCTCTCCTCATCCTCTTCATGTACGTCATGCCCCGCGGTATCGCCGGCTTCGTGCACCTCGTGTGGATCCGGCTGACCACGTCGGCAGTTTCAAGAGAGCCGGGCCGGTGAGCCGGGGCCGGTGGCCCGTCCGGAAGTCCCACCCCTCAACCTGAACGGGAGGCGAACATGAGTCTGTTCACGCGGTTCATTGCGCTGCTTCTGGTGGGCGGCCTGGCCGCCCTGGCCGGCGCCGGCGCGGCGGCGGCCCAGACGGTGGTCGGCGTCACCGCCACCGAGATCAAGATCGGTAACACCAACCCCTACAGCGGCCCGGCGTCCGCCTACGGGACCATCGGCAAGGCCCTCGGCGCCTACTTCAAGAAGGTCAACGACGAGGGCGGGATCAACGGCCGCAAGATCAACTATATCACCTACGACGACCAGTACAGCCCGCCCAAGACGGTGGAGATGGTGCGCCGGCTCGTCGAGCAGGACCAGGTCGCGTTCCTCTTTCAAACCCTGGGCACGCCCCCCAACAGCGCCATTCACAAGTACGTGAATCAGCAAAAGGTCCCGCACATCTTCGTGGCCACCGGGGCCACCAAGTGGAACGACCCAAAGAGCTTCCCGTGGACGATGGGCTACCAGCCCAACTACCAGACGGAGGGCCGGATCTACGCGGCGTACGTGCTGAAGAACGTGCCCAACGCGAAGGTCGGAATCCTGTACCAGAATGACGACTACGGCAAGGACTACCTCAAGGGCTTCGAGGACGGGCTCGGCGACGCGGCCAAGAAGCTGATCGTCTTGAAGCAGAGCTACGAGGTGACCGACCCCACGATCGACTCCCAGATCGTCAACCTCAAGAACAGCGGCGCCAACGTGTTCTTCAACGTCACGATCCCGAAGTTCGCGGTGCAGGCCATCAAGAAGTCCAACGACATCGGCTGGAAGCCGCTGCACTTCCTGAACAACGTGTCGAGCTCGCTCGGCACCGTGCTGAAGCCGGCCGGCCTCGAGGCCTCCCGAGGCCTGCTCACCGCGCTCTACATGAAGGAGATCACCGACCCCCAGTGGAAGAACGACAAGGGCTTCCTCGAGTGGGTCGCCTTCATGAAGAAGTACTATCCGGAGGGCGCGCTCGACGACCAGGCCAACGCCTACGCGTACAACGTGGCCATCCTGGTCGCGCACACGATCAAGCAGTGCGGCAACGATCTCTCCCGCGAGAACATCATCAAGCAGGCGGCGAACCTCAAGAACGTCGAGCTCCCCCTGCTGCTGCCCGGCATCAAGGTCAACACGAGCCCGACCGACCACGCCCCGATCGAGCAGGAGCAGCTCGCCAAGTTCGACGGCGAGAAGTGGGCGCTCTTCGGCGAGGTCCTGGACGCCTTCCGCAAATAGGCAGCCAGCCGGATCCGCGAAACAAGACCGGCGGGGTCTCCCCCGCCGGTCGCTTCTTGCCCGGACCCCGTTACTGGCCCTGGACGGCGGAGGGAAGCGTGCCGGGGGCGGAGGCGGCGGAGGCGGCGGGCTCAAGGCTCGTCGGGCCGCCGCAGCCCATCGGACCCGCGGCCTGGCCGGCCGGGCACGCATCGGTCACGGCCGCGAGGACGTCGGTCCGCGAGGCCACCCGCCCGTCGCCCGGCATGGGGCCGTCCGGCGCGACCGCGACAGCGGTGAAGGCGGATCCGGAGGGCGTGCCGCAGCCCATCGGGCCCGAGGCCTCCTGGTCACCGCAGGCGTAGATCCCTTCCAGTGACGCGGCGCGCTGCTTCTCGCGGCCATTGGCCACGATGAGGTATCCCACGATCAGCGCGATGGCTCCCGCCGCGGAGGCCAAGGCCAGCATCATCTGGGGATCCATCGCCTGCGCGGGCTCCGGCGCGGCCAGCGTGACCAGGCCGACGAGGACCAGGATCACCGCCACGAGCTGGAACCAGGAGGTGCGCCGCTCCATGGCCCCGAGTATATGCCAGCCCCATTTCCCAGCCGCCATGGAATTCTCCAACCCCCGGGCGGGGTTGCCGGGCCCGAGCGCGGCCGGGTCCTCGAGGCTTGGCGGACTCGCGGACGGTCACCTCCGCGGGCGCTACTTCTTCTCGCCCGAGTAGATCTTCATCACGGTGTCCAGGAACCGCAGCGCGTGGTCGCGCGGCCGCTGGAACGAGTTGCGCCCGATGATGGAGCCGAAGCCGCCGCCGTCGCGGATGCCGCGGCACTCGTCGAAGATCGCCTCGTCGTTCTCCTTGGTGGCCCCGCCCGAGAAGATCACGATGCGACGCCCGTCGAAGGCGGACTGCACCACGTGGCGCACCCGCTCGCTCAGCGTGGCCATCGGTACCTTGGCTTTCTCGTAGGCCTTCTTGGCCTCGGCCTGCTCGATGTGCTCGGTGGGCGGCTTCACCTTGATGACGTGGGCGCCGAGCTGGGCCGCGATCTGGGCCGCGTAGGCGACGACGTCCAACCCCGTTTCACCCGCCTTGCTCACGTCCGTCCCGCGCGGGTAGGACCACACCACTGCGGCCAGCCCGCTGGCCTTGGCCTCCTGGATCATCTCGCGGCACTGCTGGTACATGATCTGGGCCTGGGACGACCCCGGGTAAATCGTGAAGCCCACCGCCACGCAGCCGAGCCGGAGCGCGTCCTTCACCGAGCCGGTCACCGCGGACAGCGGGTCCTTCTCGTCGTGGAGCACGTCGTGGTTGTTCATCTTGAGGATGAGTGGGACCTGGCCCGCGAACTCGGCGGCGCCCGCCTCCAGGAAGCCGAGCGGCGCCGCGTAGGCGTTGCAGCCGGCGTCGATCGCGAGCCGGAAGTGGTACGACGGGTCGTAGGCGGGCGCGTTCACCGCGAAGCTGCGCGCGGGGCCGTGTTCGAAGCCCTGGTCCACCGGAAGGATGACCAGCTTCCCGGTGCCGGCCAGGCGTCCGTGATTCAGGAGCCGGGAGATGTTGGTGAGCGTGCCCGGATTGTCGCTGCCGTACCAGCTCAGGATCTCCTTCACTCGCGATTCCATGGGTGTGCCCGCTCCTTTCCCGGCTCGAAGGTCAGCGACGGTAGAACGCGTCGGCCGTCTCGACGTCCTCGGTGCTGCCGAGGATGACCGCCGCTCGCTGATGATATTCGGTGGCGACCAGATCGAGCACGCGCTCGAGCCCGGTGCTCGCGCGGCCGCCCGCCTGCTCGCAGATCAGGGCCATCGGCGCGACCTCGTAGAGCAGCCGCAGCTTGGCCTTTGGCTTCTTCGGGTCGCTCCAGTCCGCAGGGTACATGAAGAGCCCGCCGTCCAGCAGGGTGCGGTGGACGTCGGCCACCATCGCCCCCGAGTAGCGGAGAGAGTACGGTCGGCCGGCCGCCTTGTCCGGTGTCTTCAGATGCTCGACGAAGGCGCGCTGGCCGGGGTGCCACGAATGGACGTTGCCCTCGTTGATCCCGTAAGCCTTGCCGCGCCGGGGAATCCGCATGTCCGGATGCGTGAGCAGGAACTCGCCGGACTCCGGCGCGAGGGTGAAACCGTGCGTGCCCTGCCCCACCGTGTAGACGAGCATGGCGGCGGGGCCGTACATCACGTAGCCCGCCGCGATCTGATCGGTGCCGCGGCCGAGCGCGACCGGACCCGCGGGCGTCTTCCCCCTCGAGGGCCGCAGCGAGAAGATCGTGCCCACCGCCCCGTTGACGTCGAGATTCGAGGACCCGTCCACCGGATCCGCGCAGACCACGAGGGCGTGGGTGCCGCCCGCGTCCATCTCGATGGGCTCCGCGGCCTCCTCGGAGATCAGCGCGGCGCACGCGCCGGTCTCCCGGAGCGCGCTCACCATGGTGTCGTGGCCCCAGACGTCGAGCTTCTTGACCTGGTCGCCGCTGGCGTTGGCGCCGCCCACGTAGCCGAGCCGGTCGCGCAGCGCGGCATGGGCCAGCTCCTGCGCGATCACCGCGGCGACACGCCCGATCCGGCCGAGGACAGCCGCCACGTTCCGAGCATGCTCGGTCGAGAGAGAGGCCTGCTGGGTCGAGAGATGTTCCGATAGCGTCATCGGCGAATCGGCCATGGAATCCTCTCGTCGTGGAGTCGGATGGCGCGATGCAGGGCGCCTCGCGATGATGCTAGACGATCATCGGTACTCAGTCAACACGCACACCTCTTGCGGACCTGTGCTTAGATGCTCAGATCATGGACGGGGGATCGGCTCGCTGGAGGGTGCTCGGCCTGCTGTCGCTGGCCGAGCTGCTCGTGCTCTCGCTCTGGTTCACCGCCTCCGCGGTGCTGCCCGCGCTCTCCCGCGAGTGGGCCCTGGGCGACGGCGGGCGCGCGGGCCTGACCATCGCGGTGCAGGCCGGCTTCATCGCCGGCACCCTCGCCGCGGCGCTCACCAACTTGCCGGACATCGTGCCCGCCCGCGCGCTCATGATGTGGGGAGCGCTGGCGGGCGCGGTCGCGAACGCGATACTGGCGCTCTGGGTCGAGCACCTGACCCCCGCGCTCGTCCTGCGCTTTCTCACCGGGATCTGCCTGGCCGGCACCTACCCGCCCGCGATGAAGATCGCGGCCACCTGGTTCCGCGAGGGCCGCGGGCTCGCCATCGGGCTCCTCGTGGCCGCGCTCACGGTGGGCTCGGCCGCCCCGCACCTCATCCGCGGCCTCACCGAGCTGCCCTGGCGCCACACCCTGCTCGCCGCCTCGCTGGCGGCGACGCTCGGCGCCCTCGCAGTCACGCTGATCACCGAGGGCCCGCATCGCTTTCCGCCGGCCCGCTTCGACCTGCGCATGGCCGCCGCGGTGCTGCGCGACCGCGGACCCCGGCTCGCCTGCTTCGGCTACTTCGGTCACATGTGGGAGCTCTACGCAATGTGGGCCTGGCTGGCGACGTTCCTGGCCGCGAGCCTCGAGGCCCGCGGCGGCGGCAGCTACGCGGGGCTCAATGCCAGCGCGGCCACCTTCGTCTGCGTGGGGCTGGCCGGGGGCGTCGGCGCCTGGGCGGGAGGCGCGCTCGCCGACCGCTGGGGCCGCACCACGCTGACCATCGCGGCCATGGCGCTCTCCGGCCTGTGCGCCATCCTGATCGGGCTCACGTTCGGCGGGCCACCCGTCCTGACCTTGCTGGTGGCGGTGGTCTGGGGCGTCACGGTGATCGCCGACTCGGCCCAGTTCTCCACCGCGGTCACCGAGCTGGCGCCCGCGGCCTATGTCGGCACCGCGCTCACCAGTCAGACCTGCCTCGGCTTCGCGCTGACCATGGTCTCAATCTGGCTGATTCCTCCGGTGGCGGCATGGGCCGGCTGGCGCTGGGCCTTCGCGGTGCTGGCGGTGGGGCCGGCGCTGGGGGTGCTCGCCATGGCGCGGCTGCGGGCCATGCCCGAGGCCCGGCTCCTGGCGGGCGGCCGGGGCTGAATCGTCCGCATCCCGGGCCCTCCCCCGCGCATCATAGGGGGCGGGAGGCACGCGACGATGACGACCATCAAGGCGCTCGTACTGGCGAGCGCGGCGATCCTGGCCCTGGGCCCGGTCGCGACGCCGACGCCGCCGGCGGCCGCGGTGAGCGCACCGTCGGGCATCGATCCGCGGATCCGGCTCGACTGGGAGGCGGGAACCAGGCGCGGGGGCAAGCCGGTGATCCGGGGCTACGTCTACAACGACTACGGCCGGGCGGCCGCCGACGTCCGTCTGCTGGTGGAGACGCTCGACGCCTCTGGCGCGGTGATCGCGAAGACGATCGGCTTCGTGCACGGCGTCGTCCAGTTCAACGCTCGCACCTACTTCGAGGTGCCGCTCAAGGCGGCCGGCGCGTCCTACCGGGTCACCGTGACCTCGTTCGACTGGAAAGGCGGAGGGGGCGGCGGCGGGTCGTAGGGATCGAGGGAGCTACGTGACCTTGCTGTAGACGCCGGGCGGGATCACCCGGTAGATCGGGAGCGGCTGCGAGACATTCTTGAAGCTGCGCTCGCCGAGGGATTCCAGCACGAAGAGCCCGGCGATGCGGTCGGCGGTCACCTGCCCCACCACGATGTCCCCACCCTCGGCGGCGCCCGCGAACCGCGCCGCGATGTTGGTGGTGGGCCCGGTGGCGGTGAAGGTCCAGCGCTGGGAGGCGGCCCCGCCGAGCTTGGTGGCGCCCACCAGCGCCTGCCCGGTATTGATCCCCATGTGTAGCGCGATGGCCGGGAAGACCCCCCCATACTCCTCGTTCAGCGCGGTCGTCTTCTGGCGGATCGCGAAGGCGGCCCGGGTCGCGTTCAGCGCGTGGTCCTCGTCACCGCCACCGGGTCCGCGCGGCTGCTTCTGGAAGATCACCATGAGCCCGTCGCCCGCCGTCTCGTTCACGTCGCCGTGGTGCCGGCGGATGATCTCGAGGAAGCTCGAGAAGTAGGTCTGCACGAGCTGGTTGAGCCGCTTGGCCTCGAGCTGCTCGGAGAGTCGCGTGTAGCCCGCGATGTCGAGGAAGAGCACCGAGACCTCCTCGTTCCGCTTCTCGAGGCTGGTCGCGCTGGGATCCCGCTCGAGCAGCTCCTTCACCGCGTCGGGCACGAACTTGGAGAGCTCGCCCTTGAGCTGCTCGAGCACCTCGAGCCGCTGCCGCGATGCCTGCAGATTCTCGAGCGCGGTGGCCAGCTCGGTATTGCGGGCGGCCAGGTTCTGCTGGGCTCGTTCAAGATGGCCGGTCATATCGTTGAGCGCGCCGCCCAGCTCGGCCACCTCGTCACTGGAGCCGGCGCGGGCCCGCACCGCGAAGTCGCCCTCGCCGATGCGTCGAGCCACCGCGGCCAGCTCGTGGATCGGCCGGACCACGACGTAGCGCATGGCCACCGCGAGCACCGCGGCCGCCGCCACGATGGTCATGAGGCCGATCATGATCTGGCGGTTCCGCTGCTTGCGCACCTCGGCCAGCACCGGCTCCATCGAGGTCGCGGCCTGGACCACCGCACGCACTGTGTGGTCCGAGCCGTGGCAGCCCTGGCACCGCTCCCGGTTGGGGATCGGCTGGTACACCGTGAACACCGCGGCTCCGTCGCGCGCCTCGAGCGCTTCCTGGGTCTGGAGCGTCTCGAGCGCCCGCGTGAAGAGCGGCCCCGCCATCGTGCGCCCCGGCTCGCGGCGCATCTTCTCGATCGAGGCCGTCACGCCACTGGGGAGGTCGGCTTCCTTCGACACCTCCCGGAGCGTGGCCAGGTCGGTGAAGGCCTCCACGCCATTACGCCGGTAGACGACCAGGCCCTGGACCAATTTTGAACTGCGCAAATCGTCGATGAGGCCGCGGGTGATGTCGGGCCGCTCGGAGAGCATGGCGGTCTCGATGCTCGAGACCAGCGTGCCGATGAGCTGGCGTGCCGCCATCTTGTTCTGCTCGACGAGCAGCTCGCTCTCCCGCTTGATGGTGAGGACGGTCGCGACCCCGAACCCGATGATCAGGACCAGGATGATCAGGACCGTGATCTTGACGGTGAGGCGGAAGCGCATGCGTGGAGGACTCAGACGCGCGCGGCGCGCCCGGCCCAGTAGGGCTCGCGGAGCTGGCGCTTGAGCAGCTTGCCCGCCGCGTCGCGCGGGAAGACGTCGTGGAAGGAGACCTCGCGGGGCACCTTGTAGCCGGCCATGTGCTCCCGGCAGAACGCGGTGATCTCTTCCGCGGTGAGGTGCTGCCCGGGCCGCACATGGACCGCGGCGTGCACGCGCTCGCCCCACTCGTCGTCGGGCACCCCGAAGACGGCGGCGTCGAGCACCTCGGGGTGGCGGTGCAGCACGTCCTCGATCTCGGCCGGGTAGATGTTGACACCCGCCGAGATGATCATGTCGCGCTTGCGGTCGCAGATGTAGTAGAAGCCGTCCGCGTCCACGTAGGCCACGTCACCCACCGTGTACCAGTCGCCCCGGCGCATCTTCTCGGTGGCCTCGGGATCGCGGTAGTACTCGTCGAGAATTCCGGGGAACCGGCGCACGTAGAGCTCGCCCGGCTCGCCGGTCGGCACCGGGCGCCCGTCGTCATCGAGCAGCGCGATCTCCCTGCCCGGCGCCGCGCGCCCGCACGAGCCGGGCTTGCGCAGCACGTCCTCCGGGCGCAACACCGTGTTCACCCCGAGCTCGCTCGAGCCGTAGAACTCGTAGAGCGTGGGCCCGAAGTGGGCCACCACGCTCTCTTTCACGCTCATCGGACACGGGGCCGCCGCCATGATGATGGCGCGCATCGAGGAGACGTCGTAGCGCCCGCGGGCCGCCGCGGGCAGGTCCACGATGCGCTTGAGGAGGGTCGGGGCCATGAAGGTGCTGGTGCAGCGGTGCCGCTCGATCTGGGCCAGCGCCTGCTCCGGGTCGAACTTCGGCATGATGACCACGGTGCCGCCGACCAGGTGTGTGTAGAGTGCGAGGCCGCCCGGCGCCGAGTGGTACATGGGCCCGGCCACCAGGTGCACGTGGGCCGGGTCGAGTAGGTCCATGGCGCGCAGCGTGTCCATCAGGTCTTGCGGATCGATCCCCCGGCGCAGGGCCCCCTTGGGCTTCCCGGTGGTGCCGCCCGTATAGATGACGGACGCGCCGAAGCCCTCGCCCACCCGCGGCTCCACCGGATCGGGCCGCCCGGCGGCCAGCAGGTCGTCCACGTGCACGCCCCACGGTCGCCGCTGGGTTCCGAGCAGGATCCACTGCCGCACCTTCCCGGCCTGGGCGCGGATGGCCTCGACCACGGGCAGGAAGCGATCGCTCACCAGCACCCCGACCGCGTCGGAGTGGTCGAGGATGTAGACGACCTCCTCGGCCACCAGCCGGTGATTCATGGGCGCGGGGATGAGCCCGGCCGCCCGTGCGGCCGTGCTGGCCAGGTAGTGCTCCAGCGAGTTCTCCGCGTAGACGATGACGTGGCCGCCGGGCGGCAGCCCGAGTCCGACGAGGCCATGGCCCAGCCGGTTGCGCCGCGCGATGAGCTCGGCCCAGCTCCAGACGCGCTCGTCTTCGAGGAGAGCGGGCTTCTCGGGATGCCGGGCGGCGTGCGCGGCGAGCACGTCCATCGCTCCCGCGTGTGTAGCATGAATCGGGCGGAGGTGGCAACGTCCGCGCGTTTCACGTTCGCGCCCGGCCGGTGTCGAGGCAATATAGGCGCCATCACGGCAGGATCAGGAGGACCTCTATGGCAATCGACCGGTCGTACGTGTCCGAGAACCAAGCGCAGCTCGAGCGGCTCCGGGCCCTCGTCGACAAGCTGCGCGACCGCGAGCTGACCGGGCCGATGGAGGCGGGCTGGACGGTGGCCGGCGTGCTCGCGCACCTGGCCTTCTGGGATCAGCGGATCGTCACGCTGGTCGACCGCTGGGCCGGCGGTCTGGGCACCCCCCCACCCGCCTACGACCAGGCGGCAGTGGACTGGATCAACGACGCCAGCAAGCCACTCTGCCTCGCCCTGCCCCCTCGCGTCGCGGCCCGGATCGCCGTCGACGCCGCTGTCGCGGCCGACGATCGGGTCGCCGGCCTGTCGGAAGCACAACTGGCCGCAATCGCGGCCGGCGGCCATCCCATCAACCCGCTACGCGCCGAGCACCGGCGGGAGCACCTCGACGAGGTCGAGCAGGCCCTCGCCCGCCGCTAGCCTCCATTCGTTGCTTTCGTTCGAACGCCGGCCTTTGCCGGCGCAAGCTACCGGGGGGAGGCCCGGAGGGGGCCGCCGAGGCCCCCTCCGATAGTTACCAGCCGGCGTAGATGTCCTCGCGGGTCGTGGGCGCGGGGCCGCGCGCGCGGTCCCACTGCTTCTGCATCAGCACCTGATAGAGGCCGATGGAGCCGCTTGCGAAAGCCACCGACGAGCACGTGAGGTAGAGCAGCCAGGTCCGGTAGATCTGCTCGCCCACGATCGCGCGCGCCTCGTCCGCGCGGGCCTTGAGGCGCTCCGCCCACTCGCGGCACGTCCGCGCGTAGTGCGGCCGCAGGTTCTCCAGGTCCAGCAGCTCCCAGCCCGCCCGCTCCATCTCGGTGAGCGTCTCGGTCACTCCCGAGAGATCGCCGTTCGGGAACACGTGGCGATACAGGAAATCGGTCTGGCTCGTGCGCTTCCAGTGGAACTCGTGGTGGATGCCGTGGTTGAGGTAGAGCCCCCCGTCCACCAGCATCTCCTTCACGCGCCCGAAGAAAGACGGGTAGTTCGGGATGCCCACGTGCTCGATGACCCCGATCGCCGCGATCTTGTCGTAGCGGGCGTCCGCGGGCAGGTCCCGGACGTCGCGGTACTCGACCAGGCACTGCTCCTCGAGCCCCTCCCGCTTGATCCGCGCGGCCGCCCACTCCGCCTGCGCCTTCGAGAGCGTGACCCCGTGGGCGCGGACGCCGTAGTGCTGGGCGGCCCAGATGCTGAAACCGCCCCAGCCGCAGCCGATGTCGAGCACCCGCTCGCCGGCCTGCAGCCGCAGCTTGCGGCAGACCAGATCGAGCTTGTCCTCCTGCGCCTGCTCGAGCTTGCCGTCCGCGTCGCGGTAGTAGGCGCAGGTGTAGACCATCAGGGGGTCGAGGAACAGCGCGTAGAAGTCGTTCGAGACGTCGTAGTGGTGCGCGATCGATCGGACGTCGTGCTCCTTGGATCGAGCCTGTGTCATGGCGCCACCTCTCGCATGCCGAAGATGGAGTCGAACACGATCCGTCGCCGCGCCGCCGCCGAGCCCAGAACCATCCGGACCCCGAGCCGGGCCAGCACGTCCGGGAGATTCGAGAGCTTCCGCGGGAGCCAGCCGAGCTCGCCGGGGCCGTAGCGCGCCACGATCTGCCGCGCGTAGCCGTCGAGCGGCGCGCCCTCGCGGATCAGGGTGGTCACCGCGAGGGCGGCCAGCCGGCCGCTCCGGATGGCGGGCCCGATCCCCTCGCCCGACAGGTCGCGGGCGAGCCCGGCCGCATCGCCGACCAGGCAGAAGCGGGCCCCGGCCAGGCGCCGCGGCGCCTGGCGCCGCACCACGTACGCGTGGCCCTTGAACGGCTCGATCGCGAGCTCCTCGGGCAGCCGGCCGGAAGCGCGCAGGCTCGCCACCAGCGCGTCGCGCCGGCGGGGCAGGCTGCCGTCGCCGCCCTGGGTGCATCCAACGCCGATATTGACGAAGTCGCGCTTCGGGAAGTACCAGCCGTAGCCGCGCAGGTCGGGCTCGACGTAGAGCTCGGGCGCGCGCAGGAACGGCTCGAGGCGCGCGACCCACTCGGGTGGCAGCCGCGTCTCGCTCTCCTGCGCCACCACGACCTCCTCGCGGCCGGAGACCTGCCCGAGGACCCGCGCCACCGGGCAGCGATGGCCACCCGCGCCGATCACCACCGGCGCCTCGAACACGCCGCGATCGGTCTCGACGCGCACCCGGTCGGCCTGCTCGGCCACCTCGGTGACCCGGATGCCCCAGCGCACGTCCGCGCCCGCGGCGGCCGCGCGCCCGAGCAGGTAGTGATCGAACTCGCGGCGGATGATGCCGTAGCTGGTGGGCCGCCGCCAGCCCGTCTGGTGGCGGGCGCCCGCGAACTCGAGCACGCACTGGTCGAACGGCTGGATGGTCAGCGGGTACTTGTCGGGATCCACCTCGAGGTCCGCGAGCGCTTCCGGGGTCACCCAGCCCGCGCAGATCTTCACCCGCGGGAAGACCGCGGCGTCGAGCACGAGGGGGCGCAGGCCCGCCAGGGCCAGGCGCCAGGCCGCGGTGCTCCCGCCCGGCCCGCCCCCGACCACGATCGCGTCCCAGCCCATCACCGCCTCCACAGCGACAGGAGGATGGACAGCTTCTGCAGCGGCGTCACCTTCAGCTCCTCGACCACGTTGGCCACGTCCATCGCGCGGAACAGATCACCTTCCAGGTCGATCCGGCTCTGCACGTAGGCCTCGGCGAAATTGTACGGCGAAGGGTCGCGGATCAGCGAGAGGAACGTCTCCGGGCTCTTGATCACCGTGATGCACTCGGGCCGGTCCTGGCCGAAGTGCACTTCCTGGCCGTCCCAGAGCCGGAAGGCGAACGAGGCGGGCAAGCTGCCGAAGACCCGCCGGAGGATCGCGGCGGCCCGGGCGGGGGTCGGGGTGGGGGTCAAGAAGGCCCGCATCACCCGCCCCCACCTCCCGAGACCAGGGTGTCCATCACAGCGCGGAGCCTACACGGGGGCGGGGTGCCAGGGCAAGATCTAGCGGCCCTTGAAGTGGGGCTCGCGCTTCTCCACGAAGGCGCGCGCGGCCTCGCGGTGGTCCTCGGTCATGCCGGTGCGCGTGTGGTGCCACGCCTCGAGGTCGAGCATCTGCTCGAGCGAGGCGTGCTCTGCCGCGTTCATGTTGCGCTTCATGTAGCGATAGGCCACGCGCGGCCCGCGGGCCAGGCGGGCGGCCAGCCCCATCGTCTCCTCCTCGAGGCGCGCGTCGGCTACCACCCGGTTGACCAGGCCCAGCCCGAGCGCCTGCTGGGCGTCGAGCAGGTCCGCGGTGAAGTAGAGCTCGCGCGCCTTGGCGGTGCCTACGAGCTGGGTCAGGTAGTAGCTGCCGCCGAAGTCGCCGGAGTAGCCGACCCGGGCGAAGGCGGTGCCGAGCTTCACGGTGTCGCTCGCGATGCGCATGTCGCAGGCCATCGCCAGCGAGAGCCCGGCACCCGCGGCCGGCCCCCGCATCATCGCGATGGTGGGCTTGGGCATCTCGTGGAGCCACCGCGAGGTCTCCATGCGCGAGCGCAGCGCCTGGGCCCGCTCTTCCATGGTCTGGCCGCCCAGCTCGGTGCCCTCGGCCATGGCCTTGACGTCGCCACCCGCGCAGAAGCCGCGACCGGCCCCGGTGAGGACGACCACCCCGACCTCCGGATCCTCGGCCAGCCGCGGCAGGGCTTCCAGCAGGGCGTCCAGCATCGGCCGCGACATCGCATTCAGCCGGTCGGGGCGGTTGAGGGTCAGCACAGCCACTCCGTCCTTCACCTGCTCGAGCAGATCCGTGCTCATCGTGGCTCTCCTCCGGCGGCGCCGCCGGATCGTCGTGAGGAATCCGAAGCGTGGACGGGTGATTGTACAATGAAGGCCGGACGGCGAGGCAGGCGATGGGGTGGCTCCGCGTCTGCCGCGACGCCGGCGCGACCGCGTTCGCCTAGCGATTCTTCCGCGCCGACCCGACGCCGGCGCGCGGTATGCTCGGCGGGCCGCGCGAATCCACATCCTGATCGGAGGATCGGTACCGGTGATCACCCCGGACGAGATCGAGCAGCGGGTGCGGCAGGTTCTGGACGGGCTCGGCCTGCCCCACGAGATGGTCGCGATCGACCCTCAGTACGCCGACACCGCCGCCTTCTGCGCGCAGTACGGCTACCCGGCGGAGCAGTCGGCCAACACCATCATCGTCGGCTCGAAGAAGGAGCCGAAGCGCTACTGCGCCTGCGTGGTCCGCGCCACGCGGCGGGTGGACGTCAACCACACGGTGCGAAGGCTGCTCGGCGTGTCCCGGCTCTCCTTCGCCGACCCGGAGGAGACCCGCGCACTCACGGGCATGATGCTGGGCGGCGTCACCGTCTTCGCCCTGCCCGCGGATCTGCCGATCTACGTGGACGATGGGCTGATGTCCTTCCCCTGGATCATCCTGGGTGGCGGCAGCCGCTCGCTGAAGGTGAAGATCTCGCCGGAGGTGTTCCGCGGGCTGCCGGGGGCGACGGTCACGCCGGGGCTGGTGTCGGAGCCGTAGCGCCCCAAACGCCTCACCCCGCCCCTCACGCTGCCCTCTCCCCCGAGGGGAGAGGGTGTCATTCGCGCAGGGCGCCGGCCAGGAGACCGCGGACCAGGTAGCGCTGGAAGCCCACCACGATCAGGATCGGCGGCAGACTCGCCAGCAGCGAGGCGGCCGCGATGTCGCCCCAGGGCACCTCGAAGACGCCGGGGAAGAGGGCCAGCGCGACCGGGACCGTGCGGCTGGCCTCGGTGGCCGTGAAGCTGTAGGCGAAGAGGAACTCGTTCCACGAGAAGAGGAACGCGAGCAGCGCCGCCGAGGCCATGCCCGGCGCCACCAGCGGTAGAACAACCCATCTGAGAATCGCCAGCCGGTCGGCGCCGTCCACCGCCGCCGCCTCCTCGAGCGCGCGCGGGATCTCGCGGATGAAGCCGGTGAGCAGCCAGATCACCAGCGGCAGCGCGAACGAGCCGTTCGCGAGGATCAGCGCCAGCCACGTGTCGCGCAGGCCCAGCGCGCGCATCAGCAGGTAGAGCGGGCTCACGGTGGCGATCTGGGGGAACGCGGTGGCCGCGACCATGGCGAGCAGGATCACGCCGCGGCCCCGCACCGGCAGCCGCGCGAGCGCATAGGCGGCGAGCGCCCCGAGCCCGATCGCCAGCAGGGTGCTGAGGAGGGCGATGCCCAGGCTGTTGATCAGGGCGCGCGGCATCAGGCTCTGACGGAGCACCACGTCGTAGTGGGCCCACGTGAGACGGCTCGGCAGGAGCCGGGTCAGGGGCAGCAGCTCGGCGTCGGGCCGCACCGAGGTGAGCGCCTGCCAGAAGAAGGGCGCGGCGTAGAGCGACAGCGCGAGGAGCACCACCGCGTCGCGCCGCCGGCCCGCCCTCACGCCGTTCGCTCCGGTCGGCCGATCAGCCGCAGATACACCGCGGCGACGACCATCACGAGCGCGAACACCACCACGCCGATCGCGGAGCCGAGGCCGATCTGGAGGGTCTGGAACAGGGCCCGGTAGGCGTATACCGTGAGCGACTCGGTGCTGCCCGCCGGCCCCCCGCCCGTCAGCACGAACATGATGTCGAAGGCGCGGATCGCGTCCAGCGTGCGGAAGAGCATCGTCACGAGGAGGATCGGCCGCACGAGCGGCCAGGTGATGCGGGCGAAGGCCTGGAGCCCCGCGGCGCCGTCCACCTCGGCGGCCTCGTAGAGATCCGGCGGAATCGTCAGGAGACGCGCGTAGCAGAGTAGGGCCACGAACGGGGTGGCGCGCCACACGTCGGCCAGGATCAGCGACGGCAGGGCGAGGGCGGGGTCGCCGAGCCAGTTGATGGCGCGGTCGCCCAGCAGGAAGTTCACGAGTCCGCCCGCGGGGTGATAGAGCCACTCGAACATCTTGGCCGTCACCACCGACGGCAGCGCCCAGGCCAGGAGCAGCAGGGCCAGGGCGGTGCGCCGGCCGCCGCGCTGCCCCCGCAGCGCCACCGCGATGGCCAGGCCCAGCGCGCTCTCCAGCGCGACCGATGTCACCGTGAATACGCCGGTGACCCACGCCGCGTTCCAGAAGCGCGTGCCCTCCGCGAGGAACGCGAAGTGGTCGAGCCCGGCCCAGCGCGAGATGCCGAATACCGGGATGCGGTACTGGAACGCGAGCCACAGCACCCAGAGCGCGGGATACACGGTGAGGGTGGCGAGGACCAGCAAGGCCGGGGACAGGAGAAGCCAGGCCAGGCCGCGGTCGCTCACGGCGTCACCGAGCGCAGGAGGTGCTCGACCTGGGCGGTGGCGTCGCGCATCGCGCGCGCGGGGGACTTGCGGCCGACCAGGACCGCGGAGAACTCGGGCTGGAGCGTGGTGGAGAGCATCAGGTAGTAGGGCGTGATGGGACGCGGGTGGCCGCGGAGCATCAGCCCGTGGAGCGCGGGCAGGCTCGGGTCTCGCGCGATCAGCCCCGCGTCACGATAGAGCGCCGGGCGCGAGGGACGCAGCGCGGCGCCCTCCGTCATCGCCCGCTGGGCGGTCTCGCTGGTGAGAAAGCGCGCGAGCGCCACCGCCAGGTCCCGGTGGCGCGTGCGCGCGCTCACCGCCAGGTGCGCACCGCCGGTGGAGGCCGCGCCGACCGGGCCGTGGCGCAGGCGCGGAATCGGCGCGACCCCCACCTTGCCGCGCACGCGCGAGTCCGGCAGCTCGAACAGATCCAGCGCGTAGGGCCAGCTCCGGAGGAAGATCGCGCGCCCGTCGCCGAAGGGCCGGCGGGTCAGCTCCTCGTCCGCCGCGGTGACCCAGGCCGGGCTCACCCCGCTCTCGATGAGGCCGCGGAGGAAGGCGAGCGACTCGCGCGCGCGCTCGGCCTCGGGGAACGGCCGCCCCGCCTCGTCGAGGAGCCGCGCCCCGTTGGCCCAGAGCGCCTCCAGCACGTTGACCATGCCACCCTCGTACTGCTTGCCCTGCCAGAGGTAGCCGTCAAGACTCGGATCGCGCTCCCCCGCGCGGATCCGCCGCACCTGCGCGGTCAGCTCCTCGTACGTCTCGGGCGGCGCGCCGAAGCCGTACTTCGCCAGCAGATCGGCGCGGTAGTAGAGCAGGCCCACGTTCATGAACCACGGCAGGGCCCAGAGCCGACCGTCCTGCATGGCGGGCGCGATCGCGGTCGGGAAATGGGCGTCGCGCTCGGCCGGGGGCACGGACGAGGTGAGGTCCAGGATCCAGCCCGCGCGCGCGAACTCGGGCACCCAGATCACGTCGAGCATCATCACGTCGAAGGGCGGACCACCGCCTTCGAGGTTGATGACGTAGAACTGGTGCTGCTCGTCCGAGCTCCAGGTGAGCGCCTCGCTCTGCACACGCACGCCCGGGTGATCCGCCTCGAAGCGCCGGAGGAGCCCGGGCATCGGATCGGCGGGTCCGAGGATCTTGGCGTGCTTGAAGACCAGCGTGATCGGCGCGCCCGCCCCGGGACGCTCGCCGCAGCCGCCTGCCGACAGGGCGAGGAGGAGCGGCAGGAAGAGGCCGGCGGCCGCGGCGCGCGCCGGACGGGGCGCCATGGGCGACAGCCCCGTGCGCTACCCCGCGCCCAGCATGTCGCGCAGGGTCCCGCCCTCGGTCTTGAAATAGTCGAACAGCACGCTCACATCCCAGCCCATGCAGAAGTGCCGGACGCCCAGGTCGAGGTAGACCTTGGCCTCGCTCGGGTGCGAGATCTCGGCTCGCGGGGCGATGCCCAGCCGCAGCGCGGTCTGGATCACGTGCCGCTCCGCCTCGATCACGCGAGGGTGATTCCATTGACCCGGCAGGCCGATGCTCATCGAGTAGTCGGCAGGGCCGAACTGCACCATGTCCACCCCTTTCACCGAAAGCATCGCGTCCACGTTCTCCACCGCGGAGGCCTTCTCGATCATCACCGCCACCACCGCGTCGTCGAGCGCCCGCACGAAGGCGGGTGAGCCCACGTCCATCACGTAGCCCACGTCGCGCCGCATGCCCACGCCGTGGAGTCCGCCCGCCTCGGGCGTCTCCGCCCGCACGCTCCGCACGCACTCGCGGACGTCGTCGGGGGTGCGTGGATCGGCGAAGAGCAGGTTCTGGATCCCCGACCCGATGGCCCGCACCGCGAGGTAGGTGCGCGGCTGCTGCTCGACCTTGAACATGGCCGACATGTGGTCGAAGGTGTTCACCGCCCGCCCGAGGTTTTCGAGCGCGAAGAGATCGTACGGGGCGTACTCGCCCGCGAACTCCACGTAGTCGAAGACCCCCGCGTGCCCGGCCAGCTCCACCACCGCGGGCCACGCCGAATGGATGTGCGTGCCCAGCGTGGGTCGTCCCGCCCGCAGCAGCTCCCGGAGTCGATTGGGTCGCATGCGCCGAGTCTAGCAGGATGCGCGGCGACTCGCAGGCTGCTCAAGAAGGTCCAGGTGCGAGGCGGCGCCCGATGATCGGGCGCGAGGCGTACTCTCTGTACGTTGAGCGCCCGACCAAGGGCGCCGCACTCCCGCAAATGGGCCCTTTTCAGCAGCCGGCGGGGCAGGTGCGCCCCGTCGATCACCGCGCTATACTCGCCCGGTGCGCGCCCCCGGCCCGCTCTCCGATCCTCCCCTGTCCGATCTCGTAGTCCTCGATCTCACCCGCGTGCTCGCCGGCCCCTACTGCACCCGCCTGCTCGCCGATCTGGGCGCGCGGGTGGTCAAGATCGAGCGCCCCGGTGAGGGCGACGACATGCGGAAGAACCACCTCCAGATCGAGCCGGGCCGCGCCGACCAGTCCACGTACTTCATTCGCATCAACGCGGGCAAGGAGAGCGTCGCGGTGGACCTCGGCCACCCGCAGGGTCGCGGGGTCGTGGCCGATCTGTGCCGGGTCGCCGACGTCTTCGTCGAGAACTTCGCGCCCGGTGTCGTCGAGAAGCTCGGTCTGGGCTACCCCGCGATGGCCGCGATCAAGCCCGATCTCGTCTACTGCTCGATCTCGGGATTCGGCCAGACCGGCCCGTGGCGGGAGCGGCAGGCCTTCGCCCACATCATCAACGCGGCCTCCGGCATGATGCACCTCGACCAGGGCGATCAGCCGTCGCCCCGCGCATCGAATCTCCAGGCCGCCGACGTGCTGGCGGGCACCCACGCCTTCGGCGCCATCCTGGCCGCCCTGCGGCGGCGCGACCGCACCGGTCGGGGCGCCTACCTCGACGTCTCGATGCTGGAGGCCCTGATCGCGGCCGACGACGTCTCCTACGCGGCGGTGCTCAACGGCGGCGAGACGCAGGGCTCCCCGCGTCCGGCCATGGGCGTCTTCGCGGTGGGAGGCCGACATCTCGCGCTCCAGACCGGCGGCGCCGCCGCGCTGTGGCCCCGGCTGCAGGCGCTGCTCGGCCGGCCCGAGCTGGCCACCGATCCGCGGTTCGCGACGCCGGATCAGCGCCGGCGCAACTGGCCCGCGCTGCGCGACATCATCGGCGAGTGGATCGCGCGCTTCCCCACCGTGGACGCGGCGCTGGAAGCCCTGCGCGGCGCCCGCATTCCCGCGGCCGCGGTGCTCATGCCCGAGGAGGTCGTCGCGCATCCGCATCTCGCGGCACGCGGCGCCTTTCCGACGGTGCCCCATCCGGCCCGCGGCGAAGTACGGGTCACCGCCGCGCCGTTTCAGTTCGACGGCCGCGCGGTCACGCCGGCGGGGCCGGCGCCCTACCGGGTCGGGGAGCACACCCGCTCCGTTCTCACCGGATTACTCGGCTACAAGGAACGCGAGATCGATGATCTCGCCCAGGCCGGCGCTGTGCAGGCGCCCTGAGGCGGGGCCACAGGAGAGACGAGACCATGGCGGCGACACCCATGACCGGCGGCGAAGCGCTGGTGCGCTCCCTCTACACCGAAGGCGTCCGGGTGGTCTTCGGGCTGCCCGGCGTGCAGCTCTATGGCGTGATGGCGGCCCTGCGCGACGAGCCGCGCATCCGCTTCATCGCCACGCGCCACGAGCAGGCCACGACCTTCATGGCCGACGGCTACGCTCGCGCGGGCGGCCGCTTCGGCACCGCCCTGGTGGTGCCGGGGCCGGGCCTGCTCAACGCGATGTCCGGTCTCTCCACCGCCTACTCGGCCTCCTCACCCGTCCTGATCCTCTCCGGCCAGATCCCGCGGGACAGCATCGGGAAGGACATCGGCCTGCTCCACGAAGTCAACGATCAGCTCGCCTGCATCACGCCGGTCACCAAGTGGCGTAAGCGCGTGCTGCAGGTCGCCGACGTTCCCGCCGCGGTGCGCGAGGCGGTGGTCCAGCTCCGGTCGGGCCGGCCGCGTCCGGTCGAGCTCGAGATGCCACCCGAGACGATGGAGGACGAGGGCCTCGCCGAGCTGCTGCCGCCCGTCGAGGTGCCCCGACCCGCCGCGGCCGCGCGCGACGTGGATCGCGCCGCCGAGCTGCTGCTGGGCGCCCGCGCGCCGCTGATCTACGCGGGCGGCGGCGTCCATCTCTCGGGCGCCCACGACGCGCTGGCCGCGGTGGCCGAGCACCTGCAGGCCGGCGTGGCCCAGTCCGCCGAGGGCAAGGGCGCGGTGAGCGACCACAATGCGCTCTCGCTCGGCGCCGCGTACTGGCGCGACTCGCCGCTGCGCGATCACGTACAGGAAGCCGACGTGGTCCTCGCGGTGGGCACGCGCCTGGCCCTGGTGACCTTCAAGCCGGGGACGCGCATCGTCCAGATCGACGCGGACGAGCGGGAGGTCGGACGCAATCACAAGGACACCCTCGGCCTGGTCGGCGACGCGCGGGCCACGTTGGAGGTCCTGCTCGAGCGGCTGCGCGCGGCCGCCCCGCCGCGGCCCTCGCGCAAGGCGGAGCACGAGGCGCTCCGCGCGAGGATCGCGGCCGACAACACGATGGAGCCCAACGCCTCCATCATCAAGTCGCTTCGTGCCACCACTCCCGAGAACGCGATCCTGGTGGCGGGCATGACCCAGATCGGCTACTACTCGCGCCCGTTCTGGCCGGTCTACGAGCCGCGGACGTATCTCTCGTCGTCCTACTCCGGCAACCTGGGCTACGCCTATCCGGTGGCCCTCGGGGCCAAGGTGGCCCGGCCCGATCGGCCGGTGATCTCGGTCTCGGGCGACGGCGGCTTCCTCTTCAACGCGCAGGAGCTCTCCACCGCCGCCCGCTACGGCATCAGCGTGGTCGCGGTGGTCTTCAACGACGGCTCGTACGGCAACGTGGCGCGCGATCTCGACGAGTCCTGGGGCGGCCAGTACGGCGCCGAGCTCAAGAACCCGGACTTCATGAAGCTGGCCGACGCCTACGGCGTCCTCGGCCTGCGCGCCAAGGAGCCAACCGAGGTCGGCCGCCTCGTGCGCGAGGCCATCGACCGGGACCGCCCGGCGCTCGTGGAAGTCCCGGTCGGCCGGATGAGCCGCCCGATGTTCTTCGCCCCGCGGCGGACGCCGGCCAGGCATCCGCGCTAGCGGGACGACCCGGCAGGGGGAACGGGATGGCGGCGGCCCCGGTCGAGCGCGGCTCCGCGGACCGGCTGCGCTTCCTGGACGCGGTGCGGGGCTTCGCCCTGCTCCTCATGATCGCGAACCACACCGGCCGCTGGTGGCAGGACGGCGCCATGGGCTGGCCGCGCTACAACATGATCTACCTGACCATGGCGGTGGGCGCGCCCGTCTTCCTGTTCCTGGTCGGCTTCTGCCTGCCGCTGTCGTTCGCGCCGCGCCGCCAGGCGGGCGCCCCGGTCACCCTCGGGGTGGCCGCGAAGTTCCTCCAGCGCGGGGCGAAGCTCGTCCTGGCGGGCTGGGCGCTCAACCTGGTCGTCTTCCGCGACGAGCCGTTCTGGGAGGGCGGCGTGCTCCAGACCATCGGGCTCGGCATCATCCTGGCCCTGCCCCCGATGCTCCTCCTGCACCGGCGGCCCGCCCGCTATCTGCTCGTGGCGTTCGCCCTGGCCTTCTACGCGCTGTTCTCGGTCCTGCACCGGGACGTCATGGCCTGGCTGCCCGACCATCGCGTGCTGGGGCGGATCTTCTTCTTCGAGTTCGCGCCGTGGCCCTGGATCTCCATCGTGTGGATCGGGCTGGCCCTGGGCTGGGTCTTCGCGCTCCAGGACACCGCCGAGCGGCGCGCTCGCTACCTCGCGCGCATGACCGCGGCGGGCCTCGCAGGCCTGGCTGTG
The DNA here is from genome assembly GCA_035524955.1 of Candidatus Limnocylindria bacterium. GTDB lineage: Bacteria > Methylomirabilota > Methylomirabilia > Rokubacteriales > CSP1-6 > CAMLFJ01. The sequence continues at coordinate 63,736 of DATLFG010000072.1, read as the reverse complement.
TTCGCGATCTGGGACTGGGCGCACGGCACGCCGCTTCACCTTTCGCTGGCCTTCAAGCGCGACTTCATCGTCAACAACCACTGGATCGCGCGCGGGATGACGAGCTTCCTTTGCGTGGGCGCCGTCTTCTCCCTGCTCGGCCTCGCGTACTACGCGGTCGAGGTCAAGCGCCTGCCCGCGGGATGGCTGGTGATCCTGGGGCGCACCGCGCTGATGCTCTACTTCCTCCACCACCTGCTCGTGCTCACGCTCGCCAAGGAGCTGCTGGGCCTCAAGCTGAACAACTGGTGGTGGTTCGCGCTCGCGAACGCGGCACTGCTGGTTCTGCTCGTCGGGATCGGCCGGCTCTGGCTCGGCATCCGCGGCTTCGCGACCCGGCGTCGCCTTCAACCCGCGTAGCACCGCGCGCTCTCCGGTGCTCATTTCCGGCCGGCGCCTGACGATTCCTGCGCGCGCCATCCGCCTTCACGCCCGAACCGGCTGATTTCCCTGCCGCGGCCGGCTGGCCCGCGTCTTGCTCCGTCTACGGGGTATGTCCGCGCTCGCTTCCCGCCCGCAGATCCTCGTGGTGGACGATGAGCCCATCATCGCGCAGCTGATCGTGGACATGCTGACCGTCGATGGTTACGACGTGGATACCGCGCCCGACGGGCTGGCCGCGCTCGAGCGCATCGGCGGCCGCGCGTACGACCTGATCCTGAGCGACCTGCGCATGCCCGGCCTCGACGGGCTCGGCCTCTACCGGGAGCTCGAGCAGAGCCGACCGGAGCTGGCGCGCCGGTTCGTCTTCATCACCGGCACCTCCGAGCACGCCGACTATCAGGAGCTCATCGGGGAGCTGGCGGTACCCGTGCTCACCAAGCCATTCGACATGCTGGAGCTGCAGCGCATCGCCCGGGAGATGCTCGCCCCCTCCATCTCCTGAGCCCGTCCGGCTCCTGACGAGCGTCCCGCGGCTGACAAGCCGCTTCATCCCACGAGTCGATCAGCCGCATGAATTCAGCCCGTTAGCTGGCATCGGGCCTGGCATGGGCCATGCTGTCCTCCTGGCCGAGGGGGCAATCATGCAAAAGGCACTGGCCATGTGGCTCCTGCTCGCCGCGAGCGGCGGCGCGCAACCGGAAGTCGGCCCGATGCAGGTCGTGCAGACGGCCACCGAGCAGGTCTTGCAGGCCGTCCAGGATGGCCAGCTCGCCGCGCCGACCAGCCAGGACCGGCGACGCCTCGAGATCCAGCGCGTGGCCGATCGGCTCTTCGACTTCCGGGAGATGTCCCGGCGGGCGCTGGCGCTGCACTGGCGCGAGCGCACCCCGCAGGAGCAGGCCGAGTTCGTCGCGGTGTTCAAGCAGCTCCTCGGCCGCGCCTACATCGGACGGCTGGAGAACCACACCGGCGAGCAGATCGTGTACGTGAGCGAGCACGTCGACGGCGAGTTCGCCACGGTCCGCTCCAAGATCGTCACCGGGCGCGGCACCGACATCCCGGTGGACTATCGCCTCCACCAAGTCGGCGCCCGCTGGGTGGTCTACGACGTCGCGGTTTCCGGCGTCAGCTTCGTGGCGAACTACCGCGGCCAGTTCGATCGGATCATCCGGAGCTCGTCGTACCAGGCCCTCATCCGCAACCTGAAGTCGAAGTACGCCGGGACGACGAACCGCGCGGCGGGCCCCGTCGCCATCCCCGCCGCCGCGCCCGTCCCGAAGAACCCGTAGCCGCGCTCCGGGCGGGACCGGCGGGCGGGAACTCAGACCCGCTCGAGGCCCTCGGGGCGGATCGGCAGCTCCCGGATCCGCTTCCCGGTCAGCGCGAAGATCGCGTTGCCGGGCGCCGGCGCCACCGGCGGCACGCCCGGCTCCCCCAGCCCGCCGGGCGCGTCTCCCGAATCCGGGATGCGGGCCTCCACCACCGGCATCTCGTCGATGCGCATCTCGGGGTAGCCGTGGCCCACGGGAGCGGCGAGTCCGGGCTGGCGTGCACCCGCGGCCGCTTCCCGTTCACGATGAATATGATCATCGGCGGCCTCCCCGGACGATGGGACGAGGCCGGAGAACAAGCCCGACTGTAGCGCCGAATTCGCGCGGGCACTCTGTTAGACTCGGCCCCAGCCGGATCCGGCCGACCTCGTCCGCGAGGCGCGGACCGCACTCGGGGAGGAGCGCGATGCATCGAGCGTGGGCGGGCTTGCTGGTCGGGGTGCTCGCGGCCGGCCTTCTCGTGGGATGCGGTCGCAGCAAGGAGGACCTCGTGCAGCGGTCGCGCGGCGTCGAGACGCGGGCGGAGCTCGAACGAGCGCTCGGCAAGCCGAGCGACATCAGCAAGCTGGGACCGGTGGAACAGTGGACGTACAAGGCCTCGAACGGCACCGTGGTTTTCCTCATCGTGGGCGACAAGGTCACGCTGCAGGCTACCGCGAGCCCGGACGACAAGAAAGACCGGAAGTAGGAGGATTCGATCGTGAGCGAACCCATACACGACCATCTCGCGCAGCGGGTACACGACCATCTCACGGGGCGGGTCGATCGTCTTGAGCGCGAGAACCGGCGGCTCAAGCTCGCGGGCGCCCTCGCGCTGCTCGGACTTGCCGCCCTGACCCTGATGGGCCAGACGGTGCCCGCCCCGGTGACCAATACGCTCGAGGCCGAGCGCTTCGTGCTCCGCGACAGCGCGGGCAAGGTGCGCGCGACCCTCGGCCTGCGCCCGGACGGCACCGCCATGCTGGCGCTGGCCGACGACAGCCAGCAGGACCGCGCGGTGCTGAGCGTCACCGCGCTCGGTCAGGCCGGGGTCGATCTCTCCGATCGCGCCGGCCATCTGCGCGCCGGTCTGGGCCTGCGCGCGGACGGCGCCGCGCAGCTCACCCTGCTCGACCAGGCCGACCGGCCCCGCGTCGAGCTCACCGCCTTCGGCGACGGCCGCCCGAGCCTGACCCTGCTCGACCAGGGCGGACGCCCCCGCTCGCTGCTGGCGCTCACCGCCGAGGGGGCCACCGGGCTCACCCTCTACGACCGCAACGGGCGGCGTCGCACCGCGGTCGGCACGGAGCCGGCGGGGGCGCCGGCGGTGTGGCTCTACGACGTCGACGGCAATGGCCGCGCGATGCTCGGCGTCACCGGCGACGGGCAGCCCACGCTCAATCTCACCGACCGGGCCGGCAAGGGGCGGCTCTGGCTGCGCGTGAGCGCCGACCTGCAGCTCCCGTTCCTGAGCCTGCACGATCGTGACGGCAAGCAGCGCGTGGCAATGCTCCTGTATCAGGGTGGCGTTCCGAGGATTGCCCTCGGCGACGCCGCCGAGCGGGTGATCTGGAAGACCCCGTAGGCACGCATGCCCGGCACCAATGTCCTGGTGCTGGTCGGCCTCGTTGTCTACCTGGCCGCCAGCCTTCTGCTCTGGCAGCTGCTGCTCAAGGAGGCGCCGCGGAGAGGGCCGCGGCGGAGTCGGCCCCGCTGGCCGCGCCGCCTCGCGAAGGCGTTCGCTACCCTGGCCGGCGGGGCCGCCACCGGCGCGGCCTCGCTCTTCGTCGTCGCCACCGTCGTCGACGCGGGCAAGCCCGGCACCCTGACCACGCCCGAGATGCTCGGCATCTGGGCGGTGGCCTCGGTGCTCGCGATGCTGTTCATCGGGCGCGCCCCGTTGATCCGCCGGGCGGTGACCCGCGCCTGCCTGGCCGTGGGTGTGCAGGGAGTGGTCCTGCCGCTGGCTACCCTCGTGTCCTTCGTCGTGGCGGGAGCACGCCTCGCCGGCTCCGCGGGCAGCGGCGACGAGCGGACGGTGGAGGTGCTCGGGGTGAGGCTGGTCGGCAACCTGCCCGCGGTCTGGATCGGACTCGGCGGGTTCTGCATCGGACTGACCCTCGTCATCGTCGGCGACCGGGCGCGCCGGCGGGTGGCCAAGCGTCGAGCCCGTCGCCGCTTTCGCTCATCGCGCGCGGGCGTGCTCTCGACCCGAGGTCGCCGCCGCTGAGGCGACCCGCCGGGCGCCGAGCGTGCGGCCGAGGGCCCCGCACCCGCGCAGCTGCGCTCGGCCCAGCGCCCTTCGTGCGGCGGAGCCGACCCCACGCTTCGTCCCGGCCCTTCACCGGCGCCTGAACTCCTCCTTCATGGCGGCGAGCCGGGACGGATCGGCGAGCAGGTCCGCCGCGCTGAGCGCCATGAGCTTGGCGCCCGCGAGCAGCCCCGCCCGAGCGGCCGGCGCCGCCGCGGCGGCCGCGAACTCGCGCGTGTGGATCGCGGTCCCCAGGGGCGCGATGGCCACCCAGGCGTGGATCGTCGGCGTGACCTGGCTCACGTTGCCGATGTCCGAGGACGCGACGCGATCCGGCGCGGCCGGGCCCTCGGCGAGCCCGGCGGCGGCCAGGTTGCCCGCGAAGACGTCGTTGAGCGCCTGGTTGCGCCGGAGCGGCTCGTATACGTCCGGGTGCCGGGTGGTGGTGAGGTGGGTGGACGTGGCCGCGGCCGCGCCCTCCGCGACCGCCGTCACGCGGCGGTAGAGCGCCCACATCGCCTCAAGGCTCGGCCCGCGCACATTGAAGTCGACCACCGCGCGCTCCGGGATGACGTTGGCGGCGGCGCCGCCCTCCGCGACGACGCCGTGGATACGACAGTCGCGACGCATCTGCTGGCGGAGCATGGCCACGCCGTTGAAGGTCGCGACGCAGGCGTCGAGCGCGTTGACCCCCCCCCACGGATCCACCGAAGCGTGCGCGGCCCGGCCCGCCCACTCGAACGTCACGCGCACCACCCCCAGCAGGTCCTGGTGGAGCAGGGTGCGGTCGAACCCGTGGATCATCATCGCGCCGTCCACGCCCTCGAAGAGGCCCGCGTCCACCAGCACCCCCTTGCCCCCGCCGCGCTCCTCGGCCGGGGTGCCGATCACCTGGATGCGCCCGCCGGGCAGGCGGTCGCGGACCGCCATCAGCGCGGCGCCCGCGCCGGCCCCCGCGGCGGCGATGACGTTGTGCCCGCAGGCGTGGCCGATCCCGGGCAGCGCGTCGTACTCGCAGAGGATGGCGAGCGTTGGCCCGGGCCCCGCCTCGAGGCTCGCGCGGAACGCGGTCTCGACGCCGCCCACACCCGTCTCCACCTGAAAACCGTGCTTGGCGAGGAAGTCGCCGATCCAGCCGCAGGCGCGCCGCTCCTCGAAGGCCAGCTCGGGATGCGCGTGGATGCGGGACGACAGCGCGCCGAGCTCGTCGCCCAGCCGGTCCACCGACTCCGCGATGCGCTGCTTGACGACGTCCATCGGCCCACCACGATACCATGAGCCATGCGCAGACGACGGGGATGGGCGGGCCGGCTGGTCGCCGTCATATCGCTGGCGGCCGCGGTCTGGATCGGCGTCGAGATCTGGACGTGGCCCGCGGTGGGGCGGCTCGCCACCGGGCGCCCCGCGACCACCGCGTTCATCGAGCGGTACCGGGCCCAGCAGCGCGCGACGGGCCGTCCGGACCGCGTCGCGTGGACCTGGACGGCCTATCCCGCGATCTCGCCCGCGCTCAAACGCGCGGTGCTGGTGGCCGAGGACATCAGTTTCTTCTCCCACCATGGCTTCGCGTTCGCCGAGATGCAGAACGCGCTCGAGGACGCGCTGCGGGACCGCGACCTGCCGCGCGGAGCGTCCACCCTCACCCAGCAGCTCGCCAAGAACCTCTGGCTCTCTCCGTCGCGCAACCCGCTGCGCAAGGGGAAGGAGGCGCTCCTGACCTGGCATCTCGAGCGCGCGCTCTCCAAGCGGCGCATCCTGGAGCTCTATCTCAACGTGGTCGAGTTCGGCCCCGGCGTCTACGGAGCCGGCGCGGCGAGCCGGCGCTACTTCGGCAAGGCGGCCGCCGAGCTCGACGACAACGAGGCGGCCCAGCTCGCCGCCGGCCTGCCGAATCCGGCCGCCTGGCATCCCGGCGCGAGCCACCCGGCCTACCGGCGCCACGTGGCGAGCATCGAGCGGCGCATGAGTCGCGCCGTGTTCCTCCTGAAGCAGATCTAGCGCGCGAAGCGCGGCGCGGCGGGAGGCGCGGCGGCCACCCGCGAAGGGTCGTGTGGATCCGGGCTAGAGGAGGGTGAGGAGGTCGGGAAGGGTGGCCAGGCGGTGATCGGCCTCGCGGAAGTCCTGGTGGCGCGTGTGGGCGCAGGGCACCACCGCGCAGCGCATCCCCGCGGCCTTGGCCGCGAGCAGGCCGTTGCGCGAGTCCTCGATGACGAGACAGCGGTCGGGCGCCAGCCCGAGCCGATCGGCCGCGGCGAGAAAAACGTCGGGGGCGGGCTTGCCGCGCGCGACCTGGGTGCCGGAGACCACCGCCTCGAAGAGCGGCCCGAGCCCGAGCGCGGTGAGGTTGGCGTGGATCACCCGCACCTCTGCCGACGAGGCCAGGGCCAGCCGGTATCCCCCGGCCCGCACCCGCTCGAGCACCTCGGGCACGCCGGGCATCGGAACCGGCCCGGCACCGATCTGCTCGAGCATGCCCTCGATGTAGAAGTCGGCCAGCGTCTCGGCCGAGTCCGGTAGCCCGTGGCGGGCCTTCAGGATGCGGCAGGACTCGAGCGTCGTGCGGCCGAGGAACTCCGCGTTCTCTTCCTCCGAGTATCCGAGCCCGTAGCGGGCCATCACCCGCCGCAGGGCCTCGAAGCCGAGCGGCTCCGAGTCCACGAGGACGCCGTCCATGTCGAAGATGACGGCCTCGACCTTCACCGGGCGGGCGCGGCTCCCGCGTCGTCCGGCGGCGAGAGCGGCGGTGGGATGATCCCGTGATGCTCCCGCTCCGACCGCCGGTCGCGCTCGCTCATGCCCGACGAGCATAGCAGAGTGGCCTCGGCGGCCACCCTGATGTAGGCTCTACCGGGAGGAGGACCCGCCCATGTTCGGTTCGCGAAAGCGCGGTTTGCCGTCGGCCGCCGAGGCACTCCCCGGCCGCCAGGAGCGCATGCGGGTGCCCGAGGCCCACTTCGTGAGCGGGGCCCGTCTCGAGCCGCCCTTCCCGGCCGGCACCGAGCGCGCGCTCTTCGGCATGGGCTGCTTCTGGGGTGAGGAGCGGAAGTTCTGGGGAATCCCGGGCGTCTACTCGACCTCCGTCGGCTACGCGGGCGGCCACACGCCGAATCCGACCTACGAAGAGGTCTGCAGCGGCGCGACGGGCCACGCCGAGGTCGTCCTGGTCGTCTTCGATCCGGCCAAGGTGTCCTACGAGGCCCTGCTGCGCGTCTTCTGGGAAAACCACGATCCGACGCAGGGCATGCGGCAGGGCAACGACGTGGGGACTCAGTACCGCTCGGCCATCTACTGCTACGGGCCCGCCCAGCAGGAGGCCGCGGAGGCCTCGCGCAAGGCATACCAGGCGGTGCTCGAGAAGGCCGGCTACGGGCCGATCACGACCGAGATCCGCCAGGCTCCCGAGTACTACTACGCCGAGGACTATCACCAGCAATACCTAGCCAAGAATCCGTGGGGCTACTGCGGCGTCGGCGGCACCGGCGTCGCCTGTCCGACGGGTCTCGGGCCGTCCACCTGAGGTGCCGACCCACCCGATGCGCGTCCGCGCCCGCCCCGCCTGACCCGTGGCCGACGACTCCCTGCCGCTGCACGGCCTGCTGGTCGTGGACCTGACCCGCGTGCTCGCCGGCCCCTACTGCACGCGGCTGCTCTCCGACCTGGGCGCCCGCGTCATCAAGATCGAGCGCCCGGTCGAAGGCGACGAGATGCGCCGTAACCCGCACCAGATCGAGCCCGGGCGCGACGACCAGTCCACCTATTTCGCGCGCGTGAACGCGGGCAAGGAGAGCCTGGCGGTGGATCTGAGCCGGCCCGAGGGCCGCGACGTGGTCCTGGCGCTGGCGCGCCACGCCGACGTGTTCATCGAGAACTTCGCGCCCGGCGTGGCCGGCAGGCTCGGCCTCGCCTACGACGCGGTCCGCGCCGCCAAGGCCGACATCGTCTACTGCTCGATCTCGGGCTTCGGCCAGACCGGCCCGTGGCGAGAGCGCCCCGCCTTCGCCCACATCATTAACGCCGCCTCCGGCATGATGGCGCTCGAGCAGGGCGACGAGGCGGCCCCGCGCGCGTCGAATCTCCAGGCCGCGGACGTCCTGGCCGCCGCCCACGCGATGGGCGTGATCGTGGCCGCGCTCTGGCGCCGGGCCCGCACCGGGGAGGGCGCGCACCTCGACGTCTCGATGCTCGAGGCCCTCGTGGGCGCCGACAGTGTCACCTACGCCTCGGTGCTCAACGGCGGCGAGGAGCACGGCAACCCGCGGCCGGGCATGATCGTGCACCGGATCGGCGAGCGGTACGTGGCGATGCAGATCGTGGGGGCGCCGCGGCTCTGGCCGCGGCTGCTCGAAATCATGAAGCGGCCCGAGTTGAGCGAGGATCCGCGCTTCACCACCGCGCTGGCGCGGCGGCGCCACTGGCGCGAGCTGCGCGGCATCATCATCGGGTGGCTCGACTCGTTCCCCAGCGCGGACGCGGCGCTCGCGGTGCTCGGCGAGGCACGCATCCCCTGCGCGCCGGTGCTCCGCCCGGCCGAGGTCATCGCCAGCGAGCACCTGGCCGCGCGCGGCTTCTTCCCGGTGCTGCCCCATCCGGCCCTTGCCTCGCTGCGCGTGACGGCCAGCCCGTATCACCTGGACGGGCGCCCCACCCACCCCCGGGGGCCGGCCGCCTATCACGTGGGCCAGCACACCCGCCGCGTGCTCCGCGACCTGCTCGGCTACAAGGACGAGCGCATCGCGGAGCTCATCGCGGCGGGTATCGTCGAGGGCCCCGCGTGAACTACCGCGAGGAGGCCCTCCAGCGGACCGAGAAGGAGATCGTGGCGGAGAAGGCGGCTACCCTCGGGCGCGCGGGCGAGCGACTGGAAGCCGCGCTGCGCCGCGCCATCGAGCTTCACGACGCGCTGCGGGAAACACCCGCGGGTGAAGCGCGGGCGCGCGCGAGTGAGCGATACCGGCAGGCGCGGACGCGGGCGCTCGAGGCGCGCCGCATCCTGATCATCCAGCGCGAGGCGATCGGCCTCCGCAACCACCGCCTCGTGGATCAACAGTTCCCGGAGCCGCCCCGCCTCGACGGCTGATCGGGCAGAATTTTCCGGTATGTTTCGAGCGTGACGCAAGATCGGCGTCGCGTCGGCTATCTAAAGGTCTGATTCTCCAACCCTCGACGCCTGGCCTGTCTCTTGCTCCTTCGGACCGTCTGCGGAAGGAGCCAGCCATGACCAGGGCCATCGTCCTTGCCTGCACCCTCCTGCTATGCAGCGGCTTTGCCTGGCCGCCCGACTACGCCGAGCAGTCGCGGGCCGACGTGTGCACGTGCGTGAGTTACGCGCGGCGGACCTCGCCGGCCTTCCAGGCGTGGGTGCGCGACGTGGATCTCCAGACCGGGCGCGTGGACATCGGGCGTTCTCCCATTGACGACTCGCGCGGCGAGCGCGCGTTCTCGCGCTGCCTCCTGGCCGTGCGGCACTGGCGGCTGATCGAGCGCAATTTGCCGAAGCCCACCGATCCGGGGAAGCCCGATCTGACCACGATGGCGGGGGGCGGGCCCGATTCGCTGAGCCGCTAGGAGTCGGGCCCCCGAGCCTCCCCCGGAAGCGGATCGCGCCGGCGACGCCGGCCCTCGAACAGGGGAGGCGCGGCCGGACGACGCCGGCTCGTGGTAGGCTCCCGCTCATGAAGCTCGGGATCTGCCTGCCCCATTACGGACGCTCCATCGAGCCCTCGCGGCTCACCCAGCTCGCGGCCCGCGCCGAGGAGATGGGGCTCGACTCCATCTGGGTGACCGACCACGTCATCGTGCCGCGCGACGTCCCGTTGATCTACCGCAGCGACATGCTGGATCCGCTCGCGGTACTGCCGTGGTTGGCCGCCGTCACCGAGCGCATCGCGCTCGGGACCAGCGTGATCGTGCTGCCGTACCGGTCTCCCCTCCCCGTGGCCAAGCTGCTCGCCAGCGTGGACGTGCTCTCCGGCGGCCGCCTCATCGTGGGCGTGGCGGTCGGCTGGGTCGAGGGCGAGTTCGAGGCCCTCAACGTCCCGTTTCGCGAGCGCGGCCGCCGCACCGACGAAGCGATCGAGCTCTTCCGCACGGTGTGGACCCAGGAATACCCCGAGATCAAGACCGCGAACCACCACCTGACCGACGTGAAGGCGTCACCCATGCCGCTGCAGAAGCCGCGCCCGCCGATCCTGGTTGGCGGCGCCTCCGAAGCCGCCCTCCGCCGGGTCGCGCGCCTGGGTGACGGCTGGCACGCCTCGGGCATGCCGCCGTCCACGTTCCGCGCCAGCGCCCTCGCCGTCGCCAACCTCTGGAAAGAAGCCAGGCGCGAGGGCGATCCGCAGCTGAGTCTGCGCATCCCGATCCTGATCGACGGTGTCCACCGAGCCGCCGTCGACAGCGCCCTGCTCGGCACCCGCCACGTGCTCCGCGGTCCGCTCACGAACATCGTCCGCGAGCTTCGCCAGTATCAATCAGCCGGCTGCGAGCACGTCGCGCTAGAAATCAGCTACAGCACCTACCCCGCCATCCTCGACACGATCGACATCATCGCCGGGGAGATCCGCCCGGCCCTGCAGCAGCGCGAACGTTGATCGGCTGACCGGCGGCCGCCCGCCGGCCGGCCGGGGGCAGGGGGGTCGGGTAGCCCGTTCCCCACCAACGCAAGCCAGGAACCTCCCCCTTACAGATTGGGAACTGCTACCACCAGAAGACCGGAACGCGCGCGTCGTGGTTAGAGACCCCCCTGCCCCCCGGCCCGGCCGGCGGGCGGCCGCCGGTCAGGCGCGGAGCTTGTCCAGACCCGTCCAGTCGAACTCGAGGCCGTGGCCTGGGCGGTCGGGCGCGATGGCATAGCCGTCTTCGATGCGGAGGGGGCTGGCGATGTAGTGGTCGAGGCCGAAGCCGTGGGCTTCGAGATACGAGCGGTTCGGGACGGCGCCGAGCAGGTGCACGGTGATGTCGTGGGCGCCGTGCGAAGTGACCGGGAGGTTGAAGGCTTCGGCGAGGTGGCAGATCTTCATGAACGACGTGATGCCGCCACAGTTGGTGACGTCGGGCTCGGGGAACGTCACGCCCCCGGCCGCGATGAGGGCGCGGAACTCGTAGAGCGTGTGTAGGTTCTCCCCCGCGGCGATCGGCAGGCCGCCCTCGCGGACGATACGGACGTGGCCCGGTATATCGTCGGGGATCGTGGGCTCCTCGAGCCACACCGGGACCAGCTCCTGCAGCGCGCGGGCGGCGCGGATGGCCTCGTCCACGCTCCAGCGCATGTTGGCGTCCACCATCAAGGGGAACTCGGGGCCGAGGTGGGCGCGCATCGCGCGGACGCGCTCGACGTCGTCCCGAAGTGACGGGCGGCCCACCTTCATCTTGATGGCGCGGAAGCCGCGGGCCAGGTTGTCGTCGGTCTGGCGCAGCAGGGCGTCGAGGGGGAACTCGAGGTCGATGCCGCCCGCGTAGCAGGGCACGCGGGGGTCGAAGCCGCCCAGCGCGCGCCAGAGCGGCGCCCCCTGCCGGCGCGCGCGCAGATCCCACAGGGCGATGTCCACCGCCGAGATCGCGAGGCCCTGGGCACCACCGCGGCCGCCGTAGTGGAGCGCCCACCACATCGCCTGCCACAGCTCCTCGATGCGTTCGGCTTCGCGGCCGGCCAGGCGGGGAGCCAGGTCGCGCGTGAGGACCGCGTGGACCGCGGCCCCGCCGGTGCCCACCGTGTAGGTGTACCCGACGCCCTCGGCGCCGTCCTCGTCGTGTAGGCGCACCGTGATCAGATCGAAGCCCTCGATCACGCCGTGGGTGCTGTCGGAGAGCGCCACCGGCAGCGGGATGCGGTAGTGGTCGGCCCGTACCTCGCGAAGGCGCATCAGGCGGCGCGGAACGGGGGGGTCATCGGAGCGACGATGCCGAGGATCTGGTCGGGCCTGCTCCCATGGGATGCGGTCCTCTCTGACTGCGCGAGCGGGCCCCGCCGACGCTCCGGGAGGAGGACGACGGGGCCCGGGGTGATCGGGTGGCCGCGCGGCTAGGCGGGCAGGCGCTCGTACATGCCCTGGACGTCGGCGGCGTGGAAGCGCGCCACGTGATTCGTCGGGGGTAGCGCCTCCGTGTAGAAGAACTCGGGTAGCTCGTCATCCTTGGCGGTGAAGCCGGCTTGCCGGTTGAACTCGTGCTCGAGCTTGAGGGCCTGCCGACCGAGCGCGTCGAAGAAGGCCGGAGTGAGGCTGGTGCCGTGGGCCGCGTTGATGGCGTCGGTGATGAACTCGACGTTCGGAGTGGTGACGCTCATCCCGAAGATGCAGAGGCCGAGCGAGTCGTTGGCCGCGATCCGCGCCTGATGCGCCGCGCTCTGCTCCACGATCGCGGGCGCCTGCATGTCGCGGGTCTTGAGCCGCGGCAGGTTGCCCGCGGTGTGGTCGGCGCCCTGGGCGGTGGCCATCATGGTGATGCCGGTGGCCTCGACCACGCGCGGATCGTAGGCGCTGATCGCCTGCTTCTTGATGACCGGCACCCGCTTGACGTGGTAGTGCTCGCCTACCCGCCAGGTCCCCTGGGCCCAGATGCGGCCCTTCTCGGAGCCCTTCCGGATCTCGGCCAGGCAGTCGGCCATGAACGCCACGTCGCCGAACGCGCCCAGCCCCGCCTCCATCAACACCGCGATCATGGCGCCGAGCTCGATGGTGTCCACGCCCAGGTCGTTGGCGATGTAGTTCATCTGGGCGAGGTCGTCGGGATCGCTGAGACCACAGTTGGTCCCGAGCAGCCCGAGTGTCTCGTACTCGACCGGCGAGACCACTTCCTTGCCGTTCGCGTCCGCGTAGATGTTGCTGCACTGGATCACGCAGCCGGGCATGCAGGCGTGGGTGTGCTCGCCGCCGCGCGAGACGTTGAGCTGGCTGATGTACTCGCCGCCCATCTTGAACTTCTCGCCCGTGGAGACGTCCACCTGCCGGCCCGCGCTGAAGTTGCGGACCGGCAGCCCGCCCAGCGTGTTCTGGAGATCCGCCATGCCCATGGTGCCGACCTTGGCGTAGAAGTTGGTCACCAGGGAATCGGCCTGCAGCATCTTCGCGTAGTTCTTGATGGCCGCGTTCACCTTCTTCGGATCGGAGAACGGCGGGATCTTGTCGAGATCCACCACGACCGCCTTGACCTTCTTGGACCCCATCACCGCGCCCACCCCGCCCCGGGCGGAGAGCCGCGCCGGCCGGCCGTCCTTGTCGCTGAACGCGATGCCCGCGATCAGGCCCTGGTACTCGCCGACCGGGCCGCAGAGCCCGATCGTGACCTTCTTGCCGTACTTGGCGTGCAGCATGTTCTGGGCCTCGAAGTTACCCTTGCCGAGATACGGTCCGGCGTCGTCGAACTCGATGGTGCCGTCCTTCTTGAAGTGGATGACCACCCAGTCGGGCGAGGCGTCCAGCAGGGTGAAGCCGGCGATCTTCTGCTGGCCGAGGCCGTAGCTGAAGCTGCCGCCCCCGTTGGCCTCCTTGATCCCGCCGGTCAGCGGGCTCTTGCAGCCCACGCTGGTGCGGTTGGCGTTGGAGAAGCTGGTGCCCGCGAACGGCCCCGCCGAGAAGATCAGCGGGTTGGCCGGCGAGAGCGGGTCCACCGTCGCCGCGCCCAGCTCGAGCAGGGTCTTGGCGATGAAGTACCGACCGGCCTTCACGATCGCCTCGCCTTCCAGCTCGCGCTTCGTGATGTTCCGGTCGCTCAGGCGGATGTCGTAGTAGATGCGCATCGCTCGCTCCTTGTCGTTCAGGATGATGGGGGCGTGGCCTGCGGCTGCAGCTCGGCGCCGGCCGGCTCGGACGAGCCGGGCTCGACCAGCTCGATGGTCTCTGCGGGCGGCATCTGGGACGGCTCCAGCGCCCGGCGGGCCCGGAAGCGGATCTGGGGCAGGCGGCCCACCGCCTGGCGGAGGGCCTGCTCCCAGCGCGTGCCGATCTTGATGAGGTCGGGGTCTCCCGCGGGAAACCGGCGAAGCCGGGTGATCTCGAGCTCGTCCACCTCGTAGGCCAGCAGGTCCACCGGCGGGCCCACCGTCACGTTCGAGCGCATCGTGGAGTCGAGCGAGAGCAGCGCGTACTTCGCGGCTTCCTCCAGCGTGGTGCGCTCGAAGCGGATGCCGCGATCGAGGATGGGACGGCCGTACTTGGTCTCCCCGATCTGCAGATACGGCGAGTCCACGCTCGCCTGCAGCGGGTTGCCCTGCGGGTAGATGATGAAGAGCCCGGGCGGCTCGCCCCGCACCTGCCCGCCCAGCACGAGATTGACGTTGAACTTGAAGTCGTCGCGCTCGAGGGCGTCGCGGTCCATGTCGGAGACGCGGCGCACCTGCTCGCCGATGATCCGGGCCGCGTCGTAAAGGGACGGAGCCTGGGCCAGTCCCCGGCCCTGGTCGAAGTCGCGCTGGATCAGGGTGATGATGGACTGGGTGCAGGAGAGGCTGCCGCTGCTGAGCAGGACGAACACGCGCTCGCCCGGCTGGACGAAGGTGTGCATCTTGCGCGCGACGTTGACCTGGTCGTGGCCCGAGTTGGTCCGGGAGTCCGACGCCATGACGAGGCCGTACCTGGTCCATATCCCGACGCAGTAGGTCATATGCGGGGGTATGTTACCAGAACCGCGATGCGATTGACCGCCCCACCGGCGGGGATTACCGTGGCCCCATGCGGATCCGCATCGGGCACGAGCTGATCTTCGAGGTGCCCCAGCCCACCACGATGCTCCTGATGCTCTACGTCCGTCCGGAGGTAGCGCCCGCGTTGCAGCAGCCCGAGGGCATCGTGGTGGAGCCCGCGATCCCGGTCGAGAGCTTCGTGGACTGGTTCGGCAACCGGGCCGCGCGGGTGATGGCGCCTGCCGGGACCTTGCGGATCCGCTACGACAACGTGGTGACGGACCGCGGGAGCCCCGAGCCCACGATCGAGGCCCTGCCGGTCGTTCCGGTGGCGGCGCTGCCTGCCGAGTCCCTGCGCTACCTGCTCGCGAGCCGCTACTGCGAGGTGGACCGGATGACCGCCATCGCCTGGGATCTCTTCGGCAAGACACCCGAGACCTGGGAGCGCGTGCAGGCGGTGATGGACTGGGTGCACAAGAACGTGACCTTCGGCTACCAGTACTCACGGCCCACCAAGACCGCCTTCGACGTCTTCACCGAGCGGCGGGGCGTCTGCCGCGACTTCCAGCACCTCGCGATCACGATCCTCCGCGCGCTCAACATCCCGGCCCGCTACGCCACCGGCTACCTGGGCGATATCGGCGTGCCCCGGGATCCCAACCCCATGGACTTCTCGGCCTGGTTCGAGGTCTATCTGGGCGGCGGCTGGCACACGCTGGACGCCCGGCACAATGAGCCCCGCATCGGCCGGGTGCTGATGGGCCGTGGCCGCGACGCGGTGGACGTGGCGCTGACCACCTCGTTCGGCAACACCACGCTCACCAAGTTCACGGTGTGGACCGAGGCGGCAGGGTGAGCCGCAGCCGGGCACGGCCAGGTGAGCCGTCCCCGCCCCGGGCGAGGCCGGCTACCGCGGGTCGGGCCCGACCAGTGGGGCTACTCTCCCGGGGCGCGGCGGATCCCGCCGAGAGCCTCGACGCCCACTCGATCGATCGGCTGGTCCAGGACATCCTGGACCAGGCCGACGCGGCTGCCGGACCCGGAGAGCGTCCAGCTGGTCGGCCACGACCGGGGCGACGCCACCGTCGGCCCCTCGGCGGTTCACTTCACGGCCGACTTCGTCACGGGCC
This sequence comes from Candidatus Limnocylindria bacterium, assembly GCA_035524955.1. Lineage (GTDB taxonomy): Bacteria > Methylomirabilota > Methylomirabilia > Rokubacteriales > CSP1-6 > CAMLFJ01. The sequence goes on along the minus strand of DATLFG010000072.1, from coordinate 48,004 downwards.
CCTTCCGGTTCGAGGCGCGGCCCGGCACCGGCCACTTCGTCACCGACCAGGCCCCGGCGGTCACCCGCGGGCCCCTCTCCCACCTGCCCGCCATCGGTGATATTCTCTCTGCGGTCGGGCCGCAGCGCAGTGGCCTCGAACCTGGGAGGAATCCATCGCGATGAAAGAGCTCAAGATCTGGATGAACGGGCGGCTGGTCCCCCAGGCCGAGGCCGTCCTGCCCGTCAACAGCGCGGCCGTGTTCTACGCGACCAACGTGTTCGAGGGGCTGCGGGCGTACTGGAACGAGGCCGACGGCGAGCTCTACTGCTTCCGCCTCGGCGAGCACTTCGCGCGCCTGCGCGAGTCCATGAAGATGATGCGCTTCACGGTGTCCTACACCGACATGGATCTCTACGAGGCGGTCCGGGACGTGCTCCGCGGCAACGAGATCCGCGAGGATGTCCACATGCACCTGGTGGCCTACGTGGCCGCCCCCGGGCTCGACTCGACCACCCCGACCGGGCTCTACATCAATCCCCGGCGTCGCGCCCGCATCACCGACGGCAACGGGCTCCGCTGCTGCATCACCTCCTGGCAGCGGACCAGCGACAACGCGATCCCGATCCGGCTCAAGTGCGGCGCCAACTACCAGAACGGTCGGCTCGCCACGCTCCAGGCCAAGGCCGACGGCTACGACGCGCCGATCTTCCTGAACCAGCAGGGCACGGTCGCGGAGGGCTCGGGCGCCACCTTCTTCATGGTGCGTCGCGGCCAGCTCGTGACACCGCCCATCACCAGCGACATCCTCGAGTCCATCACCCGCACCACCCTGATCGACGCGGTGGCGCCGGCGCTGGGCATGGAGGTGGTGGAGCGCGACATCGCGCGCACCGAGCTGTACGTGGCCGACGAGGCCTTCTTCTGCGGCAGCGGCTACGAGATCACCCCGATCCTCTCGGTGGACCGTTTCCCGCTCGGCGACGGCGGCGTCGGTCCCATCACCCAGCGGCTGCTCACCGCCTACATGAACGTGGTGCGCGGGGTGGACCGCCGCTTCCCCGAGTGGCGGATGCCGGTCTACAAGCCCGTCACGGTCTGACCCCGCGCCCTCTCCCCCGTCAAGGGCGAGAGGGCTCTGCGACAAGTGCCGCCGGCTCGAGGCAGTCGGGCTCGACAAGGAGCGCGATCCCGGACGCGGGTCGTCTTCTGGAACATCCGCGCGGGCGGCGGCGTGCGCGCCGCCGCCATCGCGCGGCAGATCGCGGCCTGGGAGGCGGACGCGGTCGCGCTGGCCGAGTTCCGCGGCACCGCGCCCAGCGGGGAGCTGGCCCGCGACCTGGCCCGCCGCGGGCTCCCCTACCAGTGGACGACGGCGGATCCGGTGCGGCCCGGGGTCAACGGCCTGCTGCTGGCCTCCCGCTGGCCGCTGCGCCGGCTCCGACTCCCCTGCGCTCCGACGGAGCCCTGCCGCTGGCTGCTCGCGCGCGTGCTGGCGCCGGAGCCGCTCGCCCTCGGCGTGATGCACGTACCCAACCGGGCCGGCGGACGCAAGTACCCGTTCCTCGACGCGGTCCTCACCACCGCCCGGCGGCGCTGGGCCACCCCCGCCCTGCTGGTCGGCGACACGAACTCGGGCCGCATCGGCCTCGACGAGGAGGTCCCCGCGTTCAATCGGATCGAGGACGGCTGGATGCGGGAGCTCGACGCGGCGGGCTGGATCGACGCCTATCGCCACCTGCGGGGCGCCGCGCGCGCCTATACCTGGTTCTCCCCGAACGCCGGCAACGGCTTCCGGATCGACCAGGCCTTCGTCAATCGCGCGCTACAGCCGCGGCTCCGCCGCTTCCGCTACGCCTGGGGCCGCCCAGGCCGCCTCACCGGTCGCCCAGCCAGCGACCACGCCGCGATGATCCTCGACCTAGCCTCCTAGCCCGGTCCATTCACGAACGCGTGTTCCGCGTCCTATGCACCCCCCCACCCTGACCCTCTACCCCTCTGGGGGCGAGGCGATCGAAACGGCTCCCTCTCCCTCGGAGGAGAGGGAGAGGGTCGGGGTGAGGGTGGCGCATGTGTTGACGCACAATCCCGACCCGAGCCGCTCCGCGCGGGCGCCGAGGAAGGTCCAGCGGCGAGACGGCGCCCGCAGAACCGCCCGCGAGGCGGACTCTCCCTGTACGTCGCGCTGGTGGCGACCCACGGCCGTCGTGCCGCGTGAGGATCGCCCCGATCAGGAGGCGGCGCCGCGCCGGGCGACCGCGGTGATCTACCCCCGGGGCAAGCGCCAGCGGAGGGGTCGGTGACGGGCCCGTCAGCGGCCGCCCGCGAGGGCGGGCGCCACCTCGGCCAGGAACCGCTTGAGCTGGCCGCGCTGGTCCCACGACGCGAGCCGCAGCGCGACGTGGGTGAGGCCCGCGTCGGCGTACTCGCGCAGCTCGGCGATGCACTGGGCCGGGCTCCCCGCCACCGTCCAGCCCTCCACGAAGGCGGGCGAGAACCTGGACGTGTAGTAGGTGTCGAGGAACGCCTTGCTTTCCTCGAGCGCCTGCTGCCGATCCTCGTTGATGTTGATGTTGTGGTAGAGCGCGCTGCCGAGGGCGTCCGCGTTGCGCCCCTCTTCCCGCGCCATCTTCACGATGCGCGCCCACTGCTCGCGGAACTGGGCCGGGCTCACCTTGTTGGTCATCCAGCCGTCGGCGTGGCGGGCCACCCGGCGGAACCCGCGCTCCACCGCCGCGTCGGAGGCGCTGGCCCCGCCCTTCCAGGTGAGGCCGGTCGGGTTGCTCGCGATCCAGATCGGGCAGGGCTGCTGCATCGGGCGCGGCTCGATCTTGACACCCTCGAACTGGTAGAACGCGCCCTGGTGCGACACCTTCTCCCCGCTGAACACCTTCCGGAGGATCTGGATGCCCTCCTCCATGCGCCCGACGCGCTCGCTCGAGCGCACACCCATCACCTTGTGCTCGAGCGCCTGCGCGGCGCTCTGCTCGTCGGGCCCGCCCAGGCAGACCGCCAGCCACGCGCGCCCGCCCGAGAGCACGTCGAGGCTCGCCCACTGCTGGGCGAACAGCAGCGGCTGGCGGTGCACGAAGGTGGCGAGGCAGCCGACCGCGAGCTTGAGCCGGGAGGTGGCGCCGGCCAGCGCGGAGAGCAGGGCCACCGCCTCGAGGCGCGGCTTGGCCAGGAGGCTGTCGCCGACCCAGAGCGCGTCGAAGGCTCCGGACGTCTCGGCCTGCTGCGACAGCTCGATCAGATCGCGGGCCTGGATCGCACCCAGCACCACGGCCCGGTTCGCCAGGATCAGCCCGAAGGACGCTCGCGCCATGAATGCCTCCCGGCGTCAATGTAGGGGTCGCGATGGAGCCCGTCAAGCGCGAGGCCCCGGTCTCGTCGTGGATGAAGAGCGGCCGTGTGACGACCCGGCGGGGGTCTACCCGATCGACCCGCGGCCGAGTCCTCGGCTACGGTCTCCGACGGACGGAGGATCGATGAGCGCTCGGCCGGCCTGTCCCGTGGTCCTCACCTGATCTGGTTCGGGTTGTCGCTCGGCGCGGCGCTCACCCAGGCCGTGCAGTTCGCCGTCGTGAAGGGACGGGCGCGGGACATTCCCCCGCTGGTGATCGTCGCCTGGACCCAGGGCGTGGCCTGCGCGGCGTGGATCGCCTTCTTCCTGGTCTCGGGCCACGCGTTCGTGCGACCCGGCGCCGCCTGGCCCGCCATCGCCGCGTCCTCGCTGCTCGTCCTCGGCATGAGCGGCCTGCTCGCGCGGGCCAGCGCGCGGGGCGACATCTCGATCGTCGGGCCGATCCTGGCCTTGAGCCCGATCTTCACCATCCTGCCGGACGCGCTGCTCGCCGGCGGGTGGCCGAGCCCGCTGGGCTGGATCGGCCTGGCCCTGTCGCTGACGGGGACCGCCAACCTCTCCGGCGGGCCTGGTGGAACGGGACCGCTCGGCCGCCTGCGCGTGCTCTTCGCGCGCCGCGATGCCCTCGACACGCTCGGCGCCGCGTTCCTGCTGGGCTTCCTGGCCGCGGTGGACCGCTGGGCCGCGCTGGCCCTCGGGCCGCCCAGCTACCTCGTGGCCTCGCACGGCGCGACCGCCGCGCTCACGACCATGATCGTGCTGGTGACCAACCCGCGCGGGCTCGGCGCGAGCTTCCTCCCGCGCAACCTGCTGACCCTAGTGAGCCACGGACTCCTCGGCGTCGCCGGCACCGGGATGCAGACCCACGCGCTCACGATGGCGCCCGCGGCCTACGTGAACGCGATCCGTCGCATGTCGGCGGTGCTGGCCGTTCTCCTTGGCCGTGCGCTCTTCGGCGAGCCCGATCTCGCCCGCCGCCTCACCGCCGCCCTCCTCGCCGGCCTCGGCGCCGCCTGCCTTCTCCTCGCCCGATAGCCCCGGGGTCAGTCGCGGGGGGCGCTGGATTTGCTGAGGTCGAGGACGGCGGGCAGCTGGGGCGCCTGGCGGGACAGCTCGAGGCGGGTGATGCGGGACATGTTGCGGACGATGTCGCGGATCTGTTCGGCGGACTTGATCGCGCGTTGCACGTAGGCGGCGGCCGGCTCGGGCACTTGCCCGCGCGTCACCATGAGCTGGAGACTCGCCATGATCACGGTGAGCGGGTTGTTGATCTCGTGGGCGGTCGCGAGCGCGAGCTGGCCGACGGAGCGCAGGGCCTCCGCCTCGCCGGCGCGCGCGTCGGACCGCTTGATGTCGGTGATGTCGTGGGCGTGGCCCAGCACGTACTCCGTCCCGCCGGACTCGCGGCCGCGCACGTTGCTGTAGGTCCAGATGCGCTCGTCCCCCGCGCGCGTCACCACGAGCATGAGCCCCTCATCGGTGGCGTCGCGCCGGATCCGGTCGAGGTACTGCGGGAAGAGATGCCGGACCGCGGGGGCGAGCAGGTCGGCCAGGCTCCGGCCGACCAGCTCCTCCGGCGCGTAGCCGAGGCGGTCCGCCGCGGCGCGGTTGACCGAGAGCAGGACGCCGGCGAGATCGTGCGTGCAGATCAGGCCGCGACTCTGTTCGACCAGCTCGCGATAGCGCTGGGGGGACAGCTCGACCCGGGGCACCGCAGGTCTCCGCTCAGGCGGGCGAGAACGCCCGCTGTACCGCGCCGACCAGGTCCGCGATGGTGAACGGCTTGGCGACCACGGGCACGCCGCTCTGCCGGATGAACTCGTCGTACTCCTCGGCCTCCGCGTACCCGGTGACGAACACGAGCCGGCGCTGCGAGGCCGGGTAGCGGCGCTCGACCTCGTGGAAGAGTCCGCGGCCGTCGAGCTTCGGCATCGCGAGATCGCTCACGATCGCCGAGTAGACGTTCTCGGCCAGGAGCCGCAGCGCGTCCGTCCCGTCCACCGCGGTATCCACGTGCTCCCACTCTTCCCGGAGGATCTCCGCCTCCAGCTCCCGGACGTTGGTCTCGTCCTCGACTATCAGAATGCGCGGCTCCGACACTGGTCGCCTCCTCGGCATCACGAATGGCCGGACGTCGTGGCCCCCGGCTCGGCATTTCGGTGCAAGACGTGCACCACGAGAGGAGCCGCGACAAATCAGAGAGTTACGAGACGCACGTCGACGCGGACTGCTGGGAAGTGTCAGTACCCCGGGCGCTCCCGGTCAGCGGCCTCGCTCGCCGGCCGCGCGGGTCTCGGCCCCGACGGAGTGCCACGCGGCAGGGTGGCCCTTCCCGGGCGCGGTCGTCCTCCCGAGCGCTCAGCTCATCGGCCAGCGCGAGCGCGGGAAGGAGACACCGGCGCGGGCCTGCAGCCGCTCGCCGATCTCCTGGACCCGGGCGAAGAGGCCCGCCTCGTCCACGAAGGTCTGCCGGTAGGCGTCCACCACGACCCGCCCGTCGATCACCACGGTGTGGACGCTGCGCCCGTCGGCGTTGTAGACCAGATTGTTGACCGGATTCCAGAGCGCCTGCCATTCCGGGCGCAGGGTGTCGAAGCAGACCAGGTCGGCCTTCTTCCCCACCTCGATCGAGCCCAGCTCGTCGCTCCAGCCCAGCGCGTGGGCGCCGTCGATGGTCGCCATCTCGAGCGCGGTCTCCGCGGGGACCTGGCGCGTGTCCTGGCGGGCGTCCTTGTACTGGATGGCCGCCATGTTCATGGTGCGGACCATGTCGAGGTGATTCGAGTTGTTGGGCGAGTCGCAGCCGAGCGCGATCTTCACGCCGCGGGCGAGAAGCTCGGGCATGCGCCCGTGCTCGGCGACGCCGCGGCCGCCCTTGGCCGCGGTCACCGGGCACATCGCGACCGCGGTCCCCGTCCGCGCCACCACGTCGACCTCCGCCTCGTCGAGGCCCAGGCAGTGGGCCAGCAGCACGTTCGGCCCCACCACCCCGATCGACTCGAGATACGCGGTCGGGCTGTGCCCGTGGCGGGCCACCGCGTCCCGGCGCGCCTTGGTCCCGCTGTTGTGGTGCAGGGTGAGCCCGGTGCCGCGCTCGTCCACCGCCCGCTTGAGCGCCTGCAGCAGGGCGGCGCTGCACGTCTCGTAGGAGAACGGCATCGCCCAGGCCCGGATGCGCCCATCGAGCCGGCCGTTCCACTTCTCGATGCACGACGTGGTCCGGGCCACCGCCTCCGACGCCGGATACCGCGGCAGCTTCCACGGCGCGTCCTGGTCGGTCACCGCTTCTCCGAGCACGACGCGGATGCCCGCGTCCTCGTAGGCCTGCAGGCACGCGTCGGGGAACTTCGTGCTTCCCGGATCGAGAAAGCACACCGTCCCGTTGCGGACCAGTTCCACCAGGCCGAGCAGGGTGGCGTGGTACTCCTCCTCCTCGGTCATCGCCGATTGCAGATTGAAGACGTGGAGCAGCGGGCTCGCCTGCTCGTCGGGAAAGATGCCGCGCACCGGATGCGCGTAGCTGATGTGCATGTGTCCGTTCAGGAAGCCCGGGGTGATCACGAGGTGGCGCCCGTCGATCACCCGGTCGGCCCGCGTGTCGGCCAGTTCGGCCGCCTTGCCGACCCGGCGGATGCGGCCGCCCTCCACCAGGATCGCGCCGTCCTCGATGATGCGACGCTGGCGATCGACGGTCAGGATGTACCGCGCGTGATCGATCTTGAGACTCGGCATAGACATGGGGCGCCGCCTCCCGGAACGGGGATGATGATCCGCCCGGAGTCTACGCTCGGTGGGCCGGCCTTGTCCATCCGCGGCCCCGCGGCTGCTATGGTCGGGCGTCATGACCGTCGCCCATCTCGGCCTGGTGCTCTTCGTGGTCGTCATCTGGGGCCTCGCGTTCGTCGCCACCCGGTGGGCGCTCGATGATTTCTCGCCGTCCCAGCTCACCACGCTGCGCTTCCTCATCGCGGCCGCGCCCGCCTGCCTGCTGGCGCGACCACCCGTGCCCTGGGGGATCCTCGTCCCGATCGGGCTCACGCTGTTCACGGGGCAGTTCCTCCTGCAGTTCTTCGGGATGGCGGCGGGGATGCCGCCCGGCCTGGCCGCGATCGTGGTCCAGACCCAGGCGCTCTTCACCATCCTGTTCGCCGCGCTGGCCCTTGGCGAGCGCCCCGGACGTCGCGAGTCCGGCGGCGCCGCGCTCTCCTTCGCGGGCCTCGCGCTGATCGCGCTCACCCTCGGCCGAGACCTGACCGCGGCGGGCTTCGTGCTGACCGGGCTGTCCGCGGTGAGCTGGGGCGTCGGCAACGTGCTCGTCAAGCGGCTCCCGCCCGTCGACATGCTGCGGCTCATGGTTTGGCTGAGCCTGATCCCGCCGCTGCCGTCGCTCGCGCTGTCGCTGGCGCTCGACGGTCCGCGCACCTTCGGGACGGCGCTCGCGGCGAGCTCGTGGCTCGGCCGGGGCGCCGCGCTCTACCTGGGCCTGATCGCCACCGTGCTGGCCTACGCGCTCTGGGGCGGCCTCCTGCGCCGCTACCCTGCGGCGACCGTCGCCCCGTTCGCACTCCTGATCCCGTTCGTCGCGGCCGGCGCCTCCTCGCTCGCGTTCGGCGAGCGGTTCGGCCCCCTTCGCCTGGCCGGCATGGCGCTCGTGCTGGCCGGCCTCGCGGTGATCGTCGTGCCGCGTGCGGTAGGAGTTACCGGCCGCGATCGTCGTTCCCGGTAACCCTTACTGGCTCCGGGCGCGAATCCGCCCGGACCGCTGGAGAGTCCGGCCTTCCCCCCCTTGCACGAGAAATGCTGTGCTCGACGGCAAGGAGGAACGCCATGCTCAGGGCAGCCGGTGAACTCAAGGGCCTCTCCATCGCAGCGACCGACGGCGATATCGGCAGCGTCAAGGATCTCTACTTCGACGATCTCACGTGGACCGTTCGCTACCTGGTGGTGGACACGGGGGCCTGGCTCCCGGGCCGCCAGGTGCTGGTCTCGCCGCTTTCGGTGCGCGGGACCGCGACCGACGAGGTGGTGGTGGATCTCACGCGCGCGCAGGTGGAGGGCAGCCCGCCGATCGAGGCCGACAAGCCGGTGGACCGGCAGCAGGAGGAGGCGCTGTCCCGCTACTACCGGCATCGCTACTACTGGGAGGGCCCGTATCGCTGGGGCCTGCTCGCCTATCCCGGCATGCCGCCGGTGCCGGCACCGGTCGCGGGCGATCCGGTCGTCGCGGAGATGGCCGCGCGCACGCGCGAGCGCGTCGAGAGCGATCCCTCGCTGCGCAGCGCGCGCGACGTCACCGGCTACTACATCGCGGCGCAGGACGGCGATATCGGCCACGTGAACGACTTCCTCGTCGACGACCGCGCGTGGGCCATCCGCTACCTGGTCGTGGACACTCGCAACTGGTGGCCCGGCCGGAAGGTCGTGCTCTCGCCCGAGTGGATCAAGACGGTGAGCTGGGCCGATTCCCGTGTCTACGTGGACCTGCGCCGGGACCAGATCAAGGCGGCGCCGGAATACGATGCGGGCGTCCCCTTCGAGCGCGCGCACGAGAACCGGCTCTTCGAGCACCACGGCCGGCGCAAGTACTGGGAATGGGAGGACCGGTGAGCGCGCCCTACGCGAACTTCGGCATGACCTCACCCGCGAACCAGCGGAGCTGCTCGAGCATCACCGGCTTGGGCGTGCCCATGCTGATGCTCATGTTGACGTGCTGCAGGCCGGGGAAGCGAGAGCCGAGGTCCTTCAGATACGCCACCAGCTCCTCGGGCGGCCCCGCGAACCAGGATCCGGTCTTCATGTAGTGCTCCACGGTCGGCACCCCCGCCGCACCCCAGCCCCCGCGGCGGGACGCCGCGTTCACCTGGGCCGGGGTGATGCCGGGCACGAACCCGAGCGGCGCGAACATCTTGACGTGCTCCTCGTAGTACGGGGTGATCTCGCGGATCGCCTTCTCCCGCGTCTCGGCCAGGTGGAAGAAGATCCCGAGGCAGAGATCCTCGCCCAGCGCGAGCTCGCGCCCCGCGCGGGCCGCCGCCTCGCGGTAACCATGCACCGGGCCCTCCGCCATCGTGGCGGCCCCGCCCCCGATCACCCCCTTGATCCGGTGGCGCACCATGAAATCGAGCGCCCGCGGCTTCGCGCTCACGATGGGCTGCCAGCACTCCACCGGCCGGTGGATGGGCCGCGGCACCAGGGTGATCTCGCGCAGCTCGTAGCCGCGGTAGGGTACCGCGGGCGGCAGGGTGTAGTGCTTGCCCTGGTGGGAGAACGACTCCTCGTCGAAGGCCTTCATGATGATTTCCACCTGCTCCTCGAACAGCTCGCGGTTCGCCTCCTGGTCGAGGATCGGCGCCCCGAAGGTCTCGACCTCCCGGCTGTGGTACCCGCGGCCCACGCCGAAGATCGTGCGGCCGCGCGTGAGGATGTCCGCGGTCGCGAAGTCCTCGGCCAGGCGCAGAGGGTGCCACATCGGGGCGATGTTGAACCCGCACCCGATCTTGATCCGCGGGGTGACGTGGGCCAGGTGCACCGCCAGCATCAGGATATTGGGCAGGCACTCGTAGCCCTCGTGCTGGAAGTGGTGCTCGGCCAGCCAGATCGCGTGGTAGCCGCACTCGTCCATCAGCCGGGCCACATCCTCCGTCTTCTCGAAGACGGTGGCCAGATGCTCGTTCGAGTAGCGCCGCTCGTTGGCGGGGGTGGCCATCTGCCCCATGTCGGGCAGATCCACGTGCCCGGGATAGACCGTGGCGAACTTGGTGATCATGGCTGGTCCTTTCGGGAAGCGGGCGGCGGATCGAGACGGTGGCCGAGGAGCGCCGAGATGGCGCGCGCGGTCGCCTTCACATGGGCGGCCAGCGGCTTGAGCCGCGGGCGCACACGGTCGGTGGGCCCGCCGATCGCGCAGGCGCCGGCCACACGGCCGTCGCGGTCGAAGATCGGGGCCGCGATGCCCGCCGCGCCCAGCGCCAGCTCGTCGAGGTTGACGCAGACGCCGGCCTGGCGCACCTCCTCGAGCGCGGCGCGCAGGGCGGGCAGGCTCGTCACGGTGCGGTCGGTGTAGCGCTTGAGCGGGAGCGCGCGGAGGATCCGCTCGCGATCCGGCTCGGGCAGGAAGGCCAGGATCACCTTGCCGCTCGAGGTGGCGTGCAGCGCCCGCCGGTCGCCCACCCCCGCAGTGTAGCGGATGACCTGCTCGCTCTCGACCTTGTCCACGAAGACCACCGCGGTGCCGTCGCCGCCGAGGGCGCCCAGGAAGACGGTCTCCCCGGTGCGCTGCATCAGCGCCCGCAGGGCGGGCCGGGCGATCTCCGGCCACCCGCGGTGGGCGGGCGAGCCCATCCCCAGCTCCAGTGACTTCGGGCCGAGCCGGTACGCGCCGAGCGCGCCCTGCTCGAGGTAGCCCCGGGCGGTCAGGGTGCGCAGCAGCGGCAAGAGGCTGCTCTTCGGCGCCTCGAGCTGGGCGCTCAGCTCGCGCAGGGCCAGGCCGTCACCGGTCCGGGCGACCAGCTCGAGAATGTCCATCACACGCCCGGCCGCCCGATGGGCGCCGGTCGCCGCGCCGTGATGGTCGCGGACCGCGCCGGCGCTCATGCGGGCGCGGACCCCGCCGGCACCGCGAAGCCGAAGAAGCGCGCCGCGTTGAGCCCGAGCATGCTGGCCCGCGCGGCCTCCGACAGGTGGCCCATCGTCCGCTCGATGGCCTCCGCCGAGTGCGGCCAGGTCCCCTCGTGGTGGGGGTAGTCGTTGCCCCACATGAAGCGGTCGGCCAGGCGCATCGGCTCGGCGAGCGCGAGGCCGGCCGGATCCTCCTGGAAGGACGCCCAGCAGTGCTCGCGATAGTACTCGCTCGGGAGCCGCTTGAGCTTCGGCCGCACCCAGAAGTGGTGCTTGCGGTAGGCCTCGTCCATGGCGCCCAGGAACCACGGGATCCAGCCGATGCCGGCCTCGATGGTGGCCACGCGCAGGCGCGGGAAGCGCTCGAAGACGCCGGAGGCGCAGAGATTGGCCACCGGCTCGATGGTGGGCGAGAGCGAGTGCGAGACGTAGTTGATCACCGCGCCGCCGTTGCCCCGCGCGGCGCGTGGATCGCGCCCGGTCGAGACGTGGAAGGTCACGGGCAGGTTCGCGTCCTGGATCACGCGCCACAGCGGGTCGAACATCGGCAGGTTGTAGTTCGGATGATCCACGTCGTGCCCGCCCCAGATCGGCTTGCACGGCAGCGTGAGCACGCGGAAGCCGAGGCCGGCGACGCGCTGCACCTCGGCGATGGAGCCCTCCAGATCGCCGGTGGCCAGCGCGGCCGCCGGCGCCATCCGGTCGCGGAAGGGCCCGAAGGTCTCGTGCGCCCAATCGTTGTAGACGCGGCACTGGGCCATGGCGAAGACCGGATCCGGCGTGGCCCACATCGCCAGGCCCTTGTTGGGGAAGATCACCTCGATGTCGATCCCGTCGCGGTCCATGTCGGCCAGGCGCTCGATCGGATCGGCGCCCACCCGCTGACGGAGCCCGTCCTCGCCCTCGAGGGCGTCGGTGCGCAGGCGGTCCGGCCGGTGGCCCTCGGAGACGCGCCACTTCACGCCGTTCTCGTCGGTGATCACCCTGGGCACCCGTGCCCGGTACTTCTCGTCGATCCGGGTGGCCCAGAGATCGTGGGGCTCGTTGGCGTGACAGTCCGCCGAGACCATGAAGTACTTCCGCGGATCGCCGGGGCGGGCGCTGCGGGGCCAGCCGGCATGGCCGGGTGTCGTGAGCCGCCACTGGTTGGGCTCGTTGACCACGATGTCGGTGGGCGTCATGGCGTGATCCTCCACTGGACGAGCGTGAACGGCGGCGTGGCCTCGTCGTGCGGCTCGAACACCACCTCGACGGGCGCGCCGATCTGGACTGCTTGCCGGGGGTCTCCCAGGAGATTGCCGAGCATCCGCACGCCGCCCGCCTCGGGCAGCTCCACCAGCACCACGATGTACGGCCCGTGGTCCCGGAGCGCCGGGTGCACGGGATGCCAGGCCCGCTCCCACGAATAGATGCGGCCGCGCGGCGCCACCGTCACCCATTCGAGGTCGAAGGCGAGGCAACGGTGGCAGATCCACTCCGGCCCCCACTGCCAGCCGCGGCAGCCCCGGCAGCGCTGGATGCGCAGCTCCCCCGCCCGCGTGCCGTCCCAGTAGGGCCGGTCGAGCCCGTCGGCCTCGGGCACGGGGCGCGGCATCCCCGCGGGCAGATAGCTGGCCGCGCTCACCGGACCGCCTCCGTGCCCAGCAGCATGCTGGAGACCGGCGTCACCATCGGGCCGGAGATGACCAGGGCGGTCTGCGCCCCCGGCACCTGGTTGGGCGACTCGCCGCGGAGCTGGCGCACCGCCTCGATCTGCAGCTCGAGCCCGTGCATGTAGCACTCGGCGAGATTGCCGCCGCTGGTGTTGAGCGGCAGCCGGCCGGCGGGGGCGATCAGGTTCTCCGGCGTGAGGAAGTCGTTCGCCTCCTCGGGCGCGAAGAAGCCGTGCTCGACCAGGCTCATGAGCACCCCGCCCGTGAAGTTCTCGTAGCTCTGGACCACGTCCACGTCCTTCGGCCCCAGGCCCGCCATCTCCCAGAGGTGCGGCGCGACCGTGGTGAAGCTCGACGTGGCGTAGACCGGCGCGTTGTGGCCGCGGGCCGCGTTGCGGTGCTCGGAGCCCTGAGCGACGCCGAGGAGGTAGGCGGGGGGCCGGCGCAGGTCGCGCGCGCGCTCGGCCGAGACCAGCACCAGCGCGGCCGCGCCGTCGTTCTCCATGCAGCAGTCGAAGAGACGGAAGGGCTCGACGATCCAGCGCGCGGCGTCGTAGGCTTCCGCGGTCAGCGGCCGCCCGTGCATGATCGCTCGAGGGTTGGCCTGCGCATGATGATAGGACGCCAGCGCGATCGCCCGCTGCGCCTCCGGGCGCACCCCGTGGTCGTGCATGAAGCGCATCACCCGCATCGCGAAGCGCTGGGCCGGCGAGATGAGCCCGTACGGGAAGGTGAGCGCCGCCTCGCCGCTCACCGCGCCGCCGGGCGGCGCGGCGCCGAAGCGCTGGAACTGGCCCTGGGCGAGCGCGCGGAAGACGACGACGCAGTCGGCGTAGCCCGCGGCCACCGCCGCCGCCGCGTTGCCCACCGCCGCGGAACCCCCGCCCCCGCCGCCGCCCCACTGCATGTTCGAGAAGCGCAGCTCGGGCAGGCCGAGGGCGGCGGCCAGGCGCGAGGGATCGTTGCGGTCGTTGCTGTAGGAGGCGAAGCCGTCCACCCGCCGCGGATCGATGCCGGCGTCCTCGCAGGCACGCAGGATGGCCCGCAGCGCCAGGGCGAACTCGGACTCGGGCGCGCGGCCGTGCTTGTAGTAGGTCGTCTCCCCCACCCCGACGACCGCGACCCGCCCCCGGATGGTCCGCTCTCCGATCATCATCCTCGTGGCCTCGCGCGCTGCGGTTGGGCCTCCCGCCTGGCAGCCGCCATTCATATTGCCGAACACCATTCCGTATCTGGCACGAGCACTCTAGTCGAACCGGTCCGGCTTGTCACGCCCGATCTGCGGGCGCGGCCTCAGTGGGGCGAGCCCGAGGACACGGACAGGAAGGGCTCGCGGACGCGGATCCACGGGACGTCGAGCCGCCGGAGCAGCCGCTCGACACCGGGCTCGTCGGGCACGAGCAGGCGGCCGCCGGCCACCGCGAGGGCGGCGTGGAGCCGGCCGATCTCCAGCGCGACGCGCAGCCCCTCGGGCGGCGTTCGCGGCGTGATCGCGAGGAGCGCCTCGGGCGCGGCCTCCACCGTCACGAACCACCCGGGCCCCACGTGCAGCACGCGGCCGAGGGGGAGCACGTCGCCCGCGGGGAGCGCGAGCGTGACGACGCGGCCGGCCCGGGTGACCACGCGCCGTCGGGCCCGGCGGCGCTCCTGGGCGGTCAGCTCGACCGCGTCCGCCTCGAGCCCGCGCAGCGCCCGCGGATCGGGCGCGGGCGGCAGGGCCGCGATCAGGATCGGGTCTCCCGCGCCGATTCGAGGTGCTCCCGCCAGTAGTGATGCGTCTTCGCCACCACCGTGATCACGCTCTTGACCTGATCCTCCAAGGTGAACCCGGGGCCCGCGGGCACGAGGAGCCGCGCACCCTCCGCGCGGGCGTCCACGTTCTCCAGGATGATGGTGGCGCACAGCCAGGCCGCCATGCGGGCGCTCGCGCACGTGACCGCGATCCATCCGGGCTCGGCCGGCTCCGTGGCGAGTCCGGTGGTCTCCTCGATCCCGCGCCGGAGCTCGGCCGCGATCTCGGGCGCCGGCATGGCCGCGCAGTCTCCGCGGGACGGCCCGCACAGCGCCTGGAGCGCGCCGCGCTGGGGGGGACCGCCGTGGAGCGCCAGATCGCAGAACGTGGTCCACATCGCGCCCCAGTCCGGCCGGCCGTCGCGACGCCACGCGAACGGGGCCGAGGCCATGGCGTCCCCGGGCACCGACGGAGGATCGAGCTCGCGGATCCGACCAGGGCCAGCGCGAATGAGGGGCTGCACCGCGTCCAGCGCCTCGACGGGCACCGTGGCCAGCGTCACCGGCATCCCCGCGCGCCGGGACAGCGTCGCGGCCGCGTCGTCGCAGGCGGCCCGCGCAGCGGTCGGCACGCTCGCGTCCACGATCAGCAGGATGCGTCCCGCGATGTCGTCCGTCTGATCCGCCATGTGCGCGGATCATACCATCTCGACGCGACACCGAAACGCTCGCCGCTACGGCAGCAGGGCGAGCTGGCGGGACTGGGCCACGAGGGCGCCGGTCGAGTCCCAGATCTCGAAGTCCTCCTCGTGGTAGCCGCCGATGACGAAGCGGGTCGCGGCGCGGCAGGCGAGCCAGCCCGGCGCCGGATGGGCCCGCAGGTGCACGGTCAGCTCGATCGTCGCGGAGCCGGTCTCCCCGAGCTCGAGGACGGGCGGCGCCGCCGCGTCGACCAGCGAGGCCAGGCTCAGGAGATCCGGCTCGCGCCCGTCGCGGAAACCGCATCCAGAATTCCTGGCTCGGCCGACCGCTCGGCTCGCCCCGCGCCCAGCCGGGCCGCGCGGCCACGCGATACTCCACGCGCTGGCCGATCGTGAGCTCGGGGATCACGCTCTCGCCCATGAGGTCCACGGCCTGATCCGGAGGCGGCAGCTCCGGCCGGGCGGCGAGCACCAGGGTGCGGCCGGCGGCCCGGCGGAGGTCCGAGAAGGCGGCGGTCACACGCAGGGCCTCCTTGCCGTCCTGGAAGAGCGTCGCCTCGCCGGTGGAGACGCGGCGACCGCTCCGGACGACGGCCGTCCGCACCTCCGCGGGGCCCGGCCGCACCGGGCGCAGGAAAAACGCGGAGGCCACGAGCGGATCGGGCGCCGGCATGACGCGCGTGAGGGCCTGCAGACACACGCCCATGACGTAGCCGCCGTTCGGCCCCCCGCCCAGCACGTTCCAGCGGTCGGTGATGGCCGCCGCGAACCGGTGGTCCGCGACGGCCTCCACCGCCGTGTCGACGTCGAAGGCGTACGACGCCGCGCTCACCCCGTCATCTCGCGCAGGCGCGTGAGCCCGACGACTTCGAGCACCGCGAAGAGCACCACCGCCGCGGCCACCGCGGCCACCGCGAGGTTGCCGACCGGCGTCAGGAGGCCGGCCAGGATCGCCAGCGCACTGCCCAGCACCCAGCCGGCGTTGAGCACCACCGCCGCCACCGCCTCGCGCCGGCTGACCGTGGCGCGCGCGGCGTTGTACAGCAGCGCGGCCGCATAGATCATCAAGAAGGCGCCGAGCAGCCGCGCGATGCTCGGGTCGGCCAGGCCCATGAGCGCGGAGATGGGGGAGGCGGCGGCCAGCAGCAGCACTCCGCAGAGGCCGGAGGCGATGCCGTCCAGCTGGAGGCTGCGGCGCAGAAAGCTCGTGCGGTCCGTGTTCGCGTTCATCGTGTCGCTCCGGTGGTCGGGGTAGTGTACTTCGCTTCGGGCAATCCGGCCGCGCGGCGAATCTTGGCGAGCTGCTCGGTGTGCGCGGCCCAGTGCCGGTCGAACAGGACGCCGACGAAGACGGGCAACGGGACCTCGTCGGTGCCGAGGAGCGGCGCGAAGAGGGGGATCCGGGCTCGACGCGCGATGTCGGCCTCGCCGAGCGTCCTGAGGTACCCGAACACGTCGCGCCGCTGGCCGTCGAGAGCCGCGACCAGATGGGCCAGCGTCGAGCGCTCCCGCTCGGGCGTGACCGTCACCGCGCCCGGCGTGATCTCCACCCGAGGAAGGTCGTCGATCGCGAAGCGCTCGAGCAGGGCGACCGGCTTCCAGCCCGGTTCGAAGAGCAGATGGCAGAGCACCTGGCGCGCCGTCCACTCGCCCGGCGCGTCGGCCCGCCCGAGGTGCGGCTCCATGCCCTCGAGCGTCCGGCCGAGGGCCTCCCACGCCGCGTCGTTCTTCCGCTGCAGCTCCTTCACCGTTGCATCGACCATGAGTGATCTCCTTTCGGAGCTCAATGTCGGCGAGTCCGGTCATGGCCGCAATTACCCGCGAGGTAGTGACCGGCGCTCGGCGCGGGTGTACGCTCGAGACATGCTCGCGCTCGCCCGACGCTTCGATTTCGAGCGGGATACGTTCGCGTTCGCGAACGAGCTGGTGTGGGAGTACCACTTCGACGCGGCGACGGGGCAGACCCGCGCCGTCCGCCGCGAGCCGGCGCCCCGCTACGCGCATCGCTGCTTCGGGCTGGTCCGGGCCGCGCGGCAGTTCTTCTACCACGCGCGCTTCGAACCGGCGGAAGCGCCCGCCGACGACCTGACGTATCGGCGACTGATCCGGGCGGTGCTCGGCCGGCCGCCGCGGCGGCCGTCGCCGCCCGGGGAGCGCGTGGTCATCCCGGGCTACGCGGGCCTGCGGGATCTCAGCACGGCCCGCGCGCCGCTGGTGAAGGCGGCCTGCGGCGGGGCGTGGCGGTCCTACGTGCAGCACAGCCACTGGCGGATCGTGGTTCCGGTCTCGCGCCGGCATCAGCACCGCACCGCGGGCAAGCTGTTGCACGCGGTCGAGGATCACCGCGCGCCGCTGGTGCACCTGCTGCGCTTTCCCTCGCTGGCCATCAACCACGGGATGGTCGTGTTCGAGGGCGCGCGCACGAGCGCCGGGGCGGAGTTCCTCGCCTACGATCCGAACGATCCGGCGCGCCCGGCCCGCCTCACGTACGACCGCGAGCGCCGCGCCTTCTCGCTGCCCGCGAATCGCTACTGGCGGGGCGGCGAGCTGAACGTCTTCGAGATCTTCCGGCGCTGGTACCTGTAGCCGGACGCGGCCCGGCAAGGGAACTCGGAGGGGGCTACGCCCCCCTTCCGACCCTTCCCCCGGAGATGGGAAGCGCGGGCCAAGCTCGCGCTCGAACGTGGACCACTCCGCTGGCGGCGGATCGTCCGATGTTACCGGGACAGCCTCCTAGCGGTCGCGCCCGCGCCCTTTCCCCTTTCCCTTCCCCCGGCCCTTGTCTCGCCGGTCGTCCCGATCGTCGTCGTCCCGGTCCCGGTCACGCGACTTCCACGCGCGCTTGTCGGCCCACTCCCGCCCCCAATCCTCCTGCCAGCGCGGTGGCCGCTGACGCGCCCACTTCTTCCAGTGGCCGGGCGGGACATGGTAGTACTGCACCGGCACGAACAGCACGGGTCGAGGCACGAACTCGGGGGCGACGACGACCCACGGACCGTTGTAGCCGCCGCTGACGTACCAGCCGCCGCTCGCGAAGGCCCAGTACTGTCCGTTGTAGAAGAACAGGTTGCCGGGAGCGGTGGGGGCCGCCACGTAGCGCACCGCGGGCACCTGGGGTACGACCACCAGACGAGGCGGAGCGGGGAGACGGATGCCGATGTCGACGTGCACCTGCACCTGCGCCCGCGCCACGGCGGGCGCGGCGACCACCAGCGCAACCAGCGTCATCACCACGATGTGCATGAGGGTCCTCCCTACCCGCCATTGTCCTCCATGAGGGTTTTTGCGCCTACCCGTCGACCCGGCGGGGCCGGCGGGAGGGCGCTTGTCAAGACGTGCGGAGCTGGCGGATCATGCGCCCCATGCCCACCCCGCGCGCGATGGTCCCGCAGGACCTCACCCGCATCCGCTTCGTCAGCGACCCCCAGATCGCCCCGGACGGCCGGACCGTCGCCTTCGTGGTCACCACCCTATCCGAGGAGAAGGACGAGTACCGCTCCAACATCTGGGTGGTGAGCGCGGCCGGCGGGGAGCCCCGCCGATTCACGACCGGGCCGCGACGGGACACGACCCCGCGCTGGTCGCCCGACGGCTCGCGCCTAGCCTTCATCTCCGAGCGCGAGGCGGGGAAGAAGGGGCAGCTCCACGTGATGCCGGCCGCCGGGGGCGAGGCAACGCGCCTCACCGATCTGCGTCACGGCCTGAGCGCGCCCGCGTGGTCGCCAGACGGCTCGCGCCTCGCCTTCGCCGCGCGGGTCGGCGGCCCGCCGGAGCCTCAGTCCGAGGAGGACAAGCGCGCGTCGAAGCCTCCGCGCGTCATCACCACCATGAAGTACCGGTGGAACGGCGAGGGCTTCACCTACGATCGGCGCCCGCAGATCTTCGTGGTGGCCGCGGATGGCGGCGAGCCGCGCCAGCTCACCGAGGGCGACTACGACCACGCCGAGCCCGCGTGGTCGCCGGACGGGCGCTCGATCGCGTTCACCTCGGCCCGCCACGAAGACCGCGACCACGACGACGGCACCGACATCTGGCTCGCGGCCGCCGAGGGAGGCAAACCCCGCCGGCTGACCGCCACCGCGGGCCCCGCCGGCCAGGCCGCCTTCTCGCCCGCCGGGGACACGATCGCCTACCTGGGGCGAGCCGAGACCAACGCGTTCGGCGGCAATATCCGGCTCTTCGCGATCCCGGCGAGCGGCGGCGCGCCCCGCTGTCTCACCGCCGACTTCGATCGCTCCTGCTCACCGCTCGGGGTGCCGCCGGTGTGGAGTCCCGACGGCAGCGCCGTCACCGTGGCCGCGGAAGACCAGGGCAGCCTCGGCGTCTACCGCGTGCCGGCCGGCGGCGGACCGGTCACGCGGATCGTCGCGGGCGACCGGGTCGTCGGCGGCTTCTCCGCATCCCGCGACGGGACGACCGTGGCCTTCGCGGCGAGCGAGCCCGACTCGCCGGCCGAGGTCTTCGTCTGCGGCATCGACGGCGGGGGCGAGCGGCAGCTCACCGACTGCAACCGAGACTGGAAGCGCGAGGTCGCGCTGAGCCGCCCGGAGCGCTTCCGCTTCGAGCGGGCCGGCATGACGGTGGACGCCTGGATCATGAAACCGTTCGGCTGGAAGCCCGGCGCGCGCTATCCCCTGCTCCTCAACGTGCACGGTGGCCCGCACGCCCAGTACGGCTACCCGTTCCTCGACGAGTTCCAGGTCCAGGCGGGCGCGGGCTACGCGGTGCTCTACACGAACCCGCGCGGCAGCCAGGGATACGGCGAAGCGTTCACCCGCGCGGTGGTGGGCGACTGGGGCGGCGGCGACGCGGCGGACGTGCAGGCCGGCCTCGACGAGGCCCTGCGCCGGTTCGATTGGATCGATCCCGCGCGGCTGGGCCTGCTGGGCGGCAGCTACGGCGGGTTCATGACGAGCTGGATCGTGGGCCACTCCACCCGCTTCAAGGCCGCCTGCTCGGAGCGCGCGGTGAACAGCCACGTCACCATGTTCGGGTCGAGCGACATCGGCCACCTCTTCAACGTGGGCGAGCTGGGCGGCATTCTCCCGTGGGAGAACATGGCGAAGTACCTCGAGCGCTCGCCGCTGACCTACGCCCGGGACATCACCACCCCGCTGCTGATCATCCACTCCGAGGATGACCTGCGCTGCCCGATCGGGGAGGGCGAGCAGCTCTTCATGGCGCTCAGGACGCTGCGGCGGGAGGTGGTGTTCGTGCGCTTCCCGGACGAGAACCACGAGCTCTCGCGCTCGGGCAAGCCGCGGCACCGTCTCGAGCGCTTCCGGATCATCCTGGACTGGTTCAGGAAGTACCTGCCCTAGTACCGGCCGGTGAGGAGACCGCCCACGAGCCCGATCTGGTAGACGAGGAACAGCCCGAACCCCACGCTGAGCAGCCCGGCGGCCAGGGTCAGGACACGGTTCACGCCGAGGAGCCTCCGGGCCGAGTACACGAACGGCAGCGCGATCGCCGCGGTGATCACCATCATGCCCGCGATCGTCCCGAGGCCGAAGACGATGAGGTAGGCCAGGTAGATAAGCGGGTCGTGGATGGTCGCGACCACGAGCAGGGCCACGGCCGCCGAGCCCGCGAGACCGTGGACCACGCCGACCACGAAGGGGCGCGCGGCCTGGTAGAAGCCGAGCCCGCCGAAGCGCCGATCGAGACGGCCGAGCGGCGTCTCGTGCTCCCCGTGCCCGTGATGATCGCTCTCGTGGCCGCCGGGATGAGCATGGACGTAGTCCCCGTGGGCGTGCGGGCCGGACTGCTGTCGCCGGACGCCGGCCACGCCGAGGGCGCCCAGCACGATGAGCATGAGGGCCACCGAGAGCTCCATGGTGAGCCCCACTTGCGGCGGAACGACCAGACCGAAGAAGGCGATGACGCCGCCGGCCAGCAGGATCGTGACGGTGTGGCCGAGGCCCCACAGGACCCCGATCAGCGCCGCACTTCCGATCGTCCGCTCGCGGCTGACGATCGTCGCGACCGCGACCACGTGATCTGGATCGGTGGCGTGGCGGATGCCGAGGAAGAACCCCAGCGCGGCGAGCGGCAGGAGAGGGAACACGGGGGCGTGCGGATCAGGCGCCGATCAGCGTCCGCGCCAGCGCGATCTCGCCCAGGTGGGTCATGCCGTGGGTGAGCCCCACCTGGCCCAGGCACTGCACGACCGACATCTCGCCGAGGGGCTTGACCGTCACCGTCTTCTCGAGGAGCGCGGGCGTGGCCGCGTCGAAGAGCTCCTCGGTGCCGGCCCACACCTTCTGGGTGTACGCCTGGAAGAGCGGGATGTCCTCGATGCGCAGCGCCTGGGCCTCCTCGGTGGACATGCCGGTGCCCTGCGCGGCGGGCGGCAGCCCCAGCTTCTCGCCGTAGCCGCCCTCGGTCCAGATGGGCGGCCGCCGGTCCTGGATCACCCAGCGGACGATGTTGTCCTCGGTGCGCACGTAGTGCCAGATCCCCCACCCGATGGTGTTGGCCTTCGGGTGCCCGGCCGGCACCGTGTGGAGCTGCTCCGGCGTGAGCTCGGCCAGCGCCCGGTCGAGCCCGGCGTGGAGCCGCTTGAGGTGCGCCCGGATGAAGTCCGCCGCGGTGAGCATCGCGAGCCTCCTGGTGTCGTGTATACTCGTGTTCGGTGCACAGCTCCGAGGAGCGTTGCGACGGGAGCCCTTCCCGCCAGGCTCGGAGCGGCCGACCCCTCGGGCCGGCTGTGGGCAACGGCGCTCGCAAACTCCCCTACCATAAGGAGGGCGCGAGATGAGCGCCACTACCAAATCGACCCGGCCCCAGGACCACGTCGTCACCGATCTGAGCCTCGCGGACTGGGGCCGCAAGGAGATCCAGATCGCCGAGACCGAGATGCCCGGTCTCATGGCCATCCGCGAGGAGTACGCGAGCCGGCAACCGCTCAAGGGCGCCCGCATCACCGGGTCGCTGCACATGACGATCCAGACCGCGGTCCTGATCGAGACCCTGCAGGCCCTCGGCGCGGACGTCCGCTGGGCCTCCTGCAACATCTTCTCGACCCAGGACCACGCCGCCGCCGCGATCGCGGCCGCGGGCACCGCGGTGTTCGCGCGGAAGGGCGAGTCGCTCGAGGAGTACTGGGACTACACCCACCGCATCTTCGAGTGGCCGGAGGGCACCCACTCCAACATGATCCTGGACGACGGCGGCGACGCCACTCTGCTGCTCCACCTGGGTGCGGGAGCGGAGAAGGACGCCTCGGTCATCTCGCATCCGGCCAACGAGGAGGAGACCGCGCTCTTCGCCTCGATCGAGGCGAAGCTCGGCAAGGACCCCCACTGGTACTCGACCCGGCTCCCCAAGATCCGCGGGGTGAGCGAGGAGACCACCACCGGGGTCAAGCGGCTCTACCAGATGGCCAAGGAGGGCCGGCTCAAGTTCCCGGCCATCAACGTCAACGACTCGGTGACCAAGAGCAAGTTCGACAACCTCTACGGCTGCCGGGAGTCCCTGGTGGACGGGATCAAGCGGGCCACCGACGTCATGGTGGCGGGCAAGGTCGCGGTGGTGTGCGGCTACGGCGACGTGGGCAAGGGCTCGGCCCAGGCGCTCCGCGCGCTGTCGGCCCAGGTCTGGGTCACCGAGATCGACCCGATCTGCGCGCTGCAGGCCGCGATGGAGGGCTACCGCGTGGTGACGATGGAGGAGGCCGCGCCGCAGGCGGATATCTTCGTGACCGCCACCGGCAACTACCATGTCATCACCCACGAGCACATGACGCGGATGAAGAACAACGCGATCGTGTGCAATATCGGCCACTTCGATAGCGAGATCGACATCGCGTCGCTCAAGCAGTACCAGTGGGAGAACATCAAGCCGCAGGTGGACCACGTCATCTTCCCCGACGGACGGCGCATCATCCTGCTCGCCGAGGGGCGGCTGGTCAACCTGGGCTGCGGCACCGGTCATCCGAGCTACGTGATGAGCTCGTCGTTCGCCAACCAGGTCATCGCCCAGATCGAGCTCTTCACCAATCCCGAGAAGTACCCGATCGGGGTCTACGTGCTGCCCAAGCACCTGGACGAGAAGGTCGCGCGCCTGCAGCTCAAGAAGCTGAACGCGCGACTGACCGAGCTGTCCGACGCCCAGGCCCGCTACATCGGGGTGGACAAGGCCGGCCCCTACAAGCCCGACCACTACCGCTACTAGCCGGAAAGCCGTGCGGCAGAGTCCAATCGTGCGCGCCCTGGTGCAACTGGCCGGTCACTTCATTCGCCGCCGCAACCACGTCGTCTTCGAGCTCGACCTGACCCGTCCTCGGGAGCCCGTCTCCTGGGCCCCCGAAGAGCGGGTCATCGAGATCGGCCCCGAGAACATTGACACGGTGATGACGCCCGAGCTGTTCGAATTCCTGGGGGGAAGCAGTGTCCGAAAATCCTTGGAGGGCATCCGAGGGGGCAACCGGCTGATCGTGGTCCAGGATAGCGAGGGCTACGCGGCCTACGGACACGTCGTGGTCAACGGGGCCGAGTACCTGCGAACCCTACAAGAGCCCGAGGCGATACCGTACCTCGGCAACTTCTTCACGGTCCCGCGGGCGCGCCGCCGTGGGTTGCTCCAGAAGGCCGGAAATGAGTGTCTCCTCATGCTTCAGCGGCGGGGGTACCGACGCGTGCTGGCGGAAGCGCGTCCCACGAACACGGGCTCCGTGAAGGGCATGGAGAACCAGGGCATGCGGAGGATTCGCCATCTCATGGGCTGGATCATCTTCGAGCGTCTGGTGATCCAGCGCGACATCCAGAACACCGGCCGCTGGCGCGTCCTGTTCCGGTGACGTTCCGCCCGACTCACCGACACTGTGGGGAACGCGAGACCGCCGGCCAGGCGGACCGGCTCGTGGTGATGAGCTCGCGGTTCGCCAAGCAGGTCATCGCCCAGATCCAGCTCTTCACGAACTCCGAGAAGTAACCCGATCGGGGTCTACGTGCTGCCGAAGCATCTCGACGGCAGGAGCGCGGGCAGCGCCCGGGCGGGAAGCGGGCCGGTCCGCCGTCGCGTGTCTAGTCGGGCCCGCAGCGGCGGGCCTGGAACATGAGATTGCCGGCGGTGAGCGCCCAGGCGGGCGTGATCGGACAGCCGCCCGCCCGGAGTGCGTCGGCAATCCAGCTATTGCACGTGTAGACGAGCGAGTAGCGGCCGGTGGCCGCGTAGAAGCGGCTGCCGGGGTAGAGGCCCGGGCCCAGGTCGACCGGCGCGCCGGCGGCGTCGCGGGCGTAGGCGCGCGAGACGAAATGGGCCAGGGCCTCGACCCCGCGCGCGGAGAGCACGATCGCCGCGACCTCGGCCGGGGCGAAGTGCTCGGCCGGCGGCCGGTCGAAGCCGGCCACGTGAAGCACGCTGCCCTCGGAGGCTACCGAGGCCTCGAGGGCCAGCCGGATGCCGGCGTCCCGCGACTGGTAGAACGCGCGGTCCCCCCACCCCACCTCCAGGAATCGCGCGGCCGGGAACCGGGCCTGCTCGGGCCACGCCTGGGGCGGGATCTGATCGCGCCGGATCACCAGCCCGCTGTGCCAGCCGTGTCGGACGACGTGGACGGTGACGGAGGCTTCGCCTGGTCGCGGCGGGGGAAGGTCGCGCACCGGCCCGAGACAGGCCGCGAGGGCCAGCGCGGCGGCGAGGGCCACCCGGATCGCCCGTACCCCTGCGCCCACCTCTTGCCGTCGCGGGGGCCCGTCCGGTAGCCTACCGCGGCCGGCCCGGGCCGAGATCGCCGGGCCACCGAAGGAGAGCCGATGAAGATCACGAAGGTGGAGTCGCTGCATGCGGACGGGGGCTGGCGCAGCCTCGACTTCCTCAAGATCAGCACCGACGAGGGCATCGTCGGCTGGAGCGAGTACAACGAATCCTTCGGCGGCGTCGGCGTCTCCGCCGCCATCGCCGGCCTCGCGCCCGCGCTCATCGGCAAGGATCCCCGCCCGTGGGAGGCTCACGTCGCGCTCCTCTACGCCCTCCGCCGGCAGGCCACCGGCGGCGTGATCCAGCAGGCCATCGGCGCCATCGAGAACGCCCTCCTCGACATCGCGGCCCGCGCGCTCGGCGTCCCGGTCTACGCGCTCTTCGGCGGTCCGGTCCGCGACCGCATCCGTCTCTACTGGTCGCATTGCGCCACCTACCGGGTGAGCCGCGCCCGGGAGATGCAGATCCCGCCGGTGCGTACCCTCGACGACGTCGTGGCGATGGGGCGCGAGGTCGTGGCCAATGGCTACACCGCGCTCAAGACCAACGTGCTGCTCCTGGGCGACCACCCGCGGGCCCATGTGCCCGGCTTCGGCCGCAGCGCCGGCTTCCCGGAGCTCAACGCCGACCGGCACGTGCTCGACGCCCTGCGCGCCGAGCTCGCCGCCTTCCGCGAGGGCGCGGGGCCCGACATGGACATCCTGGTGGACCTCAACTTCAATTACAAGACCGAGGGCTTCCTCACGATGGCGCGGGCCATGGAGCCCTACGATCTCTTCTGGGTCGAGATGGACACGCGCGACCCGAAGGCGCTGGCCTACGTGCGGAGCCGCACCTCCATCCCGGTGGCCTCGTGCGAGTGCCTCTTCGGCCGGCGCGACTACCGGCCGTTCTTCGAGCAGCAGGCGGTCGACGTGGCCATCATCGACACGCCGTGGAACGGCGTGGCCGAGTCGCTCAAGATCGCGGCGATGGCCGACACCTACGAGATCAACGTGGCCCCGCACAACTTCTACGGCCACCTGGCCACCATGATGAACGCGCACTGGAGCGCGGTGGTCCCCAACCTGCGCATCATGGAGACCGACCCCGACATGGTGCCGTGGCAGGACGACCTGGTGACCGTCACGCCGCGGATCGAGCACGGCCACCTGCTGCTGCCCACCGGCCCCGGCTGGGGCACCGAGGTCAACGAGGAAGCGGTCCGCGCGCATCCGGCGAAGACCGGCGGCTAGCGCAGCGCGACGTCCACGATCTCCTGCGCCTCGCGCACGATCGCGTCGAGGTGCGCGGCGTCCCGGAAGCTTTCCGCGTAGATCTTGTAGATGTTCTCGGTCCCGGAGGGGCGCGCCGCGAACCAGCCGCTCGCGGCCGCGACCTTGAGGCCGCCGATCGGCGCGTCGTTGCCGGGCGCCCGGGTCACCGTGGCGGTGATGGGCTCCCCCGCCAGGCGCGAGGCGGTGACCGCGCTCGGCGACAGCCTCCCCAACCGGGCCTTCTGCTCGGCCGTCGCCGCCGCGTCGATGCGCGTGTAGTGGGGCGTCCCGAGCTCGGCGGCCAGCGCCGCGTAGTGCTGACCTGGATCCCGGCCGGTGCGCGCGGTGATCTCGGCGGCGAGCAGGTCCATGATCAGGCCGTCCTTGTCGGTGGCCCACGCGGAGCCGTCGCGCCGGAGGAAGCTCGCGCCGGCGCTCTCCTCGCCGCCGAAGCCGAGGGAGCCGTCGAGCAGCCCGGGCACGAACCACTTGAACCCCACCGGCACCTCGTACAGGCGCCGGCCCAGCTTCCGGGCCACCCGGTCGATCAGCCCACTGCTGACCAGCGTCTTGCCGACCGCGGCACCCGCCGGCCACCCGGGCCGGCTCGGGAAGAGATAGCCGATGGCGACGGCCAAGTAGTGGTTGGGGTTCATCAGGCCCGCGCCGGGCGTGACGATGCCGTGGCGATCGGCGTCCGGGTCGTTCGCGAAGGCGAGGCGGTAGCGATCCTTCAGGCCGACGAGCCGGGCCATCGCGTGGGGGCTCGAGCAGTCCATGCGGATCCGGCCGTCGTGGTCCACCGTCATGAACGAGAAGGTCGGGTCGATCGCCGGGTTCACGACCGCCACGTCGAGGCCGTAGACCGCGTTGATCGGCTCCCAGTAGGGCCGGGAGGCGCCGCCGAGCGGGTCCACCGCGAGCCGGAGCCCGGCCTCGCGGATGGCTTCCATGTCCACCACGTTCCGCAGATCGTTCACGTACGGCAGGACGAGGTCTTCCTGGCGGGTGGTCGCGACGCGGAGGGCGCGCGCGTGCGGCACCCGCGCCACGCCCGCGTTGCCCGCCCGCAGGAGCTCGTTGGCGCGGTCCTGGACCCAGCGGGTCACGTCGGTGTCGGCGGGGCCGCCGTCGGGCGGGTTGTACTTGAAGCCGCCGTCTTCCGGCGGGTTGTGCGACGGGGTCACGACGATGCCGTCCGCCGGGTGCGCGGCGCGGCCGCGGTTGTGCACCAGGATCGCGCGCGAGATGACGGGCGTCGGCGTCACGCCGTCCTCGCGCTGGATGATCGTCTCGACGCCGTTCGCGGCCAGCACCTCTAGCGCGGTGCGCTCGGCCGGGCCGGACACCGCGTGCGTATCCTTGCCCATGTACAGCGGCCCGTCGATGCCGCGGCCGCGCCGGTAGTCGCAGATCGCCTGGGTGATCGCCACGATGTGCGCCTCGGTGAAGGAGCCGCGCAGCGGGGAGCCGCGGTGCCCGCTGGTGCCGAAGGCGACGAGATGGTCGGGATCGCCGAGGTCGGGCCGGCGCGCGTAGTAGGCGCGCTCGAGCGCCCCGACGTCCACCAGCATCTCGCGCGGGGCCGGCTTCCCCGCAAGCGGAGAGACGCTCACGGCTCTACGGGAACGAGCGGAAGGTCCGCAGGAGCGATGCGCGCGCCTCGGAGCCGGGCGGCGCGAACGGCAGCACCACCGGGGTCGCCCCGGTGCGCGCGAACGCGGTGATCTGCGCGTGGCACACCTCGGCCGAGCCCACCGCGCCCAGGCCCTCGAGCACGCGCTCGGAGATCTCCTTGACCGCGCCCGCGCGATCGCCCGCCTTCCACGCGCGGTTGACGGCCTCGACCTCCGGGGCGAAGCCGCACTCCTCGAAGAAGCGCGCATAGACGCTCACGATGGCGTAGCCGGTGATGTCGCGAGCCAGCGTCTCGCGCGCCGGCGCGGGCTCGTCGGTCACGCAGGTGCGCAGGTACACCGCGACGTCCACGTCCGCCAGGCTCCGGCCGGCGCGCCGGGCCCCGGTCTCCACGTGGCGGACCGACGCGGGCACCGCCGACGGCGGGATCCAGTTGAGCAGCACCCCGTCCGCCACCTCGCCCGCGAGCTCGCACATCCGGGGGCCGAGCGCCGCAAGGTAGATCCGCGGCGCCGGCGCCGGGGCGGGAATCGCGAGCCGGAAGTTCTTGAGCCGGTAGAACTTGCCCTCGAAGCTCACCCGCTCGCCCGCGGCGGCCATGCGGATGATCTGCACCGCCTCCCGCATCTGCTGGATGGACGGCGTGAACGGCAGCCCGTGCCACTGCCCCACGATGATCTCGCTGGAGAGCCCGAGGCCGAGCGCGAACCGGCCCGGGGCCAGGTGCCCGAGCGTGGCGGCGGCCTGGCCGTACACGATCGGGGTGCGCGTCTGCACCGGGATCACGCCGTTGGCGATCCTGAGCGTCTGCGTGTGCGTCGCGATCAAGGTGGACAGCACGATGGCCTCCGCGCCCGAGGCCTCGCCCACCCAGGCGGTGCGGTAGCCCCGCTGCTCCGCCTCGCGGGCGATCGCGGGGAACTCGGGCAGGGGCATGGCGAGGGAGGTCAGGGCGATGTCGGTGGGCATCAGAGGCGCTCGCTCACGATGTATTTCTTGTTGTAGGTGTACGGCCGCACCTCGGGCTTCCAGCGGCCGATGTCGGAGGTGTCGTTCCAGAGCGGGGACATCGGCAGGTCCGGCCGCTCGACCTCGTAGGCGGCCAGGTAACGCGGCTCGCCCGGCGTCTCGGTCCGGTAGCGCACCACGTTCACGCAGCCGGGCAGCTTCAGCAGCAACGGCACGTGCTCGACGTCGTAGAGCTCGTTGAACAGCGCCTCGCGGTGGGGCTCGACGTCCATCATGACCCAGAAGATGTAGGGCGTCCGGTAGGTCAGCGCCGGACTCGACCCCACCCACTCGTAGGTCGCGAGGTGCCGGTTCATGGTGCGCGGACGGATCTCGGTGGGCCAGCGACCCGCCTCCCCCGCCGCCTTCCACTGCGGGCTGCCGAGCACGGCCGCGCTCGTGAGCTCGTAGGCCGCGAGGTAGCGCGGCTCGGTCGGGGACGGGTTGCGGTAGCGCGAGCCCCGGACGACCCCGGGCACCGCCCGGAGCAGCGGCAGGTGCTCCTTGTCGTAGACCTCGTTGAAGGTGGGCTCGAGATCGTGCGCGACGTCCATCCGGACCAGGTAGAGGGCATGTGGGCTCATCGTGGGGACCTCCCGGCGCTGCACTATCTCACAGTCCGTGGGGGCTGCGGAACGGCCGAAAGAACGCCCGCAGCTCCTCCGCGAGCACCTCGGGCGCCTCGGCCGCCACGAAGTGGCCGCCCCGGGGCAGCTCGACCCAGCGGCGGATGTCGGCGAAGCTGCGCTCGGCCAGCTCCCGCGGCGGGCGCTGGATGGCCTCGCTCGTGAGGGCGACGCCGGTGGGCACCGTGATGCGCGAGGTGATGCGCCGGGTCTCGCGGGCCCGCTCGTAGTACGAGCGGTTCGCCGCGTTGGCGGTGCCGGTGACCCAGTAGAGCGTGACATTCGCCAGGAGCAGGTCCCGGCTGAAGCGGCGGGCCACCTCGGCCGGATCGCCCGTCCACGCGAGCCACTTCTCCACGATCCACGCCGCAAGGCCCGCCGGCGAGTCGTGGAGCCCGTAGGCCAGCGTCTGGGGCCGCGTCTCCTGGATCCGGTTGTAGCCGCCCTCCTCCCGCTCCCAGCGCTCCTGCAGGCGGGCGAACGCCTGCTCGGCCGGGCTCGGCGGCCGCGCGTCGGCCCCGATCACGGCCGGCGGGAAGTTCGGCATCAGCGTGTGGAGCGCGATCAGCCGGTCGGGATGATCCGCGGCGAGCCAGCCGCTGATCACCGCGCCGATGTCGTTGGCGTGCGCGGCGTAGCGCGGGTAGCCGAGACCCTCCATGAGGCCCGCCCAGAGCCCGGCCACGCGGCTCCGGGTCATTCCGCGGCCGGGCCGGTCGGAGAAGCCGAAGCCGGGCATCGACGGCACGATCACGTCGAAGGCGTCGACGGGGTCCCCGCCGTGGCCGCCCGGGTCGGCGAGGAGCGGGATCAGCGCGAGCATCTCGACGAAGGAGCTGGGCCAGCCGTGGGTGATGAGCAGCGGCATCGGCGCCGGCCCCCGGCCCCGCTGGTGGATCACGTGGATGCCGACGCCGTCCACGCGGGCGCGGAAGTGCGGCACCGTGTTCATGCCCCGCTCGGCCGCGCGCCAGTCGAAGCCGGTCCGCCAGTAGTCGATCAGCTCGCGCATGTAGGCGAGGCTCGCCCCGTAGTCCCAGCCCGCGCCGTCCACCTCGTCGGGCCACCGCGTTCTCGCGAGCCGCTCCCGCAGGTCGTCGAGGCTCGCCTGCGCCACCTCCACCACGTACGGCGTGAGATCCATCCCCTTGCTCCGGACCTCCTTCCCCAGTATCTTCACTCGGGGCCGGCGGGGGCCGCGGCCGCGCCGGCCCCGCCGCGCCCAACCCCTCTCACAGGAGACGACCGATGCCGCCAGTTGACCCGAACGCAGTCATGATGACCGGCGAGAACTCCTTCATCCGCCTGAGCCCCGACGGCGGCACGACGCTGTCCGATCGCGCGAGCCACTGGCGCGTGCTGTGGTGCCCGGCGGGCGGCGGACACGCGCTGTTTCTCCAGAGCACGCTCACCGACGGCCGGGTCCGCATCTACAGCGACAATATCGCGGTGGCGCGCTGGCTGCAGAAATCCATCGAGACCCTGCTCTTTCCCGCCTTCGCGGACACGTCCATCCCGGTGATCGCCGCGCGCTTCGAGCGGCAGGGCGGGCCCTGGTCGAGCGCCACCGAGACGGTCACCGCCGTCGACGCGCGCGTCACGATGACCTGGTACGACTGCATCGAGCCCTTCGTGCTCAACGCCCCTCCCGGCTTCAACGACCGGCCGATTGGCGTCTTCAGCACCTTCTTCCCGGCCCGCGCGGCCCAGCTCGAGATCAACGGCAAGGTGGCGCCGGGGAACGTGTGGCCCGAGATGCGCGGGGACCGGCAGGGCAGCAGCGCCACCCTGGCCTGGTCCGAGACCTGGGTGAAGCCTCGCGGATAGCGGAGGCGGCCGCGTGAACGGGCGCCTCGACGGCAAGGTCGCGGTCATCACCGGGGGCGGCAGCGGCATCGGGCGCGCGACCGCGCTGACGTTTCTCCGGGAGGGCGCCCGGGTGGTGATCGGCGACCTGAACGAGGCGGGCCTCGCCGAGACCGTCGCGCTCGCCCGCGCGCAGGGACACGCCGATCGGCTGGCCGCCCTGCGCGGCGACGTCTCGACGGAGCGCGACGTGGCGGGCCTCGTCGCCCTCGCGGTCGAGCGCTTCCAGGGGCTCGACTGCATCTTCAACAACGCGGGGGTCGGCGGCGCATTCGGCCCCATCGGCGAGAGCACCGCCGAGGAATGGGACTTCACGTTCGCGGTGCTGGTGCGCGGCGTATTCCTCGGCATCAAGCACGCGTCGAAGCGCATGAAGGTCCAGGGCCGCGGCGGCAGCATCATCAGCACCGCGTCGGTCGCGGGCATCGGCGGCGGCGCCGGCCCGCACGCCTACTCGGGGGCCAAGGCCGCGGTGATCAACCTGACCCGCTCGGTATCCACGGAGCTGGCCGCCCATCGCATCCGGGTCAACGCGATCGCCCCCGGCCTGATCCGGACCCCGCTCGCCACCGGTCCGCGGGAAGAGGCCTGGGACCGCCTGGTCCGGGCGAAGCAGCCCTGGCCGGAGCCGGGCCTGCCGCAGCACATCGCGGACACCGCGCTCTTCCTCGCCGGCGAGGAGTCCCGCTTCATCACCGGCCAGGTGATCGTGGTGGACGGCGGGCTGACCGCGCAGGGCCCCGACCTCTTCGGCCACGACGCGGGCAGCCGCATGCTGCGGAAGGCCGGACTCAATACGGGCAGCACCGGCGTGCCCGGCACGGTGCGCGAGGTCCCACGCCCCTAGCCCCTCGCGCCGCCCGGGCGGAGTGCCGTCGCCGCTCCGGGCGTCTTGCCCGGCCACGCCGGACGACGGCAAGCGCCACGACCACTTGCGTGGCAGTCCGGCCTGGCGCGCCGCTTGCTCGCTGAGCATGCGTTCGGCAAGCTCCCAACGAAGTGAGGAGGGCGCAATGAGGTGGCATCGGCACAGCGTGGTGGCGATGGTTCTGATGGTTCCCCTGATCATCCCGTCGCCGGCGCCGGCCCAGGGCGCGGTCACCGCGACCCTGAGCGTGCTGGCCGCGCCGGTGGAGCGCATCGGAGGCGACGCGGGCGCGCCGGAGCCCGGGATCAGCGGCATGAACCTGGCGGAGGGCGATCGCGTCCGCACCGGCGCGGGCGGCGTCGCGCTCGTCACGTTCCTGAACGGCAGCACGGTCACCCTGCTCCCCGACACCGAGGTCACGGTGAAGCAGGCGCCCACGGGCCGCGCGAAGGCCGCGGGGATCCGGATGCTGATCCACGCCGGGCGCGTCTGGGCGCGCGTGGTGCAGGCTGCGGGGAGCCGATCGACCCTCACGCTCGAGTCCAACGACTACACCGCGACCGCCCACGACGGGCTGATCGGCGCCGAGCAGGCGGCCGGGGACTTCGTGTGCTGGACGCGCCGGGGCACGCTCTGGCTCACGGACCGGAGCGGCCAGACCGACACGGTGCTGCTGGCCGGCCAGCGCGCCCGGGTGCGCTTCGGGGTGCCGGTGCTGACCGGGCCCTTCGCGCCGAGCGCGAGCACGCTCCAGATCCGGACCACGGGGCCGGTGGTGCCGCTGGTGCGCATGCCGGACGGCAGCCAGGCCGCGGGCTTTCTCGCCCCCGACGTCGAGGTCAACCAGGTGTTCGGTTCGCTGACCGAAGCCAAGGGCGGGCAGCGCTGGCTGGTCGAGGTGCCGGGCGGGCACGAGGGCCCCTACATCCTGATCCTGACCGGCACCGGCGCGGGTCCGTTCAGCGCGCGGATCGCCGCGCACTACATGGGCTTCTCCGCCTACCGGCGGGACGTCCGCGGCGAGGCGCAGCCCGGCGAACGGCTCTTCAGCCGCATCACGCAGACCGTGAAGGGACAGGACCCGGAGACCGCGCGGGCGGTGGATGCGAGCGTGGACGGCCTGCGCGCCTGGGATGCCTCCGAGCCCGCGGCGATCACAGCCTCCCCGGGCGCCGCGTCCCGACCGGGTGTGAACTGAGGCAGAGCGAGGCGCAGCCGCAGGCGAGCCGAGCGGATCCGGGAATGCTTCCGTCGGGCGAGGCGCAGCCGCAGGCGAGCCGAGCGGACCCGGAAACGGCTCTCAAAGCGAGACCTGGCCGCCGTCCACGTAGAGCGACGCGCCGGTCACGTAGGAGGCGTCGTCCGACGCCAGGAACAGGATGCAGGCCGCGACCTCGGCCGGCGTCCCCGGCCGCTTGAGCATGGTGCCGTGGCCGAACTCGGCCTTGAACTGCTCGAAGGTCTTGCCCGCGGTGGCGGCCCGACGCTCGTGGAATCGGGTGAAGATCGGACCCGGGCACACCGCGTTCACCCGGATCCCCTCGCCCGCGTGGTCGAGAGCCATCGCGCGGGTGAGGCCCGCCACCGCCGCCTTGGTGGTATCGTACTGCACCATGTTGCCCCCGGCGACCACTGAGCGGATCGAGGCGACGTTGACGATGCTGCCCCCGCCGGTCCGGCGCATCAGGGGGATCGCCGCCTTCGCGCAGAACGCGTAGCCCTTCACGTTCACGGCCAGGATCGCGTCCCAGCTCTCCTCGCTCGCGTCCACCACCGTCTGGTAGAGCCGCATCCCCGCGTTGTTGACGAGAATATCCAGGCGGCTCAGCTCGGCGTGAGCGGCGTGGATGAACCGGACGCACTCGGCTTCCCGCTCGGTATGCGTCTCCACGAAGATCGCCCGGCCGCCCTTGGCTCGGATCTCGTCGGCCACCACGCGGCCCCGCTCCGCGTCGATGTCCGCGAGGGCCACGTGCGCGCCCTCCTCGGCCAGGCGCCGGGCGGTGGCCTCTCCGATTCCCGAGGCGCCGCCGGTGATCGCCGCCGCCCTGCCGTCGAGCCGGGCCATCCGCGCGCCGCTGCTCAGCGCGCCAGCGCGGCGCGCATCACGGACAGCCCCGCGCGCAGCGCCACCGGCAGGCCCGCCTCGTTCATCTCGAACTCTGGGGCGTGGTGCGGCCGGGCCGCGCCGGTAGCCGAGCCGATGCCGACACGGAAGTAGCAGCCGGGGCGTTCCCGCAGGAACAGGCTCATGTCGTCGCTGGCCATGACCACGCGCCCCTCGGTCACCGCCTCCGCGCCCATCTCGTCCACCACGCACGCCCGCACGAACTCCGTCTCCTTCGCGTGATTCACCACCGCCGGGCAGGAGCCCCCGTCGAAGCGCGTGGTGGCCTCCGCGCGGTACGCCTTCGCGATGTCGGCGGCGAAGGCGCCGAGCCGGGTCACGAGGTGATCGCGCACCGACTGCTCGAAGGCGCGGATCGTGCCGCGCATGATCGCGCGGTCCGGGATGATATTGCCCTTGGTCCCGGAGACGATCTGCCCCACCGTGAGCACCGCGGTGTCCTGGGCCGGCACCTCGCGCGAGATCAGGGCCTGCATGCCGAGCAGGATGCTGGCGGCGGCGGTGATGGGATCCACCGAGAGATGCGGCATCGCGCCGTGGCCGCCGGCGCCCCGCACCTCGACGGTGAAGGCGTCGGCCGAGGCCATGGACGGCCCGGGGCGCACCTGGACCTGGCCGACCGGCTGCAGGGTCGTGAGGTGGAGACCGTAGACCTCGTCCACCCGCGGGTTGTCGAGGGCGCCCGCCTCGATCATCGGGCGCGCGCCGCCGAGCACTTCCTCGGCGGGCTGGAAGAGGAAGACGGCCGTCCCGGGCATCTCCGCGCGCCGAGCGGCCAGGATGTCCGCCATCGTGATCGCGATCGCGGTGTGGCCGTCGTGCCCGCAGGCGTGCATCACGCCCGGCGTGCCGGAGGCGAAGGGCGCCTCCAGCACCTCGGTAAGCGGCAGGGCGTCGATGTCGGCGCGCCACGCGATGGTCGGCCCCGGCCGGTCGCCGTGCAGCACGCCCACCACGCCGGTGCCGCCGACCCCGGTCCGGACGTCCAGCTTGGCCGCGTGCAGGCGCTCGGCGATGATCTCCGCGGTGCGCCGCTCCTGGTGGCTCAGCTCCGGATGGCGATGGAAGTCGCGGCGGAGCGCGACCAGATCGTCGGCGCGCCTGGTGATTTCCTGGTTCCATGCCGGGCGGGTCTTGCTCATCGGGGCGTCTCCTGGGCAGCAGTTTTTTCGCGGTCCCGATGCTGCGCCGTCACCGGCCCCCCTGTCAACCGTCCCGTTCCCTGCCCAGAATGAGCCGCGCGGTGACCACATCGGGAACCGACCGGGCGGCCACTCGCGGCCAAACCCTCGATTTGCCCCCGTTCTTCCTCGATGCGGGGCTGGCCCGCCCCTTGCTCCACTCGTGACGATCATGGAGACCTCCCCCCGCATCACCCGCCGCCTCCACGTCCGCAAGCACGTGTCGTGGACCGCGTGGGTCACGGCCGGGAAAAGCCGCCGCATCCGCTGCCACACCGTGGACCTGAGCGCCAACGGGGCCCGCCTCAAGCCGCGCGGCGAGATCCAGCCCGGGACGCCCATCGAGGTGCAGTTTCAGCCGCCGGACGGGCCGCTGCTGGAGGTCGCCGCGGTCGTGTGGCGGGTGGACGGAGACAGCATGGCCGTCATGTTCCTGCGGAACATCGCCGTGCAGGTCGCCGCGAGCGCCCGGGTGCCGGAGCACGGCCGCCGCGGCTGGCGATAGCGCAGATCGGCGCAAGTTCCGCCGCACGCCCTGCCGGACTTTGCTAGCGTTTCGCCCGTGAGCGGCGACCCGGCGTGGCGCGAGGTGATTCCGGATGGCGAGGCCGCGCGCCTCGACGCGCTCGCGAAGCGCCTCGCCGGCGACGGGACGCTCGACGGCCGGCCCCTCCACCGCAAGACGCTCGCCGCGCTGCACGCGCGCTTCGAGGTGGGCGAGGCGCCGCGCGACCTCCGCCACGGTCTCTTCGCGGAGCCGGGACGCTACGACGCCTTCGTGCGCTTCTCCTCGGGCGCGGGCCAGGCGCGGAGCGACCGGGTGGCGGACGTGCGCGGGCTCGCGGTCAAGGTCCTGGGCGTCGCGGGTCCGAAGGTGATCCCCGGCCTCGAGACCGCGTCCACGCAGGACTTCCTCGCGATCCTCACGCCCACCTTCCCGTTCAAGGATCCGGCCGCCTTCGTGGACATCGCGGGGGCCGGGGGCCGCGGACGGCTCGCGGTGCTGGGCGCGGTGCTGAGGCACTACGGCCTCGTCGGTCCGCGCGGCGCGCTACCCCGGCTGCGGCGCGCCCTCGACACCTCCATGCGGAGCCTCGTCGAGCGCACCTACTGGAGCGCGGTCCCGCTCCGCCTGGGCCCCCACGCGGTCAAGCTGCGCTTCCGCCCGATGGACGTGCCCCCGCCGGTGCCGCCGGTGGGCGGGCCGGACGCGCTCGCGGTGGAGCTACAAGCCCGGGTGAGGGTCTCGCCGCTGTCCTTCCGGGTGGAGGCACAGCGCTTCGTCGACGAGTCCCGCACCCCGATCGAGGATCCGACCGTGGAGTGGGCCGAGCGTGACTCGCCGTGGGCCGCGCTGGCCCGGCTGATGATCCCCGCGCAGGCCGCCGAATCGCGCGCGGGCCGGATGCTGGCCGCCTACGTGGAGCGCCTGTCCTTCGATCCGTGGCACGCCCTGGTCGAGCACCGCCCCCTCGGCGCGGTCATGCGGGCGCGGGCGGCGGCCTACAAGCACGCGGCCATCGCCCGCGGCGCCGTCTCCGAGCTCGACGTCAAGCCCCCGTCCGCCGTGATGAGCTGACGGCAGGCACGCGGCGGGATCACGGCACGACCGCCTTTGACCTGCTCCGCCCGATCTGGCAGGATCGACCATCGACCGACCCCAAGGAGACCACGATGAACGGAGCGGAGAGCCTGGCGCGCACGCTGGTGGCGGGTGGAGTCAACGTGTGCTTCACGAATCCGGGCACCTCGGAGATGCACTTCGTGGCCGCCCTCGACAAGGTCGACGGCATCCGCTGCGTGCTCGGCCTCTTCGAGGGCGTGGTGACCGGCGCGGCCGACGGGTACTGGCGCATGGCCGACAAGCCGGCGGCGACCCTGCTGCACCTGGGGCCCGGACTCGGCAACGGGCTCGCCAACCTCCACAACGCGCGCAAGGCCGGCTCGGGCATCGTGAACATCGTCGGCGAGCACGCGACCTACCACATCAAGCACGACGCGCCGCTCACCTCGGACATCGAGGGCATCGCGCGCCCGGTCTCCGCGTGGGTGCGCACCTCGCCGAGCGCCCGCGCGGTGGCCACCGACGGGGCCGCCGCCATCGCGGCGGCACGGACCGCACCCGGCCAGGTGGCCACGCTCATCCTGCCCGCCGACACCGCGTGGAACGAGGCCGACGGCGTGGCAGCCGTGCCGCCGGTGGCCGCGCCCGCGCCGGTCGGCGCGGAGGCGATCGAGCGCTGCGCCGAGGCGCTCCGCTCGGGCGAGCTGGCCATGCTCATGCTGTCGGGCCTCGCGGTGCGCGAGCGCGGCCTCGCGCTGGCCGGGCGCATCGCGACCGCGACCGGGGCACGCGTCATCGCCCAGGGCTCCAACGCCCGCATCCAGCGCGGCGCCGGCCGGGTGCCGATCGAGCGGCTGCCGTATCCGGTGGACCAGGCGCTCGCGGTGCTGAAGGACGTGCGGCACCTCATCCTGGTCGAAGCCAAGGCCCCGGTGGCCTTCTTCGCCTATCCGGACAAGCCGAGCGTGCTGACGCCGGACGGCTGCCGGGTGCACCGGCTCTCGACGCCGGCCGAGGATTCGATCGGCGCGCTGGACGCGCTGGCCGAGGCGGTGGGAGCCAAGAAGAACGGCGAGGTGGTCCAGCAGCCCGGACGCCCCGCGCTGCCCACCGGCGCGCTCACCCCCGACACGCTGGCCGCCGCGCTCGGCGCGCTCCTGCCCGAGGGCGCCATCGTCGCCGACGAGTCCGTGACCACCGGCCGCGGCTTTTTCAAGGCGACCGCGGGCGCCCCGCCGCACGACTGGATGAACAACATGGGCGGCTCGATCGGCCTCGGCCTGCCGCTCGCCACCGGGGCCGCGGTGGCGTGCCCCGACCGCAAGGTCGTGTGCCTCGAGGGCGACGGCAGCGGCATGTACACGGTGCAGGCGCTCTGGACCCAGGCGCGCGAGGGCCTCGACGTGACCACCGTGGTCTTCGCCAACCGGACCTACGCGATCCTGCGGCACGAGCTGACGGGCGTTCGCGCCGGGACCCCCGGCCCCAAGGCGGCCGACATGCTCGACATCGGCCGGCCGGATCTGGACTGGGTCTCGCTGGCCCGGGGCATGGGCGTGCCCGCGAGCCGAGCCACCACCGCGGACGAGTTCAACAAGCAGTTCGCCGCGGGCCTCGCCGCCCCCGGCCCCTACCTCATCGAAGCGGTGCTCTAGCTGCTGCCGCAGCAGTCTCCGTGCGCCATCGGGCGCGGCACGTCCAGCGCCGGGTTGCGATCGAAGAAGCCGGCCGGCTTGAGCATGAAGCCGATCGTGACCACCGGCATCACCGGCCAGTCCTCGGGGCGGACGACGTGGTGCGCGCCGAAGGTGTACCAGACCACCACGTCGGTGTTCTCGAGCGGCGCGTCGTCCCGCACGTAGCTCGGCAGTCCCGCGCCGCCCGCATGCTGGTTCGGGTAGTCGCCGGCGGCGTAACGCTCGCGCGGATCGTGACGGGTCACCCAGAGATGCCGCGTCATGAACCCGGCGCGCTTCGTGACGGACGCCTCCGGGCCCGCGAACGGCAGGACGTTCTCCCCCGGCATCAGCTTGTACGCCACCGGCTCGCTGAGGCGATTCCGGACCGAGGGATTCACGATCTTCCAGAAGCGGCCGGCGAGCGGGTCGAGGATCCGCTGGGCCCGGGCCTCCGAGGCCAGCAGCGTCGCCTCGACGTGGAAGGCGTTGTGGTGCGGGTTCTCGGGCCCGGGCGGGTCCGCGACGGTGTTGATCTCGTAGACCGAGTTGTCGGGCCCGTCCACCATCATGTCCAGCCGCGCGTTGAAGAAGTGCTGATGGATGGGCCCGTAGACGCCGGGGGCGACCAGCTCGCCCCACCGCGGCTTCTCGCCCACCCGCTCCGCGCCGTTCGAGATGACGCCGGTCAGCTTGACCTCCAGCTGGATGGTCCCGTCCTGGTAGAAGTACCAGTAGAACCCGTACTCGTAGTTGCCCACCGTCGAGATGGACGACACCACCAGGCGGCGCGAGCGGCGCACCTCGGTCGTGCCCAGGCGCCAGTCGACGTGCTTCCAGAGAATGCCTGCGTCCTCCTCGTGGAGGCAGATCGCGTTGGGCAGCGTGACCGCGCGGCCCTGCCCGTCGTTGACCACCGCGTCGAGATAGCGGATCTCGCCCAGGCAGTCGCAGCCGTTCTGGAGCGCGTTGGCGAGCGTGCCGATGCCGTACTCCCCCACGTCGAAGGCGTTGCGGTGGAAGTAGGTGGGGCGCGGATCGCCGTAGGGCACCACCATGTCGGCGACCGAGGCCCGGTAGACGACGGGCCGCTCGCGCCCCTGATCCTCGTAGCCGATCGTATGGAGCACGAGGCCCTCGCGGGGGGTGAATCCGATCCGCATCCGCCACTTCTGCCAGCGCAGCTCGTGGCCCGCCAGCTCGAAGCTCGGCCCCTCCGGCTGGCGGATCTCGACCGGCCTGAGCCCGGACCGCGTGCCCGCCGCCTCCGCGGTGTAGTTGGCGTCCTCGGGGGGCAGCGGCACCACGCCGCCGTCCTCGACCGCGACCACCGCCATCGCGTTCAGGTCCACCACGGTCAGCAGGTTGGCCACCGGCCGGGCGTAGCCGTTGTCCTGCGCGTGCCGCCGCACCCAGGTGAGTGTGCGGACCAGCCGCCGGCCCTCGTCCTGGGGGAAGCCGAAATTCCCCGCCGACCACGCGTCCACCATCGCGAGGGTGAAATCGGTGACCCCGCGCCGCCGCATGGCCTCCTGCCAGCGCGGGTCGGCGCGGACCGCCGCCTCGCACTCGACGAACTCGTCGAGCACGATGGCGGGCTGGGCTCCGGGCACGTGCTCCCACGAGAGGACGCGCCCCTGGGTGAGCGACACCACCGCCTCGTACGTCTTGCCGGCCGCGGAGTCCACCAGCACCACGAACGCGGCCCGCTCCACCGCGTCCCCCGGCCGCTGCGCGAGCACCACCTTCTTGGCCGGCTCGTGCAGCATGATGAAGATGACCCGGACCCGCGGCCCCGGCGCGCGCTCGGCCCGGACGATCTCCCACGCGCGCTCGATCTCCACCGCGCTCAGCGGATCCAGCGGATGAATCCCGGATGCCATGCGACGTCTCCTTCGGCCTACTCGATGACCTGGTTGGCCTGCACGAGGATGGAAGGCGGCACCGCAAGGCCGATCGCCTTCGCGGTCCTGAGGTTGACGACCAGCTCGAAGCGGTCGGCCTGCTCGATGGAGAGGTCCCCGGGCTTGGCGCCGTTGAGCAGCCGGTGAACGTAGGATGCGGCGCGCCGCTGCGTCTCCGGGAAGCTCGTGGCGTAGCTCATCAGGCCTCCGCCCTCGACGGCCTCCTTGAAGGGAAACACCGAGGGCAATCGCTGCTCCCGGGCCACCTCCGCGATCCGCGGCGCGATCCCGTCGATCAGGGGGCTCTCCACCGTGTAGATCCCCTGCACCGGGACGGTACGCAGCCGGCGGCGGAGCGCGTCCAGCCCCTCCGGCCCCGCGATCTCGATCCAATCGATCTGGACTCCGAGCTGCGCGGCCACGCTGTCGAGCTCCGTGACGAGGGAGCGCCGGTCCGGATTGACGAGGACCGCGACCCGGGTGAGCTTGGGCACCATCTCCTTGAGGAGCGACAGGCGCTTGCCCCTCACCTCGGGGCTCAGCAGGGCCACGCCGGTGACGTTGCCCTCGGGCCGGGCCAGGTTCGTCACGAGCCCCTGGGTGACCGGATCCCCGGCCGGCGCCATCACGATCGGGATGCTCCGGGTCGCCGCCTTGGCCGCGAGCGCCGCCTGGAAGCCGACCGCCACGATCACGTCCACCCGGCTCCGCACGAGGCCATCGGCCAGGCCGCGGAGGCGCTCGGGCTTGCCGCGGGCGAATCGGTACTCGAACACCACGGATTGGCCTTCCACGTAGCCCAGCTCGTGCAGACCCTCGCGAAGCGCGAGGGCCCGCCGCGAGTTGTCGGTGTCGGGGTTCGCGAGAAAGAGGATGCCGATCCGCGCCGCGGTCGGCTGGGCCCAGCCGACGGCCGGACCCGCCAGGATCGCGCCGATCAGCAGCGCCGTCGCGTGTACCCCCATCCGCCGAAGCCGGCTCGCCATGAACGCCGGCCCAGCATACGCAGCCGGTCGGCCGGGTGGCAAGGGGGAGCGCGCAGAGCTAGTGCGGCGGCGACAGCTCCCGGATCGGCCGGATCTC
Source organism: Candidatus Limnocylindria bacterium (assembly GCA_035524955.1). Classification (GTDB taxonomy): domain Bacteria; phylum Methylomirabilota; class Methylomirabilia; order Rokubacteriales; family CSP1-6; genus CAMLFJ01. The sequence continues at coordinate 6,460 of DATLFG010000072.1, read as the reverse complement.
GATCGAGTGGCCGCCCACCCGCACCAGCGGGTGCTCCTTCGCGATGACGAGCGCCTCGTCGAGAGTCGACACGTCCACGACCGAGTAGCCGCCGAGCTGCTCCTTGGTCTCCGCGAAGGGCCCGTCGGTCGCGACCGGCTTGCCGTCGCGCATCCGCACGGTGGTGGCGGTGTGAGTGGGTAGCAGCGGATCGCCGGTGAGGAAGATGCCGCGCTTGCGCAGGTCCTCCGCCACGTCCACCGCGAGCTGGCGGATCGCCCCGCGCTCCGCCTCGGGCTTGGCGTCCCACCACTTCTCGTCCCGGTACATCAGCAGCAGGTAGCGCATGCGGGTCAGTGCGCCACGCGCGGCACCGCAACCCGGAACGCCACCGGAGGCCGGAACGCGAAGGCGATGGCCACCGCCCCGAGGCCGATGCCGAACGAGCCGATGAAGAGCCAGGCGTAGCTGCCGAACGCATCGTAGAGCCAGCCGCCGGCCCACGGCCCGAGGGCCATGCCCAGGGTGGACGCGAAGGCGACCGCGCCGAATGTGGCGCCCATGATCCGGGCGCCGAAGTACTCGCGCACGACGATCGCGTACAGTGGCATCACGCCGCCATAGGCGAGGCCGAACAGGAGGGCCAGCGCATAGAAGCCCGCGAGCTCGCGGGTGACCAGGTAGAGGCTCACCGCGACCGCCTGGATGGCCAGCCCGACGATCAGCACCCTCTTGGCCCCCAGCCGATCGGCCAGAAGCCCGCAGATGACGCGGCCGCTCAGCGAGGCCAGGCCCGCCGCTCCCAGCACGGTGGTGGCGGCCATCGCGGACACGCCGTGATCGATCGCGTTGGTGACCATGTGGAAGATTGGCCCCGAATGCGCGGCGCAGCACGCGAAGTGGGTGAGCGCGATGGCCGCGAACTGCGGGGTGCGCAGGGCCTCCGCCACCGTGAACTCGCGTGCCACGACAACGCCGGGCGCCGGAGCCGCGACGGCCGGCGCGGGCGGGTTGCGCACGAGCAGCGCGGCGGGAACGAGCAGGAGCCACGCGAGGTCGCCGATCACCAGCATCGCGACGCGCCAGTCGTAGGTCGTGATGATCCAGCCCGCGAGGGGCGCCACCGTCATCGAGCCCAGGCCGAGCCCGGCCGAGACGAGCGCGACCGCGAGGCTGCGGTGCTCGGTGAACCACCGCATGGTCGTCGCGGTCATGGGCGCGTAGAAGCTCCCGGCCGCCACCCCCACGATCACTCCGAAGAAGAGCTGGAACTGGCCGAGAGTGGCCGCCTGGCTCGCGGCCACCAGGCCCGCGCCCAGCAGGATGCCGCCGGAGAGCACCACCACCCGCGTGCCGAAGCGGTCGGAGAGCGCGCCCCAGAAGAACGACCCGACGCCCATGCAGAGGAAGTTCAGCATCGCGGCGAGTGAGATGCCGCTGCGGGACCATCCCATCGCCTCGGACATGGGCTGCAGGAACACGCCGAGCGAGAGCATCGCGCCGATCCCGATGCACGTCATCACGATGCCGGCCGCCACGATCACCCAGCCGTAGAAGATCTTCATTGCGCACTTGGGAGCCTACCATGGGCCGGCTGCAGGAGCTGAACCAGGTTGCCTTCGGGATCCTGGAGCGTCGCGATCGACACGGCGTCGTAGTCGGTGGGATCCTCGACGAACTCCACGCCGGCGGCTTTCAACCGTCTCCAGTCCGCCACGAGATCGTCGGTCGCCAGGCCGACCAGGTGGCGTGCCGGGTCGGCGTTGCGGCCGCGGACTTCACTGTGCGTGCCCAGCCCGATCGTCGGCGCCCCCGGCTCGCCCAGGACGACGAAGCGCGGTGACTGGATGGCCACCCTCAGGCCGAGCACGTCACGGTAGAACGGCAGCAAGTTGTTCAGATCGGCGCTCCAGATCGATACGGCGCTCAGTCCCTTGATCATCACGGCTCTCCGGTGGGGCGAGGCCCCGTGGGCGGTGCGCGTCGGGACACACGTGTTCCCTCACGCCATGGTCGAACGGGCCGGCCGGGGATCGACATGGCCGGGGGACGCCGCCATGCTGGGCAAGTTCGGGCGATCGCGGTCGATTTCCGGGCTCCCCGAGCGACCAACTCACATCCGCAGCCATGCCACCGCCATGAGGAGGGGCTATGAAGTACGTCTGCCTGGTCTATCTTGTGGAGAAGGAGATGGACGCCATGTCCAAGCGGGAGGCCGACGCCTGCACCGAGGAGAGCCTGGCCTACGACGAGGCCCTCCGGAGGAGCGGTCATCTCATCGCCGCCCAGGCCCTCCAGCCGGTCGAGACGGCCACCACCATCCGGGTCCGGAATGGCAAGCTATCCACGACCGACGGCCCCTTCGCCGAGACGAAGGAGCAGCTCGGCGGGTTCATCCTGATCGAGGCCCGTGACCTGAACGACGCCCTCCAGGTGGCCGCGAAGATCCCCATGGGGCGCCGGGGCAGCATCGAGGTACGGCCCGTCAAGGAGCTCAAGCCATGAAGTTCATGTTCCTGATCTATCACGACGAGAAGACGCTGGACGCCTTGCCCGACGGGGAGATGCAGGCGCTCGTGGACGCGGCCCTCGGCTACGACGAAGAGCTCCGCCGGAGCGGCCACTACATCGTCTCGAATGCGCTGCAGCGCGCGCGGACTGGTCGCACCGTCCGGGTGCGCGGCGGCAAGGCGACCACCACCGACGGCCCCTTCGCCGAGACGAAGGAGCAGCTGGGTGGGTTCTTCCTCATCGAGGCCAGGGACATGGACGAGGCGTGCGCGATCGCCTCGAGGTTCCCCCCGGCGCGGCTGGGAACCATCGAGGTGCGTCCGGTCCAGGAGCTGCGGCACTCCTAGCCGCGCCCACGACGCGCCATGAGCGAGCCCCCGGTCGACCGCGCCCGCGAGGCGGTGGACGCGGTCTACCGTTCGGACTCGCGCCGTGTCCTCGCCACCCTCATCCGCCTGCTCGGCGACTTCGACCTGGCGGAGGAGGCGCTGCACGAGGCCTTCGCGGCCGCGGTCGAGCAGTGGCCGCGCGAGGGGACGCCCGCCAACCCGCGGGCGTGGCTCGTCTCCACCGGCCGCTTCAAGGCCATCGACGCCATGCGCCGGCGCGCCCGCTTCGACGCCTCCCAGGCCGAGCTGGCCGAGCGGCTCGAGGCGGAGACCGCCGGCCCTCGGCCCGGAGAGGCCGAGGACATCGTCGACGACCGGCTCCGCCTGATCTTCACCTGCTGCCATCCGGCCCTGCCGCCGGACGCCCAGGTCGCGCTGACGCTCCGCGAGGTCTGCGGCCTCACCACCGAGGAGATCGCGCGCGCCTTCCTCACCGCCCCGCCCACACTCGCCCAGCGCATCGTCCGCGCCAAGGCGAAGATCCGCGACGCGCGCATCCCCTACGAGGTCCCGGCCCGGAACGAGCTGCCGGATCGCCTGGATACCGTGCTGCACGTGATCTACCTGGTGTTCAACGAGGGCTACGCGGCCTCCTCGGGCGAGTCGCTGACGCGGGCCGATCTCTCGGGCGAGGCGATCCGCCTGGGGCGGTTGCTGTGCGAGCTCCTCCCGGAGCCCGAGGCCATGGGCCTGCTCGCCCTCATGCTGCTGCACGAATCGCGGCGCCCCGCGCGCACCTCACCCACCGGCGAGCTGATCCTGCTGGACGACCAGGACCGCTCCCGCTGGAACCGCGCGCAGATCACGGAGGGCACCGCCCTGGTGGAGCGGGCGCTCGCCTCGCGCCGCATCGGCCCCTACACGCTCCAGGCGGCGATCGCGGTCGTGCACGCGGAGGCGCCCGTCGCCGCGGCGACCGACTGGGCGCAGATCGTCGGGCTCTACGACGTGCTGGTGCGGGCCGAGCCCTCGCCGGTGGTCGAGCTGAACCGGGCCGCCGCGGTGGCGATGCGCGACGGCCCCGCCACGGGCCTGGCCCTGATCGACGCGATCCTGGCGCGCGGCGAGCTGGCCGAGTACCCGCTGGCGCACTCGGCGCGCGCGGAGCTGTGCCGCCGGCTCGGCAAGACGGGCGACGCCCGGGCGTCCTACGAGCGCGCGCTCTCCCTCACGCGGCAGGAGCCGCAGCGGCGCTTTCTCGAGCGCCGGCTCGCCGAGCTGCCCGACGGACCGAACGGCGACTAGCCCGCTCTACTCACGGACGCGGGTTCCGCATCCTGTGCGCCCCCTCACCCTGTCCCTCTCCCTCTCCGAGGGAGAGGGACAGGGTGAGGGTGGCACATGTGTTCACGCATAATCCGGGCCGGCCCGGCCTACGAGTGGATGCTCCGCTTCGCCACCGCGAGCGCGGCCTCGCGGACCGCCTCGGCCAGCGTCGGGTGAGCGTGGGAGGTGCGGGCGATGTCCTCGGCGCTGGCGCCGAACTCGATCGCGAGGCCGGCCTCGGCGATCAGCTCGGAGGCGTGGGGCCCCAGGATGTGGAGCCCGAGGATCCGGTCGCTCCGGCCGTCGGCCACCACCTTGACGAGGCCGTCCCGCTCGCCCATCGCGCGCGCCCGGCCGTTGGCGGCGAAGAGGGCGGTGCCCGCGGTGACCTCGAGGCCCTGCGCGCGGCACTCCTGCTCGGTCCTCCCCACCGCGGCGAGCTCCGGCCAGGTGTAGACCACGTTGGGGATCGCCTCGTAGTTCACATGACCGGCCTGGCCGGCGATGCGCTCCACGCAGGCGATCCCTTCCTCCTCGGCCTTGTGCGCCAGCATCGGCCCGCCGATCACGTCGCCGACGGCGTGAATGCCCGGGACGGAGGTCTCGAAGCGCTCGTCGACCCGGATGTGGCCCCCGGGACCGAGCGCCACGCCGAGCGTGTCGAGCCCCAGGCCGGCCGTGAAAGGGCGCCGGCCGACCGCCACGAGCACGCGGTCGAAGGCTTCGGTCACCGCCGTTCCGTCGGTCTCGATCGTCACGTCCACCGCGGCACCCTTGACGACCGCCTTGCGGGCCGCCGCGGAGAGCCGGAACGAGAGCCCCTGTCGCTCGAGCGCGCGGTGCAGGGCGCGCGCGAGCTCGTCGTCCATGCCCGGGACGATACGGTCGGCGATCTCGACGACCCGGACCTCGGAGCCCAGGCGGGCCCAGACCGAGCCCAGCTCGAGTCCGACCGCCCCGGCGCCGATCACCAGCAGGCGCGCGGGCAGCGCGTCGAACGACAGGGCCTCCTCGGAGCTGACGATCCGGGTCCCGTCGAGCTCGAAGCCGGGCAGCGTGGCGGGCCCCGACCCGGTGGCGATGAGGATGCGCGGGGCGTGCACGGTGCCCGCATCCGGGCCCTCGATCGCGACGCGGTCCGGCGTGACGAGCCGGGCGCTCCCGGTGCGCCGCGTGATCCGGTTCTTCTTGAAGAGGCCGGCGACCCCGGTGGTGAGCCCCTGCACCACCTGCTCCTTCCGTCGCATCATCATGGGGAGGTCGAGCGAGACCTCCCCCACACCGACGCCGTGGGAGGCCAGCCGGGTGCGCGCCTGCCAGAAGAGCTCGCTGGAGTCGAGCAGCGCCTTGGACGGGATGCAGCCAATCCGCAGGCAGGTGCCGCCGAGCGCCGCCTCGCGGTCCACGCAGAGCACGCGCATGCCGAGTTGGGCGGCCCGGATGGCGGCCACATAGCCGCCCGGACCCGCCCCGATGACGGCCAGATCGTACCGCTCCGCCTCGGCCACCTCGCTCACACCTCGAGGAGCATGCGCACCGGGTCTTCGAGGCGCTCCTTGACCCGGACCAGGAAGGTCACGGCCTGGGCACCGTCCACCAGACGGTGATCATAGGACAAGGCGAGGTACATCATCGGGCGGATCACGACCTGGCCGTCCACCGCCACCGGCCGGTCCTCGATCTTGTGCATGCCGAGGATGCCGGACTGCGGAGGATTGAGGATCGGGGTCGAGAGCAGCGAGCCGAAGACGCCGCCGTTGGTGATGGTGAAGGTGCCGCCGGAGAGATCGTCCGGCGTGATCTTGCCCTCGCGGGCCCGCCGGGCCAGCTCGTCGATCCGGCGCTCCAGGTCGGCCAGGCTGAGCGAGCCCGCGTCCCGGACCACCGGCACGACGAGCCCGCGGTCGGTGCTCACCGCGATGCCGAGATGCACCTGGCGATGGTAGACGATGTCGGAGCCGTCGATCCGGGCGTTCACCACGGGCACATCGCGGAGCGCCCCCACGCAGGCGCGGCCGAACAGGGACATGAGCCCCAGGTCCACGCCGTGCCGGCTCCGGAAGGCCTCGCGATGACGCCGGCGGGCGGCCAGCAGGGCCGAGAGATCCACCTCGTTGAACGTCGTGAGGATGGCCGCGGTCCGCTGCGCCTCCACGAGCCGCTCCGCGATCCGGCGGCGCAGCGGGCTCATCGGGACTCGCTCCGGCGCCTCGCCCTCGGAGGCGCGTGGTGGCGCGGGCGGCGCGGCCGGCGCGGCCGATGTCGCCGCGCGCGGGTCGCCGTCGCCGCCGACGCGCGGCTCGGGCGGGCGCGCC
>DATLFG010000024.1:0-26438 GCA_035524955.1 Candidatus Limnocylindria bacterium | reverse complement strand
CCGCGCCACCCGCCGGCGCGCCGCCCGCCGCGGGCACGCCCGCCCCGCCCGCGGGAACAGCGCCGGCGCCCGCGGTGGAGCCGTCGCTGGCGGGCGGCCGCGTGGAGTTCGGCATCACGGGAGAGGGCGACTGAGCGCTCTGCTATACTACGCGTCGTCGCTCCGAGGAGGTGCGCGGTGCCTCACTACGTCATGCTGAGTTCGCTGAGCGAGGCCGGACGCAAGGTGCTCCACGCCCGGCCCGGCTGGATCCGCAAGGTCAATCGCGAGCTGTCGCGCCGCGGCGCGCGCGTCATCGCCCAGTACGCGGTGCTCGGCCCCTACGACTTCGTGACGGTCCTGGAAGCGCCCGACAACGAGACGGTTTCGTCCATCTCCATCGAGATGGGCGCGCGCGGCTCCGTGCAGATGATGACCATGCCCGCCATCCCGCTCGACACCTTCATCAGTCGCCTCGAGCGCAGCCGATCCGCGCCGGGGCGGAAAGGGAAGCGTCGCCGACCGTGAAAGTCCTCGCGCTCCACCCCGAGAAGTGCACCGGGTGTCTCCGGTGCGAGCTGGCCTGCTCCTACATGCAGACGGGCCTCTTCCAGCCGTCCAAGTCGGTGATCCGGGTGTCGCCCTTCGAGGGCTACACCTCCTACGCGCCCTACACCTGCACCCAGTGCGCGGAGGGCTGGTGCATGACCGCCTGCCCGGTGGGGGCGATCCAGATCAACGCGGCGGGGGCCAAGGACGTGATGGACGACACCTGCGTGGGGTGCAAGCTCTGTACGATCGCGTGCCCCTACGGCACCATGTTCTACGACGGCGACACCCAGAAGGCCTACAAGTGCAACCTGTGCGGCGGCGCGCCCGCGTGTGCTTCCGCGTGCCCGACCGAGGCGATCACCTTCGAGGACGTGGAGACCGCCGACTGGATCGGCGACTTCGCGGCCGAGCGCACCGCGCGGGTGCTCGCGGTGGAGGCCCGGTGATGGCGCCCCGTCACCTGATCGTCGGCGGCGGCACCGCGGGGCTGAACGCGATCCGGACGATCAGAGAGGAAGAGCGGTTGATCGGCGCCGACCCGTCCGAGATCAGCCTGGTCTCGGCGGAGCGTCCGTACTCCCGGATGGTCCTGCCGTACTACCTCTGGGGGACCATCTCCGAGAGCCATGTGTATACGGCGCCGCCGGCGTCGTTGAGCGCCTGGAAGGTGAAGGCCCTGGTCGGGCGGAAAGCCAAGGCCCTCGACCCGGCCGCCCGGACCCTCACCCTGGACGACGACGCCAAGGTCGAGTTCGATGACTGCCTGATCGCCACCGGCTCGCGGGCCGCCAAGGCGCCGATCCCCGGCGTCGACGGCCCCGGGATCCACTGCTTCTGGACTCTCGACGAGGCCAAGGACGTGGTGGCCGGCATCGCGCCGGGCAGCCGCGTGGTCATGGTCGGAGCCGGCTTCATCGCGTTCACGATCTTGAACGCGATCCTGGCCCGCGGGGCCAGGCTCACGATCGTGGAAGTGGCCCCGCGCATCCTGCCCCGCATGGTGGACGACGCCTGCGCGGGCATCGTGCAGCGGTGGCTCGAGGACCACGACGTGGCGGTGCGCACCGGCGCCACCGTGACGAAGATCGAGCAGGTGGGCGGCCGGCGGAAGCTCTCCTTCAAGAAGGGTGAGTCGCTCACCGCGGACCTGGTGATCATGGCCACCGGCATCCGGACCAACCTCGAGTGGCTGCAGGGCTCGGGCATCGAGATGGGTACCGAGGCCCCGGGCGGGATCATCGTGGACGACCACCTGCGCTCGAGCGCCAGGACCGTGTACGCCGCGGGCGACGTGGCCCGCGGGCGCAACCTGATCACCGGCGCCGACGAGGTGCACGCGATCGAGCCCACCGCGCAGGAGCACGGGCGGGTGGTCGGGGCCAACATGGCGGGCCGCGACGTGGCCTATCGCGGCAGCCTCCTCATGAACATCGTCGAAGTCGCGCATCTCGACGTGGCCTCGTTCGGTCAGTGGGAAGATCCGAAGGCGGAGGTCTACACCGCGCTGCGCGCCGGTCGCTCGGAGTACCGCAAGCTGCTCTTCCACGGCGGGCGCCTCACCGGGGCCGTCATCTGCGGGCCCGCCGAGGCGGTGTGGACCACCAACGACGTCGGCATGCTGAAGGGCCTCGTCTACTCCGGCGTGGACCTCTCGGCCTGGAAGGCGCACCTCCGAGCGAATCCGTTCGACATCAAACCCGCGTTCATCGCGCTGCACACGACCTCTCGGCTGCTGCCCCAGACCATCCTGGGCCGGCCCTCCCAATCACCCCAGCTCCCCCAAACGGTGGCCCTATGAGCCCGACCGCGACCACGACGCGCGGCGCCGCCAAGCCCGCGGCGGCGCCTATCTACGCTTATGCCGGCAAGCTCCTCCGCGTGAACCTCTCGACCGGCAAGACCTGGACCGAAGCCTGGAGCGAGACGGACCGGCGCGAGTACCTGGGGGGCATCGGGCTCGGCGCCAAGATCCTCTACGACGAGGTCGGGCCCAAGGTGCAGTGGGACCATCCCGACAACCGCCTGATCATGGCCACCGGTCCGCTCGCCGGCCTGCCGGTGTGGGGGACGGGCGGGCTCACCGTGATCACGCGCGGCGCGCTCACCGGCGGCGCCACGTCCACGCAGGCCAACGGCTTCTTCGGCGCCGCGCTCAAGTACTCGGGCTACGACGCGATCGTGATGCAGGGGCAGGCCAGGAAGCTCTCCTACCTCTACATCAACGACGATGTGGTCGAGGTGCGCGACGCGGCCCATCTGGCCGGCAAGGACACCTGGGAGACCCAGCAGGCGCTCGAGGTCGAGCACGGCCTCGCCGGCCACCGGCTCTCGGTCTACGCCATCGGGCCCGCGGGCGAGAACCTGGTGCGCTTCGCGGCCATCCACGGCGACTACGGCCACGTGGCCTCCAAGAACGGCTGCGGCGCGGTGATGGGCAAGAAGAAGCTCAAGGCCGTGTGCATCGTGCGCGGCACGAAGGCGCTCGCCGCCCGCGACCCCCGCGGGCTGATCCAGGTTGCCGACGACATCGCGCACGATCTCAAGACCGATCCCTCGACCTCCACGCTCTACAACTACGGCACGCTGCCCGGGGTGGTGAACCTCTCCAAGCTCGGCGTGTTGCCGATCAAGAACTACACGACCAACCTGACCGGCGACGTGGATATGAAGGAGTGGGAGGCCCCCAAGCTGCGCGAGGGCTTCGACCATCGCGGGCATCAGTGCAACGCCTGCGGCATGCGCCACTGCCACATCCAGGTCATCCCCAAGGGGCGCTACGAAGGCGAGCGGGTGGACGAGCCCGAGTACGAGGGTTGGTCGGGGGCGGGCTGGACCATCGGCCTCACCGACAAGGTCCCGGTCTCGTGGCTGAACACGCGCATCGACCGCGCCTGCGTGGACGTCAACGAGTTCGGCTGGGTCTGCGGCTGGGTGATGGAGTGCATGGAGAAGGGCTACCTCACCGAGAAGCAGGTGGGCTTCCGGCTCACGTGGGGCGACGTCGAAGGCGCCAACAAGCTGCTCCAGATGATCAGTCACCGGCAGGGCTTCGGCGACATCCTCGCCGAGGGCGTCAAGCGCGCTTCCGAGAAGATCGGCGGCATGGCGGCCGAGTGCGCGGTCTACACCATGAAGGGCGCGTCTCCCAGAGGTCACGACCACCGGGGCCGATGGGAGGAGATGCTCGACACCTGCACCTCGTCCAACGGGACCATGGAGAGCGCCAATCCCACGTTCCAGACCGAGGTGGGCGCGCCCGGCCGCATCAATCCCTTCGACGGCGAGCAGGTGGCCAGGTTGGTCGGCATGATCCGCGGACGCCGCCACTTCGAGGATTCCCTGGGCGGCTGCTCGTTCACCTTCCGGACCCGCATCGCGAACCTGGCCAGCGCACTATCGGCCGCGACCGGTTGGGACTATCGCCTGAAGGACGCGGTGCGCTTCGGCAACCGCACCGCCGCGATCCTGCGCGCCTTCAACCTGCGCTGCGGCATCGGCACCGAGGCGGAATACCCCTCGGCCCGCTACGGCTCGCAGCCGGTGGACGGCCCCGCCAAGGAGCACGACGTCCGGAAGCAGTGGGACCGCATGCTCGAGGTCTGGTACGAAACGGTCAACTACGACCGCAAGACCGGCAAGCCCAAGCGGGAGCTCCTGCGCGCCCTCGACCTCGACTGGCTCGCCAAGGACCTCTACAAGAAGTAGACGGTGGAGAGCTGGCAGTTGCGTGGCGACGTGCAGCCGGAGGCGAGCCGAGCGCATATCTCGTCTGGCGAGGTGCAGCCGGAGGCGAGCCGAGTGTATATAGAGGTCACGACGTGGGTGACCAAGCACGCTGGCGGCGACGGCACCGGCTCGCGCCTCTTCGAGGAAGAGATCCGACGCGGCGACACCCCGCGCACCGTCCTGCGCCGCTTCACCGCGCGCTTCCCGGACCTCGACGCCGCGCTGTGGACGCCGGACCACGCCGAGCTCGGCTCCCACATCGAGGTCCTCGTCAACGACGCCGTCCTCGGCGTCGCCTATGACCTCGACACGCCCCTGATCGGGGGCGAGCGCATCACGCTTCTTGGCCAGTTCATGGGCGGGTAGGGCGCCAGCCAGCCGCGTCCATCTCATCCCGAAGCGTGCCGGCTCTGTGGAAGTGGCACGGTCGACCGACGTGGAGCTAGGCTAGGCGGCGTCCGCTAGCTCTCGCGGAGGACCGCTTCGAGCAGCGCGAGCATGCGATCGATCTCGCCGCGCGTCACGTTGAGCGCCGGCATGAAGCGCAGGGTGTCGGGACGTGGCGCGTTGATCAGCAGGCCCCGGTCCAGGGCGCGCCGGGCGACCTCGGCCGCGTCGGCGCCCCGGAGCGCCAGCGCGAGCAGCAGGCCGCGGCCCCGCACCTCGCCGTGGCCCAGCTTGGTGGAGAGCTCGCGCAGCCACTGGGCGAGGTAGTCGCCGCTGGCCGTCACCGTTGCGAGGAACTCGGGCCGCCGCACGGTCTCGACGACCGCGGAGCCGACCGCGGCCATCAGCGGGGACCCGTTGAAGGTGCCGCCCTGGTCCCCGAACTCGAAGCAGCAGACCGGCTCCGCCGCCACCAGGGCGGCGACGGGTACTCCGCCCCCCAGTCCCTTGCCGAGGGTGAGGATGTCGGGCTCGACGCCGGCGTGCTCGAAGCCGAAGAGGCGCCCGGTGCGCCCGATGCCGGTCTGGATCTCGTCGAGGATCAGCAGCAGGCCCTCGTCCTGGGTCAGCGCCCGCAGGTCACGCAGGAAGTCGTCGCCCGCCGGATAGACGCCGGCCTCGCCCTGGATGGGCTCGAGCATGACCCCGACCGTCTGCGGGGTGATCGCTCGCTTGACCGCGTCCAGGTCGCCGAGCGGCACCTTGGTGAAGCCCGAGACCTTGGGCTCGAACAGGGCCTCCCATGCGGGCTTGCCGGAGGCGGCCATAGTCGCCAGGGTGCGCCCGTGGAAGCCGTGGTCCATCGTGATGATGTGGAAGGCGCCGCCGCGCTGCTTGGCGCCCCACTTCCGGGCGAGCTTGATCGCCCCCTCGTTGGCCTCAGCGCCGCTGTTGCAGAAGAAGACCTGGGCGAGGCCGGAGGTGTCGGCGAGCAGGCGGGCCAGCCGGGCCATCTCCGCGTTGTAGTACGCGGGGCTGCAGTTGATGAGCCGGCGGGCCTGGAAGGCGATCGTCTCCGCCACGATGTCCGGAGAGTGCCCGAGGCAGTTCACCGCCCAGCCCTGCACAAAGTCGAGATAGGTCTTGCCGTCCTCGTCCTGCAGCCAGGATCCGTGGCCCTCCACCATCACCACGGGCGGCCGGTCCGCCACCTTCATGACCGCCGTCAGATCGGTGCTCATGCCGTTGTCCTCTCCTGGAAGGTGCCGGCCGCGCTCGGGACGTAGGGGCGCTCGGCACGCCGCTCCATGAGGCGATCCGGGTAGCGCGCGTCGCGGAAGCCGTGCCGGCGGTACAGCCCGTGGGCGTCCCGCGTGAACAGGGTCCAGAGGCGCAGGTTCTGCAGCTCCGGGTGACTCGTGATGCAGGCCATGATTCGCCCGCCGATGCCCCGGCCGCGGTGGCTGTCCACCACGAAGACGTCGGCGACGTAGGCGAACGTCGCGCGGTCACTGATGACGCGGGCGAATCCCACCTGGCGGCCGGCGTCGAAGGCGCCGAAGCAGATCGAGTGGCGGATGGACCGCTCCACGACCTCGCGGGGAATCCCCTTGGCCCAGTACGACCCGGAGAGGAACTGGTGGATCGTGGCCAGGTCGAGCCGCGCCGGGTCCGTGGTGACCAGGATGTCGCCGTCGTGCCGCTCGTGGTGCACGAGACTCACGCTCCTCTCTTCGCGCCGAGGGGTGCGCGCAGGCGTCGTTCGAGCAGCCGGGCCGCCGCGGTCCCGGTGGCGGCCACGAACACCGTGTCGTCACCGGCGATGGTGCCGACCACCTCGGACAGGTCGGCCTCGTCGAGCGCGCGGGCCAGGGGCTGCGCGCCCGCGGGCGGGGTGCGGACCACCACGAGCGAGCCGGCGGCCCGTACCGAGAGCACGAACTCGCCCACCGTCCGGTCGAGCGCGCTCCGCCGGGTCTCGGCGGGCACGAAGGCGCCCGCGGCGGTGGTCACGTAGCCGGTCGGAGTCTTGGCGAGCCCGAGGGTCTTGAGGTCGCGGGAGAGGGTGGGCTGGGCGACCGCGATGCCGCGGCGCCGCAGCCGGCGCTGGAGCTCCTCCTGCGAGCGCACCCCACCCTGCCCGATGAGGGCGAGGATCTCGCGCCGCCGCCCCGCCCCGCCGCTTTCTTGGGCATATATATGTGCCATGGTGAATATTAATACATCGAGGCCAGGCGGGCGGTCAAGCCCGATCTTTCCCGGGGACGGTTGCGCGCGCCCGGCCGGCTGCGGTAGCGTGGCCGGAGGATGTCGAGACGCACGTGGACGTGGAGCGTGCCGGCCGCAGTGGCAGTGCTGGCCGTGCTCGGCTGGCTCTACGCCGCGTCCACCCCCCGCTACGCGCTCTACCACCTGGGCGCGGCCATGCAGAGGCACGACGTGGCGACCGCCGAGCGCTACTTCGACGTGGAGCGGATCGCCGACCACGCAGCCGAGGTGATCGTGGCCGACTACCTCGCGCGCCAGCCCGCGCCCACCACCACCGCCGAGTCGCGCGGGCGCGAGATCGCGGCCGGTATGGCCCGGCGCCGGGTGCGGCCCCAGGTGGCGACCCGCGTGCGCCTCGAGATCCGGCGCAGCGTGGAGCGGGCCGGAATCCAGCCGACCGCCCTCGTGCTCCCGGTGGGAGCCATCGCGGTCCTCCGGGCCTTCGAGGTCTCGAGCGCCGGCCCGGACGTCTGGGTCACCTACCGCGATCCCGGCCAGGGCCCCGTCCGGTTCCGGATGAGCCGCCGGGCCGAGGGCGGCTGGCAGATCAGCGAGTTCGACCCGGAATGGGTGCGCCGACGCGCGCGGGAGGAGCCGGCGCGGATCCGCTAAGTCATCGGAGGGAGCCCCTTCTGAATTCCACGAAGGGGCCCCCTCCGAACCTCCCCCCAGAGCCCATGCGTGGGGAAAGCCGGCGCTCGAACCGAGGTTACTCGGACGGGCCCCCAGGACGGTCCGCGATCAGACCGGCCACCACGTTCCGGAGCAGCCGGAGCCCGACGTCGTCCTCGAGCGACATGATCGACTCCGGATGGAACTGCACCGCGGCCAGCGGGAGGGCGATATGCTCCACCGCCATCACGATGCCGTCGTCGCTCTCCGCGCTCACCTCGAGCGCGGCGGGCAGCTTCTCGCGGAGCGCGAAGAGGGAGTGATAGCGTCCGGCGGTGAACTCGGCGGGCAGGCCGGCGAAGAGCCGTCCCCCGAGGACCCGGATGCGCGAGGTCTTGCCGTGCATGGGATAGTCGAGCACGCCGAGCTCGCCGCCCAGGTGCTCCACGATGCCCTGCAGGCCGAGGCAGACCCCGAAGGTCGGGATCCCGCGCGCGAGGAGCGCGTCCAGCGTCCGCGACAGATCGAAGTCGCGCGGGGAGCCCGGGCCGGGGGAGAGGACCACCAGGTCCGGCCGCAGCTCGTCGAGGACGGCCGCGGGGAAGCCGGCCCGGAGCGTGGTGACCTCCGCGCCGGTCTGCCGGAGGTAGTTCGCCAGCGTGTGGACGAACGAGTCCTGGTGGTCCACCAGGAGCGCGCGCCGGCCCGCTCCGGCGCGCGGCGCGTCCACCCGTGCGCCCGCGTCCCCGCCGCGGGGCCGTCGGAGCGCGTCGAGGAAGGCGGAGGCCTTCAGCCGCGTCTCCTCTTCCTCGGCGTCGGGCTCGGAGTCGTAGAGGAGCGTGGCCCCGACCCGCACCTCGGCCGCGCCGTCCTTGACCCGGATGGTGCGCAGGGTGAGCCCGGTGTTGAGATTACCGTCGAAGCCGAGGAGCCCGACCGCGCCCCCGTACCAGGCGCGCGGCGAGCGCTCGTGGTCCTCGATGAACTGCATGGCCCACGCCTTCGGCGCGCCCGTCACGGTCACCGCCCACGCGTGCGCGAGGAAGGCGTCGAGCGCGTCGAAGCCGGGACGCAGCCGCCCTTCCACGTGATCCACGGTGTGGATGAGCCGCGCGTACATCTCGATCTGGCGTCGGCCGATCACCCGCACGCTGCCCGGGACGCAGATGCGCGACTTGTCGTTGCGGTCCACGTCGGTGCACATCGTCAGCTCCGACTCGTCCTTGGTCGAGTTGAGCAGCGCCTGGATCTGGGCCGCGTCGGCGATGGCGTCGCGGCCGCGCGCGATCGTGCCCGAGATCGGGCACGTCTCCACGCGGTCGCCGTCCACGCGCACGTACATCTCGGGCGAGGCGCCCACCAGGTACTCCGCCTCGCCGAGATTCATCAGGAACCCGTAGGGCGCGGGGTTGTGCTCGCGAAGACGGCGGAACAGCTCGGACGGCGGCGAGGGGCAGGGCTCGAAGAAGGTCTGGCCGGGAACCACCTCGAAGAGATCGCCGCGCTTGAACGCCTCGCGGGCCACGTGCACGAGGGCGGCATACGCGCCGGGCTCGTGATCGCCCGCGCGAGGCACGGAGGCGGCGCCCGCGAACGCGCGCGAGGCGCCGCCGCGGGGCAGACCGGCGGTGGCACGGCCGTCCGCCTCGAAGTCGTAGCGGCGCCGCTGGGCCACCTCGCGGCGATGGTCCACGATGATCAGGTCATCGGGAAGATACAGGACGAGATCGCGCTGGTCGGCCGGGCGCGGCAGGCGCGGCCGGATCGGCTCGAACTGAAACGCGAGATCGTAACCGAAGGCCCCGTAGAGCCCGAGGTGCGGCTCCTCGGCGTGCCGGAAGAGGTCGATCAGCGCGCGGAGCAGCGAGAACACCGAGGGTTGGCGGCTGCGATCCTCCTCGGTGAAGCCGGCCGCGGGCGCGTGGATCGTCGCCGCCACCGCGTCGTCCGTGCGCTGGAGGTCCTCGATGAGATCCACGGTCTGGAGCGCCCCCGCGATGGCGGGGAGCAGGACCAGGCCGCGGGGGTTCAGCGCCTCCGCGCGGAGCCGCCGGCCGCGGGCCACGAGCGCGACCGGCGGATCCACGAAGCCCATGTCCCACCGCGTGTAGCGGCCGGGGTACTCGTAGCTCGACGCGAGCAGTACCCCGGGGCGCGCGTCGAGAGCCTCCACGATCGGCTCGATGGCATTCGCCATCGGGATGGGCTCCACGGTGCGGTGGACGCGGATGCCCCCACGCGTGAGGTAGACGGAGCTGTCACTACTCATGGCCGGAATCTCCTCTCTCTCCGAGGAGCCGGCTCCCAGGTGGGGGCGAGAGAACGCAGGAGCCGCCCCAGCCTGGGGGCGGCTCCGGTCTCGCCTAGATCACTCGCGCGCGCGCTCGAGCCGGCGGGCCCGCCCCTCAGGGGCAGGGCCACCACCAAGACCACGCCACGGCGCCGCGCGTCGAATTCACGACCAGAAGAGTCGCAGGAACCGGGCCGCCTGTCAATGGGCTGGGGAATGGCTTGACTCGCCGTGCGTGCCTGTGTTACTCCAACCTCCGGGCCGCTGCAGCTCCTCCCAATTCGGTCCCCACGAGGTTACCATGGCGCAAGTCGTTGGATTCATTGGGCTTGGTATCATGGGCCGTCCCATGGCCAAGAATTTGCTGAAGGCCGGTTATCCACTGATTGTCCACAGCCGGAGCCAGGGACCGGTACAGGATCTGGTGGGCGCGGGGGCCAAGGCCGCCTCCAGCCCGAAGGACGTGGCGGCCCAGTCCGACATGGTGATCACGATGCTACCGAACTCCCCGGACGTGGAGCTGGTGGCCCTCGGCAAGGACGGCCTGATCGAGGGCGTCAAGCGCGGGCAACTCTTCGCCGACATGTCCACGATCTCGCCGCTGGTCTCGCAGAAGGTCGGGAAGGCGCTCGGGGCGAAGGGTGCGCGCATGCTCGACGCGCCGGTCTCGGGCGGTGAGAAGGGCGCCATCGACGCGGCGCTATCCATCATGGTGGGCGGTGAGAGGGCCGACTTCGACGCGGCGCTGCCGGTGTTCCAGGCGCTCGGCAAGACGATCACGCACCTGGGGTCGCTGGGCGCGGGCGGGTTCACCAAGCTCGCCAACCAGATCATCGTGGCGGTGAACCTCACCGCGCTGGGCGAGGCGCTCACGCTCGCGCGCAAGGCGGGGCTCGACCGGGCGCTCACGCTCAAGGCGCTGGGCGGTGGGCTGGCCGGATCGAAGTGCCTCGAGCAGAAGACGGCCAACTACGTGGCGGGGACCTACAACCCGGGCTTCAAGATCGATCTGCACTTCAAGGACCTGGGCCTCATCATGGAGTCCTCCCGCGCCCTCGGCGTCCCGCTCCCGACCACCGCGGTGGTGCAGGAGCTGTTCAACGCCATGCGGGTCAAGGGCAAGGGCGGGCTCGACCACTCCGGCGTGATCACGCTGCTCGAGGAGCTGGCGGGCGTGCCGGAGCGGTCATGAGGGCGACCGTCGATCGTCCCGGTCTCGACTCGCAGGGCCGTTCGCCACTCATCAAGATCCGCCGCGTCCGGAAGGGCGATCTCGCCAAGGTCCGCGACGTCATCGAGCAGGCCTTCGGCGATTTCTTCGAGCGGCAGGTGGGCACGCGGCCGCGCCAGGTGTTCGGCGGGGCCCAGTACGTTCACCATCGCTGGCTCATGGAGCCGTGGGGCTGCTTCGTGGCCGAGGAGGGGGATGGCAAGATCGTGGGCGCCGCCGTCGCGGTGATGTGGGGCACGGTGGGCGTGATCGGTCCGGTGGCGGTGCTGACCCACTACCAGAACCAGGACATCGGTCAGCAGCTCCTGACCGCCTGCCAGGAGTTCTTCAACGAGAACAAGGCGACGCTGCAGGGGCTGGCGACCTATCCCCACAGCCCCAAGCACCTGATCTTCTACCAGAAGTACGGCTACAAGCCGAAGGGCCTGGTGGTAGTGACCAGCAAGACGCTCGACCGCAGGGAGGTCGGGGGCCCGAGGCCCACGGCCAAGCCCGGGGTCGCCGTGCGCCGGTACTCCACCCTCGAGGAAGCCCGGAAGAAGCAGGTGATGCAGAAGGTGCGGCGCATCACCAATCACTTCTGGCGTGGACTCGACCTGAGCAAGGAGATCGAGATCGTCGACGGCCTCACCCTGGGCGACACCCTGCTGCTCGAGAAGGGCCGGGAGGTGATCGGCTTCGCGGTCTGCCACCTGCCGCCCAACAGCGAGGCGCCCCACGGCAGCGCCTACGTCAAGCTGCTGGCGATCGACAGCGCCCATCGCAAGCCGGAGTACCTGCAGAGCCTGCTCGCCGGAGTGGAGGAGCTCGCGGCGGGTGCCCAGCTCCAGCGGGTCGTCGTGCCCGCGTACACCTACTACTGGACCGCGTACCAGACGCTGCTCGAGCGCGGCTACCACGTGGACTTCACCATGGTGCGCATGAAGCGGGGCAAGCTGGAGGACTACGAGGACGCCGGCGACCTGGTGCTGGACGACTGGCGCTGATTCGCGTGGCCTTCGCGCTCCGCCCGGCCGGTACGCCGGTCTTGCTGCTGGCGGCCTGTCTCACGCTCGCCGCGCCGCGCGCCACATCCCCGCACGCCATCGTGCTCGAGTCCTCCCCGATCCACGACGCGGTCCTCGCGAGCGCCCCGGAGCTGGTGACCCTCCGCTTCAATAGCCGGATCGAGAAGCGCTTCACGCGGGTGACGCTGGCCCTCGCGGACCAGGCGCCGGTGGCGGTCGCGGTGCCCGCGGCCGACGCGGACGCGGCGCCCGACCAGATCACGATCCCGCTCGGGTCGCTGGGTCCGGGCGTCTACGTCCTGCGTTATCGCGTGCTCGCGGTCGACGGCCACATCACCGAGGGCGTGCTGCGCTTCACCGTCGGCCCCGCCCGCTAGCGCATGACGCTGCTGGCGGGCTTTCTCGACGTCCTGCTGCGCGGCTTCGGGACGATCGGCCTCGCCGCGGCCGTCGGCGGCCTCGTCTACCTGCGGCTGGTGCTGCGACCGCCCCCCGGCGCCGGCGGCCTCGTGGCCGCCGCGCGCGGGCGGGCGGTCACGCTGATCGCGGCGGGGGCGCTGCTCGCGGCCGGCGCCGAGCTGCTCCTCCTGCTGCTCGTGCATCCCTGGGCCCTCGCCGAGGAGTCGGGACGATGGCCGCTGCGCGAATTTCTCACCACCGGATTCGGGCTGGCCGGGCTCGGCCGGGTCGTGCTGGCGCTCGCGCTCGCCGCGGCCGCGCGATGGATGCGGCGCGGCGGCGACAGGGCCTGGGCGGTGGCGGTCTGTCTCGGTGTCCTGCTCATGGCGAACGCGGCGTGGCTGGCCCACGCGGTGAGCCGGCTGCACGATAGAGGACCGCTCATGGTCGGCACCGTGCTGCACCAGCTGGGCGCGGTGGTCTGGGTCGGGGGTCTGCTCCACCTGGTCGGCTTCGCCCTTCTCTGGCGGCGCGCCGGCGGCCCGGCCGCCGAGCCGCTGGGGCTGCACGTGCTCGCGCGGTTCTCGGCGGTGGCCATCGCCGGCCTCGTCCTGGTTGTGGTCCCCGGCATCTACCTGGCGTTCAGCTACGTCGGGGGGTGGGGCGGCCTCGTCGGCACCGGCTACGGCGTGATGGTGCTCACGAAGGTGGCGCTGCTGGGCTGCGCGCTGGTGCTGGGCGGCCTGAACTTCTCGATCCTTCGCCGGGGCGAGTCGGGCGCGGGGGCGATCGCCGCGCGC
Source organism: Candidatus Limnocylindria bacterium (assembly GCA_035524955.1). Lineage (GTDB taxonomy): Bacteria > Methylomirabilota > Methylomirabilia > Rokubacteriales > CSP1-6 > CAMLFJ01. The sequence continues at coordinate 13,187 of DATLFG010000024.1, read as the reverse complement.
GCGCCCGCCTTCATCGAGGCCGAGGTGGGCCTGGGCCTCACGCTCCTGCTCGCGGCCGCCTCGCTCACGTCACTGCCGCCGTCGGTGGACGTGGTGGCCGATCGGGCCACCCCGGCCGAGGTGGCTGCCCGCTTCCGGCCCGCGATGCCGCGGCTCAGCTCGCCCCCGGTCGGGCAGCTCCTGGCCGTGGCGGCCCCCATGGACGACACCCTGGCGAAACGCCAGCCGGAAGAGTACGCGTGGTCCGAGTACAATCACCACGCGGCGGGCTTCTTCGTGTTCACCATGGGGGTGCTCGCCCTGCTCGATCAGACGGGCCGCGCGCGGTGGGCGCGCCACTGGCCGCTCGGCTTCCTCGGCCTGGCCACGTTCATGTTCGTGCGCAACGACCCGCGGGCCTGGCCGCTGGGGCCGGCCGGATTCTGGGAGAGCATGGTCCTGCCCGACGTGCTGCAGCACCGGCTGGCGGTGGTGCTGGTGGTGGCGCTCGCGGTCTTCGAGTGGCTGGTGCGCTCGGGACGGCTCACGCGGCCCGGCGGGCGCCTGGTCTTCCCGCTGCTCTGCGCGTCGGGAGGCACGATGCTCCTGACCCACTCGCACGCCATGTTCAACCTGAAGACCGAGTTCCTCACCGAGGTCTCGCACGCGCCCATGGGTCTGCTCGGTGTGGTCATGGCCTGGGGCCGCTGGCTCGAGATCCGCCTGCCCGCCGCCGACCGGCGCATCCCCGGCTGGATCTGGGCCGCGTGCATGGTCACGATCGGGCTGATCCTGCTCGTCTACCGGGAGAGCTGATGGCAGACGCGGCGACGATCCGGGGATTCGCGACGGCGGAGGGCACCGCGGGCTACCGCGCGCGGCGGGGCGCCCGCGCCGGCGAGGGCCATTTCCGGACGTGGCGGGGCCTCACGCTGTCCTCGCTGGGCATCGGCACCTACCTGGGCGCGGAGGACGAGGCCACCGACCGCGCCTACGAGGCCACGGTGCGGCGGGCGCTCGAGCTGGGATTCAACGTGGTCGACTCCGCGATCAACTACCGCCACCAGCGCAGCGAGCGCAACGTGGGGGCGGTGCTCCGCGCGCTGGCGCGGGAGGTCCGGATCGCGCGCGAGGACGTCCTGCTCGCGACCAAGGGCGGGTTCATGCCGCATCCGGTGGACGCCTATGTGAAGGCCGGGATCGTCAAGCCCGACGAGGTGGTGGGCGACGGCCACTGCATCGCCCCGCGCTTCCTCGCCGACCAGCTCGACCGGAGCCGGGCCAACCTGGGTGTCGAGACCATCGACGTCTACTTCGTGCACAACCCGGAGACCCAGCTCGGCGCGGTCGACCAGGCCACATTCCTGGCGCGCATGCGGGCCGCCTTCGAGTTCCTCGAAGGCGCGGTGCGCGACGGCAAGATCCGCTGGTACGGCGCGGCCACGTGGACCGGCTTCCGGCAGCCCGCGACGGCGCGCGAGCATCTCTCGCTGCCCGGGCTGGTGGGTCTGGCCCGCGAGGTGGCGGGCGACGGGCACCACTTCGGCATGATCCAGCTCCCATACAACCTCGCAATGACCGAGGCGATCACGGTGGCCAACCAGCGCGTCGGCGCGGCGTCCGTCCCGGTCATGCAGGCGGCCGAGCAGCTCGGCGTCTACGTCATGACCTCCGCGTCGATCCTGCAGGGCAAGCTCGCCCGGAACCTGCCGCCCGCCCTCGCCCAGGTGCTGGAAGGACTGCGGACGGACGCGCAGCGCGCGCTCCAGTTCGTGCGGTCCACGCCCGGGGTGGGGACCGCGCTCTGCGGGATGCGGAGCCTGCCCCACGTCGAGGAGAATGCGGGATTGGTCTCGGTGCCGCCCGTGCCGAGCGAGAAGCTCTTCTCCCAGGCCTGAGGCGAAAGACCTTGAAAATCCGGGCCTCGTCGGCTAGCGTGGGCGTCGTGATCACGCCATGGTGACGAGCATCCATCACGTCGGTGTCGCGGTGGCAAGCCTCTCGCAGGCCTACGGCTTCTGGCGGGACACGCTGGGCCTGCCGCTCGTGCGCGAGGCCATCGTCCGGGAGCAGGGCGTGCGCGCGGCGCTGCTGGCCGCGGGCCACAGCGAGATCGAGCTGCTGGAGCCGCTCGGGGCCGAGAGCCCGATCGGGAAGTTCCTGGCCAGGCGCGGCGAAGGGCTCCACCATCTCTGCTTCAAGACCTCGGACGTGGCCGGTGATCTGAGCGCGCTCCAGTCCAAGAGCGTGGCGCTGCTCGACACCACCCCGCGCGACGGGCTCGCCGGCCGCATCGGGTTTCTTCACCCCGGGGCCTGTCACGGGGTGCTCGTGGAGCTTGCCACCCCCGTGTCCGACGAGGCGCACATGGAGTCGCCGGTGCGATTCAAGCGGCTCGTGATCGGCTCACCCGCGCCGCACGACACCGCCAAGACCTATCAGGATCTCTTCGGCCTGCCCGAGGTCGAGGTCAACGGCGGCCCGCGCACCATGCTGGGCTGGCCCGGCGGCAGCACGCTCCTGATGGTGCCGGCGAGCGAGGTGGGCGGGATGGAAGGCATGGTCGCGCTATCCATGGTGGCGCCGGACATGCCGCCGCTGGTGGCGCGGCTCGAGAAGGCCCGGGCGGTGCTGCTGCTCGGGGCGGGCGAGCTGACGGTCGAGCCCCGGTCCTCCCACGGAGTGCATCTGCACATTTCCCGGTACCACTTCCCCTGATTCCCAGGCTTTCCGGGAAAGTGGCGCTGGTGACCGGAGGCGCCACCGGTATCGGCCGCGCGACGGTGCTGGCGCTGGCCCGTGAAGGTGCCGCGGTGGCGATCAACTACTGCAGGTCGACGGCGGCGGCTCACGAGACCGCGACGCTCGCCGAGCAGGCCGGCGTCCGCGCGATGGCGGTGCGGGCCGACGTCACGCGCGACGACCAGGTCCGCGCGATGATCGACGAGGTCGCGCGCGAGCTGGGCGGCCTCGACTGCCTGGTGAACAACGCGGGCTGGACGCAACGCGTCCCGCATCGCCAGCTCGAAGCGCTCACCGACGACATCTGGGACCGCGCGCTCGCCACCAACCTGCGTGGCCCCTTCTACTGCGCGCGGGCCGCGGTGCCCCACATGGAGCGGCGGGGCGGCGGCGCCATCGTCAACATCACCTCGGTGGCGACGTTCACCGGCACCGGCTCGTCCATGGCCTACGCGGCCTCCAAGGCCGGGCTCGACGCGCTCACGAAGTCGCTGGCCCGCGCGCTCGCGCCCTCCCGCATCCGGGTCAACGCGGTGGCTCCAGGTCTCCTCGCCACCGGCTTCGGCGGCGGCCTCATCACCCAGGACCTGCTCGCCCAGATCGGGGGCCTCACCCCGATCGGCCGACCCGCCGCCGTCGAGGAGGTGGCCGAGGCCGTGGTGTTCCTGGTCGCCAACGAGGCCGTGACCGGCCATACCACGATCGTGGACGGCGGGCTCACCGTCCTCGGGCCCACGAATCCCCTGAGCTAGCGTGGACCCCCGCCGGCCGTTCCGCGGCCTCGGCTCGGCGCGGAAGACCCGCCGGACGCTGGAGCGCGGCGGGACCGGGCCGGCGGCCGAGCTCAACCAGACGCTGGGCACATGGCCCCGGGTCAAGATCACCCCGATGTTCGGGCGCTGGGGCTACTTCGTGGGGCCCCGCCTGTTCGCGTGCTTCCCGCTGCGCCCCAAGGACACCGATCTCTGGATCCGTCTCGCGGCGGAGGATCAGCGGCGCGCCCTCGCGGCGGGCTGCGCGCCCCACCGGCGCATGAGCGCGACGGGCTGGGTCGAATGCCGGGTGGAGGACCCGCGCGACGTGGGCCGAGCCATCCGCTGGCTGCGCCGCGCCTACGAGTCGGCCAAACAGGCGGTCGAGCGGGAGGAGCGCGAGGACGGCTGAGCCGGAGCGGGAAGGGCCGCGATCGCGGCTGTGATAATCTAGCGTACCGATGCGAGCCACGTTGCCGTCGGTGTGTCCACACGATTGCCCGTCGCAGTGCGCGCTCCAGGTCACGGTGGAGGCGGGGCGCATCACCGACGTCACCGGCGATCCCGGGCACCCGTTCACCCGGGGCGTGATCTGCGGCAAGGTCCACGACTACGCCGAGCGCGTGTACGGGACGACCAGAGTCGCGCGGCCACTGCGCCGGGTCGGGCCCAAGGGCGAGGGGCGCTTCGAGCCGGTCGGCTGGGACGAGGCGGTCGACGAGATCGCACACCGCTGGCGGCGCACCATCGCCCAGTGGGGCGCCGAGGCCATCCTGCCCTTCTCCTACGGCGGCACCCTCGGGATCGTGCAGACCCTGGCGGGGCATCCGCTCTTCCACGCGCTCGGCGCCTCGCGGCTCGACCGGACGATCTGCGTCAGCACCGCCTACGCGGGCTGGCGAGGCACCCTGGGCACCGTGACCGGGAGCGACTCCGAACAGATGGTGGACTCGGATCTGATCGTGCTCTGGGGCATCAACGCCTCTCACACCCACATCAACGCGATGACGCTGGTGAAGCAGGCGCGCCGGCGCGGCGCCTTCGTGGTGTGCGTGGATCCCTACCGGACCCCGACCGCGCGGCAGGCCGATTGGCATCTCATGCCGCGGCCGGGAACGGACGGGGCCCTGGCCCTGGGCGTCATGCACGTGCTCATCGGCGAGGGGCGCGTGGATCGGGACTACATCCAGCGCGCCACCCTCGGCTTCACCGCCCTGGCCCGGCACGTCAAGCAATACGATCCGGAGCGGGTGGCCGCGATCACCGGGCTGGCCGCGGAGGATGTCGTGGCCTTCGCCCGCCGCTACGGAGCCACGCGCGCCGCGTTCATCCGGGTCGGAATCGGGCTCTCCCGCCACGACAACGGGGGCATGACGTGCCGGACCATCGCGTGCCTGCCCGCGCTGACCGGGGCCTACGCGCATCCCGCGGGCGGCGCCCTGCTCGCCTCGAGTTCCGCGTTCGGCCTTTCCAACGCCGCGCTCGAGCGGGCGGACCTGACGCCCGCGCCGGCGCCGCGGGTGATCAACATGATCCAGCTCGGGCGCGCGCTCACCGATCCGGACCTGGCGCCGCCGGTCAAGGCGCTCTACGTCTACAACGCGAACCCGGCCTCGGTCGTGCCCAACCAGGAGCTGGTGCTCCGGGGCCTCGCGCGTGAAGACCTCTTCACGGTGGTGCACGAGCAGCACCTCACCGACACCACCGACTACGCCGATCTGGTGCTCCCGGCCACCACGTCCATGGAGCACACCGACTGCTACAAGTCCTACGGCCACTTCTACGTGCAGCTCGCCCGCCCGGTGATCGCCCCGGAGGGCCTCGCGCGCTCGAACTGGGAGGTGACCCGGCTGCTCGCCCGGGCGATGGGGCTACGCGATCCCCACTTTGGCAAGGGCGAGGACGATCTCATCCGCGAGGCGCTCGCCTCGGGCGATCCGTCGGTCGAGGGCATCACGCTGGAGCGGCTCGAGCGGGAGCACTCGGTGCGCCTCCGCGTCGGGCGCCCGTACCTGCCGTTCGCCGACGGGGCCCCGACTCCGTCGGGCAAGGTCGAGTTCCTGTCGGAGTCGCTGGCCCGGGCGGGCCTGCCCGCGCTGCCCACCTACACGCCCCTGGTGGAGGGCCCGGAGCATCCCGAGCTCACGCGGCGCTATCCGCTGCAGTGCATCGTGCCGCCCAACCGCTTCTTTCTCAACTCGTCGTTCAGCCAGTCCGAGCTCATGCGCCGCCGCCAGCGCGGCCCCGCGGTGCTGCTGCATCCCGCCGACGGCGCCGCCCGCGGCATCCGGAGCGGCGACGCGGTGTGGGTGCGGAGCGCCCGCGGCGAGGCGCGATTCACGGCCGAGCTTACCGACGACACGCGCGAGGGCGTGGCGGTGGTGGAGGGGATCTGGTGGAGCAAGCACCAGCCGGGCGGGCGCGGGGTCAACGCGCTCACCGACGACCGCACCGCGGACATGGGCGGCGGGCCCGCGCTGCACTCGAACCTGGTGCAGGTGGAGCGTCTGGGATGACGCCGGCGACGCTCGCCTTCGCCACCGAGGTCGACGCGGCCCTCGACCGCCTCGACGTGGCCGCGCTCGAGCGGGAGTACTGGGCGCAGGATGAGTTCCTCGTGATCCCGCGGTTCCTGCCCGCCGCCGAGCCGGGCTCGATGGTGATCCTCAACGGCGACAAGGTCTACCACGGGGTGAGCCCCTCCCGCGAGGGCGAGCGCCGCGTGGTGTACACGATGGAGTACGTCACCAGCCAGGAGATGGGGCGCGTCCAGCGGCTGTACTCCCGCCTCAAGGATGCCGACGCCTACTTCGGGATCCGGGCCCTCCTCCGCGGCCCCGGCCGGGCGCGCGCCCTCCAGGCCCGTGCCCGGTCCGGATCCTGACACCGAACGGAGCCACGCCAATGCCGGCGAAACCCGCAGCCCCCCGCAACGCGGCAGACCGGGTGCAGATCGTCCCGGTGGAGGGCGCCGCCGCCCTCTTCACCCCCGAGTTCCGCGACTACCTCGTGCGCCTGTGCGACGAATTCACCCCGCGCGCGGATGCGCTGCGGGTCAAGCGGGCCGAGCGCCTGGCGCGCTCGCTCGAGCACGGGCGGCTGCCCGAGCCGCTCCCGCCGAGCGCGGCCACCACGTCCGACTGGACGGTGCCGCCGGTGCCGAAGGATCTCGCCACCGCCGGCATCGAGATCTCGGGCCCGTGCTCGATCACCAGCATGTTCATCAACGCGCTCAACCCGGGGCCGGAAGGCGAGCGCGCCGAGGGCGACCTGGACGACGACGAGGACTCGGCGGGGCATCGCCTGATCGACACGGTGCGCGCGTGCCACAACCGGCTCGCCGCGGTGAACCGCGAGCTGCAGCACGTGGACCGCGAGCGGAACCGGGAATACCGCATCGCCCCCGGCGAGCTGCCGTTCTTCATGCACCGCGAGCGCGGCCTGCATCTCGACGAGCCGGAGGTCACGGTGGACGGCCGGCCGGTTTCGGCGGCGATCCTCGGCACCGCGCTCACGCTCTACTACCCGGGTCGCGCCCAGGTCGGTCGCGGGCAGGGCATCTACTTCTACCTGCCCAAGGTGGACGGGGCCGAGGAGTGCGCCTGGTATCGCGACGTGTTCGACCGGAGCCGCGCGCTGCTGCCGTTCCTCAAGGACGCGACGATCCGCGCGATCCCGCTCGTCGAGGCGCTCCCCGCGGTGTACGAGATGGAGGAGATGCTCCACGCGCTGGGGCCGTACGCGGCCGGGCTCAACGCGGCTCGCTGGGACCTCAAGGCGAGCATCTTCGAGTTCGTGATGGCCGATCCCGGCTCGGTGTGGCCGGACCGCTTCGGGGTCGACATCAAGACCACGCCGTTCCTCTCGAACATCTTCCGCCGGCTCGTCGCGGTCTGCCTCAAGCACGGCGCCGTCCCCATCGGCGGGATGGCCACCGCGCTGCCCAACCCCGACCCGGAGGTCAACCGGGTGGCCGCGGAGTCCATCCGGGCCGACAAGGTGTGGGAGGCCGAGCAGGGCTTCATCCGCGCCTGGGTGGCCCACATCTTCCACATGAAGACCGCGGCCGAGCCCTTCAAGCTGGTGCACGGCGGCGGCACCTGGAAGCCCAGGCCTGAGATGCTGAAGCCGGAGAGCTATCCGGTGCGCATCGAGGTCCCGGCGGGCCCGATCACGCTCGAGGGCACGCGCCGCAACGCCCGCATGGTGATCGAGTACGTCGAGGGCTGGCTCCAGGGCCGCGGCGCCAAGGGCATCGACAGTCTCGCGGGCAAACCCGGCGTGCACCCGGCCCTGATGGAGGACCTGGCCACCGGGCGCATGTCGGTGGCCCAGATCGCGCAAAGGATCCGTCACGAGGCTCGAACCACCGAAGGTGCTCCGGCCACGCACGATGCGGGCCTGGTGAAGCGGCTCCTGGAGGAAGAATGCGACGACATCCTCCGCCTGATGAAGAGCCGCGACCCGCAGACCGAGGATCGCTACCGCAAGGCGGTGAAGATCGCGATGCGCTGGATCAAGAGCTACATCGGCCTCGACTACCGGAGCCTCGGCTCCTACACTCGCGCCGACCTCGACCGCATCGCCCGGGAGCCCGACGCCCTGTAAGAGGAGCTCCCACCTCCTCGTTGATGAGCGCCGTCAGTTCGCCTCGGCGGATCCCGCTGTTCTCCCAGTGACGTCGCGGACCGCCGGGAGCAAGGCCGCGGCGATCTCCGCTTTCTTGAGAAATCGGTCCGCTCCGTTGATGGAGGCCGCGACCTGGTAGGCCTCTTCGGCCAGACGCCCAGGACGATCCCTTTCGTGTTCGGCCATTCTCGTTTGATTCGCTGCGCCGCCTCCAGCCCGTCCAGCCGAGGTATCAGGAGATCCGGGCGCTCGTGTCGGACAAACGCGACCGCTTCTTCGCCATCTCCGGCCGAACCCACGACAGTCACTCCGGGATTCCCTCTCAGGGTGGCCGCGAGCAGCCAGCGAGTGTCCTCGTCGTCGTCAACCACGAGAACCGTCAACGGCATCATCGCTCCGGTCTGCTGCCGTTCACGCCGCTATCGAGCAGAGCGGTGGACGCAAAGAACGGGACCAGGAGGCCCCCGACGATCGGCCCCGCATTCTCGACGAGTCCATCACGGAATGGTGAGTCAGGTGCGACGAATACCGCAGCGGGCAGGACTAGGGGACAGGTCATAAGTTGTGTCGCGCGCAGCACGATCGCAGGAATGGTTCGGCTCGATTCCGCCGCGTGCAATCGACTGGAGCGTCGCTCAATAAGCCTCACGCGGGTCTGCAATGTGCACAGGACGATGGGTAGCCAGGATCACCGCTCCGCCGCTCAGCAATTCAACGCGAGATGTCTTGTACAGTGGGACTGTACATTCAAGTGATTTCGACTTCAAGCTCCACGCGGTGTGCCGTCGCCTCGTCCCGGTTCAGCTGCGGATCCTTCCGGCCTGCTGTCGTGTTCGGCGCGGGCGAGCAGCCGCTCGAGGCGCTGAAGGATATCGTCGCCGTGGTTCTCGATGGGCAGCGCCACCCGGCGGTGCTCGAGGCTGCTGAGCGCGAGCCCCAGCAACACCTCGAGTCCGTGATAGCTGGCCGCGAAGCTGGCCGGGTGGACGGCCGCCGGGTCGTCGAGCCAGTCTGCGAGCAGCGCGAGGTGGCGCGCCTCGTGGGGCGCAGTGTCGGGGCCCCCGGCGGTCCGCGCCCCGCGAGCGGTGACGACCTCCCATCCGCCGCCCAGGACGACGCGCGCGTGGCCATGGCTGCCGACCACCGTCACCGCCACATCGCCCCAGAAGTCCGCGTCAGGCAGCAGGCGTGGCGCGAGGGAGCCCACCTCCAGTAACCCGCGTACGCCGTCGGCCAGCTCCACTACGCCCGCGAGATGGTCAGGTCCCGGATGATCGTCCGCGAACCCGGCGTGGCCATGTGCCTGTCCGAGCACCCCTGCGGCCGGCCCCCCTCCGGTCAACCAGAGCATCGCGTCCACGAGGTGGGTCCCGACGCGCAGCATGGAGGGCCGCGCAGTCGCGTGGACCAGTCGCACGGTGCCGAGGGCCCCGGTCTCGACGGCCTCCTTCACCCGGAGCCAATGCGCCCCATGGCGGAGCTGATGGCAGACGACGCCACGGACGCCCGTGGCCGCGCACCGATTGACGATGCGTCGAGCCTCGCCCAGCGAGCAGGCGAGCGGCTTCTCGCACGCGATGGCCTTGACCGCATGGCGGATTCCCAGCTCGACGAGTGCCTCGCGCACCGCCGGCGGCGTCGCGAACACCAGGACGTCCGGCCGCTCGGCCGCGAGCATGTGGTCCGCGTCCGAATAGGTCCTCGCCACGCCCAGCTCCGCGGCCAGTGTCGCGCACCGGTCCGGGTCGAGGTCGCAGACCGCCGCGAGCTCGAACCGCTCCGCGTTGGCCAGCAGAGCGTGAGCGTGTCGCCGGCCCCGCGGACCACATCCCACGAGCACGGCCCGGTAGCGGGCGCCCACGGTCGCTTCTACCGCCACCCCGGTCGCAGGACGTGTCCTTCGCGCACGAGGCGATCAGGCCGCCAGGATGTAGTGGACACCCGGCCGATGGCCCGCGGCCCGCAGCTGGGCCTCGATCGCCTCCCGCGCGCCGGTGCTCCGGACGTAGGAGACGAGGAATGCGGCGCCGGCCGGAGGCAAGGCATCGGGTCCGAGGACCGGAACCCCGTGCAGCCGGCGCCCGATCTTCCGTGGGTCGATGTCGACGAACGCCGCGATCCTCACGCCGTGAACCAGCAGGCTGCGGGCACGGCGGCGGGTGATTCGCCCGGCGCCCCAGAGGATCACGGCCGGGTGGTGGGGGTTGTGCCGGGCGAGCCACCGTGCCAGATAGCCGCCCTTCACGCGGTAGAAGGCGTCCTCGGCGTACCGCGGGTCGCGCCGTGACAGGCGTGTGGGGCTATCGTTCCAGATCAGTAGCGGCTCCATGAGCTTCTCCATCCGGACGCCGGCCTCCAGCCATCGCAGCCAGAGCTCGTAGTCTTCCGGGAAGTCCCCCGGCGCATACCCACCGCAGCGCTCGGCGACCTCGCGGCGGAACATCACCGACGGATGTGCGAGTGGGGACTCGACGAAGCGCGCCAGCGAGATCTCCTCGTGCGCCAGGTGCTGGTTCGTCCACTCGACGTAGCGGGCGTACCCGCCCCCGCGGAGCGGGTCGCCGCCGAAGCGGACCCGGGAGGCGACCAGGCCCAGGTCCGGGCGGCTGACGAGATGCCCACACTGCCGCGCCAGTCGCTCCGGCATGCAGACGTCGTCGGCGTCCATCCGGGCGATCAACCGCCCTCGCGCGGCGGCAAGCCCGGTATTCAGCGCCGCCACGAGACCCCGGTGGGGAGCGCGGATCACCCGGATGCGGGGATCGCGCCGGGCGTGGGCGCCGAGGATGGCGTCGGATCCGTCGGTCGAGCCGTCGTCGATCGCCACGACCTCCCAATCGGCCGTCGTCTGGCCGGCGAGGCTGTCCAGCGCCGCGGACAGAGTCGCGGCGGCGTTGTACACCGGCAAGAGGACCGAGATCGCCGGCGTGCGATCCGGGGACCGCCCCGTCAAGAGCCCTCGGAAAGAGGACGGAACGCGACGTCGGGGTTTCGCTCCGCGCAGTAGGCGGCCTCCCGCGCCGAGCCGAAGAGCGCGACGAGCCGCTCCTGCCGGTCCCGTACGCGCAGGGTTCCACCGTACGGCCACACGATCTGCGCCACCGCGGCGGGATCGCCAACCACGTGCCGTGCCACGTCGTACGGCAGTCGGTCGAGGGCGGTCTCGACCCCGTACTCGTGGGCGAGCCGCGCGGCGACCACGTCGAACTGGAGCTCGCCGACCGCGGCCAGCACCAGGTCCCGCTGGACGCTGTCCGCGCTGACCAGCACCTGGATCGCGCCCTCTTCCTCGAGCTGCGCAAGCCCGCGGTGAAACTGCTTGTGCTTCGAGAGGCTCCGGCACCGGAGGATGGCGAAGTGCTCGGGCGCGAACCGGGGGACGGCGTCGAAGCGGAGCGGTGCGCCGGTGCTGAGCGTGTCGCCGATCGCGAACAGGCCGGGATTGACGAGGCCGACCACGTCACCCGGGAACGCCTCCGCCAGCAGCTCGCGCTCCCGCGCGAACAGCCGGTGCGGGCGGGTGATGCGGATCTTCCGGCCGAGCCGCGCGTGGTGGACGAGCATGTCGCGGCGGAAGCGTCCGGAGCACACCCGGAGGAAGGCCATGCGGTCGCGGTGGCGCGGATCCATGTTCGCCTGGATCTTGAAGATGAATCCCGAAAACAGCTCGCCGGTCGGCTCGACGGGGCCTCGGTCGCTCGGCCGGGGCGCGGGCGCGGGGGCCAGGCCGAGCAGCGCGGCGAGGAAGGGCGCCACGCCGAAGCTGGTGAGCGCGCTCCCGAAGAACACCGGGGTCACCTTGCCCGACAGGAACGCGTCGCGATCGAAGCGCGCGCCGGCCCCGCTCAGGAGATCGATCTCCTCGCGCAGCCGGCGGACGGGATCGGCGCCGAGCGTCGCGTCGAGTCGCGAGTCCGCCAGGTCCATGGTGATCACCGGAGCCTGGCGCCGGTTGTGCTCGGTGCGCTCGAAGCGGAGCACTCGCCGCGCGGCGAGGTCGTAGACGCCCTGGAAGGTCGGGCCTTGCCCGATGGGCCAGTTCATGGGCACCGCGCCGATGCCGAGCACCCGCTCGATCTCGTCCAGGAGCGCCAGGGCGTCGCGGCCCGGATGGTCGAGCTTGTTGACGAAGGTGAGGATGGGGAGCCCCCGAGTCCGGCACACCGCGAAGAGCTTGAGGGTCTGCGGCTCGATGCCCTTGGCGCTGTCGAGCACCATCACCACGCTGTCGACCGCCATCAACGTCCGGTACGTGTCCTCGCTGAAGTCCTGGTGCCCGGGGGTGTCGAGAAGATTCAGCAGATACCCCTCGTGCTCGAACTGGAGCGCGGTGGTGGTGATGGAGATGCCGCGCTGCTGCTCGAGGGCCATCCAGTCCGAGGTGGCGCGACGTTGGTTCTTGCCCGCGCGCACGGCCCCGGCCAGCTCGACGGCGCCCGCGTAGAGCAGGAGCTTCTCGGTGAGCGTGGTTTTGCCGGCATCCGGGTGGGAGATGATCGCGACGGTCCGCCGGCGGCGGACCTCGGCCGCGAGGTCCGCCGGGTGGGAGAGGTCCCCGATCGGCTTCACGAGGGCCCCATCTGGAGATCGGAGGCGAAGCGGGTCGAGACGAGGACGATGCGCACCGGCTTCCGACCCGGATTCTCCCAGAGGTGCGGGGTCCCCGGATCGAGGCTGACCGCGTCCCCGGCGACGAGCTTCAGCACCTCGGCCCCCAGGGTCAGGCGCGCGGTCCCGTCGAAGACGAGCGCGAGGGCCTGTCCCGTGTGTGCGTGCGGTCGCTTGCCGCTCGAGCCCCCGGCTCCGAGGGTGACCATGACGGCCTCGAAGCCGCGCCCGGCGCCCATGGGGCTCAGGGCCTCGATCCGGGCGCGCGACCACCAGCTCGTCAGGCGACGGCGCCGGGTCGCCCGGGTCACCGGACGAGCGCCGCCGGCCGGATCCCGGAAGAAGTCGCCGAGCGACACGCCGAGGGCGTCCGCGAGCCGCTGAAGTGAAGCGATCGACGGCGAGGCCTGGTTGTGCTCGACCTGGGAGATGAAGCTCGGCGAGAATCCGGCCCGGCCCGCCAGGGTCCGCACCGAC
>DATLFG010000020.1:0-27494 GCA_035524955.1 Candidatus Limnocylindria bacterium | reverse complement strand
GCGCGCCATCAGCGCGTGGAGCGCCTCGCGCGGCAGCTGGTGCTCGGTGAAGCGGGCGAGCGCGTCGTCCCTCATGGGCCCCTCGCGTGAGCGACCGCGCCGTCGCCCGGATTGCCGGCTAGCTTGCACCGCGCCGCGGGGTCGAGGCGATGGCGCTCGGCCGACACGGTCATCGTCCGGCGGTCCGCGCGAGCCGGGCCCGGCCTTGACTACTACCCGCGAGCGGGACTAGCGTTGCGCAGCCGAACCACGACACGCCCGCGGGAGGGACGCGCCATGGCACGCGGAGGCTATCGGATCTTCGATGCCGACACCCACATCATCGAGCCGGTCGAACCGGTCGAGGCCTACCTCTCCAGCGCTGATCGGGCCAAGCTGGCCGCGCTCGGCCCGTCGGTCGGGCGGTCTCCGGGCAAGGGCGGCATGTCCCGATACCAGGTGGGCAAGCGCCCGGATCTGAACCGGCGCCTCGGCTCCCGCGAGCGTGTCGATCTCGGAGCAGCGGTCGAGCGAAAGGTGCGGGACGGTGGGACACCGTGGGACGTCCGCTGGCAGGGGCCGCCATTTCCGACCGACCGTGTCAGCTTCGACCCGCACGCGCGCGTGAAGGACATGGACATCGAGGGCGTCGACGTGAACATGATCCTGCCCTCGGGTGGCATTCCCGCGTTCTGCGGCTTCGACGACGTCGGCCTCGAGCTGGCCCTGTACCAGGCGTACCACCGCTTTCTCGATGAGTACTGCGGGGCCTACCCCGACCGGCTGACCAGCGTCATCCTGGTCTCGCCCCGCGACGTGCCCGCGTCCGTCGCCGAGATCCGTCGCTGCGCTCGGGAGGACTGGCCCGTCGCCGTGTTCCCCATCTGCCCGCCGGCCATGTACCTGGACGAGCCCGCGTGGGAGCCCATCTGGGCGGAGGCACAGGAGCAGGACCTCGCCGTCGTCATCCATTCCTTCACCATGACGGTCCCCTACCCGCCCGGCATGTGGGACACCTGGGACAACGTCTTCCTGCAGCGCTCCGCCGGCCACGTGTGGAACGCCCAGCGCAACATGGCGGCGTTGATCGGCGGTGGCGTGCTCGACCGCTATCCCGAGCTGCGCCTGGCGCCCCTCGAGTGCGGGCACGGTTGGCTCCCGTTCTGGGCGTCGCGGCTCGACGAGCACGCCGAGATGTGCCGGCACGCGTTGCCGCCGCTCAAGCACAAGCCGAGCGAGTATGTCCGCGGGCCCCAGTACTTCCAGAGTATCCAGCTGCACGAGGGCGAGCAGTCGCTGCGCCACGTCATCGAGGCGATCGGCGAGGACACCTTGATGTTCGCCACGGACTACCCGCACTCGGAGAGCTGGTTTCCGAAGTCCGTGGACGCCGTGCTCACGTGGACGTCGATCTCCGAGCCGGCGCGACGGAAGCTCCTCTGGGACAACGCCGCCCGCTGCTATCGGCGGCACGGGGCCCGGGTCGCCACCGCCCGGTAGGGCCAGGCGGCGTCGCATGCCAGGCGGGCGGCCGCTACTTCATCGAGCGCGGCAGGAAGAGGGCCAGGTCCGGGAAGAGCATCAGCAGGACGAGCAGCACGACGTCCGCCCACAGGAAGGGCAGGATGCCGCGGTAGATCTCGCGCATCGGCACGTCCTTGGCGATGCCGGCGAGGACGAAGACGTTGATGCCGACGGGCGGCGCGATCATCCCGACCTGGCACACCACGACGATGACCACCCCGAACCAGATCGGATCGAACCCCAGGGCCTGCGACACCGGGAAGAAGATCGGCACGGTGAGCAGGACCATCGCCAGCTCGTCCATGAAGGCGCCCAGCACGAGGTACAGCAGGATGATGAGCGCCATGATCGCGAGCGGGGGCAGGGGCAGGCCGCCGATGACGCCGGCGAGGGTGGTGGGGAGCTGGGTGACGGCCAGGAAGTAGCCGAGGAGCACCGCGCCGATCAGGATGGCGAAGAGGGAGGCGCTCGTGTGGACGGTCTCGACCAGGGCCCGGCCGATCTGGCTCCACGTCACCGAGCGGCGGCCGAGAGCGAGCGCGAACGCGCCGGCGGCGCCGATGGCCGCCGCCTCGGTCGCGGTGAACGCGCCGACGTACATGCCGCCCATCACGAGGGCGAAGAGGACCAGGACCGGCCAGACACGGTACAGGGCGACGACGCGCTCCCGCACCGGCACCCGCGCCACCGCCGGCCCCAGCGCCGGATTGCGCCAGGTCACGATGGCGATGGCGAGGGCATAGAGCACGACGAGGACGACGCCGGGCACGATCCCGGCCAGGAAGAGCTTGCCCACCGACTGGTCGGTCAGGAAGCCGTAGATCAGGAACATCACGCTCGGTGGGATCAGGATCCCGAGGGTGCCGCCGGCCGCGATCGAGCCGGTGGCCAGCCGAGGGGCGTACCCGTGGCGGCGCATCTCCGGGAGGGCGACCACGGCCATCGTGGCCGAGGTGGCCAGGCTCGACCCCGACACGGCGGCGAAGCTGCCGCAGGCGACGACGTTGGCGATGGCGAGCCCTCCACGCCGGTGGCCGAGCCAGCGGTTGGCCGTCTCGTAGAGGTCGCGACTGATACCGCTCATCGCCGCGAACTGCCCCATGAGCACGAACAGGGGCAGCACGGTCAGGGTGTAGCTGGCGACCGAGCTGTAGGGCGACAGGCCGACCAGGGACAGGGCGGGATCGAGCCCGCTCATCAGGGCGAAGCCGACGAATCCCACCACGCCCATGGCGACGCCGATGGGCGTCCCCCAGAAGATGAGCAGCAGCATGACGACGATGCCGACGACGCCGCCAAGGGTCGGCGTCACCGGCGGCCCGTGTGGGACAGGGCGGCGAGGAGACGGCCAACCAGCGCCAGCGCCATGATCCCGCAGCCCAGCGCGACCGCGTAGACGAACGGGTAGGTCGGGATGGCCAGGATGGTGGACACCTCTCCGCGCAGGGCGACCTCCCGGCCCTGCACCATGGTCCGCCAGGCGACCAGCGTCCAGAAGCCGATTCCGAGCAGCGCGTTGACGGCGTCCGAGCCGGCGCGCAGGCGCGGGCCGAAGCGCTCCACCACGATGTCGACGACGACCTGGTTGCCGGTCAGGCCCGTCGAGCCGAGCCCGAGGAAGACGAGCAGGACGAGCGCGAACTCCGAGAGCTCGACCGCGCCCTCCACGGGCCGGTTCAGGAAGTAGCGGCCGGCCACGTCGGCGGCCGTCAGGAGCCCCATGCCGGCCAGGCAGCCCGCCCCCGCCCACGTGAGGGTCCGGCACACCGGGCCCATCGCGCGATCCATCGAGCGAGCCGCCCCCGCCGATCCTCGATCCGCCGGCTCTGTCACGCCGCGCCCGTTGGGTCGATGTCAGAGCCCCGGGAGGCGGCCTAGGGATCGTGCTTCGTGATGGCTTCCCGCAGGTCCTTGAGGATCTCGCGCCCGGGCAGCCCCTTGCCCTGCATGGCCGTCACCCACTCGTCCTCGACGGCCTTGAGCCGGGCGCCCCACCGCTGGCGCTCTTCCGCGGGGAGCGTGTAGATCGTCGCCCCCGCCTTCTTGGCCGCGGCGATGCCGTCCTGCTCGTTGTTGTCCCAGTTGCTCCCGGTGAACTCGGCCCCCCACGGCCCGCTTAAGTCGTCGATGACCTTCCGCAGGTCGGCGGGCAGGCTGTTGTACTTCTTCTGGTTCATGAGCGTCATCAGGGGGGCCACGTACAGGTTCGCCACCGCATGGTGCCTGATCACCTCGGCCAGCTTGAAGCCAGCGATCGCCTCCCAGGGGAAGATCGTCCCGTCGATGACGCCGCGCTCGAGGGCGTTGTAGGTCTCGGGAGCCGAGATGCTCACCGGCGTCGCGCCCAGCCCCTTGATCATGGCCGCGGTGGTCGGCGTGGCGGCACGGATCTTCAGGCCGGCCATGTCCTCGAGCTTCTGCACCGGCTTCTTGGTCAGGTGGAACTGGCCGGGCGGGTGCACCCAGATCCAGAGGACCTTGACCCCGGCCAGCTCCTTCTCGAAGTACTTGTCGAAGAGCGACATGACGGCGAGGCTGCCTCCCTTCGACGTCTTGAAGAGCATGGGCAGCTCGGTGACGGAGATGAGCGGGAAGCGCCCCGGCGTGTATCCCGGCGTGGCGAAGCCCATGTCCGCGATTCCGTTCTTGATCATGTCGAAGTGGTCGGCGGCCTTGCCGAGGGTCGCGCCCGGGTAGATCGTGACCTTGAGGCGGCCCCCGCTCTTCTCCTCGAGCATCTTGGCCCACGGGGCCATGACCGTGCGATGGTGGCCGTGGCCCGTGCTGACCCAGCTCGAGAACTTGAGCTCGATCGGCCTGTCCTGGGCCGGAGCCGGCTCAGGCACCATCACGGCCGCGACGAGAGCGAGGGCGAAAGCCTTCCCGACGTGTCTCATCTCGATGGCCTCCGTGGTTCCCGCCCGGGGGCGGGTCAGGGGCGATGCGGATCGACGGCGCCCGAGGCCGGACCGGCCGGCATTGGGGCGCCCGAGGTCGTCGAGCGGATATACGCGCAGACGCTCCCCGCTGTCAAGCGGCGTCCCGGCCGCGCCCCCCGCTCAGGCCGGCCAGAGCCGCCGCGCGACCTCCGCGACACGCCGCAGCTTGCCCTCCTGCTCGGCGGGCGTCACCGGATTGCCGGCCTCTCCCGAGGCGAAGCCGCACTGCGGGCTCAGCGCGAGGCGATCGAGGGGCACGAGGCGCGTCGCCTCCCGGATGCGCGCCTCCAGGTCGCCCACCGTCTCGAGGGCGCCGCCCTTGGTGGTGAGCAGGCCCAGCACCGCGGTCGCGTCGGGCGGCAGGTGGCGCAGGGGGCCGAAATCGCCCGCGCGGGGGGTGTCGTACTCGAGCAGCAGGCGATCGACGCTGCGCAGCCGCGGGAAGACAACCTCCGCGATCCGCTCGTAGCCGCCGCTCGCCAGCCAGCGGCCGCCCGGGGCATTGCCGCGGCAGATGTGGATCGCCCGGGTCAGCCCGCGCACGCCCGCGAAGACCGAGTCGTCGATCTCGGCGTCGGCCGCCAGCTCGGCCGCCATGTCGTGGCCCCAGGACGTGAAGGCCGCCCGGTTGTCGGGGTCGACGTGCCACTGGGCGTAGTTGGGCGCGTCGAGCTGCAGGTAGTCGCCGCCCAGGGCCAGGACCCGCGGCACGACGTCCTCGCGAAGGTAGCGGGCGATCGCGCGGAGGAAATCCTCGGGTGTCGGGTACGCGGCGCGCGAGTAGCGAGGATGCCAGAAGATCCGGTGCCAGCTCGGAGCGGGAATGGTGAGCTTGGCCCGGCGGGTCGCGTGCGCCCGGAGGAAGGCGTATTCGTCGGCGACGATGTCGCGCACCACCCGGATGGGCGCGGTCACGAACGGGCGGGTGGGGCTGCTCCAGACCTGCGCGGGCCGGCCGTCCGGCTCCTTCCACAGCGACCACCAGCCGGGCTCGGCGGGCAGGAACTCGAAGCCCGCCAGCGGCGACCGGGCGGTCGGGTCGTCGCGAAGCGGGATCGTCACGACCCAGGACGGCCGCCGCAACTCGCCGTCGGTGACCACGTCGAGCCCGGCGCCCTCCTGCAGCGCGATGGCCTCGCGCACCGCCCGGTCCTCGGCGGCGCGGAGCGCGGCCTCGGTCTGGTGTCCTTCCCGGGCGGCCTGGCGTACCTCGCGGAGGTAGGACGGACGCAGCAGGCTGCCCACCACATCCGCCCGCGGCACCGCGGTCGTCATTCCGCAGCCTCCTGAGGGAGCGATCGGCCTGACCGCCACGGTGCCGGGAGCATTCTGGCTCGACTGGCGCCGGGGGCGGGAGTTGAACCCGCGACCTACTGATTACGAACTGTCCCGAACCACGTACTCAGGGTACCTAAAACGACCCCAGCGTAGGCGAAGTAAGCAACGCGGGCTACCTCAATGTCTTCCTGGATGCGCCTGGTGCGGGGCGTTCTGGTAGCAACGTGGTAGCAAATGACGTCACTGGCGCCGCTCTCCGGCCATCGCCGCGACGGCCGCGCTCCGAACCCGCTGCAGCTCGGGCTCGAACCGGGCGAGCAGGCCCGCCGCGCCCTCGATCCGGCCCTCGCGCCCCAGCGCTTCGAGTGGCCCCACGAGCGCGATGGCCCCGGCCGCCCCGAGCACCCGGAGGCTCCCGCTCAGCGTATGCGCCGCGCGCATCAGTGCCGCCGGGTCCGACCCTGCGACGGCATCTCCAGCGCGGCGGCCTCGTCGAGCGCCGGGCTTGTCTCAACCACCTCCGCCGGGCCCGGCGCCTCCCCGCCCAAGCCGGCCAGGACGGCGGCGAGCTGGTCGCGTCTGATCGGTTTGGTCAGGTAGTCGTCCATCCCCGCGGCGAGGCAGCGCTCGCGGTCACCCTTCATCGCGAACGCGGTAAGGGCCACGATGGGCAGCCGCCGGCCCCCCGGCTGCGCCAGCTCGCGCTCCCGGATCGCCGCGGTGGCCGCGAACCCGTCCATCCCCGGCATCTGGACGTCCATCAGCACGAGGTCCGGGCGCTCCGCCTCGACCGCCGCGACGGCCGCCCGCCCGTCTTCGCAGAGCACCACCGTGTGGTGGAGCCGCTCCAGCAGGCGGCGGATCACGAGCTGGTTGACACGATTGTCCTCGGCGACGAGCACACGCAGCGACCGGAGCGGAGCCGGTGGGGTCACGTCCTCCCGACGGGCCGTGTCGAGGCCCTCCACAAGCAAGGGGTCACCGGCGTTGTCGGAGGCCGATGCGGCGCGCAGCGCCCGATGATCTTCGCTCAAGGTACGGCGGGTCATCAGCGCTGGCCCCTTCATCGACGAGACGGGGCGGGCCAAGGCCGCGAGGATCGCTTCCAGCAGCACGGACTGCCGGACCGGTTTGCTGAGATAAGCGGCCACGCCCACCTCCCGGCAGCGGAGCGCGTCCCCTCGCTGCCCCATCGAGGACAGCATCATGATCGTCGCCCCGGCGAGGTCCGAACGCTGGGCGATCCGGCCGGCGACCTCGAAGCCGTCCATGTCCGGCATCTGGGAGTCGAGCAGCACCAGGGGAAACGGCCGCCCGGCCTGGAGGGCGAGATCCATCGCCCGGAGCGCCGCCGCTCCACCGTCGACCACGGTCGGCCGCATTCCCCAGGTGGTCAGGATCTCGTCGAGGATGCGGCGGTTCGTCGCATTGTCGTCGACGACGAGCACCGGCATCCCCTCGAGGTCGCGCGCCTGACGCGGCGGCGCCTCGGTGGTGGGCGCGGCCGGCACCTCGAACGGAACGGTGAAGTGGAACCGGCTTCCCTGACCGGGCTGGCTCTCCACCCAGATCCGCCCGCCCATCAGTGCCACCAGCTGGGACGAAATGGCGAGCCCGAGCCCCGTTCCCCCGAATCGCCGGGTCGTGGACGTATCGACCTGGGTGAACGAGTCGAAGATGGTGGCCTGCTTCGCGGCCGGAATGCCGAGCCCGGTGTCGCTCACGGTGAAGTGCAGCGTGACCGGGGCTCCTTCCGGGCTGACGGCGTCGGCCGGCCCCTCCCGATCCACTCGCAAAACAACCTCACCGGCCTCCGTGAACTTCACGGCGTTGCCGATCAGGTTCACGATGATTTGGCGCAGCCGCGCGGGATCCCCGCTCACCACGGCAGGCACCCCGTCGCCCACGTGATAGGCGAGCTCCAGCCCCTTCTGATGGGCGCGCGGGGCGAGAGGGCGCATCGTCTCGTCCACGGCGTAGCGCAGGTCGAAGTCCACGCGCTCCAGCTCCAGCTTGCGCGCCTCGATCTTGGAGAAGTCCAGGATGTCGTTGATCAGCGCCAGCAGCGAGTCCGCGGAGATCTGCACCGTCTCGATGTATTCCTGCTGCTCGGGCGTCAGCTCGGTGCCCAGGGCCAGCTCGGTCATCCCGATGATCCCGTTCATCGGTGTCCGGATCTCGTGGCTCATGTTGGCCAGAAAGTCGCTCTTGGCCCGATTGGCCTCCTCCGCCTCGACTTGCGCGTTAGCATGTGCGATCGCCTCCTGCTCCAGCGCGCGCGTCCGCTCGGCCACCTGTTGGTCCAGAGCGACGAACGCACGAGCAAGCACGCCAATCTCGTCCTTCGAATGGACATCGAATCCAGAGACGTACGTTCCCGTACCAAGATGCCTGGTCTCGTGCTCGAGCTCTACCAGGTTCGCCACCTTTCGCCGCACGATGACGTAGGAGAGGGCGAGCCACGTGAGGCCGAGGCCGAGCAGGAAGAGGACGGCAGCCAGGTAGAAGCTGGCGTGGCGCTCAGCGCCGGTGACGGCATTGCGGGTACGCGCGTCGAGCAGCTCGTAAAACTCGTTGACGGGCTTCATGATCGCCACTTTCGCCGCATGGTATTTCCCGTCGTGCAAGATGCGGCGGGCCAACTCAGGGTCCGGTGCCCCTTTGACGGTGAACTGGCCGGTCGGGTCGGGAAAGAGGCCTTTGATGGCGTTGAAGGCGATGCGTTCCGATTGCACCAGGTCATTAGAGTGATTCTCGGCTTCTTTGAGCTTGGCGAGCTCTGCTGACGTGAAGCCGAGGTGCTCCATCCGCCTGCGCAAGGAGATCCTGGCGCCCTCCTTGCGGGACTCGAAGCCGGGCTCGCCGGCGACGAAGTCCCAGTAGATACGCTCATAGTGGCGCGGTCGGGACGCCTCGCCGTTGCGGATGGCAAGGATCTCCCAGTACATGCGCTCAAACTTGAAGTCGCCGGTAACGACAAAGGTTCGGGCCGTGCGCGTCAGGTCGTCGGAGGACTGCCGTAGCTCGTCGGCGAGCAGGTAGGATTCGTAGCGGAGGCTCGTGGCACTCTGCAGCTCGCGCTGCCCGAAGAACAGGAGCACGGCGAACACGGTAAGGAGAGACACGAGCACACCGGTCGTGACGTAAAAGATGCGGTTCAACGTGTGGATAGACATACGGCCCTCTTCGCACTCTCTCCTGAGAGAGGATCTTCAGGTCGGTGAGTTGCCCTCCCTCGACGTTCGTCGCTATCGGATATCCTCGCCATGGGACCTAAGTCCACCCCACTAATCGGTCGCAGCGCCAAGCAGAAACCGTGAATTGTTTCGATACTTATGAACGCGAATGATTGCGGCTAGCGCCACGTGTTTCTCATTGCCAACAGAACTCAACCAGTCAGGGGGTCAGGACCAGTCTGAATCTTGAGGGTCTCGCGACGTCCCAGCCGGCTCGGAGTAGACTCCCCGTCATGGACGAGTGGTGGGGGACCCGCCTTGTTCACGCCCAGCAGCGGAGGGTGATCGCGTCTGAGGCCAACTCCGACACGCCAGCATAAAGCTGTGGTAGCAATTCACCAGTCTGGAGAGTAGGTGCCGCGGAAGTTGCTGAATTGGATGGAGCCGGGGGCGGGAGTTGAACCCGCGACCTACTGATTACGAATCAGTTGCTCTGCCACTGAGCTACCCCGGCGTTCGTCCGAGAAGTCTACCACTTCCTGGCTAGCATGTGTCCCCGGCCCCGCCGGGCCTCCCCCATCCGGTTCCACGACGGCTCGTGGGCGCTCCGTCCGCGCCATTTCGCTGCGCCGGTGATCGGAAGGTGAGGCATCCAGCCGGGCGGCCTCCATCGCGGCCTCGGAGCCGGCGCGCGTGCTGCCGGGCGGCCATACCGCGATCTGTCCTGGGCTCGGTTCCGGTGGGGATCGCGTCGCAGGCTCGCGCCACACCGTATCCGGCCTTGCGGCTCGTCGAGGACCCGAAGGCCGCGCAGCGCTCTATCCTTCCCCAGTACTTCATCTGGGGTGGGGAGCCGCAGCATCGGAAGATACGGCATATGACCATCTCTCCCCACTGTGCGAGCCTCTGCCCCGCCCCTCTCCCGGGGACGAGAGGGGTGGAGTACAGTGTGGGTCATGAAGGAGAATCCATCCTCGGAGCGGGACACCTCGACGGGACGGCAGGCAGTGCGCAAGAGAGAATCCGCGCCGCCCCCCACCCTGCCCGGAGCCGCGAAGGGCGCCGGACCGGCGAAGATGCCGCCGCGCAAGACCTGGTTGTGGTTCCTGCTCATCTTGCTCGCGAACTTCCTGCTCGTGCGGCTGATGGCGCCGGGCCCGGAAGGACCGCTCACCGTGCCCTATACCCTGTTCAAGGAAGAGGTCAGGAGGGGCAACGTCCAGGCGATCTATAGCCAGGGTGACACCATCACGGGCCGCTTCAAGGCACCGATCACCTACCCGCGGGCCGACGACAAGAGTGCGGCGCCGAAGACCGAGCCCCAGATGACGAGCGAGCGCGATGCGAAACCCGCCGACCAGCCCAAGCCGGCGAGCTCCTTCACGACCACGGTCCCCTCCTTCGTGGACCCCGGTCTCGAAGCCTTCCTGATCGATCATGGGGTCGAGATCAGCGCCAAGCCGATCGAGGAGGGCGGCAGCCCCTGGTCGACGCTCCTGTTCGGATTTGGCCCCGCCCTGCTCTTCATCGGCTTTTACTTCTGGATGTTCCGCCGGGCGCAGCAGGGCGCCGGCATGGGCGGGCTC
The DNA here is from genome assembly GCA_035524955.1 of Candidatus Limnocylindria bacterium. Taxonomy (GTDB): domain Bacteria; phylum Methylomirabilota; class Methylomirabilia; order Rokubacteriales; family CSP1-6; genus CAMLFJ01. Next base: position 17,012 of record DATLFG010000020.1, on the reverse strand, counting down.
ATGGGCATCGGCAAGAGCAAGGCGCGCCGGTATGACCAGGAGCAGGATACGAAGGTCACCTTCGAAGACGTCGCCGGCATCGACGAAGCCGAGAACGAACTGGTCGAGATCGTGGATTTCCTCAAGGATCCCCCGAAGTACACCCGCCTGGGCGGGACCGCGCCGAAGGGCGTGCTGCTGGTCGGCCCCCCGGGCACCGGGAAGACCCTGCTCGCGAAGGCGGTGGCGGGCGAGGCGGGAGTGCCGTTCTTCTCGATGAGCGGCTCGGAGTTCGTGGAGATGATCGTGGGGGTGGGGGCGGCGCGGGTGCGAGACCTGTTCAAGCAGGCGCGCGAGCACGCGCCCGCGATCATCTTCGTCGACGAGCTGGACGCCATCGGCCGCGCGCGGGGACAGGTGGTGATCGGGGGATCGAGTGAGCAGGAGCAGACCCTGAACCAGATCCTGACCGAGATGGACGGGTTCTCGAGCCGGGAGGGCCTCATCGTCCTGGGGGCGACCAACCAGCCGGACGTGCTCGACAAGGCGCTGCTGCGGCCCGGACGGTTCGACCGGCGCGTGATGGTGAACCTCCCGGACAAGACCGGACGCGAGGCGATCCTCAAGGTCCACACCCGCCGCGTGCCGCTCGCGAGCGACGCGAGCCTGGGGGAGCTGGCCGCCGTGACACCCGGCCTCTCGGGGGCGGATCTGCGAAACCTGGTCAACGAGGCCGCGCTGCTGGCGGCCCGGCGGGAGCAGAACGAGGTGCGTCAGAAGGACTTCCTGGACGCGCTCGAGAAGATCGTGCTCGGCCCCGAGCGGCCGCTCCTGCTGAGCCGCGCCGACAAGGAGCGCATCGCCTACCACGAGGGGGGCCACACCATCCTGGGCCTGGTGGTGCCCGGCGCCGACCCGGTGAACCGGGTGTCGATCGTGCCGCGCGGTCAGGCCCTCGGCGTGACCTACCAGCGTCCCGACAGCGACCGCTACAACTACCCGGAGGCCTACCTCCGCGCGCAGATCGTCGGCATGCTGGGGGGCCGCGCCGCCGAGGAGATCGTCTACGGCACCCGGACCACCGGGGCGGAGAGCGATATCGAGCAGGCCACCGGTCTGGCCCGCCGGATGGTCACCCGATGGGGTATGAGCGACCGGGTCGGGATGGTGCAGCTCGCGCCCCGCGAGAATCCCTACCTGGGCGGCTCGGGCGGCTACGCGGGCGCGAGGCCGTTCAGCGAGGCGACCGCCGAGGCCATCGATGCCGAGGTGCGCCAGATCATCGGCGAGAGCCACGACGAGGCCCGGCGGCTCCTGAGCGCCCACCGCAAGCAGCTCGACGCGCTCGCCGAAGCGTTGCTGGCGCGGGAGACTCTCAGCGAGCAGGAGATCCTGGAGATCACGGGGCTTCCGCCGGCTCCGCCCCTGGAGACCGGGATGCTACCCTTGCACGGCGGGGGCAGCCGCGACACCGGGCCGCGTGAGTGAGGAAAGCCCCAACGACGCGCACATCCGAGATCCAGGTCATTCGCTAGACCCCTACCGGCAGACCGTGGACCAGGCGCTCACAGCGCTCGGTAGCGACTCACGGCTCGGCCTCGGTGAGGCGGAGGCGCGGACCCGGCTCGAGCGCCACGGCCGGAACGAGCTGGCGGCGGAAAAGCCGGTACCCGCCTGGAGGAAGGTCCTCCGTCAGTTTCAGGACGCTCTCGTCATCTTGCTGCTCGTGGCCGCCGCGATCTCTGGCGGGCTGTGGCTGTACGAGCGCGATTCGGCGTTGCCGTACGAGGCGATCGCCATCCTGGCCGTCGTCCTGCTCAACGCGCTGATGGGCTACATCCTGCAATCGAGAGCTGAGCAGGCGGTGGCGGCGCTTCGCGAGATGTCGGCGGCACAGGCAAACGTCATTCGCGGCGGCGAGCGGACGAGCATCGCCGCGGCGGAGGTCGTGCCCGGCGACATCATCCTCCTCGAGGAAGGCGACACGGTGCCCGCCGACGGGCGGCTGATTCAGTCGACGGCGCTACAAACCGCGGAGGCCGCCCTCACCGGCGAGAGCCTGCCGGTGTCGAAGCACATCGAGCCAATCGACGAGGAGGTCGGGGTCGGCGACCGCCACAACATGGTCTGGAGCGGCACGTCGGCGACGTACGGCCGCGGCACGGCAGTAGTCGTCGCGACGGCCATGCACACCCAGATCGGCCAGATCGCCCGGATGCTCGAGGACGCTCCGACCGAAACCACTCCGCTGCAAAAGGAGCTGGCCCGTGTCGGCAGACTGCTTGGGATCAGCGTCATCGTCATCGCCGTCGTGATGATTGCCACGATCATCTTCGTCGAGCACGTGCGCGGCTTCTCGGCGCTGTTCGACGTGCTCATCCTGGGGGTGGCGCTCGCGGTCGCCGCCGTGCCGGAAGGCCTGCCCGCGGTGGTGACCGCCGTACTCGCCCTCGGCGTCCACCGCATGGCGAAGCGGAACGCCATCGTGCGCCATCTCGCGTCGGTCGAAACCTTGGGCTCGGCGACCGTCATCGCCTCGGACAAGACCGGCACCCTGACCAGGAACGAGATGACGGTGCGGGTGGTGGTGACGGCAAGCGGGCGGGTGAGCGTGAGCGGCACCGGCTATGCGCCCGATGGCCAGGTGACCCGCGCCGGGGCGCTTCCCATTGCCGATGCCCGGCCGGGAGCGATCGACGGGGCTCTACGAATCGAGCTGGAGCGCGCGCTAGCGGTCGGCGACCGCGCCAGCAACGCGGTCCTGCAGGAGCGCGATGGCCGCTGGGCTGTCCAAGGCGATCCGACCGAGGGCGCCCTCGTCGTCGCAGCGCGCAAGGCCGGCCTGGAGGACGAAGCGCTAGACGCGCGCTTCCAGCGGGTCGGCGAGGTGCCCTTCTCGTCCGAGCGGAAGCTGATGACGACGATTCATACCGATGCGCAGCGGAGCGAGCGCTTGCTCGCTTTCACCAAGGGGGCGCCGGATGTGCTGCTGGCGCGCTGCTCCCGCGAGCTCGTCGGCGAAGACTCTACGCCATTGACCGACACGCGCCGCGCCGAGATCCTGAAGGCCAACGAAGAGCTCGCCCGCGAAGCCTTGCGCACCCTCGGCGTCGCCTTCCGTGCCCTGCCCGCGGCCGGGTTCGCCGCCGATGCCGTCGATGAGCGCGTCGAGCACGACCTGGTGTTCGCCGGATTGATCGGCATGATCGACCCCCCGCGCGCCGAGGCCACCGAAGCGGTCGCCCGCGCGAAGGCGGCCGGGATACGCCCGGTGATGATAACCGGCGATCATCCGGTGACCGCCGCGGTCATCGCGGCCGAGCTCGGCATCGCCGCCGACGGACGGGCCGTCACCGGGGCCGAGATCGAGACGATGTCTGACGGCATGCTCGGGCGGACGGTCCGGGACGTGTCGGTCTATGCCCGCGTCAATCCCGATCACAAGCTGCGAATCGTGAAAGCGTTGCAGCGCGAAGGCGCGATCGTGGCGATGACCGGGGACGGGGTAAACGACGCGCCCGCCTTGAAGACCGCCGACATCGGCGTGGCGATGGGCCTCACCGGCACGGACGTCTCCAAGGAAGCCGCCGACATCGTGCTGGCCGACGACAACTTCGCGTCCATCGTCGCGGCGGTCGAAGAGGGGCGAGCCATCTTCGCGAACATCAGGACGTTCCTGCGCTATCTGCTGTCGTCGAACATCGGCGAAGTGATGACGATGTTCTTCGGCGTGCTGCTGGCCGACGTGATCGGGCTACCGGCGGCCGGAGGCGCCGGCGTGGCGCTGCCGCTCCTCGCGACGCAGATCCTGTGGATCAATCTCGTGACCGACGGCGCGCCGGCGCTCGCGCTGGGAGTGGACCCGGCGGACGCGGGCGTGATGACGAATCCGCCGCGCCCCCGAAGTGAGGGGGTGATCACGGGTAGGATGTGGTTCGGCATCTTCTACGTCGGGTCGATCATGGCCGCCGGGACGCTGCTCGTGCTGGACGGGAGCTTGCCCGGCGGACTGCTCGACGGCGCGGGCGATCTGCGGTACGCGCAAACGATGGCATTCACGACCCTGGTGTTCTTCTCGCTTTTCACCATCTTCAACTCGCGTTCTGACGAGCGGAGCGCCTTCGTCGGGCTGTTCTCCAACACGTGGCTGTGGGGAGCGGTTCTGGTGTCGCTGATGTTGCAAGCGGCGGTGATCTACATCCCGTTTTTGCAGCAGGCGTTCTCGACAGTCGGCCTGAGTACCGGCGATTGGCTGCGCTGTGCCGCGGTGGGAAGCTCGGTGCTCTGGCTGCGGGAGCTGAGCAAGGTGGCGGCACGGGCCAGACGCCGGAGGACCACCACCGCCGGGGCCGGCCCTCCAAGTCCGGGCTGAGCGCTCTTCTTCCGACCGGCCCACCGCGCGTGCCCGGTATCCCGCGGTCATCCTGACAGCTCACGACGATGCGGAGGCACGCCGACGAGGCTCGCGTGCTGGTGCGGCGGCATTCCTCCTCGGGAAGCCATTCCATAGCGCGGTCCTGCTCGACGCCGTAAGACAAGCGCTGGCTCAAGAGGGCTGACCGTTTCCACGGTCGGTTGCGCCTAGCCCGACTCGACGAAGCAGCGATCCAGCCACCGCCAGCAGGTAGTCCGCCCTTGAACCCTGCCGGATACCCCTGACGGCCCCGAGCGCGGGCTTCAGCGTGGTAGTCACGGGCATCTTCGCTTACCAATGCCGGAGCCGCAGCACGTGGGACTGCGGTTGGCTTGCTGGTTCCATTCTGGTCCCAACGCAGGCCGACGGAGAACACCGCAGGCTGACGCTGGTCACGGCGGTTGCGCCTAGTGCCGGGCGTCTGCATCCGATGACCGGGGCGTCTACCGCCGCTTGCCGCTCTGGGCCTCCTTCACGACCTGCTCGAGCGCCTCGCGCCGCTGCTTCTCGCCGTTGAGCTCGTCGGTGAGCTGCTTGATCTTCGCCTCCACCTGGCCACGCTCATCGGCCTGGCGCACCTTCAGGGCCTCGATCTCCACGCGCTGGCGGCCGCCCTCCCACCAGCTCAGGGCGGCCGCGCCGATGGCCAGGCCGATCAGCAGGGCCAGCAGCGATCCCAGTACGCTCGATCGGTCCATCGCCGCCCTCCCCCTCGCCGCCTAGTGCCGGGCCGCCACCGGGCCGACCCCGCGGTCCGACCGGATCCGCATCCCGTAGAACGAGCGCAGCACGAAGATCACGGAGACGATGAAGAAGATGGCGGCGAGCACCGAGGTGAAGCCGGTGCCGCGCTCCGCGCTCAGCGAGACGGCCAGCTCCACCGCGAGCAGGCCGAACAGTGTGGTGAACTTGATGATCGGGTTCATGGCCACCGAGGAGGTGTCCTTGAAGGGGTCGCCGACCGTGTCGCCCACCACGGTGGCCGCGTGCAGCGGCGTCCCCTTCTCCTTCAGGTCCACCTCGACGACCTTCTTGGCGTTGTCCCACGCCCCGCCCGCGTTGGCCATGAAGATGGCCTGGTAGAGGCCGAAGAGCGCGATCGAGATCAGGTAGCCCACGAAGAAGTACGGCTCCACGAAGGCGAAGGCCAGCGTGACGAAGAACACCGCGAGGAAGATGTTGAACATGCCCTTCTGGGCGTACTGGGTGCAGATCTCGACCACCCGCTTGCTGTCGGTGACCGAGGCCTTGGTGACGCCCTCGAGCCGGATATTGGCCTTGATGAATTCCACCGCGCGGTAGGCCCCGGTGGTCACCGCCTGGATGGAGGCGCCGGTGAACCAGAAGATGATGGCGCCGCCGCTGATGAGGCCGAGCAGGAACGGGGCGTGCAGCAGGGAGAGCTTGTCCAGGTTCTGGGTGAGCCCGGCGGTGAGCAGCACGATGATCGAGAAGATCATGGTGGTCGCGCCCACCACCGCGGTGCCGATCAACACCGGCTTGGCGGTGGCCTTGAAGGTGTTGCCCGCCCCGTCGTTCTCCTCGAGGAGGTGCTTGGCCACCTCGAAGTTGACGTCGAAGCCGTACTCCTTCCTGAGCTGCTCCTTGATGCCGGGCATCGTCTCGATGACGGACAGCTCGAAGACGGACTGGGCGTTGTCGGTCACCGGACCGTAGGAGTCCACCGCGATCGTCACCGGACCCATTCCCAGGAAGCCGAAGGCCACCAGGCCGAAGGCGAACACCGCGGGCGCGACCATCAGGGTGGCGAGCCCCAGCGTGCTCACGCCGTAGGCGATGCTCATGAGCAGCACCATGGTCAGGCCCAGCCAGTAGGCGCTGAAGTTCCCGGCCACGAGGCCGGACAGAATGCCCAGCGACGCGCCGCCCTCGCGGGCGGAGGTGACGACCTCGCGCACGTGGGCCGAGTGCGTCGAGGTGAATACCTTCACGAACTCGGGGATGATGGCGCCGGCCAGGGTGCCGCAGCTGATGACCGTCGAGAGCTTCCACCAGAGGCTGCCGTCGCCGAGATCGGGGATCATGAGCCAGGACGCCACGTAGGTCAGCGCCACCGACACGATGGAGGTGAGCCACACCAGGCTCGTCAAGGGGGCCTCGAAGTTCATCTTGGGGGCCGAGCCGTAGCGGGCCTTCGCGAAGGCCTCGTTGACGAGGTAGGATCCGCCGCTCGCCAGGATCATGATGATGCGCATCACGAAGATCCACACCAGGAGCTGAACCTGCACCAGCTCCGTCGGCACCGCGAGCAGGATGAAGGTGATCAGGGCCACCCCGGTGACCCCATAGGTCTCGAAGCCGTCCGCAGTGGGGCCGACCGAGTCACCCGCGTTGTCGCCGGTGCAGTCGGCGATGACCCCGGGGTTCCGCGCGTCGTCCTCCTTGATGTTGAAGACGATCTTCATCAGGTCGGAGCCGATGTCCGCGATCTTGGTGAAGATACCGCCCGCGATGCGGAGGGCGGCCGCGCCCAGCGACTCGCCGATCGCGAAGCCGATGAAGCACGCCCCCGCGTAGTCGCCCGGGATGTAGAGCAGGATGCACAGCATGATGAACAGCTCGACGCTCACCAGCAGCATCCCGATGCTCATGCCCGCCTTGATGGGAATCGCGTAGACCGGATAGGGCAGGCCCTTGAGGCCCGCGAAGGCGGTGCGCGAGTTGGCGAAGGTGTTGACCCGGATCCCGAACCACGCCACGCCGTAGCTGCCGAGGATGCCGACCACGCTGAAGAGCAGGATGGTGATGACCTTGATCGCCTCGAAGTGCAGCAGGACGCCGAAGTAGACGACGATGATCACCGCGATGAACAGCTCCAGGATCATGAGGAACTTGCCCTGGGTGATCAGGTACGTCTTGCACGTCTCGTAGATCAGCTCGGAGATCTCCCGCATGGACTGGTGCACGGGCAGGTTCTTGAGCTGGGAGTAGATCACGAGGCCGAAGGCCAGGCCCAGGAGGCAGATCAGGAGGCCCCACTGCAGGATGGTGCGTCCGGTCATGCCCACGAAGCTCGCCTGGGCGAGGTCGGGCAGCTGCAGCGAGGCTTCGCCCCCACTGTGCGGGGCCGGCGCGGGCGCGGAGGCCGCGGGGGCGGGTGCCTGAGCCTGTGCGGCCGGGGGCAGCCCCAGCGCGAGCACGCTCACGACGAGCAGCACCCAGACGAGCGGGATGAGCGCACGCCGGGGCAGGTGCCGAATCGCTTCCATAGTCCGAATCTCCTCGTTGAGCCAGTTTCGAATTGGCGGGTCAGGACGCCACGGCGGGCCGCAAGCCCAACCCGGGGGTTATACCCCACGCAACCCGCGCGCGTCAATTGAGCGCGGCGACGGCCCGCCCCGCGTCACTCCCGCAGGAGGCCTTCGATCTCCTCGCGGTGCACGCCGAACCCGTCGAAGACGCGGTCGCCGATGACGACGGTGGGGACGCCGAGGCGCCCCGCGCGGGCGAAGAGATCGAGACTCGCCTCGGGGTCCCGGCCGACATCGCGCACGTCCACCGCCACGCCGCGGGTCTGGAGGAACGCCAGCGCGGCTTCGCCGTCGGCGTTGCCTTCCATGGTGAAGAGCAAGACCTTTTTCACCGGGGCGTCCACCATATCATCTCCCTCCTTGACGCTCCAATGCCCGGTTTGCTAGCATCCGCCCCCGGTCATACCGATGAGCCGGGTGGATCTCGTGACCGCGATGGCCGCGTCCAGCGGCTGGACGAAAGCGAGCGCCGATCGTGCGCTGCGCGCTTTCCTCGAGTCGGTGCGCGCCTCGCTCAAGCGCGGCCAGCCGGTGACCCTCGTGGGCTTCGGCACCTTCTCGGTGACCCGGCGCAAGCCGCGGAAGGGCAGGAACCCGCGCACCGGCCAGCCGATGAACGTGGCGGGCGGGCGGACACCACGGTTCAAGCCCTCGAAAGAGCTCAAGCGCGCGGTCCGTTAGGGATTTCCCTGCTCGGCAAATTGGCCACCCAAGTAAGATAGAGCCAGTGCGCGCCATCGCCGTCCTCGCGCTCAGCGCGGTCTGTTGGCTCGTCGCAGCACCGGCTCTAGCTCAGACCACCAGCCCGAATAGCCGGCGGCTCGCGTTGAGCGCGGAGTCCGTCCTGCTGCTCGACACCGAGGGCCGCGTGCTCTACGCCAAGAGGCCCGCCGAGGACCACGCCCCCGCGAGCCTCGTCAAGCTGATGACCCTTTACCTCGCCTGCGAGGCGCTAGAGGCCGGGCGCGCGCAGTGGGAGGATCCGGTGCTGGTGAGCCACCGGGCGGCCCTCACGCCGCGCTATCGCATGGGCCTCAGGCGGGGCCAGACCGCGCCGCTGCGCACGTTGCTCGAAGGCGTGGCCATCGCCTCCGCCAACGACGCGGCCACCGCGGTGGCCGAGCATCTGGGCGGCACCGAGGAGGCCTTCGTGGCCGCCATGAACGCCAAGGGCGAGGAGCTGGGGCTCACCCATACCCGCTTCTCCAACGCCCACGGGCTGCCCGATCCCTCGCAGCGCAGCACCGCCGAGGACCTGGCGAAACTGACGCAGCGCCTACTCGACGACTACCCCTCGTCGCGGCCGCTCCTGGGCGGCGCCACGTTCGTCTACCGCGGCCGCGTCTACAGTCGCCGCATCCCGCTCTTCCAGGACCCGGGCGGCGTCCAGGCCCTCAAGACCGGCTTCACGCGCGAGGCGGGATACAACCTGGCCATCTCCGCCTGGAAGTCGGGGCAGCACTTCGTGTTGATCGTGCTGGGCTCGCAGACCCGCAGCCTCTCGTTCCGCGACGCGAAGACCGTGCTCCGCTACGGCTTCTACGAGACCGGCCTCGAGGTCGCGCCCGCGGCGCCGCCGACGAGACGGCGGGGCAAGCCCACCCAGCCCCCGCGGCGTCCCAGCGAGCGCCGCCCGCGCACGGGGCTGCCCGGTCGGAGCTGAGATGGCGGCGCCCCGGGCCTTCGTCTTCGACGCCTACGGGACCCTCTTCGACGTCCACTCCATCGCCGAGGCCGCGCGGGCGATCACCTCCGACCCGCAGGCCCTCTCGCGGCTGTGGCGCCAGAAGCAGCTCGAGTACACGTGGCTGCGCTCGCTCATGGAGCGCTACGAGGACTTCTGGGTGGTGACCGGCCAGGCCCTGCGCTACGCGTTGCGCCGACTCGGCATCACCGCCACCGAGGCGCAGGTCGAGGCGCTGATGGGCGCGTATCTGAGCCTACAATCGTTTCCGGAGGTGCCCTCGGCCCTCCGGACGCTCGCGGGCACCCCGCTGGCCATCCTGTCGAACGGCTCGCCGCGCATGCTGGCGGGCGCGGTACGCTCGAGCGGACTCGACGGCGTCTTCACCCACGTGCTCTCGGTGGACGCGGTCGCGGTCTACAAACCGTCGCCGCGAGTCTACGAGCTGGCCCCGCTGGCGCTCGAGGTGGAGCCGGGCGAGATCCTCTTCGTGTCCTCCAACGGGTGGGACGTGGCGGGCGCCGCCGCCTTCGGCTTCCGGACCTGCTGGTGCAACCGCGCCAACGCCCCCGCCGAGGAACTGGAGACGGCGCCCGACTACGAGGTGGACCGGCTGGACGCGATCGCCGAGAAGCTAGGAATCTAGAAACTCGTTCGGCGTCTCGAACACTCCCAGGACCACGCAGCCGTCCGGGCTCCACGCCTCGTGCACCGAGCCCGCGCGGCGCCAGACGAAGTTGCCCGCGGTACAGGCTCCGTCGTCGTCCATCAGCGTGCCCTCGATCACGTAGCTCTGCTCGACGCCCACGTGGCGGTGGGTGGGTAGCCGCGCCCCCGGCTCCATGCGCACGAGCGTGGTCTGACGGCCGCTCGCGTCCTGGTACAGCATGCGCACGAACACGCCGGGGAAGCGCGTGGCCTCCCAGTCGATCCGGGAGACGTCCAGGTAGGTGGACCGATCGGTTGCTCTGAGGATCATCGGCTCTCCCTCATGCGGCGGAGCGTCCTGGGGCGCCGGGCGGGGTCAGGACGATCCGCTCGCTGCGAACGGGTTCTTACTTCTTGGCCAGCCGCTTCCGCTTCACGTAGGCCCAGATCTTCTTCGTCATCTCCGAGGGGCCGATGGGGGTCTTGCCCATGACCGACTCGAGCGTATCGCTGCAGCCCTTGAAGTTGATGGAGTAGCCGCCAAACGCCAGCTTCTTCTTGGCCATTCGTCATTCCTCCCTCGTTAGGTTTGTGGGGGTCGTGCCCGGCGCCCCCCGAAACGGCCGAGGGTATTATGGCCGGACTCCGAGGGAGAGAAAAGCGAAAAATACAATCCCTAGGGGGTCTCCACGAGGGAAAGACTACCCCATGGGGGTATACCCCCCGGGGGTGCCACCGCCCTCACCCGCGTCCGGCGAAGGCGGGCATCACGTCCCGCGCGAACCAGCGGAGCTGCTCCTTGAACTCGGCGGGCGGAATGCCCTCCGCCCAGTGGATCATGCACTGATCGAGGCCCGGATAGCGGGCCTCCACCTCGCGGATCGTCTCGATCACCTCGGCGGGCCGGCCCACCAGCCATGCCTTCTGCTCGACCCCCTCGCGCAGCGTCGGCACGCGGGCGGGCGCGCCGGGCGTGCCCCACGCGCGGCCCTGCTCGTCGGCGTAGCGGACGAAGCCGAAGGGCGCGAACCACTTGTAACGCTCATCGTGGGAGGGCTCGAGGCGGCGGATCGCGTCGTCCTTCGTGTCCGCCAGGTAGAGCCCGACGCCCCAGCACAGATCCTCGCCGAGCTGCTTCTGCCGCCCGTGGCGCGCGCACGCCGCCTGGTAGGCGCGCGCGACCTCGTCGAGAATCTTCTCGCCGTTGAGCGTGACCATGGCCTTGAAGTCCTTGGACGCCATGTAGTCGATCGACTTGCCGCTCGCGATGGGCATCCAGATCTCGACGGGCAGATGGATCGGCCGCGGCACGCACGTGACCTCGCGCAGGCGGTAGCCGCGATAGTCGACGTCGGGCGGGATCACGTAGTGCTTGCCGCGGTGGCTGAACGCCTCCTCGTTGAAGCACTTCAGCATGACCTCCACCTGCTCCTCGAAGAGCTCGCGGTTGGCGGCGGTGTCGAGGAGCGGGGCGCCGAACGATTCCACCTCGCGTGTGTGGTAGCCACGGCCCACGCCCATGATGACGCGGCCGTTGGTGACGATGTCCGCCATCGCGTAGTCCTCGGCGAGGCGCACGGGATGCCACATGGGCAGGATGTTGAAGGCGCATCCGAGCTTGAGCCGCTTCGTCTGGGTCGCCAGCCACAGCCCCATCATGGGCAGGTTGGGCAGGACCTCGTAGCCCTCGCGCTGGAAATGGTGCTCGGCCATCCAGAGGCAGTAGTAGCCCAGCTCGTCCATCGTCTGCGCGACGTCGCGCGTGGTGGCGAAGGCTTCCACCAGGCGCTCGTTGCTGTAGCGCCGCTCGTTGGCGGGCGTGCCCTGCAGGCCGATGTTCTCGAGCTCGATCTGGCCGACGTAGAGCACGGAGAATTTGCTGATCATCGCGCGGTCCATCCTCCATCGATGACGAGTGTGTGGCCGGTGACGTAGGCGGCATCCTCCCCCGCCAGATAGACCGCCGAGGCCGCCACCTCGTCCACGGTGCCGCGCCGTCCGGCGGGCGTGATGGCCTTCACCAGCGTGTCGTCCCCGCCTACGCCGCGCATGACGGGGGCGTCCGCGCCCAGGATGCGCACGGTGTTGGCGCGCAGCCCCGTCTGTACCGCGCCCGGGCAGATGGCGTTGACGGTGATCCCCTGCGCGGCGTGCGTGACGGCAAGCTGGCGCGTGAGACCCACCACGCCGTGCTTGGAGGCGGTATACGCGGGGCCGCCGCCGGAGCCGACGAGGCCGGCCACCGAGGAGATGTTGATGATGCGGCCGCCGCCCGCGCGCGCCATCTCGGCGAGGACGCGCTTGCACGCGTAGAAGGTGCCGCTGAGGTTGATCGCGATCACGCGCTCCCAGATGGCGGGCGTGAGCTCGTCCACCGGCGCGTAACCGTCCAGGATGCCGGCGGCGTTGACGAGAATGCCCACCGGGCCCAGCTCCCGGACGGCGGCGCCGACGGCGGCGTCGACGTCGCTCCAGCGACTGACGTCCGCCTGCACGAAGGTGGCCTTGCCCCCCGCCGCGGTGAGGGCGGCCACCGTCTCCTTGCCGCCGTCCGCCTGCAGCTCCACGATGGCGACGGGCGCGCCCGCCGCCGCCAGCGCCTGCGCGATGGCGCGACCGAGACCCGAGCCGCCGCCGGTGACGACGGCGCAGCCGCCGAAGAGGCGGCTCACGACAGGAACTCCGTGATGGCGCGCGCGGCCGGCTGCGGTGACTCGTGCAGCATCATGTGCCCTCCGGGCAGCAGCTTGAGCGCCGCCCCCTTGATCCGTCGTTGCCATTCTTCGCCGTAGACGACCGGGTTCGTCCGGTCCTCCTCGCCCCAGAGAATCAGCGTGGGGGCGCCGATGCGATGCAGGCGCTTGCGCAGCCCCTTGTCGGGGATCGGCCACACGAACTTCGCCATCGCGGCGCGCCGCTGGGTCGACTCGATCTGCGCCGCCACGTTCGCCGCCTCGTCCTCGGGCAGATCGATCCACCGCCGCGCCGTCTCGGAGGCGGGATCGTGCCACAACACGGCCGGCAGGTCCTCGGCGGGGAGCGTGAGGATGTCCGCCTGCGGCGCGTCGTCGCGCCAGAGGCCGAGCGGAGAGGCCAGCACCAGCCGCTCGGCGCGCGCGGGGAAGACGGCGGCGATCTCGGCCGCCACCATGGCGCCGAAGAAATGGCCGAGCAGATGCGCCCGGGCCAGTCCCAGCGACGACAGCAGCTCGTCGTACGCCAGGGTGAGGTCGACGACGTCGTCCAGCGCTTCCACACCGGTGGAGCCCGCCACCCCCGGATGCAGCGGCGCGTACACGGTGAAGCGCGCGGCGAGCCGGTCAAGAAGGGGCGACCAGCCACCGCGCTCGTAGAACGAGTGGAAGTACACGAGCGGCGCGCCCGTGCCCGCCGTGAGCACGCGGAAGCGCACGGCGCCGCCGCGCAGCTCGACGGCGCACGCACCGGGCGTCACGCCTGCGCTCCCGACGGCCACCACCGGTCCTTGTAGCCGGGCCAGAGGCCGCGCACGTGCGGCATGACCTCGCTGGCGAAGAGCTGCGTGTTCTTGAGCGTGAGGTCCTTCGCCATGCTGCCGATCTGCAGCAGCACCAGGAGGTGCCCCACGCGCAGGCTCTTGATGCAGTCCGTCAGCTGGTCGCGGACCGTCGCGGGGCTGCCCGCGATGACGTAACCCTGGTCGAGATACTTCTTCCAGTCGAGCGCTTGTCGGGTCTTGCTGGCCTGGGCGCCGAGCTGCGGCCGCATGCCCGCCTGCAGCGTCTTCAGCGTGCGGTAGCCCGGCGCCTCCGCGAAGCCCTCCCAGACGTTCAGGCACTTCTGGTAGAAGTAATGCACGTGCTCGAAGTAGTCGCGCTCGGCCTGCGCGTCCGTCTCGGACACGCACACGAGCTGCAGGAACCCCGCGCGATACGGGTTGTCGTCGGCGCCCAGCTTGCCGATCGCGTCCCAGAAGCCGTCCATCGTCGCCTTGCCGCGCTTGTAGCCGTAATACGACAGGTAGCAGTAGACGTAATCCCGCTTCGCCGTCCACTCCCAGGTCTCCAGGCTACCGCCCCCGGGGATCCACACCGGCGGATGCGGCTTCTGCAGCGGCTGCGGCCAGATGTTCGCGTACCGGACCTGCGTGTACGTGCCGTTGAACGAGAACATCTCCGGCCGTGTCCACGCCTGCATGACAAGGTCGTGCGCCTCGTAGTAGCGGCCGCGCAGGGTGGCGGGATTGATCCCGTAGGCGAAGTTCATGTCCATGGACGTGCCGACCGGGAAGCCCGCCACGAGGCGGCCGCCGCTCAGCACGTCGAGCATCGAGAACTCCTCCGCCACGCGCAGGGGCGGGTTGTAGGCGGCCAGGCTGTTGCCGAGGACGACGATGGCCGCCCGCGACGTGCGCCGCGTGAGGGTGGCCGCCATCAGGTTGGGCGACGGCATGAGGCCGTAGGCGTTGTTGTGGTGCTCGTTGACGCAGAGGCCGTCGAAGCCGCACTGCTCGGCGAACTCCAGCTCGTCGAGGTACTCGTGGTAGAGGCCGCGCGTCTTCTCGGGGTCGTAGAGGCTGTGGGGCACGTCCACCCACACCGAGCGATATCGCGTCTCGAAATCGTCGGGCAGGAACCGGTACGGCATCAGATGGAAGAAGCAGATCTTCATGGGCTCCCCGTCAGTGGCGCGGATCATACCACGCGCCCCGGGGGCCGAAGGAGGGCGCCCCCGATCGGGCAATCCGGGCTAGAATGCGCGCGATGAGCCTGCTGAAGCTCGCTCTGCTCCTCGCCGTATACGTGTCGCTCGACTTCTCGAACCCGATGATGCCGGGTGCCGTCAGCTTCGATACCGCCAAGTCGGTCGAAGGGCGGCCGGCCGATCGCGGCCGGGAGGTCGAGGCCGACGCCGGCGGGGCGCGTCTGCCCGCCGTCGCTCCCCTCCGTCACGCCGCGGGGGCGCCGGCGGTGACGGGACGCGCGCGACCCGCACCGCGCGGGGCGCCCGTGTGGCAGGCTCATGTCCCCCGTTCGTATCCGTCCGCCTCCGTCTCCACCGCGCCCGCCGAAGACCACTGATCCTCCGCCCGCGCTGAGCTTCGCCCGCCGCCCGTTCGACGGCGGGCGCGACCATACCCGACGGCGCCGTGGGCGCCGTCCACGTACGATGGCACTCACTGACACGCAAGGAGGCTCGCTCATGGCAAACGACTGGCCACCGCGGCCGGCATCACCGGATCTGGAGCAGCTGCTGCAGCCGCTCCGGCAGCTCGTCGATCGATTGGGCATGAAACGGCTCGTGGGCGGCATCCTCATCGCCGTCGCGCTGATCTGGCTGGCCTCCGGTTTCTACGTCGTGGGCCCGGGCGAGCGCGGCGTCGTACTCCTCTTCGGACGGGTCGTCGAGCAAACGGAGTCCGGGCTCCGGTACCGGCTGCCGGCGCCGATCCAGGAGCACCGGATCGTGGACGTGTCGACGGTGCGCCGGGTCGAAGTCGGCTTTCGCGCCACCGCCTCCGGCACCCGGTCCATTCCCGGAGAGTCGCTGATGCTCACGGGTGACGAGAACATCGTCGACGTGCAGCTCTTCGTGCAGTACCTCGTCCAGGATCCCGTGCAATTCCTCTTCGGGGCGCGCGCCCCGGAGATGGCGCTGCACTCGTCGGCCGAGGTGGCGCTGCGGGCGGCCGTGGGCGAGAACACGATCGACTACACCATGACCGACGGCCGCGTCGAGGTCCAGGATCGCGTCAAGAAGCAGCTCCAGGAGCTGCTCAATCTCTACGGCACGGGGCTGCTCATCACCGAGGCCCGCCTCCTCGTCGTCGACCCCCCCAAGGAGGTCAAGGAGGCCTTTCACGACGTCGTGCGGGCCTGGGAGGACCGGGAGCGGCTCATCAAGGAAGCCGAAGGGTACGCCGAGGGCGTGATCCCGAAGGCGCGCGGCGAGGCCGTGCAGATGCTGCAGGCGGCGGAGGCGTACCGCGAGCAGCGGCTGATCCGCGCGCGCGGCGACGCCGACCGCTTCGTGCGCGTCCTCAACGAGTACCGCAAGGCGGAGGCGGTGACGCGTGACCGCCTCTACCTCGAGACGATCGAGCGCGTGCTGCCGAAGACGCGCACCTTCGTGCTCGACTCCCGCGCGGACGGCAGCGGCGTGGTGCCGCTCCTGCCCCTCAAGGACATGTTCCCCGCGCAGGCGGGCACCCGGCCCGAGCCGAAGGGAGGGCAATAACCATGTCGTGGCGTATCCCCGTGCTCCTCGCCGTGATCATCGCCCTCAACACGGCCACCTACGTCATCCCCGAGTGGCAGCAGGCCATCGTCACGCAGTTCGGGCAGCCCATCCGCACCGTGCGCGACCCGGGACTCTACTGGAAGCTGCCTCTGCTGCAGACGGTGACCGTGTTCGACAAGCGCGTGCTCGCCGCCGACACGGGCGGCGCGGAGTACCTCACGAGCGACAAGAAGCGGCTGCTCATCGACCACATCTCGCGCTGGAAGATCGTCGATCCGCTCGCGTTCTTCCGCACCGTGCGCAACGAGACGGGCGCCATGGCGCGCCTGGACGACATCATCACCGCGCGCCTGCGCCAGGAGATCGCCAAGGAGACCTTCCAGCAGACCATCCGCGAGAAGCGCGAGGTCATCATGGAGACGGTGACCGCGGAAGCGCGCGAGCTCGCCAAGCCGTTCGGCATTCTGGTGGTGGACGTCCGGGTCAAGCGGGCGGATCTGCCCCCCGAGGTGCAGGCGAGCGTCTTCGCCCGCATGCAGGCGGAGCGGCAGCGCATCGCCCTTCGCTACCGGGCCGAGGGGGAAGAGAAGGGCCGGGAGATCCGCGCCCGCTCCGACAAGGAAAAGGAGATCCTGCTCGCGAGGGCGTACCAGGAGAGCCAGGGCCTGCGGGGCGCCGGGGACGCGCAGGCCACCGCGGTGAGCGGCCAGGCGTTCGGCCAGGACGCCGCCTTCTACGGCTTCGTGCGCCGGCTGCAGACGTACGAGAAGGTCTTCACGCCCGAGACCACCATCGT
>DATLFG010000010.1:0-14613 GCA_035524955.1 Candidatus Limnocylindria bacterium | reverse complement strand
CCCCTCACCCTATCCCTCTCCCCCTCCGGGGGCGAGGGGATCGAAACGGCTCCCTCTCCCTCGGAGAGGGAGAGGGTCGGGGTGAGGGTGGCGCATGCGTTCACGCATAGTCCGGGCTACGGCGTGGGCACGGAGAGGCCGGCCGGGCGCTCGCGGAGCGCCTTGCGGTTCACCTTGCCGGCGGGGGTCTTGGGCAGCTCGGCGACGAACTCGACCCGGCGCGGGTACTCGTGCCGGGCGAGGCGGGTGCGCGTCCACTCCTGCAGCTCGTGCGCGAACGCGTCGTCGCCGTGCCGCGCGCTCACGATGAAGGCCTTGACCACGAGGCCGCGCAGCGGATCGGGCACGCCGATCACCGCGGCCTCGCGGACGTCGGGATGCTCGAGGAGCGTGCCCTCGACCTCCACCGCGCTGATCGTCCAGCCCGCCGAGATGATCACGTCGTCGGCGCGGCCGCCGTGGAAGAAGTAGCCCTCCGCGTCGGTCCAGCCGCGGTCCCTGGTCGGAAACCACTCGTCGCGCCGCTTGACCCGGATCTCGCCCGCCTCGTCGGGGGCGCAGCGCGTGCCGTCGGGCCGCTGGACCTCGACCGCCACGCCGGGCACCGGCTTGCCGAGCGAGCCCGGCTTGACCGCGAAGTCCGGCGCGCCCGGGTAGGACGCGAGGATCACGCCGACTTCCGTGGTGCCGTACATGCTGCACACCGGGGTGCCGAAGGTCGCCTCCGCGAAGAGCCGGGTAGCCTCGTCCAGGGGCTCGCCGGTGAACGAGAGCTTGCGGATCGCGTAGCGGTAGCGGGCCGCGGTGCCCGCGCTCTTCATCATCCGGTAGTGGGTGGCCGCGGCCGAGAGGTTGGTGATCTCGTGTTCGGCCAGCGCGCGCAGCAATCGGTCCGCGTCGAACTTGCCCGCGAAGGCGCCGGTGGCGACGCCGAGGGCCAGCGGGCCGAGCGTGCCGTGCCAGAGGCCGTGGCCCCACGCGGGCGACGACGGGCAGAAGAACCGGTCGCCCGGGCGGACGCCGGTGCCGTAGAGCGCGGCGATCATCAGCGTGACGATGCTGCGGTGGGTGTGGCGCACCGCCGCCGGCAGCGCGCGGGTCGTCCCCGAGGTGTACTGGAAGACCGCGAGATCGTCGGCGCGGGTGTCGGGCGCGTAGCGCTCCGGGTACGCCGCGAGCGCCGCGAGGAACGCGTCGTCGGCGACGACGGTCGCGAGCCCGGGCACGTCGCCGGCGATGTCGGCCTGGGCCGGCGAGACGAGCAGCAGCCGCGGCGCGCAGTCGTCGATGCGCAGGCGCAGGCCGTCGGGGCCGAAGAGCGTGAAGAGCGGCACCGCGATGGCCCCGCGCTTCACCGCGCCGAAGAGCCCCCCGTAGAAGGCCAGCGACGGCTCCAGCATGATGCCCACGCGGTCGCCCGGCGCGATGCCGCGATCGGCCAGGTAGTGGGCGAAGCGGGCGGACCAGGCGGCGAGCCGGCCGAACGTGAAGGCCTCCTCGCGGCCCCCGTGCTCGGGCGAGTGGACGAGGCGCACCGCGACCCGCTCGGCCGGATGCCGGTCGATGCACTCGTGCGCGATGTTCAGGCGCTGCCGGTCGCCGTCGAAGAGCTCCCAGAGCCGGGCGGGCGAGCAGAGCCGCTGGGCGTCCGCATAGGTGATGTGGTCGGTCAGCGTGGCCATGCCCTCGCTCATACTAGCAAAGGCGACACCGGCACACAGACCGCATTGACTGCCGCCGCGGCCCGGGCTAACGTTCGGCCCCGGGAGGCCGACAATGACTTCGACGCAGAAGGTCGCGATCGTCACGGGAGCGGGTAGCGGCATCGGCAAGGCCAGCGCGGTGGCCCTCATGAAGGAGGGCTACGCGGTCGTCTTCGCGGGACGGCGCAAGGATCGGCTGGAGGCCGCCGCCGCCGAGGGCAAGGACCTGCCCGGCAAGTCGCTGGTGGTGCAGACCGACGTGAGCAATCCGGAGGCCATCAAGGCGCTCTTCGCCAGGACGAAGGAGACGTTCGGGCGCCTCGACGTGCTCTTCAACAACGCGGGCGGGGGCGCGCCGCCGGTGCTGCTGGAGGACCTCACCTACGAGCAGTGGCAGACCGTGGTCAACGCCAACCTGACCGGCGTCTTCCTGTGCACGCAGGAAGCGTTCAAGATCATGAAGGCGCAGACTCCGATGGGCGGGCGCATCATCAACAACGGGTCCATCTCGGCGCACGCCCCGCGCCCCAATTCGGCGCCCTACACCGCGACCAAGCATGGGGTCACCGGGCTCACCAAGGTGACCGCGCTCGACGGCCGCAAGTACGACATCGCGTGCGGGCAGATCGACATCGGCAACGCGGCCACCGACATGACCGCGCGCATGGCCCGGGGCGTCCCGCAGGCCAACGGCTCCACCGAGGTGGAGCCCACCATGAACGTGAAGGCGGTGGCGGACGCGGTGGTCTACATGGCGAGCCTGCCCCTCGACGCCAACGTGCTGTTCCTCACCGTGATGGCGACGAAGATGCCCTTCGTCGGGCGCGGCTGATCGGCCGGCTCCCCGGCTCCACCAGGTGAGCGAGCTCGACGAGGCGGCCGACCCGGCCGCGCTGATCGAGGCGTACTACGACGCGGGCTGGACCGACGGGCTGCCGGTGGTGCCGCCGTCGGACGCCTCCATCGCGGCCATGCTGGCGGCGGCGGGGCTCGAGGGCCCCGAGCGCCTCGGCGAGATTCCCGGGCGCAATACCGAGGTCATCGCCGAGAAGGCGGCGATCAACGCGGTGATGGCGGGGTGCCGGCCCGAGTACATGCCGGTGGTGGCGGCGGCGGTGCGAAGCCTCTGCGCGCCGGCCTTCGCCTATCACGGGCCGGCCAGCAGCACCGGCGGCTCCGCGATGGTGCTGGTGGTCAACGGGCCGATCGCGCGGCGGCTCGGCATCAACAGCGGCAACAACGCCTTCGGCCAGGGCCATCGCCCGAACGCCACCATCGGGCGCGCGGTGCGGCTCATCATGATGAACGCGATGAACACGCGGCCCGGCTTCCTCGATCGCGCGACCCTCGGCAACCCCGGCAAGTACGCGTTCTGCTTCGCCGAGCACGAGGAGGACCACCCCTGGGAGCCGCTCCACGTCTCGCGTGGCCTGAAGGCGGAGGACAGCGCGGTGACCCTGATCGCGTCGAACAGCCTCTACCAGGTCTACAATCAGCTCGCGGCCACACCCGAGCCGCTCCTGCTCTGCTTCGCGGATGCGCTCGGCAACATGGGCTCGCCCAACCTCAAGGGCTTCAACGAGACCCTGATCGTGTTCGCGGGCGAGCACGCCGACATCCTGAAGGCCGCGCGCTGGAGCCGATCGGACGTGCAGCGCTTCCTGGTCGAGCACGCCCGGCGCCGGGTGGCCGACTTCAAGCGCGCGGCGCGTATGCCGGGCGCGGTCACCGCGGCCGACGAGACGACGTGGCGCCACGTCTTCGAGCGGCCCGAGGACATCCTGATCGCCTGCGCGGGGGGCCGGGCGGGAAGCTGGTCCGCCTGCCTGCCGGGGTGGGGGAACAAGTGGACGCGCAGCATCACCACACGCATCGACGACGCGCTTCTCGGGAGGCAGACATGAAGCTCTTCGATCCGACCTCGAAGCCGGTGGAGCGCGCGGTGCGGTTGGCCCCGCGGCCCGCGAGCCCCAAGGGCCTCCGCCTCGGGCTGGTGGACAACACCAAGTTCAACTCCGACATCCTCTTGAAGAAGCTGGCGGTGCGGCTGGCCGCGCGTCACCAGATGACGGTGAGCGCGACGAACCGCAAGCGCTCGCCCAGCCACGAGATCGACGAGGCCGGGATTCGCGCGCTGCGCGCCCAGTCGGACCTCGTCATCTCCGGCATCGGCGACTGAGGGTCGTGCAGCTCGAGCAGTGTGCTCGACGCGATCCTGATGGAGGAGCAGGGGGTGCCCGCCATCGCCATCGTGACCACCCCGTTCCGCAACACCGGGGAGGCGATGGCCGAGAGCTGGGGGAAGCGGGGCTATCCGTTCCTGGACACGCCGCATCCCATCGCCAACCTCACGGAGGCCGATCTGGACGAGCGGGCCGATCGGCTCGCGGACGCGGTGGACGAGTGGCTGGGCTTCGAGGCGCACTGACCCGGATTATACGTCAACACATGCGCCACCCTCACCCCGACCCTCTCCCTCTCCGAGGGAGAGGGAGCCGTTTCGATCCCCTCGCCCCCGGAGGGGGAGAGGGACAGGGTGAGGGGGTGCATACGACGCGGAACACGCGCTCGTGAATAGAGCAGGCTAGGAGGCCGACCGATGTCGCCCGAGACCCAGGAGGTGTTCCCCAAGATCACCGCGCAGGGCCTCGACGACCTGCGCCGGCGCATCGGCGTGCCGATCACCGACACGCTCGAGCCCTGGTGCCACGAGGCCACCCGCGACAACATCCGCCACTACGCCCACGGCATCGGCGACGACAACCCGCTCTGGTGCGACCCCGCCTACGCGGCCCGCACGCGCCACCGCGGGATCATCGCGCTGCCGAGCTTCCTCTTCGCGACGAGCCGCATCATCTCGGGCTACGTGGGCGGGCTCTCGGGCGTGCACGCCATGTGGGCGGGTGCCGACTGGACCTGGCACCGGCCCGCGCGGCGCAACGACGAGATCACGACCGAGGCGTGGCTCAAGGACCTGATCGAGCACGAGACGCGCTTCGCGGGTCGCTCGGTGCAGCAGATCTACCACGTGAAGTTCCGCGACCAGCAGGGCGAGCTGCTCGCCGAGGCGGATAGCTGGTGCTTCCGCACCGAGCGCGACCATGCGCGCGAGCGGGGCAGCAAGTACACCGAGGTGAGGAGCAGACCGCCCCGCCGCTACTCGGACGAGGAGCTCGCGGAGGTGTATCGCCTCTACGCGGCCGAGGAGATCCGCGGCGCCACCCCGCGCTACTGGCAGGACGTGAGCGTCGGCGAGCCGCTCCCGAGGATGGCGAAGGGGCCGATGACGGTGACCGGCTTCATCGCCTATGCGCAGGGCTGGGGCGGCCTCTACATCCGCGCCAACAAGCTCAACTGGAAGCAGATCACGCGGCACGCGGGCCTCGGCATCAAGAACCGCTTCGGCATCCCGGACTGCCCGGAGCGCGTGCACTGGGAGCACGAGTTCGCCACCGCGGTGGGCGCGCCCGGCGCCTACGACTACGGCCCGGAGCGATGCTCCTGGCTGACCCACCACCTCACCAACTGGATGGGCGACGACGGCTTCCTGCGCCGCGCGCACTGCAAGATCCGCCGCCACAACCCGGAGGGTGACTACCTGATCATCGAGGGCCGCGTCACCGGCAAGCGGGTGGAGGACGGCCGGCACCTGCTCGACATCGAGCAGGAGGCGCGCAACCAGGACGGCGAGCTCTCGGTGGTGGGCGGCGGCGTGGTCGAGCTGCCCGCGCGCGCATGACCGGCGTCCGCCCGGGACTCGACGTCCTCCGGAGCCGGCTGCCCTCCCTGCTGGCGGGCCGCCGGGTCGGCCTGCTCTGCCATCCCGCGTCGATCACGCGCGACCTCACCCACGCCGCCGACGTGATCCGCCGCCTGCGCCGCGTGCGCCTCACCGCGCTGTTCGCCCCCGAGCACGGCCTGGCCGGCGTGGCGCAGGATCACGCCCACATCGGCACCGCGTTCGACCGCGCGCGCCGGCTCCGCGTGCACAGCCTCTACGGCCGACGCCTCGAGCCGACGCCCGCCATGTTGCGTGATATAGACATGTTAGTAGTCGATCTCCAGGACGTGGGCGCGCGCTACTACACCTTCGCGTGGACCACCGTGCTGGCCATGCGCGTGTGCGCGCGCGAAGGCAAGCCGGTGATCGTGCTGGACCGGCCGAACCCCCTGGGCGGCGAGCGCCTCGAGGGCAACCGGGCCGATCCCCGGTTCGCCTCCTTCGTGGGCCTCTACCCGCTGCCGATCCGCCACGGCATGACCATCGCGGAGCTGGCCGCCTACCACAACGAGACCCAGGCGCTCGGCTGCGACCTCACGGTGGTGCCGATGGCGGGCTGGCGGCGCGCGATGCTCTGGGAGGACACCGAGCTGCCGTGGGTGGCCCCGTCGCCCAACATGCCCACCCCCGACACCGCGCGCGTCTACCCGGGCGGCTGCCTGCTCGAGGGCACCAATCTCTCCGAGGGGCGCGGCACCACGCGGCCCTTCGAGTGGGTCGGCGCGCCGTATCTCGACGGCACGAAGCTGGCCGCCGCGCTCGAGCGCCGCGGGCTGCCCGGGGTACGCTTCCGCGCCGCCGCCTTCGAGCCCGCGTTCCACAAGTGGGCGCGGCGCACCTGTGAGGGCGTGCAGGTGCACGTGACCGACTGGGACCGCTTCAGGTCCTACGCGGCCTACCTGGCCCTGATCATCGAGGCGCGGCGCCAGGCCCCACGTGCCTTTCGCTGGAAGCGGCCGCCCTACGAGTTCCAGTGGAAGAAGCTGCCGATCGATCTCATCTGCGGCACCGACCGGATCCGCCGGGCCATCGAGGCCGACACGCCGCTGTCGCGCCTGGAGGCCTCCTGGCGGGCGGACCTGGCCGCCTTCGCGCGGGCGCGCCGGCCCTACCTGCTCTACCGATGACCGGCATGAGCCTCGAAGCGATGGTGGGCCGGCAGCTCATCGTCGGGCTGCCCGGCCCCGATGCCACCGACGACGACCTGGGCCGGCTGCGCGACATCCACGCGGGCGGGCTGATGCTCTACCGGCGCAACTTCGAGACGCCCGAGCGCTTCCTGCGCTTCATCGCGCGGCTCGAGGACGGGCTCGGCCACCGCCTCCTCATCACCACCGATCACGAGGGCGGCCGCATCATCATGCTCAACCGGGGCGTCACGATCTTCCCCGACAACCTCACCGCGGGCACCGCGGGCGACGAGGCGATGGTGGCGCGCCAGGGGCTGATCGAGGGGCGCGAGCTGCGGCGGCTCGGCGTGGACGTCAGCTTCGGCCCGTGCCTCGACGTGCTCACCGAGCGCTACAGCCCGAACATCGGCATCCGCTCCTACGGCAAGGATCCGGCCCTGGTCTCTCGCCTGGGCGCCGCGCGCATCCGCGGCTTGCAGGCGGGCGGTGTCTCGGCGTGCGCCAAGCACTTCCCGGGCAAGGGGCACGCGCCGGTGGACGCGCACCTGGGCCTGCCCGTGATCGACTCCGACTGGGGCGACATGCACGCGCTCCACCTGCCCCCGTTCATGGCCGCGATGGAGGCGGGGGTGGACTGCATCATGACCTCGCACCCGCTCTACCCGAACCTCGATCCCGCCCCCGCGATGCCGGCCACGTTCTCGAAGCTGATCGTGGAGGGCTACCTGCGCGGCGAGGTGGGCTACCGCGGGGTCATCGTGTCGGACGATCTCGAGATGGGCGCGATCGGCGCGCTCTGCCCGATCGGCCCGGCCGCCGTGCGCACCGCCGCGGCCGGGCACGATCTCCTGCTGGTCTGCCACACCGCGCCGGCCCAGCGCGCGGCCTACGAGGCGGTGGTCGCGGCCTACCGCGACAAGACGCTCCCGCTCCGCGAGCTCGAGAAGAGCATGGCGCGGCTCGACGCGCTCGACGCGAAGCGGCCCGAGCGCGTCACCGGCGGCGCGCCCCGCGCGGAGGCCGACGGCGACCCGCTGGCCCGCGCGATGGCCGCGCGCGCGGTCACGGTGGTGGCGGCGCCGGACGCCGCGTGGCGGCCCGCGCTCAACGGCCGCGTGCTCGCGATCTTCCCGCGGCTGTCGGCGCTGGCCGACCGCATCACGATCGAGCCGGTCATGCAGGACGAGCCGCGTTACCTGCGCGAGGCGATGGCGCCCCACGGCGTGCAGCCCGAGGTGCTGGTGGTGGGCGTCGAGCCGACCGCCGAGGAGCTCGAGCGGGCGCGGAGCGCGGCCGCCAGGGCGGACGCCACCGTGCTGTTTCTCTACGACGCGCACCTCTACAAGTCGAACCGGGCGCTGCTGGAGGCGGTGCAGGCCGGGGCGCGGCAGCTCGGCGTGGTGCTGATGCGCGATCCGTGGGACGCCGAGTTTCTCGCGCCCGGCGTGGGCGCGCTCACCGCGTACGGCTGGCGGCGCTGCCAGCTCGACGCCGTGCTGGCGCGCCTGCTGACGTAGCCCCACCCTCACCTTCGGACCTTCGAAGCCCCTCACCCTGCCCTCTCCCCTGAGGGGAGAGGGTTCAACACGAAGAGGGGATCTGGAGGGCTCCCTCTCCCCTGAGGGGAGAGGGTCGGGGTGAGGGGCCCTACCTGGCGAGGATCATGTAGGTGGCGCGGCCGGCGGCCACCAGCTTGCCCGCCGCGTCGGTGATGGTGGCCTCGCCGAACGCGATGGTGCGGCCGCGCCGCAGGATGCGCCCCTCCGCGAAGACGTCACCCGTGCTGGCCCCGATGAAGCTCACGTTCATGTCGAGCGTGGTCTGGCCCACCCCGCCCGCGGCGGCCTCGTGCATGGTCGCGAGCGCGCCACCCACCGCCATATCTGTCAAAGCGGCGAAGACACCGCCATGGAGCGGCGCGCCCGCCGCGTTGCGCAGCTCGTCGCGCACCGGCACCCGCAGCCGCACCCAGCCCTCGCGCGCCGCCTCCACCTCGACCCCCAGGTAGCGCCAGAAGGCATTGTCGCGTGCGCGGGCGCGCACCCGCTCCAGCAGATCGTCGCTCATGCTCTCCCGCGGGGCATGTCGGGTTGAACCGCCTCGTCCAGGGTCAGCGGCGGGCGGCCCGTGAAGGGCTCGCGGCGCACCGGGCAGTCGTCGAGATCGCACATCCGGCAGTAGATGCGGTGACAGGGATCGGTGTGGAGCGTCATCTCGCCCTCCACGTTCAGATCCTTCACCACGCGCTCCCCCAGGTCCTCGGCCAGCTCGTGCGAGCGCTCCACCGTCCAGAACTCCGGGACGACCAGGTGGGCGTCCACGTGGTAGAAGCGGCCCGCGCGGATCGCGCGCAGGTGATGCACCCGGATCACGCCCTGGCCCAGCTGGGGCTGCAGGACCTGCAGGAGACGGTCCAGGAGGGCCGGGTCCTCCTCGTCGAGGAGCCCCGCGGCCGCCTGGCGGATCAGACGTACCCCCGTCCACATCAGGTTGACCGCGACCACCGCGGCCACCACCGGATCGAGCATCGTGATCCCGGTGAACCGGACCAGCAGCAGGCCGATCACGATGCCGGCGCTGGTGTAGAAGTCGGCCAGCACGTGCCGGCCGTCGGCCACCAGCGTCAGCGAATCGTAGCGACGGCCGGCGCGGACGAGGTAGTAGCCGAGCGCCAGGTTGGCCAGTCCCGCCCCGAGCACGATCGACAGGCCGAGATCGAGGGAGCGCAGCTCGACGCCGTGGAGCAGGCTCTGGACCACCTCGTAGAGGATGACGAGCGCCGCGAAGGCGATGAGGCCGCCCTCGAAGGCCGCGCTCAGGAACTCCATCTTGCCGTGGCCGTAGGGATGGTTGCGGTCGGCGGGCCGGCCCGCGAAGATCAGCGCCCCGATCGCGAACACCGCGGCGACCACGTTGACGATGGACTCAAGCGCGTCGGACAGGATGGCAGTGGAGCCGGTGAGGCGATAGGCCTGGTACTTGGCCGCCAGCAGCAGCACCGACACCACCAGCGAGATGGCGACCGCGCGCAGCCGCGCCCGGCCCTGCCCGTCTGCCGCGATCCCGTCCACCATGGCCTCGATGATACCCGTGGCGGGGCCGGGTTGCCGCGTCGGGTACCATGAGCATGTAAGGCAACCCTCACCCAAAGGAGTCGCGCGATGATCGTCGCCCGTCCCGCCGCCGAGCGCGGCCACTTCGATCACGGCTGGCTGGACACCCGGCACACCTTCTCGTTCGCGGGCTACCACGACCCCGCGCACATGGGCTTCCGCGCGCTCCGGGTCATCAACGAGGACCGCGTGGCGGGCGGGCGCGGATTCGGCGCGCACTCGCACCGCGACATGGAGATCGTGACCTATGTGCTGGAGGGCGCGCTCGAGCACGCCGACAGCCTGGGCCACCGGTCGGTCATCGTGCCCGGCGACGTCCAGCGCATGAGCGCGGGCACCGGGGTGACCCACAGCGAGGCCAACGCGAAGCCGGACGAGCCGGTGCACTTCCTCCAGATCTGGATCCTGCCGGACCGCCCGGGGCTCGTCCCCGGCTACGAGCAGAAGGCGATCCCGCCGCAGGAGGAGCGCGGGGCGCTGCGCCTCATCGCTTCCCGCGACGGCCGGGACGGCGGGGTGACCATCCACCAGGACGTGGACCTCCACGTCGCCCGGCTCGAGCCGGGCGAGCGGGTGAAGCACGTGCTGGGGAGCGGGCGGCACGCGTGGCTGCAGATGGTGACCGGCCGGGTGGAGATGAACGGCGTCGCGCTCGGCGCGGGCGACGGCGCCGCGGTGAGCCGGGAGCACACCCTCGAGATCGCGGCCCTCGAGCCCGCCCACTTCCTGCTGTTCGACCTGGCCTGAGCGTCCACGACCTGCCCCCTCACCCTGCCCTCTCCCCCGCGGCGGGGGAGAGGGTGAGCATGAGAGGAGAGGGTCGGGTCAGGGGGGTCAGGCGCCGAGCTGCTCCCGGACGAACTGCTTGGCGTCGAACTCCTCCGCCACGCGGTTGTCGTTCTCGAGGATCGCGGCGGCGTCGGTATCCGCGAACTCCATCACGCCCATATCCTCGTAGGCCCGCCGCACCCGGGCGCCCCAGAGCCCGATGTCCTTCACGGTGGGGACGATCCGGGTGAAGAGACGCCGCCTGAACTGCTTCATGGTGTCCGACTGGTCCACCGCCGCGATGCACTCCCGGACCGGCAGGCCCAGGTTCTCCCAGACTTCCTTCTGGTCGAACCGGTCGCGCATGTGGTAGCAGGCCTCGACCACGAACTCCTCGCGCTCGTCGCGCTCCGCCTCGCTGAGCTGCGGGTAGTAGTCGCGCAGGGCCAGGCGGCCGAAGGCCACGTGGCGCGCCTCGTCCTGCATCACGTAGGCGTTCACCGCCGCGCACAGCGGGTTGGTCGAGTTGTCGCGGATGCGCTGGAAGGCGGCCAGCGCCAGGCCCTCGATCAGGATCTGCATGCCGAGGTAGGTCATGTCCCAGCGCCGGTCGGTGATCGTCGCCTCGAGCAGCCTGGCCAGCGTGGGGGTGATCGGGTACGCGAGCTTGAACTTCTCGTGGAGCAGCCGCGAGTAGGCCTCCACGTGCCGCGCCTCATCCATCACCTGGGTCGCCGCGTAGAACTTGGACTCGTAGCTCGGGACGGTCTGCACGATCTTGGCGGTCGCGATCAGCGCGCCCTGCTCGCCGTGCATGAACTGCGAGAGCGAGTGGGCCTGCAGGTTGCGCCGGATGTGCACCCGGTCCTTCTCGCCGAGGCTGTTCCAGAGATCGGTCCCGTGGATCGCGATGGTCCGATCCGACATCCCCATCGGATTGTCCGGATCCACCTCCTGCGACCAGTCGAGCCGGTCCGCCGCGTCCCACTGCTGCTTCTTGCCCTTGGCGTACAGCCGCAGCAGGTCGTCGCTGCCGTCCTCGTACTCCCAGGTGAACGCGGTGGTGGTCTGGCCCTCCACCTTCCACTGGGTCTGCTCGACGGGCAGCCGGTAGAGGAACGTGCTCGACATGGCATCCTCCGCTGCGAAGGAGTGAGTGGTCGTTCAGTGGCCGAAGGATAGCACTGAACGGCGGTTCACGGAATACGGGGGCGGTCGAGCAGGGGCGCGAGCAGCGGCGACAGCACCATGGTGCCCGCGGTGCCCAGGATCACGAGCCAGGACCAGCCGAGCCCGATGCGCCCGGTCTCCGACAGGACCAGCAGCACCAGGTTGACCACCGCCATGATCACCATCGCGACGGCATTGGCGCGGTCGGCGCCCGCCGTCTTCGTGACCAGCCCCAGCAGGAAGACGCCCAGCAGCGAGCCGAAGGTGACGCCCGCGATCTTGAAGGCCAGCCAGAGGAAGCCGCTGAAGAACGAGAAGCCCCAGGCGAGCAGGGCCAGCAGGATCCCGAAGGCCACCACCGCGGCCCGGGACACGAGGAGATAGTGGGCCTCGCTCCGCCCGCGCACCAGGAGCGGCCGGTAGATGTCGGTGACGAACGAGGCCGAGAGCGAGCCGAGCGGCGAGTCGATGGACGCGAGCACGATCGCCGCGAGCATGACCCCGCGCAGGACCTCCGGCATCGCGGTGCGGATGAAGAACGGGAAGATCTCGTCGGGGCGCGGCAGCCCCGCGCTCGGATGCTGGGCGTAGTAGGTGAAGAGCCCGGCCCCGATGCTCAGGTAGATGGCCAGGGTGACCAGCGTGCCGAGCGGGGTCAGCGCCAGCGTGCGCTGGCTCTGCTTGCGCGTCTCCACCGTCAGGAGCCGCTGCATCAGATCGTGATCCGTACCGAAGGCCGCGGTCGAGCCCACGATGCCGTTGAGCACGGCCAGCCACACGATGCTGGGATCCGAGAGCACGCGGGGCCAGAAGTCGGCGTCGCCTGGCGCGGGCCCCCAGTTGATCACGTTCAGGCGCCCGGCCTCGGCGGCGGTGCGGTACATGGCCGCGAGCCCGCCGTCGATCTGGCTCGCCAGGAAGGCCACCGTGAGCCCGCCGCCCACCAGGAACATGGAGGCCTGAAACACGTTGGTCCACACCACCGCCTTCACCCCGCCGAGCGCGATGTACACGATGGACACCAGGCTGAAGAGCACGACGGTCGGCCAGACCGGCCAGCCCATGAGCACCGCCACCGCCACGCAGGCCGCCATCAGGCGCACGCCGGAGCCGAGCAGGCGCGAGATGAAGAAGAAGATCGACGCGGTCACCTGGCTCGCGGTGCCGAAGCGGTGGGCGAGGAACTCGTAGATGGTCACGCAGTTGTAGCGGTAGAAGGCGGGGATGAACAGCAGCGCGACCACGAACTTGGCCAGGCTCGAGCCGATGAAGAACTGGGCGTACTCCCAGTTCTCCGCGTAGGCGGTGGAGGGCACCGCGATGATGGTGACCGCGCTGATCTCGGTGGCGAGGAACGACAGCCCCGCGGCCCACCAGGGGATGCGCCGGCGGGCGAGGAAGAAGTCGCTCGTCCGGCGCTGCTGACGGGTGAAGGCGCCTCCGATGGCCAGCAGCATCACGAGGGCGGCCACGACGACCGCGTAGTCGGGCCACGTGAGCACGCTCCATTATGGCGGAAGACGGCGCCGGCGGCGGCAATCTACGGCGCGCGCGCCTTGCCGCCGGTCCCAGCTACGGCGCCCCGCTCGACGACCCCGAGCACTGCGGGCACGCGGCCCACACGGCATCCTGATCGGCGGCGCGGTGCTGGCCGTCCTGAAGGACCGGGTGGTGGTACGCGACCGCGGCAGCGTGACCGTGAAGGGGCGGCGGCAGCCGGTCGAGATCTACGAGCTGATGAGCCTGATGGAGGCGTGAGGGGGCGGCGCGGACCCGGATGCGCTACCGCCCCGCCGCGACCAGCCCCTTCTCGCGCAGGCGGTGCAGCAGGTTCGTGAAGGACTCCGCCCTGATGATGCGATCGAACTGGCTCCGGTAGGTGCCCACCAGGCTCACGTTCTCGATGAGCACGTCGTAGGCGGTCCACGCGTCGTTCGCCCGGCGCAGCCGGTACTCGACGGGAATCTGCGAGCCCTTGGCGGTGACCACCTGCGAGCGCACGGACGCCTGGTCGCCGTCCACGCGCTCGCTCACGTAGGTGATGGCCTCCCCGGCGTAGCGGTCGATCTTGCCGATGTACGACCGCGCGATCAGGTCGGTGAAGAGCGCCGTGAACTCCTCCCGCTCGGCGGGGGTGCGATCCGCCCAGTGGCGGCCCAGCGCCCGGCGCGACATCTCGGGGAAGTCGAACAGGGTGTCGGCCGCGCGCCGGATCTCCGCGCGACGGCGCTCCGAGGTCTCGGCGGTGGCGCCGGACGTCTGGGAGAGACTTTGCAGGGCGTCGTCCACGCGCAGCTTCACGGTCTCGGTCGGGGTCAGGGCGGCCGCGGTCGACACGATCAGGCCCAGGAGCAGCGCGGCCGTCATGGTCGTCAGGGTGCGTCGCATGTTGCCTCCACGTTCGAGAGAGTCGCCATCACCACTGCTCGTTCGACGGGCGGCGCACACGAGTATTCCCACCTTGCCCGCTTTCGTTTCGCATGCTCGTCGGAGCACAATAGCATCCATGAATCGGGCTCTTACGAGGGCCAACCGCGATGGCCGACCACTCGTCGTGGTGGACCTGGGCGGCACCTGGGTGCGCGTGTCCGTCTCGGGGGCCGCGCCGCGCGCCTACCGAGGGCCGACGCCCGGCGTGGCGGGCCTGCCCGCGCTGCTCGCGCGCCTCTGGCGCCGCTGGCGCCTCGCCCGCGGCGACCTCGCCGCGCTCGGCGTGGCCTCGCGCGGGATCTGGACGACCGGCGAGCGCCGGGCCCTGGCGCGGCGCCTGCGCCGCTTCGCCCCGCGGGTAGTCGTGATCTCGGACGTCGAGGCGGCCTACCTGGCCGCGCTCGGCGCGGTCCCGGGCGTGCTGCTGCTCGCGGGCACCGGCGCCATCGCCCTCGGGCGCGACCGGCGCGGCCGCTGGGCGCGCGAGGGCGGGCTGGGCCCGCTGCTGGGCGACGACG
>DATLFG010000089.1:0-95336 GCA_035524955.1 Candidatus Limnocylindria bacterium | reverse complement strand
CGCGGTGACGACCACCGCGCCCGTTCTATCTCCACGCTCCGAGCGCCGGCTCAGCCGGCGCAATTCTGGGGGAGGCATCGGAGGGGGCCCCCCTCTTGGACTTCAGAACGGGCCCCCTCCGAGTCATTTACCAGCGGAAGGGCTTCTTGGACGGTGGCACGCCGTAGGCGCCGCGATCACCGCCGCCCCCCCGCCCACCGCCACCACCGCCCGGCCGGCCGCCGCGGGGCCCGCCCGGTCCGCGCCCGCCGCCCGAGCCGGGCGTCCGCGGGTTCGAGACGTTCACGGTGATCTTGCGGCCGTCGAGGTCCTTGCCGTTCAGCTCCGAGATGGCCCGCTGCGCCTCCTCGGAGGTCGCCATCTCGACGAAACCGAAGCCCCGGGACTGGCCGGAGAACTTGTCCGTGATCACGGAGGCCGACTCCACGGTCCCGCACTGGGCGAAATACTCTCGAAGGGTCTCACTGGTCGTGGAATAGGACAGACCACCCACGTACAGTTTCGCAGCCATGTGGTTCTCCTTCGGTCACTCTTCCGCTTCGTACGCGCCCCAATACTCGGAAGAGCCAATATCGGAGGCGAGGGCGCCGCCGGCGGCGACGCATCGGGCGGTAGTGTACACCAGGACCCCGGCCTCCGCCACGACGGGGCGACTCAGTAGGTGAGCATCAACCCCGTCCCGTCGACCGCGGGCCCGATCTCGGGCTCCGCGGGGACCGGTGCGACGCGCGGGCGTGGCACCTCGATGATGGTCTCCGGCGGCTGCGTCACCCGGTGAACGGACTCGCTCGTGTAGGCGAGCAGCCCGATCAGGCCCAGCGCCAGCGCCACCGTCAATGCGAAGATCCATCGCTTGCTCATGGACTCGCGCTCCCTACCGGCAGACCGTATCGACGCGCGCGCGGGCATCCCGGCCCGCGGGGGCCCCCGCGACGGGCAGCTCGATCTTCGCGAGCAGATCACCCAGCGCGAAGGGTCGGATCACCACGCGAAAGCCCTGCAGCTCGAGATTGACCAGGTCCTCGACCTTCGTCTCCGCGTCCACGGTGAGGATCACCGGCACGCCGGGCGCCACCGCCTCGAACAGACGCGCCTGCTCGCCCCTGGCCATCCGCAGCAGGCCCGCCTCCGCCAGCACCAGCGAGACCGGCGCGTCGAGCAGATATCGCACGCCCTCGCAGAGCGTCTCGGCCATGCGTACCGCCACCCCCTGCTCGAGGCACTCCATGGCGAGGGCCTGCGCCCGGTTCCGGTCCCCATCGATCGTCAATAGACGGATCATGTTCTCCCCTTTGTCCATTCAGTACGAGTCGAGCTGCTGGTAGAGGTTCAATCCGTGTGCCAGCGGATTCACCGCGCTCCGAAGCCAGCAGGAACAGACGCTTACGAGACGACGACCGGGACCTGGCCCGGCGGCCGTTCGGGCGTTGTGCCCGATCGGCTGCCGCGGGGCGGCGCCGCGACGACCCCGCGACCGCGGAAGCTGTGGGCTAGGGGGTCGACGCCATTGTCGGCGATTGACCGGGCGCGGTCCCCGGGCGCGGAGCGGCGGACGCCGCGGGGCCCGGGGCCCTAGCCTCCACGGTATCGAGGAGGTCGCGAACCCTCCGGGCGACCGTGTCCGGCGCGAACGGCTTCTGCAGGAACCCCGTCCGGGCCCGACGGCGCGCGATGGACTCGGCGGAGGAGTCGGCGTACCCGGACATGAAGAGCGTGGCCATGCCGGGGTGGATCGCCAGGAGCCGCTCCGCGAGGACCGCACCACTCATCTCCGGCATCACCATGTCGCTCACGAGCAGGTCGATCCGCCCCGGATGATGCTCGGCGAGGCGAATCGCCTCGCTCGGGCTCGTCACGCCGAGGACGGTGTAGCCCCAGGTCGTGAGGGCGGTCTGGAGCAGAGCCTGGACCTCGGTCTCGTCATCGACGACCAGCACGGTCTCGGTACCCCCCCGTGGGGGAGCCGACGCGCCGGCCTCGGGCGTTGCCGCTTCGTCGACCCGCGGGAAATAGATCCTGAAGGTCGTGCCCACGCCGACCTGGCTGTCGACGCGGATGCGTCCCCCGCTCTGCTGGACGATGCCCAGGACGGTGGCCAGTCCCAGCCCGGTTCCCTTGCCGACTTCCTTGGTGGTGAAGAAGGGCTCGAAGATCCGCGCGCGCGTCTGCTCGTCCATGCCGGTTCCGGTGTCGCGGACCGCCACCATCACGTGGGCGCCCGGCGTGCCGCCCCCGTCCGGGCGCAGGAACGCCTCATCGAGGTCGACGTTCATCGTTTCCACGACGATGCGCCCGCCCTCCGGCATGGCGTCGCGCGCGTTCACGACGAGGTTGACCAGCACCTGCTCGACCTGTCCCCGATCGAGCTTGGCCGGGGCCAGGCCCGGGGCGAGCGTGAAGCCGAGGTCGATCGATTCGCCGATGAGCCGGTGCAGGATGTCCTTGAGCCCCGTCATGACCTCGTTGAGGTCCAGCACGGTGGGGGCCAGGACCTGCTTCCGGCTGAACGCCAGGAGCTGACGCGTCAGGGCCGCGGCCCGCTGTGCGGTCGCGTCGATCGTCTGGATGCCCTTCCGGTGTGGATGATCGGCGGCCAGCCCGGCCAGGAGCAGATAGGTGCGCCCGGAGATCACGGTCAGCAGGTTGTTGAAGTCGTGCGCGATGCCCCCCGCGAGCTGCCCCACCGCTTCCATCTTCTGGAGCTGGCGCGTCTGCGCCTCGCTGTCCCGCAGCGCCGCATCGACCCGCTTCCGGTCGATGCCGCCCGCGATGTCGTCGGCCGCCAATCCGACCGCGCTCAGCTCGGTCGCCTCGAATGCGCGGGTGGCGAAGGCGCCCGCGATCCCGAGCACCCGCCCGTCCACGACCAGGGGGTGAGCCAGGAACGCCACGAGCCCATGCTCGAGCTCCCACGTGAGATCGCCTCGGCGCGGATCCTCCGGCAGCGACCGGGTGACGTACGGCTGCCGGTCGGCGCGCAGCCGGTCGAGCTCCGGTTCGGACATCGGAAGACGAGGCGCCGGCCCATCCGCGAGCGCGGCCGACCGCGCGTGGGCGCGCAGCTCGAGGGCCGCCGGATCGTCTCCGACCAGCCAGACGCCGACCAGGGGCAGGCCGAGGTGCCGCACCACCGCGTCGGCGCTCACCTGGAGGAAGGGCTCGAGCGGCTCGTGGGGATTCAACGCCGCCGCGATCTCCCGGCGCAGGGCGAGCGTGTGGAACTGCCGGCCGAGCTGGGCCGCCATGTTGTTGAACGCGGTCGCCACGTCCGCGAACTCGTCGCGGCTGGTCGCCTCGACGCGCGTGCCCAGGTCGCCCATGGCCAGGCGCCGCGCCCCCTCCTTCAGCTGGTGCAGCGGCGTCAAGCTCCGTCGGATCTGCTGCCCGCTCAGGAGCACGACCGTCAGGATCGTCAGGGCGATGACCAGGACGAAGATGCGCCTGAACACCGCGATCGGCGCGAACACCTCCGCCTTGGGCTGGCTCAGCACGATCGTCCACTTGGACACCGCCATGGTGGCCTGCAGGAAGATCGCCCGGTGCGTCGCGAGATACTCGCCGTCTCCATCACGCCACTCGAAATGACCGGCGACGCGCTCCGCCGCCTGGCGGGTCACGATCTCGGGCAGCCTCTGATCGTGGCCGAACGACGAGAAGAGCACGCGGCCGGCTTCATCGAGGACGATCAGCTTCGCATCGGCGGCGATCCCCACGTCGTCGTGGAGCGCCCACAGGAATGCCGGCTCGACGAGGCCATGCACGACCCCGCGGTGCGGCAGTGCCGCGTCCACCGCAAGGCTCACGACGACGCGCACGCGGCCGGCCCCGTCGCGGTCGGTGGACAGGACGGTCTTCCCGGCGGCCACACCCGCCGCCTGGGCCGTCGTGAGCGTCGGGGCGGCCATGTCCCCGAAGAGCACGCGCTCGGAGCCATCCGCCGCGGTCCTCACCGCCGCCGCGAGGGCACCGGGACGGCCGGGCGCCGGCCCCTGCTCGCCCGCCGGACCGAGCATCTCCTCGGCCGCCAGCAGCCGCCTGAGCAGGACCATTCCCACCTGCTTGCCCGCCTGATGCAGACGCCGCTCGGCCTGCCCCCGCAGCTGCGAGCTGACTTGCTGGAACGCGAGAATCGCCAGGGCGGAAACCGGGAGCAAGGCGCAGGCGATGAAGGTCACGAAGGCGCGCCGCGCCACCTGACTGCTGAACATCCGCGCGTCGAGGCGCATCGGCCGCAGGTTCACGTCAGTATCCGGAGGCGAGCCCGATGTACTGGCCGTCGTTGGCGCGGACGATGTCGTCGAGACTGACCGCGGCGGTGAGCGGGGGCTGGGTGGCGCCGTCCTTGCCCCGGCTGTAGAGATCGAAGTCGGTGTTGATGGGGATGAGCGCGAGGTCCTTGCGTTGCATGCCCGGCAGTCCGACCGAGAAGTTCAGGTACTCGTACGGGCGGCCCCACGGATCCAGGAGCGCCGCCCGCCCGATCTCGGCCAGGTTGATCGGCAACCGCTCGTTCGTCGCCTCGAACGTCAGGATCTCGGAGCTCACGTTGGCGATGTCGGCGACGGCCCGAGCCGTCCGGGCCTGGTCGGCGACATTGGCGTACAGGAGAAGCCCGATCGTGGCGAGGATCCCGATGACCGCCAGGACGATGAGCAGCTCGATGAGCGTCAGGCCGCGGGTGCTTCGCCAGCCCCGGACCCGGGGACGGATCCAGCGAGGGATCAGGCGGTGGGCCCGGGTGGACGGGAGCGCCCCTCCTCGTTCGGGTCTCGGCGCGGGGCGATCGGGATTCGGCATGGGCCTACCCTGGGGTGCAACCCCGGTGCCACGAACACAGGCTCCCTAGGTGCCGTTCGACCGCCCTTTCGCCCCGGTTTGCGAGACTCCAGCGAGACCGGGGGGCGGGCGGCGGCAGGCGCCCTGCCACGATTTGTCAGCCCTTCCGGACAGCCCGGCGGGGGCGGGGCCTACCGGGACGCGTCGGGCGAGATCCCGTACTCCTGGATCTTGCGGTAGAGCGTCTTGGGATCGATCCCGAGCACCGTGGCGGCCTTCGCGCGGTGCCCCCCCACGTGGCGCAGCGTGGTGATGATGTGCTGGCGCTCCATCTCCTGCAGGCTCCCGCCGGGTGCGGCGCTCGGCGCGCGGCTGCCCCGGATCTCGTCGGGCAGGTCGGCGGGCTGGATCACGTCGCCCGGGGAGAGGATCACCGCGCGCTGCACCGCGTGCTGCAGCTCGCGGACGTTGCCGGGCCAGCCGTAGCGCTCCAGCGCGTCCATGGCCGCGTCGGACAGCCGCTTGCGCCCGTAGGCCGCGTTCTGCTCGAGGAAGTGCTCCACCAGCCGGCGCACGTCCTCGCGGCGCTCGCGCAGCGGCGGCAGGGTGATCGTGATCGTGTTGATGCGATAGAAGAGATCCTGACGGAACCCGCCGGTCCTGATCGCCTCGGCCAGGTCGCGGTTGGTGGCGGCGACCAGCCGCATGTCCACGGTGCGGCGCCGGGTGCCGCCCACCCGGAAGAAGGCGTGCGACTCGAGCACCCGGAGCAGCTTCACCTGGCTCTCCGGCTCCATCTCGCCGATCTCGTCGAGGAACAGGGTGCCGCCGTCGGCCAGCTCGATGAGGCCGGGCTTGGTGGCCACCGCCCCCGTGAACGCGCCCTTCTCGTGGCCGAACAGCTCGCTCTCGAGCACCTCCCGCGCGAGCGCGCCGCAGTGGATCGGCACGAAGGCCTGCCGGGCGCGGGGCGAGCGATCGTGGATGGCCCGGGCCACCAGCTCCTTGCCGGTGCCGCTCTCGCCCAGCACGAGCACCGACGACTCGGTGGGGGCCACCCGGTCCACGAGGCGCAGCACCTCCTCCATCCGCGGGCTGCTGGTGATGATGCCCTGGTACCCCGGCTCGTCGAGCTGGGCCCGCATGACCACGTTCTGGCGCACGAGGCGGGCCTTCTCGGCCGCCTTGCGGATCAGGATGTCGAGCTCCTCGATGCGCGCGGGCTTGGTCAGGTAGTCGTAGGCGCCGAGCTTCATCGCCTCCACCGCGGTGGACACCTCCTGGAAGCCGGTCATGACGATGACCTGCGGGGCCTCCGGGGCGTCCTGCAGCTCGCGCAGCACGTCGATGCCCTCGACGTGCGGCATCTTCATGTCCAGGAGGAGGACGTCGGGCACGTCGTCCTTGAGATGCTCGAGCGCGGCCCGCCCATCGGCCACGCCGGACACCGCGTGTCCCTTCCGCAGGAGCTCGCGCACCAGCAGCTCGCGCAGGTTCTTCTCGTCGTCGGCCACCAGCACCCGGATCGGCGCGGTCATCAGCGGGTCCGCGACGCCTCGCCCGGCGTCACCGGCAGGATGACGCGGAAGGTGGCGCCCGCGCCCACGCGGGAATCCACCTCGAAGCGGCCGTCGTGGTCGGCCACGATGCCCTGGGCGATCGCCAGGCCGAGCCCGGTGCCCTGCCCCGGCGGCTTGGTGGTGAAGAAGGGATCGAACACCCGCGGCAGCATGTGCTCGGGAATGCCCGGGCCCTCGTCGGCGAACGCGATCTCGACTTCACGGGCATTGCGCCGGCGGGTGGTCACGGTCAGGATCCCGCGGCCGTCCATCGCGTCGAGCGCGTTGCTCGCGAGCCCGAGGAAGACCTGGCGGAGCTGGCCCTCGTTGGCGACCACGTCGGGCAGCTCCGCGTCGAGGCGCCGGTCGAACCGGCTCTGGGCGTAGCGGGACTGATGCCCGATCAGCTCCAGCACCTTGTCCACCAGCACGTTCAGGTCGGTCGGGGCCCGCCGGCTGCCGGGATCCCGCACGAAGTGGAGGAGGCTCCCGGTGATCTCCTTGCAGCGGTACGCCTCCTCCTCGATCAGCGCGAGATAGCTCGGAAAGTCCTTGAAGGCGTCGAGGTCGCGCAGGTGCGGATCGTGCGCCCGCTCCTTCAGGGCTTCCGCGCAGCCCGCGATGGTGGCCAGCGGGTTGTTCAGCTCGTGCGCCACCCCCGCGGCGAGCCGGCCCGCGGTGGTGAGCCGCTCGGTCAGCACCATCTGGCGCTCGAGCCGCTTCTGCAGCGTGATGTCCTCCACCAGCACCAGGAGATGGGTGGCCCGGGGAGCGCGGAGCGGCTTCGCGGTCAGGCGCACCGTGAGGGTCTCGCCGCCCGCGGGCAGCTCCTCCTCGGTATGGCACACCTCGCGCGCGGCCACCGCGCCCTGGAGGAAGGCGGCCACCGCGGCCGCCTTGGTGGGCGGCATCAGCTCCGCGAAGGGCCGGCGCTCGGCCGCCTCCGCCGGCACCAGCGCCGCGCCCTCGCGGTTCGTGCTGATCACGCGCAGCTCCGCGTCGAGGACGAAGAGGCCGAGCGGCAGCGTCTCCAGCACCACCTCCACGAAGCGCTTCTCCTCGTCGAGCTCGTGGGTGCGCGCCTCCACCATCGCCTCCAGGCGCTCGGAATAGGTGCGGACCGAGCTGAACAGGCGCGCGTGCTCGAGGGCCATCGCCGCCTGATCCGCGAACGCGGAGACCAGCGACTCCTCCTCGGCGCTGAAGTGGTGGATGTCGGTGCGGAGCACGGTGAGCGCTCCGATCGTCTGCTCCCCGACGATCAACGGCGCGGCGAGCATCGAGCGCAGGGTGGCCTGGGGGTACCGCACCCGGGGGTCCCGGTAGAGATCCGCGGTCTGCACGGGCCGCCGCTCCTTCACCGCCACGCCGGTGATGCCCTCTCCCACCCGCAGGCGGATCGCGTGCAGCTCCTCGTCGGGCAGATCCAGGCTCGCCGTCGCGGTCAGCTCGCCGGTGGCCGCGTCCAGCGTGAACAGACCGCACGTCTGCACCTCCAGCACCTCGCGCGCCTGATGGAGGATGAGCCGCACCGTCTCGCCCACGTCCAGGCTCTGGTTCACCGCGTGGCCCGCGCGCAGCAAGGCCTGCGTCTCCCGCGCGCGCCGCTGGGTCTCCTCGAACAGGCGCGCATTCTGGATCGCGATGCCGGCCTGGTCCGCGAAGCTCTCGAGCAGCGCCTGCTGCCGATCTCCGAAGGCGTGCGGCTCGGTGGAGAACGCGGAGATGACGCCGATGATCTGGCCGCCGACCCGCAGGGGTACGCTCAGCAGCGAGCGGATCCCTTCCTTCTCGTCCAGGTCCCGGCGCGCGGAGCGCGGGTCCTCGCGGAGGTCGTCGGAGCGCACCGCCCGGCCCGACGAGACGGCGAGGCCGATGAGCCCCTCCCCGACCCGCACCGAGAGGTTCCGCCACTCCGGGGTGCGGAAGCCGTGGGCGGCCGCGTGCTCGATCAGGGTCCGGTCCTCCGGGCTCAGGAGCCCGATGCCGCACCCGGTGCTGCCCATGAGCGCGGTGACCGAGCGGCTGATCGTCTCCAGCACCGAGGGCAGGTCGAGCCGCGCGGTGATGAGCTGGCTGGTGCGATTCAGGGCGGCCAGCTCCTCGGCCCGGCGGGCGCTCTCGGCATGCAGGCGCGCGTGCTCCACCGCCGAGGCGAGCGGGCGCGCCACTTCCACCAGGATCTCCACATCG
The DNA here is from genome assembly GCA_035524955.1 of Candidatus Limnocylindria bacterium. Lineage (GTDB taxonomy): Bacteria > Methylomirabilota > Methylomirabilia > Rokubacteriales > CSP1-6 > CAMLFJ01. Next base: position 86,808 of record DATLFG010000089.1, on the reverse strand, counting down.
GTGTCCGTGAAGGCGTGAGGGTCGCGATGCGTGACGTCGAGCGTTCCGATCACCTCGCCCTGCGACAGCAGCGGGGCCAGGATCGCGGACCGGAAGCCGCGCCGCGACAGCAGCTCGCGGCTCACCGCCGGGATGGACGGATCGGTGGTGGCGTCGTCCACGCGCCGCGGCGTCCGCTGGCTCGCCACCCACGCGGTGAGCGTCCCGGCCGTCGGCATGCGGAAATCGAAGATCTCGGGCAGCGGGGTGTGCGCGGCGACGTCGAGGACCCGGACATCCCCCCGCTCGCGATCGAGGAGCGTCACCCCGAGGGCGTCGAAGCGGATCAGGCGCGCGACCGCCTCCGCGGACCGCTCGTACACACGCTCGATCGGCAGGGTGGTCGCGGTGAGCGCCATCACCTGGTTGATGACCTCCAGGCGGATCGTGCGCCGGCGCAGGCGCCACACGTGCTCGAGGGCGTGGCCGAACTCGCGCGGGAAGCTGGGCGGGATGCTCTCGCGACCGAGCCCGCGGGCGCCGCCCGGTCCGAGCAGCACGAGGCCGCCGACGGGATGCGCGGGATCGCCGAGCGCCGCGCCCAGCAGCGCGGTGTCACGCGGCCGGAGCCCCGGCGGCGCCTCCGCCAGCGTCTCGAGCCGCACGCCGCGCCCCGCCGGCCGCTCGAGCCGCGCCTGGATCCACCGCTCGAGGGCGGAGCCGCGCCGCGCGCCGACGATCACGTCCAGCGCCGCGCCGTCGCCGGGGCGAAAGCGCAGGCCCCCCGCGCGGGCGCCCGCGAGGGCCACGAGCTGCTTGAGCGTGCGCGTGAAGCCCGCCTCGGAGGAGGCCCCGCGGCCCAGGGTGGCCAGCAGGTCGGGGAACAGGCGCCCGATCTTCATCCCCGCGATCTCAGAGCGGCGGCCCCGCGGTGAAGCCGATCACGCGCTCGCACCAGGCCGCCGCCGCCAGCAGTCGCGCCTCGCTCCACGGGGCGGCGACGAGCTGGACGGCCAGCGGCAGGCCCCCCGCGACACCGGTCGGCAGCGTGATGGCCGGCATGCCCAGGACGCTCCACGGCGAGCAGAACGACGGATCGCCCGTCGAGCCGAGGCCGCGCGGCGCGGGGGCGCCGATGGTCGGCAGGACGAGCGCGTCGTAGCGCGCGGCGACCGCGCCGACCGCCGCCCGCACCCGCCGCCGCGTCTCCTGCGCGGCGAGGTAGACGGGCGCGGAGATCGCGTGCCCCCGCTCGATCAGCTCCTTGATCTTCGGAGGGTACTCGGCCGCGTGCGCGGGGAAGAGCGGGGCGTGCGCGGCCGCCGCCTCGGCCCCGAGCACGGTGGTGCCCGCGTCGTGGATCGACGCGAACGCGTCGGGCAAGGTCACGTCCTCGAGGCGCGCGCCGGCCCCCTCGAGGCCGCGCGTCACCGCGTCCAGGTGCTTGCCCATCTCGGGGGTCGCGCGCACCAGGAGCGCCGCGAGCACGCCGAGGTGGGGCGCCGCGGGCGCCGCCACCGCCCCGAGGTAGTCGTCCGGCGCGGGCGCGCCGCCCGCCAGCACCGCGAGCGCGAGCGCGCAATCCTCCACCGCCCGCGCGAAGACCCCCACGTGGTCCAGGCTGCCCGCCAGCTCGAGCACGCCCGCCGTGCTGATCCGGCCGTGCGTGGGCTTGAGCCCGATCACGCCGCAGTACGCGGCCGGCCGCAGCACCGAGCCCACCGTCTGCGAGCCGAGCGCCAGCGGGACCATGCGCGCGGCCACCGCGGCGGCGGGGCCGCTCGACGACCCGCCGGGCGTGTGCTCGGGATGCCACGGGTTGCGCGTCGCGGAGGGGTCGAGGTAGGCGAAGGGCGTGGTGGCGAGCTTGCCCATCGGCACCGCGCCCGCGCCCCGCAGCGCCGCCACCGACGGCGCGTCCACCGCGGGGGTCCGCGTGGCCCAGGCGGGGGCGCCCCCGGTGGTGGGCACGCCGGCCGCGTCGAAGATGTCCTTCAGCGCGATGGGCACGCCGTGCAGCGCGCCCATGAAGCGCCCCTCGCGGGCCTCGATATCGCGCTGCACCGCCACCCGCGCGGCCGCGTCGCGGTCGAGCCGCACCCACGCGCCGACCGCGGGCTCCACCGCGTCCGTGCGCTTGAGGCAGCCCGCGAGCAGATTGGACGGCGACAGCGTGCCGGCGCGGATGCGCCGGGCGGCCTCGGCGGCTCCCAGCTCGTACATGGCCGCCATGGCTCAGTGCAGCGCGTCCAGGACCTCAGCCACGACCTCGAAGCGGCCGAAGGACGGCATCAGGTAGACGCCCGCGTGGCGGGTGCGCACGTCGTGCAGCAGGCCCTGCGCCATCTCGATGCCCGCGCGCAGCCCCCGCTCCCCCGCCTCCTTCATGCGCGCCCGCACCGGATCGGGCACGGTGATGCCCGGCACCTCGTTGTGCAGGAACTCGGCGTGGCGCGAGGAATGCAGCGGCATGATCCCCACCACCAGGGGAATCGGCGGGGGCGTCCGCGCGAAGAACCGGTCGAGCACCTCGAGATCGTAGAGGGGCTGCGTCTGCACCCAGCCCGCGCCCGCCTCGACCTTGGCGAGGAAGCGCTCCATCTCGCGCGCCGGCTCCTCGCTGGCCGGGTTGAGCGCCACCCCCACGCTGAACGACGTGGGCTCCCCGATCGAGGTGCCGGTGGCGTCGAGGCCGCGGTTCATCTCGGCGAGAATCCGGATGAGGCCGATCGCGTCCACGTCGAACACCGCGGTGGCGTTGACGTAGTCGCCGGTGCGCGGCGGATCGCCGGTCATGGCCAGGATATTGCGGATGTCCATCGCGTGGGCGCCGAGGAGATCCGCCTGGATGCCCATCAGGTTCCGATCGCGGCAGGTGAAGTGCATGTTGATGTCGAGCCCGGTCGCGTCCCGCACCAGCATCGCGGTGGGCAGGACCGACATCCGCACCCGGCCCAGGGAGCCGTCGTTGATGTCCACGATCTCGACCCCGCGCTCCTTGAGCAGCTTCGCCCCCTGCACGAGCTTCTCGATATTGTGGCCACGGGGCGGATCCAGCTCGACCGTGACGAGGAACTGGCCCGCGTCGAGCCGGCGCTGGAGCAGGGTGGGCGGAGCGCTGGTGGCGAGGCCCGACGGCTCGGCGGTCTCCTCCCGGGCCCGGCGCACCGGCTCGACGCGCGCCGCGCTCCGCCCGGGCGCCAGCCGGTCGAGCGCCTCCCGCATGGCCCGGATGTGCTGCGGCGTCGTCCCGCAGCAGCCGCCGACCAGCCGCGCCCCGCTCGCGATCATCCGCGCCGCGTAGTCCGCCATGTAGCCCGGCGAGGAGAGATACATCAGCCGCTCCCCCACCCGGCTCGGCAGCCCCGCGTTGGGCTGGATCGCCACGTGGCGCCCGCCCGCCTCCGGCAGCATCTGCTCCAGGATGTCGTAGAGCACGCTCGAGCCGACCGAGCAGTTGGCGCCCACCGCCTGGATCGGCAGCTCCCGGAGCGCGCGGACCACCTCGGCGGCGGTGCGGCCGGTGAAGGTCACCCCCTCGTCGGTGAAGGCCACTTCGGCGAGGATCGGCAGGTCGGTGAGGGCGCGCACCGCCTCCACCGCCAGCCGCATCTCGGTGAGATCCGAGAAGGTCTCGATGACGAACCCGTCGATGCCGCCTTCCAGCAGGCCCTCGGCCTGCTCGTGGAACGCGGCGCGCGCCTCCGCCGGCTCGATGCTGCCGAGCGGCGCCAGGTACTTGCCGAGCGGGCCGACGGAGCCCAGCACCAGGACGTCGCGGCCCATGCTCTCGCGCACGTCGCGCGCGAGCTTGGCCCCGCGCAGGTTGATCTCGCGCACGCGGCCCTGCAGGCCGTGGATGCCCAGCTTGAAGCGGTTGGCCCCGAAGGTGTTGGTCTCGATCGCGTCGCAGCCCGCCGCGATGTACTCGGCGTGGACCGACTGCACGAGCTTGGCCTCGTTGAGGTTCAGCACGTCGAAGCACGCGTCGAGGGGGACCCCGCGCGCGTAGAGCAGCGTGCCCATCGCCCCGTCGCAGAGGAGGGGGCGCTCGGCCAGGCGGGTGAGGAGGGGGAAGGACATGACGTTACGGCCGCCCCTCACCCTGCCCTCTCCCCAGAGGGGAGAGGGTGGAGGAGGAGCCCTTCCCGCGGAGGAGGAGCAGCACCTTGGAGACGACCTGGTCGAGGTTGAGGCCCGTGGTGTCCACCGTGAGATCGGCCCGGCGGTAGTAGGGCTCGCGCGCGCGATAGAGGGCCTCGATCTCGTCGCGCCCGCGGCCGGCCAGCATCGGCCGCGTGCCCGCGCGCTGCGCCCGCTCGTACACCGCGTCGAAGTCGCCGCGCAGCCACACCACCGTGCCCAGGGCCCGCAGCGCCTCGGGCCGCCCCTCGCGGCAGGGCAGGCCCCCGCCGGTGGCGATGACGTCCCCGGACTTGAGCGCGAGCAGCCGCACCGCGTCCTCCTCGAGCGCGCGGAAGCTGGCCTCGCCCCGCTGCGCGAAGATCTCCGGGATCGAGCGGCCCTCGCGCGCGGTGATCATATCGTCGGTCTCCACGAAGCACCGTCCGAGCCGGCGGGCGAGGAGGCGTCCCACCGACGACTTGCCCGCTCCCATGAAGCCGACCAGGATCACGTTGTCGCCCATGTGCCCACCCAGCCTATCACCACACCCCGGCGCCCGGCTGCCGCACCGTGGTGGCGGCGGGCGCCCGGCGATAGGCGCAATCGCGCATCCAGCACCGGCGGCACTGGGTGAAGTAGTGGTCCACCCGCGCCCCGGGGCCGATCCCCACCAGCCAGCTGATGCTCTTGCCCGGCGTCATGAAGCAGGCCTCGTTGAGGCGCACGCCGATCGGGTCGCCCGGGCAGAGGCGAAAGAGCGCGGCCTGCTCCGCGGTGTCCCAGCCGGCGTAGCCGGGACTGATCCGGTTCGTGACCTTCGTCCCGGCCCGGAGCCCGGCCTGGCAGAGCAGGTCGTTGACGTGCTCGGCGAGGCTCTCGACCGCGGCGGACCCGACGCTGTCGAGCATCACGGCCAGCGGGAACTCCCGCACGTCGAACAGCCGGCGCACGCGCTCCTCGATGGCCTCGCCCACCGTGCAGATCCCCGCACCCACCGCCTCGACGGCGCCCCAGAGCCGCGCGATCTGCGGGATCTGGAGCCGCTCGCCGCCCGCGTCGATGCGATCGGGCGCGCCGCCGGTGACCGCGACCGTGCGATACACCACCCGGGGAGCCATCAGCTCGAGGCCCAGCGCCATGGCCTCCTCGAAGATCGCCAGCACCGGGGGACCGGGGTGGTCGACGTTCTTCTGGTAGCCCTGGAAGCGCAGGACCTCGTCGCGGTCGATCGCGAGCGGCAGGCCCTCCAGGACGGCGGCGGTCGGAGAAAGGACGGAGAGCGCCGCGGTCACCGGGCGCGACGGGAGCGCACCACGTCGGCGATGAGGCGGATGTGCTCGGGGTTCGAGCCGCAACAGCCCCCGACGATGTTGCAGCCGGCGTCGAGGAGCGCCGGGTAGTCCTTGACCATCTCCTCGGGACCGAGCTCGTAGGTGGTCCGCCCGCCCGTGGTGATCGGCAGCCCCGCGTTCGGATACGCGATCAGCGGCGCGTCGGTGACCTGCCGCATCTCGCGGACGATCACGACGGCCCGATCCGGCCCGCGCCCGCAGTTCATCCCGACGATGTCCGCGCCCGCGGCCAGGAGCTGCCGGGCCACGTCGGCCGGGCTCTCCCCCCACATGGTCCGGTCGCGGTCGTGCAGCTCCTCGTACTGGAAGAACATGGTGGCCATCACCGGCAGGTCCGCGGTCGCCTTGCAGGCCCGGATCGCGGCGGCCGCCTCCTGCGGGAACATCATGGTCTCGACCGCGAAGCAGTCCACCCCGCCGGTGGCGAGCGCCTCGGCCTGCTCCCGGAACGTCGCGACGTACTCCTCGTCGGTGGCCACGTTCTTGCCGACGCCGTAGTCGAGCGGCAGGTAGCTGGTGGGCCCGATGGAGCCGGCCACGAACCCGCCCGGGGGGCACGCCGCGCGGGCCAGCCGCGCGCCCTTGTCGTTGAGCTCGCGGGTGCGCGCGCCCATGTCGTGCCCGTAGCGCTCGTCGTACTCGTGCAGCTTGAGCGCGGTGCCCCCGAAGGTGTTGGTCTCGACGAGCTGCGAGCCCGCGTCGAAGTAGCCCCGGTGGATCCCGCGGACCACGTCGGGATGCGTGTCGTTCCAGAGCTCCGGGCAATCGCCGTTCTCGAGGCCCGCGTCGAAGAGCGCGGTGCCGTAGCCGCCGTCGAAGACCAGGCGCTCCCCGGCGCGGACCCGCTCCACGATCTCCCAGCCGCGCGCCCGGGCCGCCATCACGCGTTCACCGGCACGCCGAGCAGCTCCTTGGCGCGCACCACCGCGATGGTCGAATCCTTGGCGTAACCGTCCGCGCCGATCTCGTCGGCGTAGGCCTGGTTCACCGGCGCCCCCCCGATCATGACCTTGACCCGGTCGCGCAGCCCCGCCTTCTCGAGCGCATCGATGGTGCGCTTCATGGCGGGCATGGTCGTGGTCATCAGCGCGGAGATGCCGACGATGTGAGCCGCGTGCTCCTGCACCGCGGCCACGAACTTCTCGGGGGCCACGTCCCGGCCCAGGTTGATCACCTTGAAGCCGGCGCCCTCGAGCATCATCGCCACCAGGTTCTTGCCGATGTCGTGCAGGTCGCCCTGGGCGGTGCCGATCACGATCACCCCCAGGTTCTGGCCGGCGCCCCCCGCCTGGGTGATCAAGGGCTTGAGCAGGTCGAGCCCCGCGTACATCGCCCGCGCCGACAGCAGCACCTGGGGGACGTAGTACTCGTTGCGCCGGAACTTCTCGCCGACCACGTCCATGCCGGGAATCAGCCCGCGGAAGATCAGGTCCTTCGGGTCCATCGAGAGGGCCAGGCCCTCCCGCGTCTTCCGGGCGACCGTGTCCTTGTCGCCCAGGATGAGGGCGCGCGCCATCACGGGGTAGTCGAAGCTCTCGTGGGTCAACGCTTCACCGTGGTGTAGCCGCCCTTCTGCCACGCGGTCATGCCGCCGATGACGTTGTAGAAGTCCGTGAAGCCGGCGCGGCTCAGCACGCTGATCACGGTGCTGGAGCGCAACCCACCCGCGCAGACGACCGCCTTCGGCCGCCCCGCCGGCACCAGGTCCTGGCGGGTCAGCGCCTCGCCCATGGGCAGGTGCAGCGCCCCCTCGATGTGCCCCTCGTCCCACTCGAGGAGCTCGCGCACGTCCACGACCAGGAGGTCGGGCCGCTCCTCCTTCATGGTGGCCAGGTCGTGCACGCTGATCTGCGGCACGCGCCCGACCGGCAGCCCCTGGCTCTTCCACTCGGTCATCCCCCACTGCAGGTGACCGGCGATCGCGTCGAGCCCGATGCGGCCGAGGCCCTGCATCGCGCGGGTGAGATCGGTGGGGCTCGCCACCACCAGGACCACCGGCGCCTCCGGGGGCACGAAGAGCCCGGCCCGGTTGGCGAACTGTGGGCTCTCGATCCAGACGTTGAGCGCGCCGGGGACGTGGGCGAGGCCGTACTCCTCCGGGCTGCGCACATCGAGCACGCAGGCGCCCTTGTCGAGTAGCTCCCGGACCTGCGTCGCCGAGAGGGGCCGCGGCTCGCCGTTCTGGGGCAGCGCCTGGGCGCGGTTGCGCGCGATGATGCGGTCGAAGTTGGGCGGCTTGGGCGGCAGCCCCGTCATGAGGCGCCGGACGAACTCCTCGGCGTCGGGCGCCTGGAGCGCGGCGTTGAAGCGCCGCTCGAAGCCGATGGTGGTCGCGGTCTTGCTCGACATGGCCCGCCCACAGCTCGATCCGGCGCCATGGGCCGGATACACCTCCACGCTGTCGGGCAACCGCAGGAGGCGCTCGGTGAGGCTCGTGTAGAGGTTGGCCGCGGCCTGCTCGCCGCCGAAGTCGGGCCGGCCCACGTCGCCCACGAAGAGCGTGTCGCCGGTCAGCACGAACCAGGGCTCGGTGCCGCGGCTCAGATCGGTCACCAGCACCGCGATGCTGTCGGGGGTGTGGCCGGGCACGTGCAGCACCTGGAGCGCCACGTTGCCGATGCGGAGCTCCCGGCCGTGCTCCACCGGGTCGTGGGGGAAGGCGGCGTTGGCCGCGGGGTGGATGTGGATCCGCGCTCCGGTCTTGGCGGCCAGCGCCTGGTTGCCCGACACGTGGTCGGCGTGCACGTGGGTCTCGATGATGTCGCTGACCGTGAGCCCCTTGCGGCGGGCCATGGCCACGTAGTCGTCCACCCGATCGCGGGCCGGGTCCACGATGGCCGCCTGCCCGGCCTGGGCGCAGCCGATCAGGTAGGACAGGCAGCCGGACTCCTCGTTCAGGATCTGCTGGAAGATCACGCGCAGAGTATGCCACACCGGGCGGCGGGCGCGCCACGCCGCCAGAGCGCGGAGCGGAGAAATTCCCGAGCGTGGCATGCTCGAGAGGTGCTGGCTCTTCGCCGCGTGGCGCTGGTGGTCGCGCTAGGCCTGACGGCCTGCGCGGCGCCGCTCCGCTCCTTCACCGATCTCGAGCAGGCCCGGATCGACGAGTACGAGCGGGCGGCCCGGGCCATCCTGCAATCCCGCGGGATCGAGGGCCCGCCGCCGGCGGTGCGCGTCAGCGACGAGCCGGCGCTCTCGGCCATGGCCCGCCCCGCCGCCCAGTTCACCCCGCGCACCGGCTTCGGCGATCTCGGCCGGCCGGGCCGGATCATGATCAACCGGGCGGTGCTCGCCGACGACTTCATCGCGCAGGCCGTCCTGAGCCGCGAGCTGGCCCACTACGTCCTGGGGCACGGCGACGGCCGCTGTCAGGGCCGCCGGCACGAGTGCGAGGTCGAGGCGCACGTCGCGAGCGTGGAGCTCCTGATGACGGGCTGGGACCTCGACTACGGAGACGCCGTTCGCCTCCAGTACGCCTTCCTCAAGAGCGTGGTCCTGGCGGTCCGGCGGGAGGAACCGACCGCGGCCGGGACCGCCGGAGACCCCTGCCGAGAGCTCGAGGAGTTCGCGGCCCGATTCAAGACCCCGGCCGCCTGCGACTGAGAGCGCCGCCGGTCTTTGCCGGCGCTCGGTTGCGCGGGTCGGAGGCCGTCGTTTTCCGGCGGATTGACCCCCCGCTCGCTGCTAGACTAGGATTCGCGGAAGCGCCAACCGCCCGAAACGGGGGGACTTACGGCCTCATGAAGGGCTTCAGTGAAAATTAAAGTCCTCGGGACCTACGGCAGCGAGGGACCGGGGCAGAGGCCGACGGCGTTCCTCGTCGACGACCGCGTGCTGGTGGACGCGGGCACCGTCGGGGGCGCCCTCTCGGTACCCGAGCAGATCCAGATCCAGCACGCGCTGATCAGCCACGCGCACCTGGACCACACCGCCGGGCTCGCGTTCCTCACCGACACCCTCGCGATGGTCGCGCCCGACCGCAGCGTCACCGCCTGTAGCATCGCGCCGGTCGTGGACTCGCTCCGCACCCACGCCTTCAACGACACGCTCTGGCCGAATTTCACGAACATCCCCTCGGCCGCGCAGTCGGTACTGGGCTTCCGCGAGCTGCCCGAGGAAGGGGAGTCGCGGGTGGGCGAGCTGTGGGTGACCCCGGTGCTCGTCGAGCACACCGTCCCCACCACCGGCTTCGTCATTCACGACGGGGAGACGGGCTTCGTGTTCAGCGGCGACACCGGCCCGACGCAGCGGATCTGGCAGATCGCCCGCGAGATGCGCGGACTCAAGGCCCTGATCGTCGAGACCGCCTTCCCCAACCGCCTGTCGATGCTCGCGAAGGCCTCCGGCCACCTCACCCCGGAGATGCTGCGACGGGAGATCGACAAGATGCCGGCCGATCTCCCGATCTGGGTCTACCACATCAAGCCGCAGCTCTACCAGGAGACGGCCGAAGAGCTGGCCAAGATCGATCCGAGCCGCATCCACATCCTGGAGCAGGGCAAGACCTACACCATCTAGCCCCTACTGGGCCTCGCCGAGCTCGAGCACTCGACTCAGGCGGTCCTGGTAGGCGAACACGCTGAACAAGCCCCCGGTGTGGATGAAGCACACGCGCTGCCCCAGCGCCTTCGGATCGCGCGCGAGCGTCTCCACCAGCCCGCGAAAGCCTTTCGCGGTGTAGACCGGATCGAGCGGCAGCCCTTCCTCCCGCGCGAGCGCCACGATGACGCCGAGCTCCTCGTCGGTCGCGCTCGCGGGCCCGGCGCCCTGGTAGCCGTCCAGCACGTGGATGGCCTTGGGTACCTCGATGGCGAACCCGAAGCGCTGGATGGCGGCGCCCACGGTCCGGACGATGGCCTCGCGTACCCGCTCGGCGGACGCGGTGACCGGCACGCTCACGATCTCCCCGGGCAGCCCGGCGAGCTGCTTGCCCATCAGCAGGCCGGCGTGGCTGCCGCCGCTCCCGGCGGTGATCACGATCGTGTCGAAGCGCGGGGCGCCGTGGTGGATCTGCTCCGACAGCTCCACCGCGCATTCGACGTAGCCGAGCGCGCCTAGCTCGCCCGCGCCACCCTCCGGGATGAGGTAGGGGCGTCCGCCGCGGGCGCGGACCTCGGCGGCGAGCGCTTCCATGACCGGGTCCGCGCGCTCGAGCCCGGGCCCGATCTCGGGCCCAAGCTCGGGCCCAAGCTCGGGATGATAGCGGGCGTCCGCGCCGAGCAGCCGGCTCAGCAGCAGGTTGCCGTCGTACGCGGCCGGAGGACGCTCGCCCCGGATCGCGAGCACCGCGCGCAGCCCGAGGCGCGCCGCCACCGCGGCCACCGCCCGGCAGCCGTTGGAATCCGGGGTGCCGCACGTGAGCAGGGTATCGGCGCCCTGCTGCAGCGCCTCGCCCACCAGGAACTCGAGCTTGCGGACCTTGTTGCCGGACTCCAGCAGGCCGGTCAGGTCATCTCGCTTGACGTGGAGTTCGACCCCCAGCCGCCGCGAGAGGCGATCGAGCCTGAGGATCGGCGTGGGCGCCAGGGCAAGCTCCAGGCGGGCGGGTGGCGCGATCATGAGGTGCCATCGTATCACCCGGGAGTCGGCACCCACGTGGGCATTGACAGGGGGCCGGCCCTCCGGGTACCGTGCTCGTCATGCGTATCGAGGTACACGACAATCAGGTCGAGTCCGCGCTCAAGACCATGAAGAAGCTCATGCTCAAGGATGGGCTCTTCAAGGAGATGAAGAAGCGCGCGTACTACGAGAAGCCGTCGGTCAAGCGGAAGCGCAAGCAGGCCGAGGCGCGCAAGAAGCGCCGCAAGGCCATGAAGCGCGCCGAATCGGACGACTGAGCCTCGCTCCGGGCCTCTCCGGCCCGGCCCCCGCCTCGCTGTTCCTCCCCGGGTGATGTCAGCGCGGGAGTCCCTCGCCAGCCAGCGGCTCTGGCTTGCCTTTGCCACGATGCTGCTGGTGGCCGGACTCACCAATACCTTCCCGGTCTTCCTGCCCGCCCTGCTCGCCGAGTTCGGCGGCTCCCGCGCGGCCACCGCGGCCACCGCCTCGCTGCTCTGGGTGGGTGGCGCCCTGCTGAGCCCCGTGGCCGGCTACCTGGTCGCCCGCTGGAATCCGCGGCTGCTCGTCAGCCTTGGGCTCGGGCTGGTGGCGCTCGGGATGCTGCTGGGAAGCCTGGCCCCGACGCTGCCCTTCTTCCTCGCGGCCATGGGCGTAGGCGGCGGGATCGGCCTCGGCCTGACCGGCATGACGACCCACGCCGCCCTCATCGCCGACGCCTACGTGCGGCGCCGCGGCCTGGCCACCGGCATCGCCTTCGGCGGGTCCATGGCGGCCTACGCCCTGGCGGCGCCGGCCCAGTGGATCATCACGCACTGGGGCTGGCGACCCGCCTTCTGGTGCTACGCCGCGGCCATCGTCGGGCTGATCCCCTGGGTGTGGCGCACGCACCCGACGCGGCTGGCCTCCGCCGTGGACCGCGGGCGCCTGGGGCCGGGGGAGACCGCGGTGACGGTCTCGCGCATCGTCCGCTCCGCCGGCTTCTGGAGCCTTCTCGTGATGTTCACCACGCCGCCGCTCTTCGGCTACCTCGCCACCACCCAGCACACGCTCTATTTCACCGAGCGCGGGTTCAGCGCGAGCGAGGCCTCCCTGCTCCTCGCCATCGGCGGCATCCTCGCGGGCGGCGGCCGGGCGCTCGCGGGTCTGGTGGCCGATCGCTTCGGCGGGCCCACCGCGGGCTTTCTCTCGTTCTCGTGCTCGCTGCTCGGCATGCTCTGCCTGCTCGCCATGGAAGTGCGACCGCTCCGGATCCTGGCCGTGGGCTACGTGCTCTTCCTCTTCCTGCCGCTCGGCTCGCGCGCGAGCATCGTCACCGTCCTGCTGAGCCGGATCGCGCCGCCCGCGCACTACGGGTTCATCTTCGGGCTGCTCGGCATCGGCAACAACCTCGGCGCGGCCCTGGGGCCGTGGCTCTCCGGCATGCTCTTCGACCGCACCGGCGGCTATCTCGCGATCTACCTCTGGGCCCTCGGCACCGCGCTCATCGGCCTCGCCGCCCTGACGGTGTTCACCCTCACCACCCGCGCAGGCGGCCCCGCGCGATCGTAGGCGACACGGACTTCGCCAAGCGCGGGCGGAGTGCCGCGCGGGGGGCGGGGGTGCGGCCGGTTGACCCGTTCCCCGCCGAGGGTCGCGGCTCCGCCAACAACCCAGATTGGGAACTCCTGATCGCATAGGGAGTCGACATCGCGGGTCGTGGTCGGAGGCCGCACCCCCGCCCCCCGCGCGGCACCCCGCCGGAAGGTCGCGAGATACTACCCGATGCGCGCCGCGAGCGCCGCGTACTTGTCGAGGAGCGGGAGGACCTGATCGCGGCCCGCGGGGGGCAGTCCGAAGATCGCGCGCAGGACCCCCGCGTCTCGCAGGCCGGCCAGGCGCGCCTCGTCGGTGGGTGCCCCGAAGATGGAGACGGTGACCGCGCCCGGATCCTGGCCCGCCTTCTCGGCCCGCGCCCGCAGATCCGCGATGGTTAGGGCGATGGGCTCGCTGTAGGAGCGCCCGCCGATCGGCAGCCAATGACCTCCGAAGTCCACCGCGCGCTGCCGCGCGTGGGGCCCGGCACCGCCCATCAGGATCGGCGGGTGAGGCTTCTGCACCGGCTTCGGGTACGACCAGAGCCGGTCGAAGCTCACGAACCTGCCGTGGTACTCCGCCTCGTCCTTTGTCCAGATCTCCTGCATCGCGGCGATGCGCTCGCGCAGCACCTTCCAGCGGTTCTCGAACGCCGTCCCGTGATGCCCCATCTCCTCGGCGTTCCATCCGCCTCCGATCCCGAAGAGCACCCGACCCCGGGAGAGATAGTCGAGGCTCGCGATCTCCTTGGCGAGCACGATCGGGTCGCGCTCGATCACCAGGCAGATCCCGGTCCCGAGCCTGAGCCTGGTCGTCACCGCGGCGGCGGCGGCCAGCCCCACGAACGGATCCACGGTGTGCCAGTACTCGCGCGGGAGGTCGGCCCCGCCGGGCCAGGGGCTCTTCCGGCTGGCCGGAATATGCGTGTGCTCGGGGACGAACAGCGACTCGAAGCCGCGGGCCTCGGTCTCCCGGGCGAGGTCATCGATGCGGATCGCGTAGTCGGTGGAGAACTGGAACACGCCGTATTTCATCTCCCTCACCTCGCCCAGGATCCTGGTGGAGTGGTCGCCAACATGCCGGATCCGTCCGAGCCCGGTGTTATCACGAATCGGCAATCAAGCCAACCGAAGGAGGTGGCCCCGCGGTGGACGCGGCCACCCGGCAGGTGGAGCGCGGCGCCCACCAGATCGGGCAGGGCCAGGTGCTCGTGGGCGCGGGACACCTCGCCAAGGGCATCGGCAACACGAGCGTGGAAGGCGCCCGATTCACCGGCCAGAAGAGCGGAGGCCGGGCGGAACGCCGGGCCGGCCGCCCAGAACGCGTGGGAGAACACGAGGGAAGGCGCCGCCGCGTTCGGCTCGGGCATCCGCGACTTCTTCGTCGACTTGTTCGGCGGGTAGAGCCTCGGAGGGGGGTCAGCGGCGCGGGGGGCGCGGCGGCTTGGCCAGGTAGGCGGCCAGGGCGGCCGCCTCGCGCTCCTGCAGCCGCACCGCGATGCGGAGCTGCTCGAGGTACTGCTCGAGCGTCTTCCCGCCGAGCACGATCCGGTTCGTCTCGAAGAAGGCCTTCACGTCCTGCTCCCACTCCGGGCTGACGAGCGCGGTCACGCCCTCGTACATCCGCCGATAGGCGCTGCCCGGATACTGGCGGGCCATCGTCTCCCAGTTCGCCTTGACGTAGTCCCAGGCCAGCCCGCGGCTGTGCACGCCCGCCAGCAGCGACCGCATCAGGAACGGCGCGTCCTGGCTGCGCACCTCGCCGTTGGTGGTCTTCTCGAGCGTGCGCCGCACCAGCTCGGGCTGCCGGAATCCCGCGAGGGCGTAGAGGTAGCGCTGCTCCTCCTGGGGCGTGCGGGCGGCCTTGAAGCGCTGGAGGAACTCCTCGTACTCGGTCTCCCCGCCCGCGGCGGCGACGATCGCGATCAGGGCGGGCAGCACGTTGGCGTCCACCGCGGATTCGTCCTCGCGATAGCGCGCGTAGAGCGCCCGCCCGCGCTCCTGCGCGGTCGGGTCGTTGCCGAGCGTGCCGAGGGCGCGGAGCAGGTCGCCTCGTAGCTGCCGCTCCAGCTCGTCCTCGTCGGCCTGGGCCTCCCAGCCGAGCCGCTCCACCGCCCCCTCCACCCGCTGGCGCGCGAGCGCCTCGAGATGCGGGCGCGCGTCCTCCGCGATGAGCCGGTTGACGTAGCCGAGCGAACCGATCAGCGCGGTCCACACGTTGCGGTCGGTCTCGTCGGTGAAGCGCGCGGTGAGGTCCAGGTAGTCGGGCGCCGGCATCATCGCGGCCTGGACCAGGGCGAACGCGTCGCTGATCAGGTTGAAGCGCTCGATGGGCGCGAGCTTCCGGAGCGCGCCGGTGAGCTTCTTGAGCAGCGGCGGGGCATACTGCACGCGATAGAAGCCGTGCCCGCCCGCGTTCGCGACCACCCAGTCCGGCGGCGCGGGCAGCGGCACCGCCAGATCCTCGTCGCCGAGCAGGATGGGCTTGTCCACGAAGCCCCGCTTGACCGAGGCGCGCAGCCGCAGCGGGATCTGCCAGCGTTCGGCGGCGGCGCCCTCGCCGGGCAGATACGTGAAGCGGCGCTGACTCAGCTTGACGCCCCCCCCGTCCGGTTCGACGATCACGAGCGGATAGCCCGGCCGGAAGATCCACGCGTTCATCACCTCCGGGATGGGCAGGCGGGAGGCGTCGCCGAGGGCCTTCCAGAGATCGGTGGTCTCGGCGTTGCCGAAGCGGTGCCGCTCGAGATAGAGCCGCACCCCGTCGCGGAAGACCTCTCCGCTCAGGTGCTGCTCGAGCATGCGCAGGACCGAGCCGCCCTTCTCGTAGGTGAGCAGATCGAACATCGCCTCGCAGTCGCGCGGGGCCCGCACCTCGAACTCGATGGGCCGGGTGTTCAGCAGCCCGTCCACCCCCATCGCGGCGGCCCGGGACACGCCGAAGGTCGTCCAGCGCTTCCACTCGGGCTTCCAGGCGTCCACCGCGAGGAGCTCCATGAAGGTGGCGAAGGCCTCGTTCAGCCAGATCCCGTTCCACCACAGCATGGTGACGAGGTCGCCGAACCACATGTGGGCGATCTCGTGGGCGACCACGTCGGCCACGCGCTCGCGCTCGGTGTGCGAGGCCGCGGTCTCGTCCACCAGGAGCGCGGTCTCGCGGTAGGTGATCGCGCCGAGGTTCTCCATCGCGCCCGCCGCGAAGTCGGGGATCGCCAGCATGTCGAGCTTGTCGCCCGGGTACGGCATCCCGTAGTAGCGCTCGAAGTAGTCCAGCGAGAAGGCGCCGATCTCGAGCGCGAAGCGCGTGAGGTGGAGCTTGCCCGGCACGCACCACACGCGCAGCGGGGTCGGGCCCACCATCACCGGCGGGGTCGCCTCGAGCTCGCCCACCACGAAGGCCACGAGGTACGTGGACATCACGATGGTGTCGGCGAAGACCACCGTCTTCTTCCCCGCGCCGGTGGGCGTCTCGCTGACCGCGCGCGAGTTCGAGATCGCGGCGAGCCGCTCCGGGACCACCAGGGTCACTCCGAACACGGCCTTCAGCGCCGGCTCGTCCCAGCACGGGAAGCCGCGCCGCGCGTCGGTGGCCTCGAACTGCGTGGCCGCGATGACGTGGGAGGCGCCCGAGGCGTCCTGGTAGGTGCTGCGGTAGAAGCCGTGGAGGCGGTCGTTCAGGGTGCCGGTGAAGCGCAGCGTCAGCCGGTGCTCACCGGCCGGGATCGGTGACGGGAAGAGCAGCCGCGCCCGCTCGGCCGCCTCGTCGAGCGCCGCGCTCCCCTCCATCGTCGCCCCGTCGGCGGTGGTCACGCTCACCGACCCGATGGCCAGCTCGGCGGCGTTGAGGACGATCTCGGTCACCGGCTCCTTCACGGTGATTGCGACCGTTTCCTCGCCCGCGAAGGTAGCCGCGTCGAGGTCGGGCTCGAGCCGGATATCGTATCGCGAGGGCACCACGGCGACTGGGAGGCGATAATCCATTCGCGAAGAATACCACCCCTAGGCGGCCCGCGGGGCCACCCAGATGGCCGCGCCCCGCGCGAGCAGGCCTCCGCGCGCGTCGAACATCGCGGTCCCCGCGTACCGTCGCCGGCTTCCGGGCCGGGCCGAGGCGGCGGGCATGGGCCAGCCCATCACGATCAGGTCCTGGCGCCCGTCGACCGGGCCGAGGATCTCGACCTGGAGCGTGCCGGTATTGGCCGGCCCCGTGATCGCCCAGCCCCCGGGGCAGTCGAGCGCCGACCAGACGAGCTCGGGCCGCACCAGTCCCGCCTCGTCGAGGAAGCCCGCGGCCGGCCGCCACGCGCCGACCCACGTCCCCGCTTTCTGGTCGAGCGGACCGACGAAGAGGCGCAGGCCATCGCCGGGCGCGCGCCGATGGCCGCACACGAAGCATTCGGGAAACTGATGCAGGACCTCCCCGCTCTCGAGTTGCTCCAGGAACCGGGCCGAGATCCACACGGCCACCTCGACCGGAGGCGGCGCGGGCGCGGTGACCGTGATCGCCTCGCCGGGCGTCCGCGCGATGAGCCCCTCGTCGTCGTGGACCTCCGCGCCGTCCGGGACCGTGCGCACGGTCAGCGGCCGGTCGAGCGGCACCCCGCTCGCCCGCCTGATCTCGACGCTCCGCGTGCCCGGGCCCGCGGCCACCGCGACGAGCCCGCAGAAATACCCGCCGTTGCCAGTGCCCCCACCCATGTCCGGTCCCCGGAACCGACGCTCCACCACGATCGTCCGATCGCTCATGATCGAGATCCTACTGCACCCGGAGGCGCGGATCGGGGTTGACAGCACGCGACACGGGGCGCGACACTCGCGCCGTGCCACTCACCAGCCTGAAGGGCCGCACCGCCGTGGTCACCGGTGGCGCCAGCGGCATCGGACGCGCCCTCTCCTGGCTGTTCGCCCGTGAAGGGGCCGACGTGGTGGTCGGCGACCTCGACGAGGCCGGCATGGCCGAGACGGTCGCCGGCGTGGTCAAGGCCGGCCGGCGCGGCCTGGCGGTGCGGACCGACGTGAGCCGCCTCACCGACGTCGACGCCCTGGCCGATCGCGCGTTCGGCGAATTCGGCGCGGTCCACCTAGTCTGCAACAACGCGGGCGTCGCGCTCTGGGGCGGGCTCGAGGCCGTTACCCACAAGGACTGGGAGTGGGCGATGGGCGTCAACCTCTGGGGCGTCATCCACGGCGTGGAGGCCTTCGTGCCGCGCATGGTGGCCGGCAAGCAACCGGGCCACGTGGTGAACACCGCGTCGATGGCCGGGCTCATCGCCTCGCAGGGGCTCGGCATCTACAACACCACCAAGTACGCGGTGGTCGGCCTCTCCGAGACGCTCCAGAAGGACCTGCGCGGCTACGACATCGGTGTCTCGGTGCTCTGTCCGATGGGGGTGCACACCCGGATCCGGCAGAGCGACCGGAACCGGCCCGCCGCGCTCCGCAACGCGATGGGGGAGCGCGAGGGCGGCGCGGTGGAGCTGATCGGCCGGTACCTCCCGCCCGAGCACGTGGCCGAGCGGGTGCTGCGCGCCATCTACGCCAACCGCCTCTACGTCATCACCCACGAGGAAGGGCTGACCCCGCTCAAGCGGCGCTTCGAGCGCATGGCCCAGGCCATCGAGGAGTCGAAATGAAGTTCTCGGTCGTCGAGGGCTGGGGCAAGCTGCCGGACGGCTGGCGCTACCAGGAAGTGGCGGGCGCGGCGGTGGACCGGCAGGACCGCGTCTTCTGCTTCACCCGGAGCGAGCACCCGGTCATCGTGTTCGACCGCGACGGCACCTTCCTCCGCTCGTGGGGCGAGGGCGTGGTCCGCCGCGCCCACGGCATCACGATCGACGCCGACGACATGGTGTGGCTCACCGACGATCTCCATCACACCGTCCGCAAGTTCACGCCGGAGGGCAAGCTGCTCCTGACCATCGGCGATCCGGACAAGCCCGCGGAGCTGCAGGGCGGCAAGCCGTTCAACCGGCCCACCCACGTGGCGATCTGCCCGAAGAGCGGCTATCTCTTCGTCTCCGACGGCTACGGCAACTCGCGGGTGCACAAGTACGCGCCGGACGGCACGCACGTCATGTCGTGGGGCGAGCCGGGCACCGATCCCGGGCAGTTCAACCTGCCCCACAATCTGGTCTCCGACCGCGACGGCCTCGTCTACGTGGCCGACCGCGAGAACCACCGCGTGCAGATCTTCGACGGCCGGGGCCGGCACCAGGGCACGTGGCACGACCTCCACCGTCCCTGCGGCCTCTTCGTGGACCGCGCCGGGAGCGGGCTCTTCTTCGTGGGCGAGCTCGGCTCCGGCATGCCGGTCACCGAGAAGACGCCGAACCTGGGCCCGCGGGTCAGCGTGCTCGACGCCCGGGGCCAGCGGGTGGCGCGCTTCGGCGGCCAGTTCGCGAGCGAGAAGCCGGGCGAGTTCATCGCGCCCCACGGGCTCGTGGTGGACTCCCACGGGGACGTCTACGTGGGCGAGGTCTCCTACACCGGCTACGGGCAGTTCCTCGATCCGCCGCGGGAGATGCGCTCCTTCCAGAAGTTCGAGCGCGCCGACTAGGTCTCCTTCACCGGGAAGAAACGGCCGGTGGCTTTCGCCACAACCTCGCCGGTCTCCCAGTCCTCGATGGTGGCCTCGAGATCGAGGTACTTGCCGGAGTCGAGCACCGCGCGGCCCCGCCCGAGCAGCGGACGCTCGATGGGCGTGCCCGTCACGTAGCGCACCGTCAGCTCCCCGGTCACGTAGAGGCGACCGGTGTGGTTCACCGCCGCGCCCGCCAGCACTTCGTCCAGATAGGCCGCCACGATGCCACCGTGGGCCGAGCCGGGCGGGCCCTCGAAGCGGCGCGGGATCAGGATCGGCGCCAGCACCTCGCCGTTCCCGCTGAAGGTCCGCACGCGGAGGCCGGTGTCGTGACGGGGGCCGCAGCCGAAACAGTTGTGAAAGGTCGAGCGCGGCCCGCCGAACTTCACCTCGTCGAGGGCCGCGAACCGCTCGGTGAACGGCGGCGGCAGAGCCGGATCGTGGGTCACTGGACGTAGGATCGGAGCAGCGGCTCCCAGACCGCGAGGGGCGCGGTCTCCTTGCCGACGACCTTCGCCAGATCGTCCCACCGCCGCAGGCGCAGCGCGTCGCCGAGCCAGGGATGCGCCGCGTGGCGCGCGATCTCCTCGGGGCTCATGCGCCCTCCCTGCAGCGTCATGGTGTGCCGGGAGGCGGGCGACAGGGTCGCGTGGTAGCCGGGCTCGGTGGAGCAGAGATAGCGCTTGGCGTCGGCGTGCATGCGCACCAGCCAGGTCACCCGCTCCGGTACGTGGGGCGCGATGAGATCCGCCCCGATCTCGTGATGGCCGCGGGCGCGGCCGACCGCGCGCCCGCCGCCCACGCGGTCGAAGATCAGCGCCTGGTCCACCGCGAAGCGGCCCACGTCGTGGAGCAGGCACGCCAGCGTCAGCTCCTCGTCCGCCCCCGCCTCCCGCGCCAGCTCGGCGCACTGGAGCGCGTGGGCCAGCTCGGAGACGCGCTCGCTCCCGTACCGGCGCGCAGCGGAGCGGGCCATCGCATCGAGGAGGCGATCGGTCATCCCGGAAGCCGCCATGTCGACCTGGAGTATACTCGCCCCGCGGTAGCTCGATCATGACGACGAGGTGACACGATGCCCGTGACCGTGAAGGTCATTACCGACGGCCCCCTGATGGTGAAGGGCGAGTGCGAGGTGCAGGACAGCCAAGGCAACGCCATCCCCGGCAAGGGCGGCGACATCTTCCTCTGCCGCTGTGGCAGCTCGGCCAACAAGCCCTTCTGCGACGGCAACCATAAGAAGGTCGCGTTCAAAGGCTAGCGGCCCGATCCCCGCCCCAGCCTCACCGCGATCGCGAAGGCGGCCACTCCCACCAGCGCGATGAAGATCGGGGTGTGGGTCGGGCCGAGCACCCCGCAGATCAGCGGGCCCAGGAAGATCGCCCCGTCCACGCCGACTCGGTAGACGCCCGTCCGCCAGCCGAGCCGGATGACGTCCGTGTGCTCGCGGATGACCCCGAGCGGCAGCATCCAGCCCGCCAACCCGAGGCCGAAGAGGGCGGACCCGACGACGAGCAGCGGCAGCGACCCGAGGCCCACCGCGAAGAGCCCGAGTCCCAGGGTGACCGCCACCCCGGTCAGCACGGGCACCCGCCCGACGCGGTCGGCCAGCCAGCCCACCGGCAGGAGGACGATCAGGTCCACCAGCTGGGCCAGCGAGAGCAGGCCGGAGATGCCGGCGCGGTCGAGCCCGAATTCCCGCGTCCCGCGCAGCGGGATCACGAACTGGCCTACCGCCGACCAGGCGAGCGCCATCACCACGCCCATCGCGAACATGAGCCGGACGATCGGCGGCAGCGCCGCGGCCCGCCCGGGTGTCCCCTCCGGGCCGGCCGCCCGGGCCGCGTCGGGGGGCGCGGGGGCGAGGTGGCCCGGGAACATGCGGGTCAGCACGACCGTGCCGACCAGCGACACCACCACGGGTGCGGCGGCGGCCAGCAGGGCCAGGTTCCAGGGCCAGCGCTCGGGGAGCAGGCCGACCAGCGCGAGGCCGCCCAAGACTCCGAGCATGCCGGCGAACTCGAGCGTGTTGAGGCGCATGGAGGCGCGCGGGCTCTGCTGATCCTGCAGGACGGCGGTGAGGCTGCCGACCATCACCAGGGTGTGGGCGAGGCCGGTCAGGAGCCGGCCCAGCACCAGCACCGGGAACGGCCCGGCGGTGGCCAGCAGCAGCATCCCGGCGAGCAACGTGACCGGCGCCAGGCGAAGCGTGGTGGCGAGCCGCCGGGTGGCGAGCGCGCCGGCCGGTAGATCGCCCACCATCCGCGCGAAGCCGAAGGAGCCGGCGAGGACGCCGAGCTGCCAGTCCGGGAGGCCCTGCGCCCGGGCGATCTCGGGCAGCAGTGGGCCGAACGCGCCGACGCACACCGTGCTGGCGAAGACGACCAGGCACAGGAGCGCCGTGGCCGACCGCGAGGAGGCGCTCACCGCCGCGGGCGGCTCAGGGCTCGAAGCGGCGCTCGCGCCACCAGGGATAGAAGGGCGGCATGTCGGTGCTGGGCCGCTGGGTGAACCGCGGCGGGCGCTTCTCCAGGAACGACGTGACCCCCTCGTAGGCGTCGGCCGAGCGGCCCGTCCAGTCCATGCAGCGCGAGTCTAGGCGGTGCGCCTCCATCGGGTGATCGGCGCCCAGCAGCCGCCACATCATCTGCCGCGCGAGCGCCACCGAGATCGCGGAGGTCTCCCGCGCGATCTCGCGCGCGAGCTCGCGCGCCACCGGCAGGAGGAGCGTGGGCGGGACCACCCGGCTCACGAGCCGGCCCGCGAGCGCTTCCTCCGCCGGGAAGACGCGCCCGGTGTAGATCCACTCCGCGGCCTGGCTCGGGCCCACCAGGCGGGGCAGGAACCAGGTGCTGGCCGCCTCCGGGACCACCCCGCGCCGCGCGAACACGAAGCCGATCCGCGCCGCGGTCGAGGCGATGCGGATGTCCATCGGCAGGGTCATGGTGACGCCGAATCCCACCGCCGGGCCGTTGATGGCGGCGATCACCGGCTTCTTCATGTCGAAGATGCGCAGGGTGACGCGCCCGCCCCCGTCCCGGTGCGCGCCGGGCGGCTCGCCCCGGGCCCGGGCGACGCGGTCGAAGGTCTTGCCGCCCCCGGAGAGATCGGCTCCCGCGCAGAACGCGCGGCCGGCCCCGGTGACGATGAGCGCGCGCACGCCGTCGTCCGCGTCGGCCTGCTCGAGGACGGCGAGCAGCTCCTCGAGCATCACGGGGTTCAGCGCGTTGAGCTTGTCGGGCCGGTTCAGGGTGACGGTGGCGACGCCGTCCGCCACCTCGTAGCGGAGCGCCTCGAAGACCCCGGCGCTCACGGCGCCCCGTCCTCAGCCTCGCCCTGCTTGAGCTTGCGGAAGACGGTCTTGGGATCGATGCCGAGCATCTTGGCGGTGAGCGTCTTGTTGCCGTGGTTGAGCCGGAGCGTCTCCTCGAGGAGCCGCGCCTCGACCTCGGCCAGCGGCGTGCCCACCCGGATCTGGAAGACCCCTTCGGGCACCACGGGCGCGCCCGACCCGTCGCCGGGCGCCGGGGTCCCGCCGCGCACCAGCATGACGGAACGCTCCCGCACCGCGTCGGGCAGGTCGCCCACGTCCACCCGCAGGCCCCGGGCCAGCACCACCGCGCGCTCGACCACGTTCTCGAGCTCGCGCACGTTGCCCGGCCACGAGTAGGCCTCGAGGCAGCCGAGGGCCTCGTCGGTGAAGCCGTCGAGCTGGCGGTTGTTCTTGGCCGCGTACACGCGCAGGAAGTGCTGGGCGAGGACCGGCACGTCCTCGCGCTTCTCCCGGAGCGGCGGGACCTGGATCGTGATGACGTTCAGGCGGTAGAAGAGGTCCTCCCGGAAGCGCCGGTCCCGCACCAGGGTGGCCAGATCCTGGTTGGTCGCGGTCACGATCCGCACGTCCACCCGGATCGTCTTGGTGCCGCCCACCCGCTCGAATTCCCCCTCCTGCAGCACGCGCAGGATCTTGGGCTGGGTCACCGCCGAGAGGTCCGCGATCTCGTCGAGGAACAGGGTGCCGCCGTCGGCCAGCTCGAAGCGGCCTTCCTTGCGCCCGGCCGCCCCGGTGAACGCGCCCTTCTCGTAGCCGAACAGCTCGGACTCGAGCAGCGTCTCGGGCAGGGCCGCGCAGTTGACCGCGATGAACGGCCCGTCGCGCCGGCTCGACCGATCGTGGATGCCGCGCGCCACCAGCTCCTTGCCGGTGCCGCTCTCGCCCTGGACGAGCACAGTGGCCGAGCTGTCCGCCACCTGCTGCACGAGCGTCATCAGCCGGCGGAAGGCGGGGCTGGTCCCGATCATCTTGCCCTGCCGCAGCAGATCGTCGAGGCGCTTCTGCAGGGCGCGGTTCTGGGCGATGAGGTCCCGGCGCTCGAGGGCCTGCCGCACCACCTTGGTGAGCTGGGCGCGCTGGAACGGCTTGGTGAGGAAGTCGGTGGCCCCGTCCTTCATCGCGCGGACCGCCTCCTCCACGGTCCCGAAGGCGGTGAGCAGGATGACCTCCACGTCGGGCGCGACCGCCTTCGCCCCGCGGAGCAGCTCGAGGCCGGTGAGGCCGGGCATCTTGAGATCGGAGAGCACGAGATCGATCCCGCCCTCCCGCAGCCGCTCCAGCGCGGCCTGCCCGTCGGGCGCCAGCACCACCGCGTAGCCTTCGCGGGTGAGCGTGCGCTCCAGGCTCTGGCGGACCCCCGGATCGTCGTCGGCCACCAGGAGCGTCGCGAGCGCGGGGACGGGCTCAGGCATGGACCGCCTTCTGGATGGGCACGGTCATGGTGAAGGTGGCGCCGGCGCCGGGCGCGCTGTGCCAGCGGATCTTGCCGCCGTGCTCCTCGACGATCTGGCGCGAGATGGACAGGCCGAGCCCCGTGCCCTGCGGCTTGGTGGTGAAGAACTGCTCGAACAGCCGCCGGCCGACCTCGGGCGAGATGCCGGCCCCGGTGTCCGAGATCGCGATCTCGACCGCGTCGCCCGTGCAGGCGGTGGTGAGCGTCAGGCCCCCGCCCTGGGCGACCGCCTCCATCCCGTTCTTCACCAGGTTCAGCACCGCCTGGCGGAGCAGCGTGCGGTCGATCTCCATCGGCGGCACCGCGGGATCGGTCGCCACCTTCACCGTGATGCCCTGGCGCGCGGCGAGCGGGCGGACGAACTCGGCGACCGCGCTGACCATATCGTTGACCGAGTCCTCCTCGAACTGGGGGCGCGGGAAGCGCGCGAAGGCCAGGTACTCCTCGGTGAGCGCGTCCAGGGCCGCCACCTGGTCGCGGATCGCGCCGACGAGCGCGGTGGCCTCCGTGCCGTCCTCGCTCACCCGCCCCTGCACCATGTCGCCCAGCAGCTCCGCGTTCAGCCCGATCGCCGCGATGGGGTTGCGCACCTCGTGCGCGACCTTCAGGGACAGGCGGCCCACCGTGGCCATGCGCTCGGCCTCGACCAGCTCTTCCTGGGCGGCCCGCAGGCGGGTGAGCGTCCCGGTCAGCTCCGCGTTGAGCCGCTCGACCTCGGAGCGGGCGCGCCGCTCGCGGTCGGCCACGTGGCCCACCGCGAACGCGGGCAGCCCGACGAAGGCCATCAGGTTGACCACCGCGGTCCACGCGGCCGCGGGCGGGGCCAGGCTGGCCGCGGCCCAGTAGAGCACCCCGGCCACGAGGGTGAGGAACAGCCCGACCCAGCGGCCGAAGTAGTAGGCGTTGACCGCGACCAGCGGGAAGAACAGGTTGACGAACGGGCTGTCGCCGCCGCCGGTGAGGAACAGCAGCAGGAACACGAGCAGGAGGTCGATGCAGAGGGCGGCGATGAAGATCCGGCGGGTGGCCCGCGGGCTCACCGTGACCAGCGCGAAGATGCCCGCCTTGTAGAGACCGAACCAGATGACGACGGCGTAGACGTCGACACGGTGACGCGGGCGCAGCGGCAGGAGCCCGAGGGTCGCGAGGCCGCCCACCATCACGAAGGCCAGGAGCACCGCGAACAGCCGCTCGTCCCGCTCGAGCGGCCGGAACAGCCCGGCCCAGGGCGCGCGCGTGGGGGCGGTCACCGCCATGACGGGGGACACACTATCACGCCATCTCCGACTCCGCCTCGACGCGCCGCAGGGGCAGCAGGGCGAGCAGCGGGAGCAGGCCGATCGCCCCCACGCAGATGAGCAGGCGGCCCAGGTTGGAGTAGTCCTCCTGGGTGACGCCGAAGAAGGTGTTGAGGTAGCGCGTGCCGATCTCGCTGGCGGACAGCGCGAGGTTCATGAGGGAGGCCATGATCGCGAACATGGTGGCCTCGGCCCCGCGCGGCGCGGTCCGCGCGATGAGCGCGAGCATCGGCACCATGCTGAGCTGGGCGAGCGGCGCCGAGATCGTGGTGTCGATGAACGCGAACGTGCGCGGGCTCACCCCGAACCACTCGTTCATGCCGTAGAACAGCCCGATGGTGGGCAGGTAGAGCACCGCCCCCGCGATGGTCACCCAGAAGAGGGTGTCGCTCACCGGGCGCCGGGTGATCGGCTTCCGGAACACGATCAGGCCGACGAGGCTCAGGATCGCGCCCACCTGCGCGAGCACGCCCAGGAACTGCTGATCGAAGCCGAGCCGATCGATCGCCCAGTAGCTGAACCCCTGCCCCGCCGACGGCACCGCCCGGAAGCAGAAGATGGCGAACGCGGCGACCGCCACCGCGCGGGAGATCCCCACGCGCTGCAGCAGCATCACGATGAGGCCGCCCGAGACGACCAGGATGATCTCCTGGCCGAACGGCACCGACAGCGCCTCGAGCGCCACGCCGAGCGCCGCGTAGCCGAGCCCCACCAGCACCACGAGCCGCGACTTGCCCGCGCCCAGGGGATTCGTCTGCTCCCCGGGCGCCATCACGCGGGCGGTCTCGCGCGGGATCTGCCAGGCCGCCGCCATCACGAGCGCGGGGAGCAGCAGCGCGATCGCGAAGACCGGACGCGGGCCGAGCGCGCCCGCGAGCCACCCGCTCAGGTAGCCCACGCTGATCGTGCCCGCGAGCAGGGCCATGCGGCCGAGCGTCTGGATCTGCTTCACTTCCTCGTCGGTCCGGGCCAGCTCCACGGTCAGGGCGTCCGCCACCACGTCCTGGACCATGAAGCCCACCGCGATGATCACCATCGCGGCCAGGTAGGTGCTCTTGGTCGAGGCGGTGGTGGCCAGCCACCCGTAGCCCGCGACGGCCAGCAGGGCGCCCAGCAGCAGGTAGGAGACCCGGCGGCGGCCGAAGAGCGGGTGCACGTCGGAGGCCACGCCGGCCACCATCTTGGTGCTCCACGGCAGGGCGACCCAGAACGCGATGGCCGCGGCCTCCGCGGGCGTGATGCCGAGCGTGTCCTTCTGGAAGTACAGCAGCGCGATGCTCGTGATCCCGCTCGCCCCGTAGCAGAAGTAGGTGACCAGCACGGGGAGATAGGCCAGGCGCACGCTCCCGAAGAGGCCGCGCAGGACCGCGCCGCGGGCCGGCGCGGCGGCGCGCGCGGTCTCCACGGGCTCCGGCATGACGGGCTCGGGCATGCCGCCCAGTCTAGCGCACTGCCACCGCGCGGGAGCCTTGACGCGGGGCCCCGGGCCCGTTACCGTCGGCGCCATGACCATCGCGGGCAGGGGCGTCCTCGCGTTCTGGCACGACGTGGCGCCGGGCGGGGACGCCGAGTTCGACCAGTGGCACCTGCGCGAGCACATCCCGGAGCGGGTGGCGGTGCCCGGATTCCTCCGCTGCCGGCGCTACGTCACGCTGGGCGGCCCGCCGAAGTACTTCTACTTCTACGAGACCGAGTCGCTCGACACGCTGCAGAGCCCGGCCTACCTGGCGCGCCTCGGCGACCCGACGCCCTGGACCCGCCGGACGATGCCGCTGGTGCGCAACAACAAGCGCACCGCGTGCCGCGTGGTGGCGAGCGTGGGCCCGGGGCTGGGCGGGGCCATCGCGACGCTCGAGCTGGGGCCCCGAGCCGGGCACGAGGAGGAATTGCAGGCGTGGCTCACCGGTACCGCGCTGCCGGGCGCCGCCGCGCACCCGGGCGTCGTGGCCAGCCACCTGCTGGAGGGCGACGCGGCGGTCAGCACCGCCGCCAGGGGCGACGAGAAGAAGCTGCTCGCGACCCCCGACGCGCTGGTGCGCTGGGTCGTGCTGGTCGAAGGCATCGACCCCCCCGCCGTCGAGGGTACCTGCCGGGACCTGCTCGGCGCCGAGGCCCTCGCCCGCCGCGGCGCCACCGACGACCTCGTCCTCGGCCTCTATCGGCTCCAGCTCGTCTTCCACAAGTAGTTCCCCGCGCGCCGCCTTGCGGGGGTGCGGGACGCGCAGTATACTCGCACCCCAATTGCGGGCCGATGTCGTCCCGAGGGACGTGTCTCGGCCCGCGCGCCCGCTCGGGGTTCGGCAGGATCGGCCGGAGAGCCCATGATCCGATTCGTCCTCTCTCGTCTCGGGCAGACCCTGGCCGTGCTCTTCACGGTCTCGGTGATCATCTTTGCCCTGATGCGGATGATCCCGGGCGACCCCGTCCTGATGCGGCTCGGCGACGATTTCAGCCAGGAGGCCTACGAGCGCCTCCGCGGCGAGCTCGGCTTCGACCGCTCCGTCGTCGTCCAGTACCTCCTCTGGATCCGCAACGTCCTCGCGGGCGATCTCGGCGACTCCTTCATCAATCACGAGCGGGTCTCCACGCTGGTGCTCGACGCGTTCGTCCCCACCCTGACCCTGGTCGTGGCGAGCGTGATCGTAGGCATCGTCATCGCGGTGCCCTCGGGCCTCATCGCCGCGATGCGGAAGGACTCGGCCTGGGACTACGGGTCGATGGGCTTCGCCATCTTCGTCTACTCGATGCCCTCCTTCTGGAAGGGCATTCTCCTGATCTGGATCTTCAGCGTGTATCTCGGGTGGTTTCCCGCGATGGGCTACGTGCACCCGTGGACGGATCTGTCCCAGGGCCTCTGGCGCCTCGTGCTGCCCGCGGTGACGCTCGGCACCTTCTTCTCCGGGCTGGTGGCCCGGATCATCCGCTCGAGCCTGCTCGAGGTCCTCGACCAGGACTACGTCAAGGCCGCCCGGGCGCGCGGCGTCCGCCAGGCGGCGCTCGTCTACAAGCACGCGCTGGCAAACGCGCTGATCCCGGTAGTGACGGTGATCGGGCTGCAGTTCGGCACCCTGCTGGGCGGCGCGGTGCTGACCGAGACCGTGTTCGCGATCCCGGGCATGGGCCGGCTCTCCGTGAGCGCCATCCTGAACCGGGACTACCTGGTCGTGCAGGGCACGATCCTGGTCGGGGTTTTCGCGGTGGTGGTGGTGAATCTGCTGGTGGATCTCCTATACGCGTTCCTCAACCCCCGGATCCGGGTGGCCTAGTGGCGTCACCCCTCGGGGCCGGCGATCGCCCGTTCGATGCCGAGGGCCTGGGCGTTCCCGCTCCCGTGGGCACCTCCGCCGCGACGCCGGGCGCGCGAGCGGGCGTCCGCCGCTGGTGGCGGCGGTTCGCGCGAAACCCCGGCGCGGTGTTCGGGCTCGCGGTGTTCCTCGTGATCGTCGCGATGGCGGTCCTGGCCCCCGTCCTCGCCCCCTACGATCCGATCGCCCAGGGCGTGGGCACCCCCTTCGAGCGGCCGTCCGCGGCCCACTGGGCGGGCACCGACAGCTTCGGCCGCGACATCATGAGCCGGATCATCTACGGGGCGCGCGTGGCCCTGGTGGTCGGCATCGTCGCGGTGCTGCTCGCCATGGTCATCGGGGTCACCCTCGGGCTGATCTCCGGGTACTACGGCGGGATCGTGGACATCGTGATCATGCGGATCATGGACGGGCTCTTCGCGTTCCCGATCATCATCCTGGCGATCGCGATGATGGCGGTGATGGGCTTCGGGGTGCGCAACGTGATCGTCGCGGTGGCGGTCGGCTTCATCGCCCCCTTCGCGCGGGTGACGCGCGGCGACGTCCTGGCGGTGAAGGAGGAGCCCTACATCGAGGCGGCCCGCCTGGCCGGTGTGGGCAGCCTCGCGATCATCTTCCAGCACGTGCTGCCCAACGTGCTGTCCCCGATCATCGTCCAGGGCGCGCTCCGCGTCTCCGGCGCCATCATCACCGAATCCGGGCTGTCGTTCCTGGGCCTCGGCCCGCCGCCGCCCACGCCGGCCTGGGGTCGGATGATCGCCGAGGGGCAGGCGTTCATCGTGATGGCCCCCCACGTCTCGACCATTCCCGGCATCGCGCTCATGCTGGCCATCGTCGCGCTCAACCTCCTGGGCGACGGGCTGCGCGACACCCTGGACCCGCGGATGCGCCGGTGACCGCCTCCGATCCGGTGCTCGACGTCAGGAACCTCGTGGTCGAGTTCAGCTCGGAGGACGGGCCGCTGCGCGCGGTGGACGAGGTGAGCTTCCAGATCCGGCGCGGGGAGATCGTCGGGCTGGTGGGCGAGTCGGGCGCGGGCAAGTCGCTGACCTCGGAAGCCATCCTGGGGTTGATCCGCCGGCCTCCCGGCCGGGTGGCGGGCGAGGTCTGGTTCGGCGGGCGGGACCTGCTGGCGCTCGACGAGGCCGCGCTCGCCCGCATCCGCGGCAAGGACATTGCGATGATCTTCCAGAACCCGGGCGCCTCGCTGAACCCGGTGTTCCGCGTCGGCGAGCAGATGCTGGAGGCGATGGCGCTGCATCTCCCCGAGGGCCGGGGCGCGCTGAAGGAGCGCGTGGTCGATACGCTGGGGCGCGTGGGCATCTCCTCGCCGCGGACGCGGGCCCGCGACTATCCTCACCAGTTCAGCGGGGGCATGGCGCAGCGGGTGATGATCGGGATGGGGATCTCGTGCACGCCGAGCCTGCTCATCGCGGACGAGCCGACCACCGCGCTCGACGTGACGATCCAGGCCCAGGTCCTCTCCCTCATCCGCCGGCTCGCCCGCGAGCTCGGGGTGGCGGTGCTGCTCGTCTCGCACGATCTCGGGATCATCTCGCAGATGTGCCACCGGGTGCTCGTCATGTACGCCGGGCGGGTCGTGGAGGCAGCGTCGGTCGCCACGCTCTTCCGCACCCCCGCCCACCCGTACACGCGCGGGCTCATCGAGTGCCTGCCCCGGCTCGACCGCGACGGCCGGCTCGGCGCCATCCGCGGGATGATGCCGGGGCTCCGCGCGCTGCCGTCCGGTTGCCGGTTTCATCCCCGCTGTCCCATCGCCGAGCCGCGCTGTAGCGCCGAATCTCCGGCGCTCCGTTCGCTCGCGGCCAGCCGGGCGGCCGCCTGTCACCTCGCGGAGGTGTCGTGACTTCTGCCCCGCCCCTGCTCGAGGTCTCGGACCTCGTCAAGCACTTCCCGATCCGCGGCAACCCGCTGAGCGCGCTCTGGCCGGGCGCGTCGCCCCGCGTCGTCCACGCGGTCGACGGAGTGAGCTTCGCGATCGAGCCCGGAGAAACGCTCGGGCTGGTGGGGGAGTCGGGCTGCGGCAAGACCACCACCGGCCGGCTGGTCCTGCGCGCCATCGACCCGACGAGTGGCCGCATCGTCTTCGAGGGACAGGACATCACCGCGCTGCCCACGAGCCGCCTGCTGCCGTTCCGCAGCAAAGTGCAGATCGTCTTCCAGGACCCCTACACCTCGCTCAACCCGCGGATGACGGTGGGCCACATGGTGGGCGAGCCCATCCGCGTGCACCGGATCGCGGCGGGCGCGGAGGTCGAGGCGCGGGTGCGCGCGCTCCTCGACATGGTCGGGCTCTCGCCCGAGTACGTCCACCGCTACCCGCACGAGCTCTCCGGCGGCCAGCGGCAGCGGGTCGGCATCGCCCGCGCCCTCGCGGCGGGCCCGCGGCTCGTGGTGGCCGACGAGGCGGTGTCGGCCCTCGACGTCTCGGTGCGCGCCCAGATCCTGAACCTGCTCGTGGACCTGCGCGAGCGGCTGGGGCTGGCCTACCTCTTCGTCTCCCACGACCTCGGTGTGATCCGGTTCGTGAGCCACCGGGTCGCGGTGATGTACCTCGGCAAGCTCGTCGAGGTGGCGCCGACCGCCGAGCTCTTCAAGCAGCCGCTCCACCCCTACACCCAGGCGCTGCTGGCCGCCATCCCCGCGGTCGGCGACGGCGCCACGTCGATCTTCGACGACCCGACCCGGCTGCTGGAAGGCGAGCTGCCCAACCCGATCGACCTGCCGCGAGGCTGCCGCTTCGCGAGCCGCTGTCCACACCGGATGGCCCGCTGCGACGAGGCGGAACCCGTTCTTCGCGAGGCGGCGCCGGGTCACGCCGTCGCGTGCTACCTCTACACCGAAGGAGGATCGTCATGAAGAGTCGCGATGGGTTCGAGGAAGTTAACCGCGAGCTGCGCGAGGGTGCCTGGCAGGACGACCCGGTCTCCCGCCGCGCGGTGCTGCAGGCGCTCGGCCTCACCGCGGCCGGGCTCGCGGCCGGGGTGCCGCTCGGCATGCCGGGAGCGGCGCACGGGCAGACCCCCAAGCGGGGCGGCACCATCAAGATCGCGCTGCCGGCGAACATCGACACGCTGGACGCGCACAACACCACCTTCATCGTCGCGTGCGCCGTGCACAACAACATCTACAACGGTTTGCTCAAGATCACCTCCTCCGACGGCAAGGGCGTGGACTTCAAGCCCGAGCTGGCCCGGGAGTGGGAGATCCAGGGCGACCGGACTCACATCTTCCGGCTCCACAAGGGCGTGACGTTCCACAACGGGGACCCCTTCTCCGCGGCCGACGTCAAGTTCAACCTCGAGCGCGTGAAGGACAAGAAGCAGGCGCCCATCCACGCCTGGAAGCTCGAGCTACTGGAATCGATCGAGCTGCTCGACTCGCATACCGTCAAGCTCTCGTTCGCCAAGCCCTATCCCTTCCTCCGGGTGGCCTTCACCGGCTCGACCGGCCGCGCCGGGACGATCCTGAACCCCAAGGCGGTCCGGGAGCGCGGCAAGGCCTACGGCCGCAACCCGGTGGGCACCGGGCCCTTCAAGTTCGTCGAGTGGAAGGAGAACGACTCCATCCGGCTGGAGCGGCACCCGAACTACTGGGAGAAGGACGCGGCCGGCGCCGCCCTGCCCTACCTGGACGGGGTGACCTTCAGGTTCATCGTCGAGCCCTCGACCCTGGTCGCGGCGCTGAAGACCGGCGAGGTCGACGGCGTGCAGTACGTGGCCCCGCAGTTCGTGGGCGACCTCCGCGCCGACCCCAAGCTCAACGTCTACACCGCGGTCGGGGGCAACTGGCGCTGCATGCACTTCAACATAGCCAAGGAGCCGTTCAGCGACGCCAACCTTCGCAAGGCGGTCACCTTCGCCGTCGACCGCGAGGAGATGCTCAAGCGCGTGGACTTCGGCGAGGGCATCGTCGCGCACGGACCCATCTCGCCCCCGATGGGCGGTTTCTGGGACGCGGCCTGGAGTAGTGGCAAGAACGGGCAGTACTACGACCTCGACCAGGCCAAGGCCTTCATGAAGAAGTCGCGCCACGCGGGCGGGGCCGAGGTCATGCTCCTGTCGATCAACTCCGGCACCGCGCCCCGGCAGGCCGAGGTGGTCCAGGCCCATCTCGCCAAGATCGGGATCAAGGTGAACATCGAGCTGGCCGACGGCCCCACCTTCCGCCGCCGCTGGCTCCAGGAGCGGCAATGGGACCTGGTGCAGGTCCAGTGGTCCGCGGATCTCGATCCGGACGAGACGATCTTCCCCGAGCTACACTCCGGCGAGGCCTGGAACGCGGGGAAGTGGGTGAACAAGGAGTTCGACCGGATGGTCGAGGGGGCCCGGGCCGAGAACGACTTCAAGAAGCGGAAGAAGCTCTACGAAGAAGCGGTGCGGATCATCGTCGAGGACGCTCCGGTCACGATCCTTCATCATCTCAACGAGCAGAAGGTCTTCCACAAGTACGTGAAGAACTTCAGTCAGATCCCGGCGGACCTGGTCAACATGCACGCGGTGTGGATGGACAAGGCCTAGCTGGGCGGCGCCCCTGCCCCCCGGCCCTCTTCCTCGGAGGGGGCCGGGGGAACGGTGGAGCTAGGACAGCGGTGGGCGCTGGAGGTGCCAGTCGGTGGCGTGCTGGTAGGCGTCGCCCAGGCGGAGGACGGTGGCCTCGTCGAAGGGGCGGCCCACGATCTGGAAGGCCAGCGGCAGGCCCGTCGAGGAGAATCCGCAGGGCACGCTGAGCGCGGGCAGCCCGAGCCCATTGAAGGGCCGCGTGAGGCGTGAGAACCGGCCCTGGCGCGCCACGAGCTCGTGCACGGGGCCCAGGGTGGCGTGGGCCAGCGGGGGCGCGGGCTCCGGGATCACCGGCGCCACCAGGACGTCCACCTCGGCGAAGACCTGGGCGATGAATCCCCGCGTGAGTCGGGCGCGGAGCCGGAGCGCCTGCAGGTAGTCGTAGGCCGGAATGTGCATCCCCAGCTCGAGCCGGGCGCGCACGACCGGCTGGAGCTCGTGCGGGCGCTCGCGGAGCAGCCGCGCGTGGATCGTCGAGGCCTCGGAGCGGCTGACGATGTTCGTGACGTCGCTCATCGTCCGCGGATCCGGCACCTGGAGCTCGGAGACGCGGGCGCCGAGCTGCGCGATCACGTCCGCCGCCCGACGCACCCCGGCCTCCATCTCGGCGTCGATGCCCTGGAAGAAGTAGTTCTCCACCACGCCGACCCGGAGCCCCGCGACGCGTCCGTCCAGTGCGGCGACGTAGTCGGGCACCGGCGCCGGGCTCGCGGTCGCGTCGAGCGCATCCGGGCCCGCCATCACCTGCAGGAGCAGCGCGCAGTCCCGGACGGTGCGCGCCATCGGCCCCACGTGGTCGTTCGACCAGCTGAGCGGCATGGCGCCCGCCCGGCTCACGCGCCCGTAGGTCGGCTTGAGCCCGACGATGCCGCAGGCCGCCGCGGGCAGGCGGATGGACCCGCCGGTATCGCTCCCGACGGCGCCCAGCGCGAGGCCGGCCGCCACCGCGACCGCCGAGCCGCTCGACGAGCCGCCGGGGCAGTGCCCGGTCCGCCACGGGTTCCGGGCGTGCCCGTGGTGGGCATTGTCCCCGAAGGGCCCCATCGCCAGCTCGCTCATGTTGAGCTTGCCGAGCGTGACGGCCCCCGCGGCCGCGAGCCGCGCCACCACCGTGCAGTCCCCCTCGGCCAGGAAGTACTCGGCGGTCCGGGTCCCGCAGGACGTCGGCAGCCCGCGGATGAAGCAGAGGTCCTTGAAGGCGAGCGGCACGCCGTGGAGCGGCCCGCGCCAGGCCCCCCGCCCCTGCTCGGCCTCCAGCCGGCGGGCGGTCTCGAGCGCCCCGGCCTGATCCACCGCGATGAAGGCGCGGAGGCCGCCGTCGAGGCGGTCGATTCGCGCGAGGCAGTCCCGGGTGGCCTCGACCGGCGAGATCTTGCCCGCGCGGATCGCGGCCGCGAGGCCCTCGAGCGTCCAGTCGGTCACTCCGGGTCGTCTCCCCCCGAGGGGCGGCCAGCCTCGAGGGCCGCGATGAAGCGCGCCGGCTCCTCGGCCAGAGCCAGATCGCCGGCCATGCGCTCGATGACGCCGAGGAGGGCCGCCTCCTCGGCCTGCCGCGGCCCGGACTCGTCCATCGACTCGAGGTCCCCCTTCACGACGCCGCCCCCAGCAGCGCGGTCAGGTCGCGCACGTCCTCGAGCCGCTCCGTCTCCTCCACGACCCGGACGACCTCGCGCGCGCGCGCGGCGCCGAGCGGCCCGGTCGCCAGCGCGACGAACTTCTCGACGATCTCGCCGGCGGGCGCCGGATCCTCGAAGTCGCCGCGCACCACCGTGGTGGAGGCCGAGCGCGTCCGCCCGTCGCGCAGCACGACCTCGACCATCGCGGTCGGATAGTCGGCCCGGCGCGGCGACATCGCGGGGTCCACCCGCACCTGCACCCGCGCGGCGAGCGCCCGGATGCGGGGATCCGCGAGCGCGGGCTCGGCGAAGGCGGCCACATCGGCCCGCCCCAGCACGAGCGCCGCCGCCACCGCGTACGGGATCGAGAACTTGGCCGCCAGCATGGAGCCCGGCGCCGGATCGGACATCCGCGGGCCGAACGGGATCGTGGTGACGACCACGCGCTCGACCAGGTCGGCGGGCAGGGCCTCGCGCGCGGCCATGCCGAGCAGCGCGTCGAGCGCCGGATGGTTGTAGCGGCAGCAGGCGTAGCGCTTGAAGTAGTTCTGCTGGATGCGCAGCGGGCCGCCCCAGCCGTCGAGGGCGCGCGCGGGCTCGAAGTGGTCGGCCAGGATCGTGCCGTACACGTCGCTAGGCGCGTCGGCCAGCCCGGTGAATCCCGCGCGCTGCAGCTCCACCGCCAGGATCCCCTCGAGGCCGGAGCGCCCCGGGTAGGCGTTCCGGATCGTCACGCCCTCGAGCGCGGTGGTCCAGGTATTGGCGGGGCTCATGCTCGCGCCCAGGTTGATCGTCGCGCGGACGGCCGCCGCCTCGAAACCGGCCAGCTTGGCCACCGCGACCGCGCTGCCGATGGTGCCCCAGGTGCCGTGCGAGTGGACGTTGGGCCGGGGCGTGGTGGCGCTGCCCAGGCGGGAGCAGACCTCGTAGCCGGCGATGATGCCCTCCAGCAGGCGTCGCCCGCCGGCCCCGAGATCCTCCGCCACCGCGAGCGCGGCCGGGATCACGTGGATCGCGGGATGCCCGCCGCCCAGCCGGCTGCCCTCGTCCACCTCGAGCGCGACCCCGGCGGTGGCGTTGACGAAGGTGGCGAGCAGCGGATCCGCCTTGCCGCCGTGGCCGACCACGGTGGCGGTCGCGCGCGAGCGCCTGGTCAGCATGGACGCGGCGAGCCGCCGGTTCTCGGGCAGCGCGCTGCCCGCCGCCATCGCCCCGAGCGTATCGAGCAGCACGAGGCGGGCCGCCCGCACGGCCGCGTCCGGCAGCCGCTTGACGTCCGTCTCCGCGACGAAGGCCGCGAGCCGGTCGAGGTAGTCCGTCATCGCGAGGCCGCTACCCCGCGCCGCCCGCGATGGGCGCGACCGGGCCCGTGCGCGCGAGGTACCGGCCGTAGCCCGGCTTCTGCTCGAGCCGGCCCTGGTTCAGCAGCACCTGGCCGCGCAGCAGCGTCATCCAGGGCCGTCCGCGCGACTTCCAGCCCTCGTAGAGCGTCCAGCCCGCGATCCCGTGGTGATCGGCTACCGTGATCGTCCCGTCGGAGTCGGGATCGATGATGGTGAGATCGGCGTCGGCGCCCACCCGGATCGCGCCCTTGCGTGGATACAGCCCGAAGATGCGCGCCGGATTCTCCGCGAGGACCCGGGCCATCCAGGTCGCCGGGAGCCCGCGCTTCACCACGCCCTCGCTCCACATGAGCGGGACCAGCGTCTCGATGGACGGGCTGCCGAACGGGACCGGATTGCCCGTGCCGTCCACGAAGATGTTCGTCCAGCCGGGCTCCTTGAGCTCCTTGCGGCGCGGCGAGTGGTCGCTGGCCACCGTGGCGATGTAGCCTTCGCGGCTGCCGTCCCAGAGCGCGGCGCCGTCGCCGCCCCCGACCGGGCGCAACGGTGGCCCGATCTTGGCGAGCGGCCCCCACGCCTCCATCTCCTTCTCGGTGAGCAGCAGGTACTGGGGACAGGTCTCGGTCCATACGCGCTGGCCGCGGGCCTGCGCCGCCTTGATCCGCTCGAGCCCGCCCCGGGTCGAGAGGTGGACGACGTAGACCGGGCACCCGGTCATCTCGCCGATGAGGATGGCGCGGTTGATCGCCTCCTCCTCGGTCCACGGCGGGCACGTGGCCGGGAAGTCGGTGGGCTTCACCCGCCCGGCCGCGATCGACTTGTTCTCGAGGTGATAGAGGATGTCGCCGTTCTCGCAGTGGAGCTGGCAGACGCCGCCCAGCGCCGCGATCCGCTCCATCACCTGGGCGATGAACTCGTCCGAGCACATGCGGTTCGGCCGGCGCTTGTAGGTCATGAAGATCTTGTAGGACGTGACGCCCTGCTCGAAGGCCTCGGCCAGCCCGTCCAGGATGTAGGGCTGGTTGTTCAGGATGAAATGGAAGCCGAAATCCACCACCGACTGCCGCCCCACCTGGTCGCGCAGGCGCTCGAGCGCCTGGGGCAGCGTCTCCCGCGCCTGGTCGTCGTACTCCACGAACGAGAGCAGCGTGGTGAGGCCGGCATGCGCGGCGGCCACCGGCCCGGTGTGCCAGTCGTCGTAGACCGCGCCCAGATGCACGTGGCAGTCGATCAGTCCGGGCAGCACGTACTTGCCGGCGGCGTCGATGGTGCGCTCGGCGGGCGGCAGCATGGCCTCGGCGCCCAGCGCGACGATCCTGCCGTCGCTCACCGCCACCGCGGTCTCCAGCACCTCGGTCGGCGTGACGACGCGCCCGCCGCGGACGATCAGGTCTATCGAAGGGCTCTTCGCGCGAGCGGATGAGCTGGAGCTCTTCGCGCGAGCGGATGGTCCGAAGCTCTTCGCGCGAGCGCTCATCGCGCGGTCGGATTCCGGGGCTGGGTGAGCAGGCCGTAGTGCTCGGGGTGGCGGCGGCCGAGGAAGTCCCAGCGCTTGCGCGCGGGGATCATCTGGTCGAGGTCGATCCGGGCCGCGATCAGCTCGTCGCCGGTGGTGGCCGCCTTGGCCACCACCTGCCCCATCGGGTTCACGATGCAGGAGCCGCCGATCAGCTCCATGCCGTCCTCGATGCCCGCCTTGGCGATACCGATCACGAATAGGTTGTTCTGGTAGGCGCCCGCGCGCAGGCACAGCTCGTTCAGATCGAGGGCCAGCGGCGAGAGCGGCGTGTTGTAGCCGATCAGCACGATCTCGGCGCCGAGCAGGCCCAGGCTCCGGTAGGACTCGGGAAAGCGCCGGTCCTGGCAGATCGCGATGCCGACCTTGGTCCGGGCCGCGTCGAAGACCCGATAGCCGGTATCGCCCGACTCGAAGAAGTGCGGCTCGTAGACCTGCGCGTGCCCGTCGGGCTGCCGCACACCCGGCAGATGAATCTTCCTGAAGGTCCCCGCGAGGTTGCCCGCCTCGTCGGTCAGGAGCGCGGTGTTGAAGTAGCGGCCCCGGTCCTTCTCGCAGAAGCCCACGTGGCAGGCGACGCGCGCCTCGCGCGCCCGCTGCAGCAGCGGGGTGAGCGCCTTCGGCGGCATCTCGGTCTCGAAGAACTGGTCGAAGTCGTCGCGCACGCGCTTGGGAAAGTAGGTCGTGAGCGCCATCTCCGGATAGGCCAGGATCTCGACACCTTCGACCACGGCCCGGTCGAGGAGGCCGAGCATGCGCTCGACGATCTCCTCGCGGCTCGTGCCTTCGTGATTGGGGCCCATCTGCGCGGCGGCGACCTTGATGTGGCGGGCCATGGGCGTCTCCTCCGGTGGGATCAGGTTGCGGTACGCTTGCGACAGGCCTCGAGCATCTCGATCAACACCGCTCGGCACTCCTCGGGGGCCGCGACCTCACGGGCGAACGGGATCCGGCACCCGCGAAGCCCTTCGCGCGTGCGGACCCGGAGCGTGAAGCCGAGCCGATCCACCGCCACCATCTCCGCGGCGTCGGCCTCGAGGCCGCCGAGCACGTGCGCGTAGGCGATCAGCGCGTCCGCGTGATCGCGATTCATGTGCGTGGTGATGCCGGCCGCGGAATCGGCCAGCGGATCCGGCCGGGCGGCCTCGTAACCCGCCGCCTCTACCCAGTCCATCGCGCCGAAGCCGCCGACGAAATAGACGTCGGCGAGATCGAGCCGCCAGAACCCGAAGTCCTCGAAGTCGACCCAGTGGGCCGCGTTCGGATGGCGGGCCAGGTAGGCGCGGCGCGCGGCGTCGCGCGCGCCGACCTCGACCCGGGCGGCCCGGCCCATGAGGGTCACCCGGGCCAGCGCGAGCGGGTCGTCGCCGCCGTCCCCGGCCCGGGTGACCAGCAGGCTCGCGCGGGAGTCGGCCTCGAGATTCTGCGTGTGCATGGCGAGGCGGCTGATGAGCAGCAGGGGCCGGCCCCGCTCGTCCGTGGCGTAGGGCATGACCGAGACGAAGGGATGGCCCGGGTGACGGCGCGAGAGCGTGCCGAGCGCGCCGGGCCGTCCCAGATGGACGAGGGTCCGCGCCTGCTCGGCGAACGTGGGCTCGGGCGCCGCCGCCGCCGGCGCCGGCGCGAGGTGGCCGTGGCGACTCATGCCGGCGATCGAAGCATCTGGAACGGGACCACGGGCGGCGCGGGCACCCGGCCCTCGACCCTGTCCCAGAACGGCCCCCGGCGCTCGACCGCCATTCCCCCTCCTCGTGCTAGGTGGCGACGACTCTATCACCCCCGAGCGCGAGGCGCTCGGCCAAGCGCCGGGCATCCGGCACCACGAACACCGCCAGCGGGGCCTCGCGGTTGCGGACGGTCAGCTCGTGGCGGGCATGGTCGGCCATGTCGAGCCCCGCGCGCCGCGCGACGTCCTCGGACAGCATCAGCTCGCAGGCGTAGTCCTTCGTGAGGGCCTCGAGGCGGGCCGCGACGTGCACGGAGTCGCCCACCGCGGTCAGATAGGTCGTGGACGCGTAGCCCATCTGGCCGACCACGGTGGACCCGGTGTGGATGCCGATGCCCAGCCGCAGCGCGGTGTCGAGGTCGTCCGCGAGCGTGCGGCTCAGCTCCTCCACGCGGGCGACCATGGCGCCGGCCGCGCGGACGGCCTGCCGGCAGCCCGCCTCCGGCCCCCCGTCCACCCCGAAGAGGGCCATCACGCCGTCGCCCGTGAACTGGTTGACGACACCGCCGGTGTCGGTGATGGCGCCGCCCACCGCCTCGAAGTAGCGGTTCAGGATGAAGACGACGTCGTAGGGGAGCTTGCGCTCGGCCAGGCGGGTGAAGCCGCGCAGGTCGGCGAAGAGCACCGCGATCGTCAGCTCCTCGCCGTCCCGGTGCTCGCTCGGGAGCGCCTCGATCGGGCCCGCCCCCGCGGGCACGAGCGGTACCACCGCGAGGTCGCGACGCGGTCGGACCTGACAGGCCAGGCGCACGTGGGCGGGCGCCCCCACGCGCCCCAGCACGCGCAGCTCGTCCATCGTGGCCGTCGACAGGTGCTCCTCGCCGCGGATCACGCGCACGCGGCAGGTGGAACAGCGGCCGCGCCCGCCGCACACCGAGGCGTGCGGGATGCCCGCGAAGCGGCTCGCTTCGAGGACGCTGAAGCCCGCGGGCACCAGCACATCGCGGCCGCCGGGATAGCTCACGCGGACACCCTGGCGGCGGCGGACCTGCTCGCGCGCGGCCCGCGCGGCGAGGACCAGGGCGATCGCGCCCAGATGCCCCCAGAAGAACCCGCGCGCGACGCGCCCGAGCACCACTCGCTGCTCGGGGCTCGGCAGGTGCGCGGCCGCGAGCACCCGCGGCACGAAGGCCGGGTCCTGCGCGAGCCGCGAGATCTCGCGCCCCGCCCCCGCGAAGCCGAGCAGGGCGAGCACCGGCAGGAGCAGGAATCCGCTGTAGATCGCGCGCGAGAGCCGCGGGTACCACGGGCGCAGCCGCAGCCAGAAGTGCAGCCCCACGCAGCCGTGGAGCCAGGCGATGACCAGGGCCACGCTCTGGCGCAGCCCGGCCACCGGATCGAGCTGCCAGAGCGCGAGCACGACGAGGGTATAGGTGTCCTGCGTGCCGGCCACCTCGTGCGCCAGGCGGGTACCGACCACGTGCCAGACGAGGAGCGGCGGGATGGTCAGGCCGAGCGTGAGCTGCGTGGCTTCCCATGCGGGCATCCGGAGCGTCCGCCGCCGGTAGAGGGACCAGAACGCGAGGAGGAGGTGGACGGTGAAGGCGGTGTAGAGCGCGAGGGTGCCGAGCCGGCTCCGCCAGAGGAGCACGAACCACTCGCGGCCCGCCAGCATGGCGTCGATCGAGATCAGCCCGAAGCTGTGGTTGAGGAAGTGCGTGGTGAGATACGTGAACAGCACGAGGCCCGCCCAGAGGCGGATCTGTCGAACGACGGCCGCCGCCGAGCGGGTCGGGGGCATCGAGCGGGTCGGGCTCCCGCTAGAGCTTGGTCCGGCCGGTGAGCTTGTCGAGGAAGCCGCCGAGCACCCGGTTGAACTCCTCGGGCTGCTCGAGATTCGACAGGTGCGAGGCGCGGCACAGCACGGCCAGCTCCGCCGCGGGCAGCGCCGCGTGGATCTCACGCGCCATCTCCACCGGGGTGCCGGGGTCCTCCTCGCCCACGATCACCAGCGCCGGGCAGCGCACGCCCCGGAGCCGCTCGGTGGCGTTGATCTTCGGCAGCGCGTGGCAGCAGCCGATGTAGCCCGCGGCGGGCGTGGCGCGGATCATGGCGCCGACGCGCTCCATCAGGTCCTTGCGGCGCGCCCGGAAGGGCGCGGTGAACCAACGCTCGAGCGTGGGGCCGACCATGGGCTCCATGCCCTTGGCGCCCACCGTCTTGATGCGGTCCTCCCAGGTCGCGGCGGCGCCCGGCGCGTAGCGGCTCGTGGTGTCGCAGAGCGCGAGGCTCTGGACCATGGCCGGGTACTTGAGCGCGAAGATCTGCCCGATCATGCCGCCCATCGAGAGACCCACGAAGTGGGTCTCCCGGATGCCGAGCCCGTCGAGGAGCCCCTTCAGATCCTCGGCGAGCTGCTCCAGGGTGTAGGCGCCCGCGGGCGCGGTGGTCTGCCCGTGGCCGCGCGTGTCGTAGCGCAGGACGCGGTAGCGGCCCTTGAGGGCGCGCACCTGCTCGTCCCACATCGAGAGGCTGCAGGCGAGCGAGTGACTGAACGTCACCACCGGGCCGTCGCCCTCGATCTCGTAGCTGATGTCGATGCCGTTCGCGTTGAGCTTCATGGGTCCCCCTCACCCTGCCCTCTCCCCTGAGGGGAGAGGGGATATCGGGTTCACTCCCGGGTCGCGGTGCTCGGGCAGATCTGATTGTAGGGGCAATAGCGGCAGGCCTGGTACTCGGGGGTCGCCTCGAACTCGCGGCGCCGGATGCCCCGCGCCGACTCCGCGATGGCCTCGCGGGCCTTCGCCAGATCCGGCTCGGTGGGCGTGTGGCGCCCGACCAGGCCCGACTCGAGGAAGTGCAGCTCCACCCGCGCGGGCAGGCGGCCTGTCATCTCGTGCTGCGCCAGCGCGTAGATCTCGAGCTGGAGGCTCTCCTTCGCGCGCTGGTCGGCCTTCTTCTGGTCGGTGACGTCGCTCGACTTGTAGTCCACGATCACCAGGCCGGCCGGCGTCTCGTCCACCCGGTCGAAGCGCCCGCGCACCCGGTCCGGGCCGAGGGTGAAGCCGAACTCGCGCTCCACGTCGGTGGGCTTCCGCCCCGAGGCCTCCTCCTCGTGATAGAAGCGTGTCAGCGCCGCCACGCCCGCCCGCTTGCGCTGCTCCTCGTGCTCGCGGGTGAGGAAGCCCTCGTTGCGCCAGGCGTTGTCGAAGGCGAGCAGGAAGGCCTCAAGCGAAGTGTAGTTGCCCGCGGCGCGCCGGCGGAGGTAGAACTCCACCGCCTTGTGCAGCGCGTTGCCGTAGACCACCGAGTGGTGCTGGCGCAGCGGGATGCGCAGGATGTGGATGAACTGGTACTTGAGCGGGCACGTCTGGTAGTCGTCCACCTGCCGGTGGCTCACCGTGAGCGGCTCGTCGTCCGGGATCGGGGCCAGCCCGAGGCCCGCCGGCTCCGGGGCCGGCGCCAGGCGCCGGAGCTCCTCGATGGCCTGCGCCCGGAACGGGCGCGCCGCGTCCTTCGGCAGGTCGAGCGCTTCCAGCACGAACTGGCTCACCTTCCACTTCCGCTTGCCCCCCATGTCCTCCGCGCTGGTGAGGTAGAGGCGCTGCTTGGCGCGGGTCATGCCCACGTAGAAGAGGCGCCGCTCCTCCTGCTCGTGGAAGTCGCCGGTGGGCAGCAGGTCCTTGATGAGCCCGGTCGGCATCTCGAGGGGATCGGACCGCCGGGTGGACGGGAACTTGTTCTGCACGCAGTCCACCATGAAGACGATCGGCCACTCGAGCCCCTTGGACTTGTGCACGGTGAGCACGTGCACCGCCGGCGTCTCGGTGTCGGCCTCCGCCACCGCGGGATCGTCGCCCGCGTCCATCAGCGCGTCCAGGTGGCTCACGAACTCGCGCACGTTGTCGTATTTGAGCACCCGCGCCGCGTCCTTGACGCGGGTGAAGAACTTGCTGACGTTCTGCACCTCCTGCTCGAGCTCCGCGGGGGCCTTCGCGTAGCGAGTCATGAGCCCGGAGTCCACCAGGAACTGGTAGAGCACCTCGCCGGTCGGATGCTCGCGGCCCAGCTCCATGTAGCGACTCAGATCCGCCACCAGCCGGCCGATCGCGAGACGCCCCTCGTCGCTCACCGCCAGGTCGGCGGGGACGTCGTGCAGCACGTCGAAGAGATGGCGGTTCTTGCGGTTCGCGTACGTCGCGCAATTCGTCAGGTCCACGATCGGGACCTGGTAGACGCCGGAGGACGCGAGGTAGTGGAGGCTGACCGAGTCGTCGGTGTAGACCACGCTGCGGAGGAAGGCGATGAGCAGCCGAACCTCGGGCCGCCCGTAGAGGCCGGCGTTGCCCGAGAAGGTCCACGGGATCCCGCGCATGTTCAGCGCGCGCAGGTAGTGGTCCGCGTCGTGGTTGGCC
Source organism: Candidatus Limnocylindria bacterium (assembly GCA_035524955.1). Taxonomy (GTDB): domain Bacteria; phylum Methylomirabilota; class Methylomirabilia; order Rokubacteriales; family CSP1-6; genus CAMLFJ01. The sequence goes on along the minus strand of DATLFG010000089.1, from coordinate 43,116 downwards.
CGCACCAGCACCGCGAAGTCGCGATAGGGCCGGCCCCGCTCGTGCTCCTCCCGGATCAGCTCGGCCACCTGGTCGGACTCGGTGGAGACGGTGTCGAAGGGGAGGTGCCGCGGCGCTTCCCCCGGCCCCAGGGTGGAGACGAGCCGCTTGTCGATCTTCTGGGCCACCTCAAGACGGTCGGGATTGTTGTGCTGGATGAGCCGGTAGGCCGCGTCCAGGACCGCCTGGGGCGACCGGCGATTCTCCTGCAGCACGACCTGGCGCGCGTCCGGATAAGTCCGGTCGAAGTCGAGGATGTTGCTCATGGACGCGCCGCGGAAGCGGAAGATGGCCTGATCGTCGTCGCCCACCACCGCCACGTTGCGATGCAAGGCCGCCAGCAGCTTCACCAGCTCGAACTGCGCGTAGTTGGTGTCCTGGAACTCGTCCACCAGGATGTACCGGTACCGGCCCTGATAGCGCCGCAGGATGTGCGGGCGGCTGCGGAAGAGGCGCAGCGCCTCGACGATCTGGTCGCCGAAGTCGATCTGGCCGAGTCGGGCCATCAGGGTCTGGTACTGCGCGTAGGTCCGCGCGAGCTCGAGGTGCTGCTCGGCGGCGAGGCGCGATTCGTCGGCGGCGGCGGCGGCCCGCAGCGCCTCGGCGTGCGCCAGGTACTCGTCGGGGCCCACGTCCTCGTCCTTCAGGCGGCTGAACTGGGTGAGGATGGCGTGGAGGTGCCGGGTGGGATCGCCGAGCGGGCGGTAGTGCCGGAGCGGGAACTCGAAGAGGTGGTCGCGCAGGAAGAGGATCTGCTCGGCCCGGGTCAGCACCCGGAAATCCGGGGTGAGCCCCAGCTCGAGCGCGTTCTCCTTGATGAGGTGGTCGCCGAAGGCGTGGAACGTGGCGATCCGCACATCGGCGTAGCCGTAGGGCACGAGGGTGTCCACGCGCTCTTCCATCTCGGCCGCCGCCTTGTCGGTGAAGGTCAGCGCAAGGATCTCGGACGGGCGCGCGACGCGTGTCGCGATGAGGTACGCGATGCGTCGGGTGATGACGGTGGTCTTGCCGGTGCCCGCGCCCGCGATGATGAGCAGGGGGCCGGTCTCGTGGGTGACCGCCGCCGCCTGGGGCGCGTTCAGCCCTTCGAGGATCCGCTCGGCGCCCCGCCCTCCCTCCGCCATCAGGCGAGACTATACCACCGCTGGAGCCCGCGCTCTACGGCACCACCAGGGATAGGGCATCCGGCACGCATTCGAAGATGACGGGCAGCGGGCCGAGCAGCTCGCCGTCCACTTGCACGAAGCGGCTGGCGTCGCCGCGGACCACCGCGCGGCGGGTCTTGAAGTACGTCACCCCGGCCATGCCGAGGTGCGAGCCGGTAAGGGCCGCGGCCAGGTAACGGGCGAAGCGGTGCCGCTGGGTGGAGTCGAAGAGGCAGATGTCGAGCAGGTCGTCGTCCATCCGCGCTTCCGGGGCGAAGCGAAGCCCGCCGCCGTAGGACGCCGCGTTGGCCACCACCGCGAAGGTCGCGCTGTGCTGACCCGCCTCGGTCTCCAGCATGAAGTGCTCCGGGTGCCAGTCGGTGAGCTGGCGGAGGCCCGCCATCCAGTACGCGCCCTCACCGGTCAGGCGCTTGAGCCCCGGGTTGACCGTCCGCACGACGTCGGCATCGAGGCCGACCCCGGCCATGAGGAGGAAATAGCGCTCCCCGGCCCGGCCCACCGACACGCGCCGCGTCCGCTGGGCCGCGAAGACATCGGCGAGGAGGTCGATCCCCCCCGGGAGCTCGAGCTCCCCGGCCAGGACGTTGGAGGTGCCGCCCGGCCATACCGCGAGGGGCGTGGCCGTGCCGACCATGACCTGCATGACCTCGTTCACGGTGCCGTCACCGCCGTGGACGATGACCAGGTCCACCCGCGCCTCCAGCGCCGCCGCGGTGAGCCGCGTGGCGTCGGCTGGCCCCGTGGTCACCTGCGTGGTGACCGTGATGCCGCGCGCGCGGATGGCGTCCACCATGCGCGTGATCGAGTGGAAGCGGTCGCTGCGCTGGCCGGAGCCGGGATTGTAGACGAGGACGGCGGAGCGCGCCACGGCCTCTCGCTAGCGGCGGATCTCGGTGCTGTCCGTGGCCAGCAGCTCGTCGAGCTCGGCCCGGGTCACCACCGGCACGTCACCCCAGATCGTGCACTTGAGCGCGGCCAGCGCGGTCGCGGCGTCCACCGCCTGCTGGGCGCCGCGGCCGGTCAGAGTGGCCCAGAGAAAGCCGGCCGCGTAGGCGTCGCCCGCCCCCACGCGGTCCACCACCGAGACGGTGTAGAGCCGGGACGGCCGAATCACGCCTCGGTCGGTGAGCGCCGCCGACCCGGCCTCACCCAGTGTGAGGGCGATGGTGGCCGAGGGCGCGAGGCGATGTAGCCCGTCCAGCACCCGCTCGGGCGGGCCGTCCAGCTCGAGCACGGTGGCCGCGTCGTCCGAGCCGATGAAGAGATAGCCCAGGCGCGGCAGGATCTCGCCGAGGAAGTCGCGCGCCTCCTTCGGGCTCCAGAGCCGGGAGCGGTAGTTCACGTCGAAGGAGACGGGTACGCCCGCCGCCTCCGCTTCCGCGAGCGCGCGGCGGACGACCTCGCGGATGTTCGCTCCGAGCGCGGCGGTCACGCCGGTCAGGTGGACGAGCCGCGCGCTCCGGATCAGCGTCCAGTCCACGTCCTCCGCCACGAGACGGCTGAACGCGGAGTCGCGCCGATCGTAGAGGATGCGGACCGGGCGCGGCGCCATGCCGTACTCGATGAAGTACAGGCCCATGCGCTGGCCCGGGCGCCGCAGCACCCCGCGGCAGTCCACCCCGTGGCCCGACAGCTCGCGGATCGTGCGGTCGCCCCACGCGTGCTCGGACGGCAGCACCGAGATGAAGGCGGTGCGCAACCCGAGCCGGGCGCAGGCCGCCGCCACGTTCGCCTCGGTGCCGCCGATCTGGACGTCCAGGTCCTGGACCTGCTCGAGCCGCTGCGGCGGCCGGGCGGCCAGCCTCAGCATCACCTCACCGAGGCCCACCAGATCGTGCCGCGGCTCGGCCCGGCTCACGCGGTGCCCGTGACGCGCACCTTGAGGGTGGTGCCATACAGGAGCACGGACTGGATGGAGACGAGCTGCCGGTCCGGCGCGAAGTTCACCCGCGCGGGCTGATCGGCGCGGGCCCAGGAGGAGAAGCGGGTGATGTCCACGAGCGCGGTGAGGCCGCCGGTGACCGGGTCGGGGCTCGGTCGGAAGCGCAGCGGCACCAGCTCCGCGCGGTAACCGCCCGGCGAGACATCGTCCGGCCCTTCGTTGTCGTTCCGGGCCCGGCGGATCACCCAGGTGTGATAGGCGCCGCTCGCATCGCGCTCGAGCGCGTTGTCGGCGAAGTTGAGCTCGGCCGAGATCAGATCGTCCACGGGCCGATCCGCCGGCAGGGCCAAGACATCGTCCACCTGGCGGCGCCGGCCCAGCAGCAGCGTGTGGGTGACGGCGTGAATCTCGGCCCGCTGACGGGCGTAGTCGTAGCGGGTGGTGGACGTGTTCTGGCGGCCCCTGAAGTGATGGACCGCGCGGGTCTCCACCGGCATGAACCGGCCGTCGCGGATGATGCCGGAGGCATCCGTGCGAGTGCTGAGGCCTGTTCCCTGACCCTCCATGGTCATGCGGTACTTCCCGCCCCGGCGATCGATATCCTGGACCACGGTACCGGACAGGGAGACGGTCAAAAAGCTAAAGAGAACAGACAGATCGAGCTGATAGGCGAAGGTGGACCGGCCGTTCTCCAGCGCCTGGGCCCGCCCGCGACCGAACAGCAACCCGAGCGGCAAGGCGGCCAGCAGTTGCCGCCGGCTCAGCAAGTGCTCCATATGCCCGCATTCTACCCGACGACTCAAGGCCGCGAGACTTGGTCTTAGATTGATTTCCTGCTAATTTATAAGATCTATCCCACCTTTTCTCACGCACCCTTAGGGGGCACGGGCTCATGAGGAACTCCCGGCGAGTGGTAATTACGGGGTTGGGTGTCGTTGCCCCCAACGGCATCGGCAAGGAACCCTTCTGGCAGAACCTCATCGCCGGCAAGTCCGCCATCGACTACATCACCGCCTTCGACGCCTCGCCCTACCCCTGCCAAGTCGCCGGAGAGATACGGGACTTCGACCCGACGGCATTCATGCACGTTCGAAGGACAAAGCATCGGGGCCGATTTTCTCAGCTTGCAGTCGCGGCAGCAAAGCTCGCCCTGGCCGACGCGGGCCTTGACCTCGGGATTGAGGTGCCGCGGCGGGTTCTAGCCTGCCTGGGCAATTCCATGAATGGCTCTGGAGACGTCTATGAGGCCGCGCGGGTTGGTTTCGACCTAAGCGGAATGAAAGGCATTCCGATGATGAGCGGGATCGAGTTTGCCGCTCATGCACCCGTCAGTCATGTCTCGTCGGAGCTCGGCATTCGCGGGCAAGGCATGACCATCGCTTCCGCCTGTGCCACTGGCCTCGATGCGATCCAGTGGTCCGCAGATCGGATCCGAAGGGACGAAGCAGACGTGGTTTTCGCCGGAAGCACCGAGGCGCCGATCTCGGAGTTCTGCTTCGCAACCCTCTGCGCGCTGGGCGCCCTTTCGAAGTTCGATGACCCGCCGCTGAAAGCATCACGTCCCTACGACAAGCGTAGGGACGGACTGGTGTTGGGCGAGGGGGCGGCGATCTGCGTCCTTGAGGGACTCGAGCACGCAGTTGACCGGAATGCGCACATCTACGCTGAGGTGCTCGGCTTCGGGAGTGGTAATGAGGGTGGCTTCGGAACCAAGATGAATGCGGCCGAGCTTGCCCTTGCGGAAGCAATCACCTCGGCGCTCGAAGTTGCGAGACTAACGCCTCAGGATATTGACTACATCAACGCCCACGGCAACTCCTTACCTGACTACGATCTAATCGAAACTCGGGCATTCCATCATGCCTTTGGAAAAGCGGCCTACTCCATACCCGCGAGCTCGATCAAGTCCATGATCGGACACGCAATGGGAGCTGCGAGCGCTTTCCAGACGGTCGCCAGCTGCCTTACACTCGAGCACTCTGTAATTCCACCGACGATCAACTACGAAGTGCCCGACCCCGAGTGCGACCTCGACTATGTCCCGAACGAGGCGCGCACTTCACGGGTTAGGACGGTTCTTATCAACGCGCATGCTATGGGCGGCACTCACTCAGTGCTCGTGCTGGGAAAATCCGATCTTTGATGACCGGGCGCCTCACTTTCATCCTCATCGCTGCGATCGCCAACATCGGCCTTGGCCTCTTTGTCTATCTAAAGAACCCGCGCAAGGCAATCAACCGCTACTTCGCCTTCTTCTCGTTTGCCGTTGCTGCCTGGACGCTCAGCAATGGTCTAGTGTCTTCCTACGCAAGCTCTGAATGGGGGTATGTCTGGGCTAGATTCGCGTTCGCCACTGCTTCACTGATCCCAATTACGTTTCTCTGGTTCGCAGACGTGTTCCCAACATCACAACCATATGTCTCAAGCCGGATTCTTCGGGCATTCTCGATCGTAGCGGGCGCCTCATTCGTCGTCTCCTTCACACCCTTGATGGTTCGCAATACGATGTCGATCGATGGCGCTCTCCGGGTACTCTACGGCCCACTGCATTTGCCGTTCGCAATCTATCTGGTCTGCTGCTTCGCGACAAGTTTGTTCATTCTCATCCGGAAGCTTCGCTCCCTGATCGGTCTCGAGAAGCTCCAAGTGCGGTACATATTCGCCGCCGTTCTGACCGCAGCGTTCGGAGCGACTGTTACCAACCTACTCATTCCTCTTCTTTTCGACACGTCTAGGTTCAGTCCTTACGGGCCGCTCTTCGGTATGCTTATGATCGCGATCATCGCGCATGCGATCATTCGACACCGTCTCTTGGATATCCAGCTGGCGATTCGGAACGGAGTTGTCTACGTCGGCGCCATTGTTGTTACCGCGTCGACCTTTTTCGCTCTGGTCGAAGCACTTCATCATGTAACCGGGTTCCAAAGAACCACGATCCCTATTCTCGAAGCGCTAGTCCTTGCCATCGCGGTGTCCGTCTTCTTCGGGCCGCTAAAGGATTGGCTGCAGGCGACTCTAAATAGATACGTGTATCGCCATACGTACGACTATCAGCGAACCGTTCGCGAGACTACTCTACGCCTGAGCACGATGCTAGATCTCCAGTCGCTTCTCGGCTACCTCGCCGAGATAGTTGCCAAGACGTTCAAGGTCGAGTTGGTTCAGATCTACCTTCGCGATGACGCAACTCGCTCCTTCTCAGTACCAGGCATTTCCGCGGGACATCGACGGGGCGCTGGCGATCTTGCCCCGGCCGTTTCCTATGACTCACCACTCCCGTCCTATCTCGGCACCCACAAACACACTCTTCTCCGCGATGACGCCGCAAACATCGATGATCACCCACTCCTATCTCATGCCGCTAGGGAGCTAGCGCGCATTGGCGGCGAGATTGTCTTCCCTCTTATTCAGGACGAAGTACTAGCCGGATTCATCGTCATAGGGGGAAAGCGATCCGGGGATCCTTTCTACTCTCGCGACATTGATCTGCTCTCAACGTTGGCGAGCCAGGCTGCGGTCGCAATGAAGAACGCGCATCTCTACAGTCAAGTGGTGGTCGCCAATGAATATGTCGACAACATCCTCTCAACCATGGAAAGTGGTGTAGTCGCAGTCGATGCCACAGGTCACATCTCCCTGTTCAATCCGGCCGCACACCGCCTCACCGGCATGCGGTTCGTGGTGTCCTCAGGCCTCTCCTACAATGACTTGCCAGCACCGCTGGCTGGTCCGCTTCGCAACACCCTCCTCGAAGGAGCATCCCATTCGCAGCTTGAGACCGTTCTCCACGGGACGGATGGATCATCTGTTCCTCTTGTGTACTCAACGACAAAGCTGCAGGACAAGGACGGAAGAACTCACGGGGCCCTTATCGTCTTCAGCGATCTAAGTCGACTCAAAGAGCTTGAGCGAGAGAAGCAGCGTGCGGAGCGCCTAGCGTCGTTCGGTGCCCTTGCCGCGGGTGTAGCACATGAGATCAAGAATCCCCTCGTTGCCATACGTACCTTCGCCGAGCTGCTCCCAGAACGCTTCGGTGACGTCGACTTCCGAGAAGATTTTTCCAAGATTGTCATCAAGGAGATTTCCCGCATCGATGATCTCGTTGCCCGGTTGCGCGGGATTGCCGCTACAGCCCCCCAGCAGGTCGGCGCCGTAGATCTCCGGGATCCGATCAACGATACCCTCGCGTTGCTGAGAGGACAGCTGGAGCAAACACGGACCGCGATTGTGCGTCAGTTCGAGGATCCTGCACCGTTTGTAAGCATCGAAGAGAGTCAGCTGAAGCAACTCTTTCTCAATCTGTTTCTCAATGCCATTGAGGCGATGGGAACGGAAGGGACACTCACGGTCAGGATCACAAGGCGGCATACGCAAGGCCTACCGCTAATTGTTGTCGACGTCTCCGATACTGGACCCGGGATCTCGGACACAGTTGCCGCCAACATATTCGACCCGTTCTTCACAACGAAGTCGCGTGGATCTGGCCTTGGACTAACGATTTGCCGTGGCATAACCGACGCTCATCGCGGAACGATCCGAGCCGAACGTAACCTCTCTGGTGCAGGAACTACGATAGTTGTTGAGCTTCCCGTGCCAGGTGCCGCGGCAGCAATGCTGCAAAAGACTGCACTTCGCAGCTAAATTAGCGCCGAAGCCTGCGGACAGGTACAAATCGTGACGCCTCGATTGGCCTTGCAAAGGATCGACTGAGCCAAGCCAGATGTCGATAGCTGCCCTACTCCTCGCCGGGATTGGAATTCTGAATCTCGGTATTGGTCTCTATGTCTACCGTCGGAACACCTCCGCACATCTGAATCGCGCGTTCGCATTCATCGCGCTCACGATTGGTCTATGGACGTTGGCCTTAGCGTGGGGACGGTTCCAGCCGGCATCTTTCGAGATGGCCATTCGAGCCGCGTTCGCTGCCGGAAGTCTGTGTCCTTTCGGTATCCTGCTCTTCGTAGAGAACTTCGGAGCTACAGCGACTGTCCACACGCTTCGCCTCCGGCTGCTGGCCGTAGTGGCTATCGCTCTATCCGCACTTTCCTTTTCCCCGTGGATGGTCACCGGAGCAGTACGCGAGATCTACGGAATGCGGCCACTCTACGGGTTCCTTCACCCAGTCTTTGCGAGCTACATCATCGCCAGTTTCGGTCTCGCTGCGGCAACCCTCGCTCAGCAGTATCAACGCCTCACCGGGCTTCAGAAGACCCAAGCTGGTCACTTGTTCCTTGCCTTTATCGTTCCCGGAATACTCGCCACAATAACAAACGTCGTCGTACCTCTAGTTGCCGGAACGTCAGCCTACAATGGACTTGGGCCAGTGTTCTCCCTTGTCATGATTGCCATGATCGCCCACGCGATCATTCGGCACCGGCTCATGGACATTCGCGTCGTAGTCCAACGGGGCGTCGTCTATCTAGTCACCTTCTTGAGCAGCGCGGCGCTATTTGTGGCGCTTCTGTTCGGCTCAAACTTCCTACTGCCGCTAAGGTCTGGTTTCTCGGTCCGCGACATCTTGCTCGCCTTGATCGTAGCTGTGGCGTTTCAGTCCGTGAAATCTCGGGTTCAGCACCTGTTTGATCTCTACTTGTATCGTGAACCGTATGACTACGCTCGAACCCTTCGTGAGGCAAGTCGCACGCTTGCGGCCACCATCGATCTGCAGGAACTCCTTGGTCATGTAGGCCGCGCTCTAGCACCCACGCTGCGCCCAGAAGGGATGTACGTGTATCTTTTGGACTCCGAGGATTGTGAGTTCCGGTTGGCGTGGAGCGCCGGATCAGGAGCCTCGCTATCAGTACTGTCAGCAAGTTCGCCCCTGATACTTTCGGTAAGCGCAGACCGACAACTCGTCTTTCGCGATGAGATCGGTGTCGTGCGTCCGACCGACCGCGACCAATTGCTCCGAGACTTGGACCAGCTCCGAGCTGAGGTGGTAGCACCTCTCATCGAAGAAGGCGAGCTCATAGGCCTCCTGGTCCTGGGCGCCAAGCGCTCGGGCGATCCGTACTTCAGCAACGACGCCGACCTGCTCACCACGCTGGCGAACCAGGCGGCGGTCGCGGTGCGCAACGCGCAGACCCACGCGCGCGTGGTCCAGGTCAACGAGGAGATGCAGAAAGTCCTCGAGACCATCGAGAGCGGGGTGGTGGCGGTCGGGCCTCGCGGGCGCATCACCCTCTTCAATCGCGCGGCGGAGCAGCTCACCGGGACGTCGGCCCAGGTCGCGCGGGGAAAGTCACCCGGGTGTCTGCCCGACCTGCTCGGCAGCGCGCTGCACGCCACCGCCGCCGACGGCGAGCCGCGCTCTCAGATCGAGTTCGCGCTGCCCGACGCGGCCGGCCAGATGGTGCCGCTCATGTGCTCGACATCGCCATTGCGCGGGCCGGACGGGGCCCCCCTGGGCGCGGTCGCGGTGCTGGCCGACATGTCCCGGCTCAAGGAGCTGGAGCAGGAGAAGCGGCGGGCGGAGCGCCTGGCCTCGATCGAGGCGATCGCGTCGGGGTTGATCCACGAGATCCGGAACCCACTCGTCGGAATCAAGACCTACGCGCAGCTCCTGCCCTCTCGAGGGGCGAGTGAGGAGTTCCGCGAGATGTTCTCCCGGTCGGCGGGCCGCGAGATCGGGCGGATCGACGACTTGCTGAGCCGCTTCCGTACGATGTCGCGAGCCTCGCAGCACCCCATGGAGATGGTGGACCTCTCGGATCCCCTGCGCGACACGCTGGAGACGCTCCATGCCGAGATGGAGGACCGTAAGATCCAGCTCCGCCGGGTCGGCGAGCAGACGCGACGGCCGGTGCTCGGCAACGCCTTACAGTTACAGCAGCTTTTCTTGAACCTGTGCTTAAATGCCATTCAGGCGATGGAACCGGGTGGCGAGCTGACCGTACGCGTGGCCGACCTCTCCGAAGGGGGCGGCAGCACGTTGCTCGTCGAGGTGGCGGACACCGGGCCCGGCATCCCCGACCACCTGGTCGGCACCATCTTCGATCCCTTCGTGACCACCAAGCCGCACGGCACCGGCCTCGGCCTTGCGATCTGCCTGGGCATCGCCGACGCTCATCACGCACGCATCCACGCGCGGAACAACGTCGGGCGGGCCGGCTGCACCTTCACCGTGGAGTTCCCGGTCCCCGCGGGCCGACCGGCCCACATCACTCCGTGAAGACAGTTCTCCTGGTCTTGGCGAGCGAGACGCTCCGCCCCAAGCTGATGCGGGCGCTGGAGGACACGTCGGTCTTCACGGCCACCTCGGACGAGGAGGCGCTGCGCACCCTGCGTCTCACCGAGATGGAGCTAATCATCAAGGAGGTCGCCCCGCCGCTCAAGAACCTCGCCCCGTTCATCACGCGGGCGCGGCACCTGTGCCCGACCGGGGTCATCGTGTGCGTCCTTACGCCCGCAACGACGAGCGCCGAGGACGAGAGCGCGGCGGAGACCGCCGACTTCGTGCTGCTCCAGCCGTTCACGACCCGGCACCTGCAGAGCCTGCTCAAGCAGGCCGAGGACAAGCTCCGCCTGCTCCAGGAAGTGGCCGCCCTGCGAGCGGCGCGCCGCCCTGCCGCCGAGAGCAGCCACGAGGCGGGGCCGCCCGTGTCCTTACACGCGCTCACCCAGATGGTGAAGGAATTCGCGAAGGCGCTCGCGGCCGGCTTCGATCTGCCGCGCGTGCTGGATCAGTTCCTCGACGGGGTGGCGGAGCTGGCTCGTCCCAGCCGTTGCGCGATCCTCCTCGCCGATCCGGGCACCCGCCACTACCGGGTCTCCGCGTATCGTGCCCTCGCGCCCCACGTGGTGGAGTCGCTCACGCTGAGCGCGGACAGCGGGCTGCCGCTGTGGCTGGCCACCGAGGGGCGGCTCATCCAGCTCGACGAGGCGCAGAGCCGGGTCACGGACCCGGCGACCCGGGAGATCACCCGCGAGCTGGCCGTCCTGCAGGCGGTGCTGGCCATCCCGCTCAGCTCGCACGGTGAGCTCGTCGGCATTCTCACCCTCGGCCAGCGGATCACCGGCGGCGGCTATCGGCGCGACGAGACCGAGACCCTGTTCAATCTCGGGACCCATCTGGCCACCGCCATCCGCGACATCCGCGTGCACCACCTGCTCCAGTACGAAAAGGAGTTCAACGAGCGGATCCTCGCGCGCATGTCGAGCGGCGTCATTACGATCGATCCCGAGCAGAAGGTCGTCGCGATCAACGGGCGCGCGCTGGAGATCCTCGCCATGCCGGCGCGCGAGGTACTGCAGCGCGACCTCCGCGCGCTGCCGTCCCCGCTCGGCGACATGCTCTTCGAGACCCTGTCCAAGGGGCGCTCGGTGACGCGCGTCGAGGTGCAGCTGGCCCTCCGCAGCCTGCCCCTGGAGGTCTCGACCTACCCGGTGATGGGCGACAGCACCGAGCCCATGGGCGCGGTGCTCGTTTTCGAGGACCTGACCGCCCAGCGCCTCCTCGCCCAGGAGCGGCGCGGCGCCGAACAGCTCCAGCTCCTCACCCAGGTGGTGGCGCGGATCGCGGACGAGATCAAGAACCCGCTCGTCTCCATCAACGCGTTCATGGAGCTGATCGGCGAGCGCTACGATGACGCGACCTTCCGCAACCAGTTCTCGTCGGTGGTGGGCCGCGACGTGCGTCGTCTCGTGCAGATCTTCGACAAGCTCGCCGCGCTGGTCAACGACGGCGACTACAAGCGCGAGACGTTGGACCTGCGTCAGGTGGCGGAGGAGTGCCTGGCCGAGCTCGGCGCGCAGGCCCTGCCCGACGGCGAGGGGAAGGCGCGGCTGCTCACCTTCACCGACGAGTCCACCCAGAAGCACGTCACCGCGACCCTGTCCCACGAGGGGCCGTCCTTCCTGGTGCGCGGTGATCACGCCATGTTCAAGAAGGCCATGTCCTACCTGGTCTGGTACCTCCTGCGCAAGACTCCCGATCCCGAGGCCAAGGTAGCGGTGTCCATCTCCCATCTGGCGAGCGACGACCGGGTACGCCTCACGGTGGCCTCCCGCAGCGCGGAGGTCCGGGTCGAGGAGCTGCAGGGGATCTTCGATCCGATCCAGGTCGTCCAGGCGAATCTCATCGATGTGGGGCCGAGCGTGAGCCAGCGGATCATCGAGAGCCAGGGAGGGCGGCTCGAAGCCAAACAGGGCCGCGGCGAGGTCAGCTTCACCGCCTCGCTGCCGGCCACGGGGCAACCATGAGCGACCGTCCGAAGGTGCTGGTGGTGGACGACGAGATGGGCCCGCGCGAATCGCTGCGCATGATCCTGAAGCCGCGCTACGAGATCGCGACCGCGGACAGCGGCGAGGCCGCGCTCAAGACCCTCAACACGTTCCGGCCCGATCTCATCTTCATGGACATCAAGATGCCGCAGATGGACGGGATCGAGCTGCTCCGCCGCATCAAGGGTACGGATCCCAGCATCGAGGTCGTGATGATCACCGCCTACGCCTCGCTGGAGACGGTGAAGAACGCCCTGACCCACGGCGCCTTCGAGTACCTGATCAAGCCCTTCAGCCGGCAGGATCTCGAGGAGACCGCGCGCCGGGCCCTGGCCCGCCGGCAGACCGAGCTGGGCACGCGCAACCAGCTCGCCGCACTCGTGAACGAGATGCGCTCGCTGGCCACCAAGGCCCGCAGTCGCGAGCAGGAAGCGCGGAGCGATCAGCCCGAGCAGTCCCTGCGGGTGACCCAGCTCTCGATCCTGCGCGAGATCTCGCGCAGCCTGCTCGGCCAGCTCGATTTCCGCGAGCTCACCGCCGCGATCACCGCGCAGCTCAAGGACGCTCTGGGCTACGAGGAGGCCACGGTGCGCCTGGGCTCGACGCCGCCCGAGAGTCCGTCCGGGGAGACCCGCGTGGTCTGCCCGATACGCGAGGACGGCAACACTCTCGGCTACCTCACGGTGGCCAATCGGGCGGGCACGCGCCCCATCGACCCCCGCGAGCGCGAGCTGCTCGAGATGCTGTCCGACTATCTGGCGGTCGCCATCCGCAACTCGCGCCTCTACGGCGAGGTGGCCGAGACCAAGCAGTACCTGGAGCAGCTCATCTCCTCCGCGGGTGACGCGATCATCTCGGTGGACGGCGAGGGCAATATCCGCGGATGGAATCCCGCGGCCGAGCGCATCTTCGGCCAGGCGTCCGATCAGGTCGTGGGCCACCCGTTCGCCGGTCTCGTCCCCGCGGAGCCGTACCGGATCGCGCGGGCGGCGCTCTCGCGGGAGAACCCGGTGCGGGCCTTCGACGGCACCACCAAGCGGACGGACGGGCGGCCGCTGAACCTGGCCGTCACGCTCTCGTACCTGCCCGGACGCGACGGCGGTTCCGAGGGCATGCTCGCCATCGTGCGCGACATGACGGCCCAGCGTGAGATCGAAGCGCAGATGCACCAGTCCGAGCGGCTCACCGCCCTCGGCCAGATGGCGGGCGGCATCGCGCACGATTTCAACAACCTGCTCCAGGCGATCCTGGGCTACGCGCAGCTCATGGCGCGGAGCCCGGGCAATGCCGACGTGGTCCGCCGCGGGCTCGACGTGATCGAGAAGGCGGCCAACGGCGGCGCCGAGACCGTGCGCCGCATCCAGAAGTTTGCACGGCTCCGGCCCGACGAGCCGTTCGTGACCATGGATCTCAACCAGGTCGTCCGCGACTCGCTGGCCATCACGCGGCCGCGCTGGGAGGAGAAGAAGGTCAAGGGCGGCGTGCCGCTGCAGCTCGAGCTGGAGCTGGGCCCGGTCCCGGTGGTCATGGGCCGGCCCGCCGAGCTGAACGAGGTCATCACCAACCTCGTGCTGAACGCGATCGACGCGATGCCCAAGGGCGGCACCCTGCGCATCCGAACGCGTCTGGGGGATCACCGCCACGCGCTCATCACGGTGGCCGACACCGGCATGGGCATGTCGGAGGAGGTCCGCAAGAAGGTGTTCGATCCCTTCTTCACCACCAAGGGCGAGGAGGGCACCGGCCTCGGCCTCTCGGTCTCCCACTCGATCGTCGAGCGGCACGGCGGCGACCTCAAGGTGGACAGCCGCCCGGGCGAGGGCACCACGTTCACGATCACCCTGCCGATCGGCATGAGCCCGAGCGGCGAGGCCACCCCCGGCGGCGAGCCGGGCATCGAGCGGAAGGGGCGCATCCTGCTCGTGGACAACGATCCGCAGGTACTGTCGATCCTGGGCGAGATGCTCAAGGACGCGGGCCACCACGTGCTGCCCGTCCCGAGCGGGCCCGAGGCCCTCCGGGTCTTCGTGCCCAGCGGCTTCGACCTCGTGATCACCAACGTAGGCATGCCGGAGATGAGCGGCTGGGACGTGGCCGAGCAGCTCCGCGCCCGCGACCCGAACGTGCCGGTGATCTTCATCACCGGGTGGGGCCTGCAGGAAGAAGATCAGGCGCGTTGCCGCCGGCTCGGCATCTCCGCGCTGCTCTTCAAGCCGGTCCCGCCGCCCGAGCTGCACCGCAAGGTGCAGGTCGCGCTCGCCGCCGGCCGCGGGCGCTAGCGGTCCCTCCGGCTCCGGCCTGCGTGCAGGTGGCCGCCTACGCCGGACCGGATCCGGGCCGCGTCGCCCGCGGATGCAGCACGCCGATCGCCCAGCCCACGTCCAGCCGCTCCCCCAGCCACTTCGGGCACCCCGTCCGCGCATCGAGTCGGAGTCCCTCCGCGGCGTGCCGCGCCTCCAGCGCTCCAACCGGATCGGCCGGTACTGCCGCCGGTGGGGGCACGTCGGGCAACAGCCAGCCGTTCGGCCGTCGGAACTGGAGGCCCCCGTCAGGCAACCGCTCGATCTGGTAACGCTCTTCGTGCACTGCGCGGTGATGACGCCGACAGAGTAGAGCCAGGTTCGATAGGGTCGTCGGGCCGCCCTGCGCCCAATGGCGCACGTGATGCGCCTGGCCAAACCGGACGGTACAGCCCGGGAAGCGGCAGCTTCGGTCTCGGTGCTGGAGCGCCCGGCGCAGCGCCGGGGGGATCGTCCGCGTCCGGGCCCCGACCTCCACGATGCGCCCGTCCGGGTCCTCCCGCATCACCACCCGGCTCGCGTCGCACGCCAGCCGCTGTGACGTTCCCGCGGGAACGCGCGGTCCATCTTCCAGCACCGACTGCCCGGGCTGATCCGGATCCGCCAGCACCGCGGCGTCCACGTGGACCACCACTTGATACCGCTCCCCCGGAGCGCCGGGATCGAGCTCATGATGCAGTGCGGTCTCGGCCAGCAGGGCCAGCGCGTCCGCCTGCTGCTGCGCCCGGGTCGGCGTCTCGACGGCAGGGTCGGTAGCCGGCAGGACGGCCTCCTTGGCGCGGCGCTTCTGGTACAGCGTTTCACGAGCCGCGTCGAGGGCCCGCAGGAGCAGCGCGCCCACCTCCGGGGTCAGGCGCCCACGGAGCACCAAGGTGCCGTCCTCGTCCTGGTAGACGTGCAGGGCCCGGCCGGCGTGCTGGCGCGCGGCCTCGCGGGCTTCGGCCTGCCGGTCCACCCGGCGCCAGCCCCGCACGATGCGCTCGACGTGGACCGCCGTGCCCGCGCGCCCCACCGCCAGCAGGCGCCCCTCGGTCTCCGGGGTCGCCACGCGGGTGAGGGCTCGGACCTTGGCGTAGGAAAGCTCGCCCCGCGCCAAGGCCTCGGCCAGCGCTGGCAGCGTCCCGAGGGCGCGCGCTACCCGGACGTGCTCGCGGGCGGCGCCCGATGCGAGTCCGATTCGCCAGGCGAGCCACGCGGCGCACGAGCGGAAGCCAGTGTTCCAGCCGCCGCGGGCGTCGAACTCCCGGATGAGGGCAAGCAGGCGGGCCGTAGCCGCATCGAGGTTGGCGGAGAGCTCGGCGATCTCGTCACCCAGGCGATCCAGCTCCGCGATGCGCGGCGGCGTGGGCTGCAACGTGGCGAGAAAATCCGGCGGGCGTGTCGACATGGCGAGTCCCCCTTTTCTGCTGAGGAGACTCTAACCCCAGGTTCCGGGGACGTCTGAGACCGCCCAGGTCGCGCGAACGCGGTACGCACCATCATCGTTCGTGCCCCGCAGCGAGACCGCGCATCACGGGCCGGATGTGAAGGGCAGGATCGGCATTCCCCGCGCGCACTCGACACGCGACGAGGCTCCCGCGAAACTCCGTCAAGGGAAAAGTTCAGGTGCCCCCAAGTCGCTGGGAGCGCGCCGCGCTACCCCCCTCACCCTACCCTCTCCCCTGGGGGGAGAGGGGTATAGGGCGGGGACGATCGCTAGACGCGCTCGATGATGGTGGCGATGCCCTGCCCGAATCCGATGCACATCGTCTGCAGCCCGTAGCGCTTCTTGGTGCGCTCCAGCTCGTGCAGGAGCGTGGTCATCAGCTTGGCGCCGGAGCAGCCGAGCGGGTGGCCCAGCGCGATCGCACCGCCGTTGACGTTGACGCGCTTCATGTCGGGGTGCAGCTCGCGCTCCCAGGCCAGGACCACCGAGGCGAAGGCCTCGTTGATCTCGAACAGGTCGATCTGGTCGAGCTTCATTCCCGCCTTCTTGAGCACCCGCTGGGTGGCCGGGATGGGGCCGGTCAGCATGATGGTGGGGTCCACGCCGGCCAGGGCGGTGGCCACGATGCGGGCGCGCGGGGTGAGCCCCAGCGCCTTGGCGCGCGTCTCCGACATGATCAGCAGCGCGGCGGCGCCGTCCGAGATCTGCGAGGAGTTGGCGGCGGTCACGACCCCGTCGGGCTTGAAGGACGGGGCCAGGGCGGCCATCTTCTCCCGGTTCACGGGCACCCGCACGCCCTCGTCGGTGTCGAAGACGCTGCCGTCGGCCAGCGTGAGCGGCGCGATCTCCCGCTTGAAGCGTCCCTCCGCGATCGCCCGGCCCGCCCGCTCGTGGCTCTGGGCGGAGTACTCGTCGAGCTCCTCGCGCTTGATGCCCCACTGCTCGGCGATCATCTCGGCGGAGAGCCCCTGCGGGATGACGTTGTAGAGCGCCTGGATCCTCGGCGACAGCGGCCCGTCGCCGGGCCCCATGCCGTTCGAGCCCATCGGCACGCGGCTCATGTTCTCCACGCCACCTGCGATCACGCACTCGTACTGGCCGGACATCACGCCCATGGCCGCGAAGTTGGCGGCCTGCTGGCCGGAGCCGCACATGCGGTCGAGCGTGGTACCGCAGACGTCCACCGGAAAGCCGGCGATCAAGGCTGCGTTGCGGGCGATGTTCAGCCCCTGCTCACCCACCTGGTCCACGCAGCCCATCACCACGTCCTCGACCTCGCTCGGGTCGATCTTCACGCGCCCCACCAGGGCCTTGAGCGTGTCGGCCAGCAGGTCGTCCGGGCGGTAGCCCGCGAGCTTGCCGTTCTTCCGGCCGACGGCGGTACGGACCGCGCCGACGATCACCGCGTTCTGCATGGGGGTCTCCTCCTCGAGAGAGTCACGTTGACTGAACCGGCATTCATTCTAGCAGGTCGACCCGAGGTCAGCCAGGATCAGCCCAGGATCAGGATATCCGGCGCTTGACCAGGTCGGCGAGCTTGCAGAAGGCGCAGATCGCGCCGGTGGTCACCTGCCCGCAGGAGGTGCATTCGAGGAGCTCGACGTGCTCCACCTTCTCGAAGGCGGGACGGGCCTTCTCGAGGAAGCCGAACAGGAAGTTGTGCTTGGAGCCGGGCGAGGCCTCCTCGAGCCGGTTCAGCGTCTCCTTGTGAGCGATGGAGGTGGCACCCTTGGCGAACGGGCACTCCTCCACGATGTAGTCGATGCCGCGCAGGAAGGCGAAGGCGGCGGTCTCGAGCTCGGACAGGCGGTAGAGCGGCTTCACACGGCGCACGAGCTTCGGATGGGTGGAGACCAGCGCGGGCGACTGCCGCGGCAGCGCGTCGGTCTGCCAGTGCATCACCGAGCCGAAGAGCGTGGCGGCCTCGTCGTCGAGATTGTGGCCGGTGGCCACCACCGGGTAGCCGTGCTGGAGCGCGGCCCGGTTCATCAGGTACCGCTTGGAGAGGCCGCAGGCCGAGCAGGTGGGGCGCCGGGTGGCCTGCTGCACCACGGGAATCGGGGCGCCCACCGCCTCCGCCACCCGCTCGATGTGCAGGGTCTGGCCGCGGGCGGCCGCAAACGCTTCGCACTTCGCCCTGGACTCCTTCGAGTAATCGAAGATACCCAGGTCGAGATAGAGGCCGGCCGTCTGGTACCCGTCCTCGATCAGCACGTCCCAGAGCGCGAGCGAGTCCTTGCCGCCCGAGACGGCCACCATGATCTTCTCGTCGCGGGTGAACATGCGGTGACGGTGGACGGCCTCCGCCACCTGCTTGCGGAAGAACTCGATGAAGTGCGGCGAGCAGAAGGCCGCGTTGTGGCGCCGCAGCTCCAGCGCGGCGGCCCCCCCGCACTTGCGACACTTCACGGCGTCCCCACGCTGCCCCCGGACATGACCGGGCGCACCTCGAGCACGTCGTCGCCGCCCACCACGGTGTCCGCGGTCAGGAGCTCGTTACCGCGAATGACCAGGACGGTGCTGGGCAGGATGTCGAGCTCGACGAGAAGCTCCTTGACCCGACGCTTGCCGTCCACCTCGATTTCTTTCCGGGGATTGCGCAGGATGATCCTCACGGGCGGGGGAAACCCGGGGCGGCCTTCACGGCCCGCAGCTGCTCGAGATGATCGGCCTCGTGACGCACGTGCAGCAGCCACCACTGGGCCAGATCCATCTCGCCCAGCGTGAAGTGCCGCCACTTGAGCCCGCGCGGGTCCACCGCGGCCAGCCGCTCGATGGACTGGCGGCTGCGCTCCCGGGTCGCCTTCAGGTCGGCGACCAACCGGTCCAGCGGATGGCCGCGCTCCGGGTAGACCACCTCCGGCGCCTTGGCAGGGCCGGAAGGCGGCGCCGGCACCGGCGTGAAGGTGGTGAGGTCGGGGGGAAACGGCGCCAGAAGCTGCGGTGCTTCCTTGAGGAGCTTGGAAGTCAGCTTGCCGGTACCCACCTCGGCCAGGGTCAGGTGATGGAGGACCTCGCCGACCGACCACTCCCCCTCGTCCGGGCGCCAGTCCGCCTGGGTCTGGCTGAGCCCGTCCGCTTCCTTCAGGAGCTCGGCGCGGACGCTCTGCAGATCGTTCCACAACGCTTCGACGGGAACCGGCCAGGCCATCACGTTCCTCCCGGCCCACATGATACAACCGGATCATGAGCGAGCCCACTGGTACTCCCCCGCCCGGGCCTGCGTGGGCGCGCACGCCCTGGCGTCGGACCTCCACCCGGCCCGTCTACGACAACCAGTGGATCTCCGTCCGCGAGGACGTGGTCGAGTTGCCGGATGGCCGCAGCACGCTCTACGGCGTGGTGCAATGCAGCGAGTGTGTTGGGATTCTCCCCTTCCTCGACCGGGACACCGTGCTCCTGGTGGGGCAGTACCGGTACGTGGCCGGCGATTTCTTCTGGGAGATACCGACGGGCGGCCAGCACGCGGGCGAGACCCCGACCGAAGCCGCGCAGCGCGAGCTGGCCGAGGAGGCGGGCTACGAGGCCGGGCGCCTCGTCGAGCTGGGCGACTTCCACACCTCCAAGAGCATCCTGCGCGAGGTCGCCCACCTCTACGTGGCCCATGACCTGCGCCCGGCGTCGCGCCCGCCCGATCCCACCGAGTTCATCGAGCGACGCCCCTTCCCGTTCACCCACGTGCTCGCCATGGTGGAGCGCGGGGAGATCAAGGACGCGATGACCATCATCGCGGTGCTGCGGGCGGCGCGCCTACGCTAGCGCGGGCTTCCGGTCGGTGCGGGAGAGAATCTGGCAGCCGGCACGGGGCTGTTCGAGGCGGTCAAGTTCACGTTCGTGTCCTGCCCTGCCTCGACCGTGACCTTCTCGTCCCATACCGCCGTCTCGTCGATGACCGCGATCACCCGATAGCGTCCGGCGGGAAGATCCCGGAACTCGTATGCATCGCCGAGGCGGAATGGGCGAGAGCGGGCCACCTCGCTGGTGATCGGTTCGTCGCCGACCAGCGAGATGTCGCCCCGGACCAAGTGGTCGTGAGGCGCCACGTCGGGCCACTCCGTTCTGCCGACGATCCGGCCAATAGCCGAGGGATCGAGCGGGGCGGGAGTGATGGACGCGTCGGCGTGCGCGGCCGTGGCACCAGGGCCGAGAGCCGGTAGTGCCCCCACCCGCGCGAGCCACCGGTGAGCCTCCCGGTACTCGGTGGACGTGGCGTCGGCTCGGGCGAGGACCCATCTGAACTGGGCGATGGCCTCCGGCCGCTTCTCGAGGTACGAGTAGGCGGCCCCGAGCGAGAATCGGGGCGCTATCGCCGCGGGATCGAGGTCGGCCGCCGCGCGGAACTTCGCGACTGCGTTGGCGTAGTCCGCCCTGGCCATGAACCCGTCTCCTTCGATTCGCAGCTGCTCGGCCGGGGAGACGGATCCGGTAGCCGGGGCATGAGAGGCCGGTGTCGGCTGGCAGGCGGCCAGCAGCATCATCGCCACGATGCCCAGAGCCAGGCGCCGCACGCTAGTTCTCACGATACGTGGAGATCCGCATGTTGTAGAGCGCGTTCATGGCCAGATCGATGTTCTCCTTGCTGCGGCGAATGCTCATCGAGCTGGCCTGGTTCAAGAACTCGAAGTAGCCACCCGCTTCCCCGGCAATGGTCTCGTTGGCGATCAGGGCCCCGCGAATCTCCGTGTTGCTGCCGCCCCGGAAGCCGACACCGACGTATCGACCGGTGACGACCACGATCCCGTCCCACCGGAAGTCGCTCCCGAAGAACGACAGGTCGGCATCCTCGACCACCAGAACGCCGTACCCCCGGATCGGTTGACCACCGTCCACCGCGAGCCCGATGAACTGCGACGTGGTGTCGTAGTCGCCCTTGACGTAGACGATGGCCGGGTTCGCCACCGTGCCGAGATCGAGGGACTGGTTGATCGGATCCGAGCAGCTGCCGTTGTTGGTGATGTTGACCTGGCCCGGAGTCCCCGTCGAGGTCATGCGCAGGCCTTCCGGCTTGTTGTGCGCGCCGCCCGTTGCCGGATGAGCACAGGCCTGCGTGCTCTGGATGACCTGGGTCGACGTGTTGGCGGCCAGGTTGGTCAGGAACGCCTGCATGGCGGCCGGGGTGAGACCCGAGTCCGCCGCGATGGTATTCAGCCCGGTGGTCATGGTCCCGGTGCTCTGGTGACTGCCCCGGACATAGCCTCGCTTCGCCGAGGTATTGAAGCCGCTCTCCGCCACCTGTTCATACGAGCTCCCGACGTTGCTCTGAGTTCCGGGCAGGGTGGCGATCCCGAGCCTCATCTGGGCGCAACCCGTCGGACACGTGCTGGGATCCGAGGTGTCCGCTCGAAGCCAGTCGCGACCATCGATGGAGTACGCGCCGGGAGCATTCGTGTACGTATCCGCCTGGTTCCCCGGCAGAGAGAGCGCGGCGTTGATGTTGAGCTTGCCACGCTCGATGACCGCGTTGACGGTCCGGTTCGCCCCGTTGTAGGTCCCGAGGGCCCTCACGAGAATGATCCCGTTCTGATCGTTCGTCTCGCTGCCCGCGGTGTCGAGCGATAGGGCCGTTCCGCCCGGAGGGATATAGCCCGTGAACTCCTTGTCACCGGCGGTGATGTCGTTCCGGATGGTCACCCCGAAGGTTCCGTGGCTGGACGAGAGGCCGGGAAGGGTCGTGCCTCCCGTGACGAGAATGTACTCCTTGGGATTCGAGCCGTTGACCTCCGTGGAGCCGCCGAGCAGGATGGTGAAGTCCTGGTTCGCAAGCTTCGTGAAGGCCAGCTCGATACCCGCCTCGGCGAGCTGCCGCGCGCGGGCCCCATCGGAGAGATTCTTCGAGATCTGGGGCTCGACCGACCCCAGCGTCATGAACGCGAGGGCCATCATCGTGAGGACGAGAAGAAGGACCATCGCGAGCGGCAGCGCCACCCCTCGCTGATTGCTCAGCCGGCTACACCAGTTCGTCATGTTCTCCTCCGAGATCATCGATTCCTCAGCCGGATCCGGTCGATCATGGTGACATGGGCGCCGCGGGCCGCGGTCTGGGCACTGATCGAAATTTCCACGGTCCGGATCCGGTCACGGGCCGTCGTGATGCTCTGGTTCTCGTCCAGATACGCGAAGGTGAGGGCGGTGATGCCCGACGCGATCACTTGAAGCGGGAAGCCGGCCTCTGTCCGGTTCAGCTTGCCTCCGGAGAACGAATAGGTCACCCATTCCCCTCGGCATGCGGTGCCCGTCGGGCAGTCGAACGGGTCGTTGACCTTGGTCGAGGCCGAGATCGCCGTGTCTCCGTTCCAGTCCGACTGGAGGGTCAGGGCGGTCGCGGTCTGAGCCGTGATCGGGACGAACTTGTAGCAGGGCGGTCCCAGCGGATACAGCGGATACTGCGTCGCGTCCGGGCAATTCGCCGGCGTCGTGTCAGGACCTCGGGGGTAATAACCCGCCTCGCGAATCTCCTTGACCATTCGTTCGAGCGCCACGCGGGTGGTCTGCTGCGCGTCCACCTGGGTGGTGCCGTACCAGAAGGCCTGCTGCCCCGACATCACCAGGGCCAGCAGGCCGGCCATGACGAGTCCCACGATGGCGCAGACGACCAGCATCTCGGCCAGGGTGTAGCCGCGATCGTTGCCGCCGAAACCGCTCTGGTGGCTCATCGGGTCGCAAAGAACCCGGACAGCGTCACCGAACGCTCCGTGGTGAGGACGCCGCGACCGGTGACCGGTTGGTAGAGGACGACCACGTCGACCTTCTTACCCGTCGTACCCGCCGACAGGGCCCCCCAGCTCGTGGAGTCCCAGGACGTGATGGTGGTCGTCCGACGGTACCGCGGGGGCGCCCCGACGATCGTCCCGTAATCTTCGGTATCGGGCAGATTGCCGACGACCAGGTCCTGGAGGTTGGGCGCCCGCGCGGCCAGCTCCTTGGCTTGCTCGAGGCGCTGCTCGGCCAGGAAGACCGCGGTGCTCTGCTGCCGCCCGGCCTCGACGCCATCGACACCGAAGCCGAATGCGACGGCAACCCCGAGCAGGCCGACCGACATGACGGACAGGGCGACCAGGATCTCGGCCAGGCTGAAGCCGCCCTCTCCCGTGCTCCCGCGTTGCCAGTGGCGCAGTCTATTCAATGGTTGTTCCTCCGGGTACCTCAGCCAGCCGCATACGGCGTGCCACGGGTTCAAAAGATTCAAGTACTTATTAACGTTGGACAAGACGGGACCGCGAAACCGACGAATGTGCGGGATCCTACGAATTACGGCAGAAGCACGACATGGCACGTCATCAGATGCTGAGGGATCAGATCAGGAGGGAACCTTCGTAGCTCAGGAGCCGCCGTGCAGGTAGATCTCCCCGCTCGGCGCGGGGAGGCCGCCCGCGGGCTCGAGCGTCACCGCGAACGCGCTCACGGTCGCCACCCCGGGCAGCGGCCGCACCGCGAGACTCCCCGCCCCGGACGCGTCCACGCTGAACACGCCGGCCGAGACGGGCGCGTCACTGCCGGCGATCGCCCACAGCTGATAGGCTTTGCCCGCGGGCGCCGCGGGCAGTCCGGCCGCGACGAAGACTCCGCCGGCCGTCGCGTGCCACATCATGCGGGCGCGCGCGGTCGGCGCCGGCGACTGGCCGGCGAGCGCGACCATCCGGGTGGCCGGGTCGCGCAGGATCGTGATCACCGCCTGCTGGCTCCGCAGCTCCGCCTCGAGCTGCTCGGCGTCGCGGGCCAGCGCGTCGAGCCGCTCCTCGTAGGTGGACGAGACCGACGAGCCGACCACGATCGCGGCGAGCCCGGCGGCCATGGCGCCGGTCAGCACGGCCGGCCAGATCGCGCGGCCGCGGCGCGGCGCCACGCGCCCCGGCCCCCGGGCCGCCGCGATGCGCTCCATGAGCTGCTCCTTGACGGCGGGCGGGGGCGTCTCGGGCGCCGCGGCGGCCAGGTCCGTCAGGGTACCCTCGAACTCGCGGAGCGCGGCCACCGCCTCGGGGTCGCCGGTTCGCAGCAGCGCCTCGAAGCGCGCCCGATCCCCGGCCTCCAGGCTCCCGAGGGCGTACGCCGCCGCCAGCTCGCCGATCTCGTCGCGGTTCATCGCGCCGACACGAACCGGCTGAAGGCGTCGCGGTCACCCGCGGCGATGCGCGTGACGAGCGCCGAGGTCTCGGCATCGGCCCCCGCGGCCGACATGGCCACCAGGATAGCCGACTACTCGCTCGCGCGACGTACCAGGCGCCGAGCCTTGAGCTCGTAGCGCGGCAGACTCTGCCCGGGGACCGGCACCGCCTCGACCCGGATGCCGAGGTCCACCCGAACGGCCTCCTGCACCGCCACGACCACCGACTGCGCGTGGCCATTGACCTCGAGGAGCAGGCGCACCTCGTCGAGCTGACCGCGCCGGTAGACCTCGATCACGAACTCGTCGACGTCCGGGAAGCGCCGCACGATGCCTTCGAGCGCGGACGGGAAGACGTTGACGCCGCGGACGATCAGCATGTCGTCCACCCGCCCCAGGATGCCGCCGTCCAGGCGAAGGAAGCTCCGGCCGCACTCACACGGCGTCCGGGCGGCGCGCACCCGATCGCCCGTCCGGTAGCGGAGCAGCGGCGAGCCGAGGCGGCCCAGGTTCGACAGCACGAGCTCGCCCTCGTCCGCGGGCCCGCCGGTGGCGGGGTCGATCACCTCCGCGATGAACTCGGCCTCGTTGACATGGAGACCGGTCTGGGCCGCGCACTCGAAGCCGTAGGCGCCCATCTCGGTCATGCCCGCGTGGTCGTGGGCGCGGGCGCCCCAGGCCTCCTCGA
The DNA here is from genome assembly GCA_035524955.1 of Candidatus Limnocylindria bacterium. Classification (GTDB taxonomy): domain Bacteria; phylum Methylomirabilota; class Methylomirabilia; order Rokubacteriales; family CSP1-6; genus CAMLFJ01. Next base: position 18,292 of record DATLFG010000089.1, on the reverse strand, counting down.
TGCGGGCCCGCACCGCGGGAATCCCCGCGCCGGGCTCGCCGGCGTGCACGGTGGCGCGGATGCCCAGCCGGGGGAGCGCCACGCCGCGCTCACGCGCGGTCTCGGCCAGGTGCAGCGCGTAGGACGGCGTGCAGCACACCGCGGTGGCGCCGAGCGTCTCCATGGCGGCCAGGCGCTGCGCCGAGTCCTGGCCGCCGCCCGGGATCGCGAGGGCGCCGAGGGCACGGGCTCCCTCGAACCCCGCCCAGAACCCGACGAAGAGCCCGAAGGAGAACGGGAAGAAGATCCGGTCGCCCGGCCCCAGGCCCGCGCCCCGCAGGACGAAGCCCCAGCAGCGCGCCCACCACGCCCAGGACTCCTGCGTGTCGAGCCAGCGGAGCGGCGGGCCGGTGGTGCCCGAGGTCTGGTGCACTCGGACGTAGTGGTCGAGCGGATGGCTGAGGTTGGTCCCGAACGGGGGATGCGCCGCCTGGTCCGCCACCAGCTCGCTCTTGCGCGTGAGGGGCAGCCGGCGGAAGTCGTCCCAGCTCCGGAGATCGGCCGGACCGGCCAGTCCGGCGCGCTTCCACTGGGCGGTGATGAACGCGTTGGCCGGCACCGCGGCCCGCGCCAGCGCCTCGAGGCGGGCCCACTGGTGCCGTCGGAGCGCCTCCGGATCGAGGGTCTCGAGCCGGCGGTCGAGGAAGCCGGGGAATGCGTCGCTCATGCCGTACGCTCTAGCGGGGGAGGAATCCGGTGCACACGACAAGGTCCGCGAGATCCGGGAGCTGTCCTCCCCGTCCGCGCGGCCGACACGGCCGGCCTCGCGACCGTCACCGCCGCAGCTTGAAGCGCTGGATCTTGCCCGTCGCGGTCTTGGGCAGCTCCGGCACGAACTCGATCCATCGCGGATACTTGTAGGGCGCGATCTTGTCTCTCACGAAGGCCTTGAGCTCGACCTCGAGCGTCGCGGAGGCCGCGTGCCCCTCCTTCAGCACCACGAAGGCCTTCGGCTTGATCAGCTCGTCGGTGTCCGCCTGCCCCACCACCGCGGTCTCCAGGATGGCAGGGTGGCCCACCAGGGTGTTCTCCACCTCGACCGGCGAGACCCAGATGCCGCCGACCTTGAGCATGTCGTCGGCGCGCCCGCAGTACCAGAAGTAGCCGTCCGGGTCCTGGTAATACTTGTCCCCGGTCTGGATCCAGTGGCCCACCAGCGCGTCCTTCGTCTTCTCGTGCTGGTTCCAGTAGTAGGCCATGGTCGAGTCGCCCTTGACCCGGAGGTTGCCGATCTCCCCGACGGGGACCGGGCGGCCTTCGTCGTCCACGATGACCGCCTCGTAGCCGGGAACCGGCGAGCCGGTTGATCCGGGCCGGGCGCGGCCGGGGCGGTTCGACAGGAAGATGTGCAGGATCTCGGTCGTGCCGATCCCGTCCAGGATCTCCACGCCGAAGCGCTCCCGCCAGCGCCGGTAGAGCTCCTCGGGCAGCGCCTCGCCCGCGGAGACACAGAAGCGGAGGCACGAGAGGTCGTAGCGCTTCTCCGCCTCCTTCACCTGCAGCATCGCCGCGTAGAGCGTGGGCACGCCGAAGAAGAGCGTCGGGCGGTGGCGCTGGATCAGCTCGAACATGGCGTCCGGCGTCGGGCGATGCGGATAGAGCACGCCCTGGCCGCCGACCCGCAACGGGAAGTACAGGTTGTTGCCGAGCCCGTAGGCGAAGAAGAGCTTCGCGGCCGAGACGGTGCGGTCGGCCTCGGTCATGCCGAGGACCTGGAGCGCGTAGGTGTCGGAGCACACCACCATGTCGTGCTGCAGGTGCACCGCGCCCTTGGGCCGGCCCGTGGAGCCCGACGAATAGAGCCAGAAGGCGGGATCGTCCTTCGAGCTGTCGAAGGGCTCGAGCCGCGCGGAGGCCTTGCCCACCCAGCCGTCGAAGGCGATCTGCGGCCCGGACGCCCGCCCCGCCACGATCACGTGCCGGAGGTAGCGCGCCTTCGCGAGCGCGGGGCCCGCCTCGGCCAGCAGCGCCTCCGAGACGATCGCGACGGGCGCGCGGCTGTCGTCGAGGAAGTACCGGTAGTCGTCGGCCCGCATCATCGTGTTCGCGGGGATCGGGATGGCGCCGATCTTGATGGCGCCCCAGAAGGCTCCCAGGAACTCGGGCGAGTCCAGCAGCAGGCAGAGCACCCGCTGCTCCGAGCGCACCCCCAGATCGAGCAGCGCGTTGCCGGTGCGGTTGACCAGCTCCTGCAGCCCCGTGTAGGTGATCGAGCCCGCGTCGTGGAAGAAGGCCACCTTGTCGCCGCGGCCTTCCGCCACGTGCCGGTCCACGAAGAACGTCGCCGCGTTGAAGCGCGGCGGCAGCTCGATCATGAGCGCTTCCGCGACGCGGTCCGCCGGCGTGGGGCCTTGACCGCCCGGGGCCGGGGCGCGGGCTTGACCGCCATGGCCTCGATCTCGACCAGGAGCTCGGGCTGCACGAGGCGGCTCACCACGAGGAGCGTATTGGGCGGGTAGGCGCCGTCCGGGAAGTACTTCGGGAAGACCTCGCCGCGCGCGGCCATGAAGCCGGGAATGTCCTCGGCGTGGGTCAGGAAGGTCTGCAGGCGCACGATGTGCCGCATCGTGCAGCCGGCGGCCTCGACGATGGCGCGCACGTTCTCCAGGGCCTGTCGCGTCTGCGCGCCCACGTCCCCGACCGCGACCGCCCGCCGCTCGTCCATCCCGACCTGCCCGGCCACCACGACGATCTCGCCGCCCGGGGCGACCATGCCGTGGGAGTACATCCCGAGCGGGGGCCCGAACCGTTTCGGCTTGACGACCATCGGCATGGTGGGGGGCATGGTGGGGGGCATGGCGCGGCCTCCTCCGTCAGGTCAGCCGGACGTACTCGAAATCCTCGGCCTGGCCGTTGACGCCGCGCGCGGGCGGCGCGATCCAGGCGGCCATCTTGCCGCGCTCGGTCACCGGCTTCATCAAGCTGCCCACGTAGGCTTCGTCCTCCTCCGTCGGCAGCCAGTCGCGATGCCGCGCGTCCCATTCCGCCTGGCTGATGACGCGGCCGTCGGGCGACACCCGGACGTCCGCGAACGCCCCGATGGCCCGGCGGAAGGCGCGGTGGGGCAGCGTGAGGGTGAAGTCGATCCCGTGGCTCTTGATGATCTCGTTCCAGCGGCTTACCCCGCGCTGGCAGTCGGCCACGTAATCGTCGCGCAGCCGCTCGTTGAGCGAGACCAGCGCCGGCTCCCGGCGGGTGACGATCGTCTCGCCGTCGAGCCCGATCACCGGGTAGGTCCCGTCCTTCAGGCGGTGGTCGTCGGTCTTCTTGGTCTCCTCGAAGCGCCCCTTGAGCCCCGCGGTGTAGAAGTTGGCCGCGTTGGTCGAGACCTCGGAGCCGAAGAGGTCGAGCGAGACCGAGCAGTGGAAGTTGATGTACTTCTGCATGGTCGGCAGGTCGATCCCGCCGTGCTTGCGCACGTCGTCGGTCCGGTGCTCGCGCATGAGCTCGCAGGCCCGCTGCACGATGCGTCCCACCCCGCTCTCGCCCACGAACATGTGGTGGGCCTCCTCGGTGAGCATGAAGCGGCAGGTGCGGGAGAGCGGGTCGAAGCCGCTCTCCGCGAGGCTGGCGAGCTGGTACTTGCCGTCGCGGTCCGTGAAGAAGCAGAACATGAAGAAGGACAGCCAGTGCGGGGTCTTCTCGTTGAAGGCGCCCAGGATCCGGGGCTTGTCGTGGTCGCCCGAGCGCCGCTGCAGCAGCGCCTCCGATTCCTCGCGCCCGTCGCGGCCGAAGTGGGCGTCGAGCAGGTACACCATCGCCCAGAGATGCCGCCCCTCCTCCACGTTGACCTGGAAGAGGTTGCGCAGGTCGTAGAGCGACGGGCAGGTGCGGCCCAGGTGCCGCTGCTGCTCCACCGACGCGGGCTCGGTGTCGCCCTGGGTCACGATGAGCCGGCGGAGCGTCCCGCGGTACTCGCCCGGCACCTCCTGCCAGGCGGGCTGCCCCTGGTGATCGCCGAAGTTGATCCGGCGGTCGCCCTCCGGCTCGGCGAGGAAGATCCCCCAGCGGTACTCGGGCATCTTCACGTAACCGAACTGGGCCCAGCCCTTGGCGTCCACGCTCACCGCGGTGCGCAGGTAGACGTCCCTGGACTGGAAGCCCTCCGGCCCCATGTCGTGCCACCACTCGAGGAACTTCGGCTGCCAGTCCTCCAGCGCCCTGAGCAGCCGCCGGTTCTCCGAGAGGTCCACGTTGTTGGGAATCCGCTCGATGTAGTCGATCGGCGCCATCACACTCTCCTGCGGTCGAAATCGCCCCGCTCACCGGTGCCGTACACCTTGAGGGCGCCCTTGGGGCCGACCGCGTTGGGCCGCTGGAAGATCCAGTTCTGCCAGGCCGACAGCCGCGCGAAGATCTTGCTCTCGAGCGTCTCCGGGCCGCCGAAGCGCAGCGAGGCCTCCATGCCGGTCAGCGCGTCCGGCGAGAAGGCGGCCCGCTCCTCGATGGCGATGCGCACCTCGTCCTCCCAGTCGATATCGTCCGGCGTGAAGGTCACCAGCCCGGCCTCGGCCGCGGCGGCCGCGTCGAGGTCCTCGCCGATCCGGCCCTTGAGATCGTCCACGCGGCCCGGCTCGTCCAGGAAGCGGCTCGCGAGGCGCGTGAGCCCGTTCACCGCGGGATACGGCCCGAAGTTCATCGCGGTCAGGCGCAGGGTGGCCGGCCGCCCGGCGTCCTCGCGCGTGCCGTCGAACATGAACGTGCGGTCCGCGGCGAGCGCCAGCTCGAGCAGGGTGCCCGCGAAGCAGGAGCCGGGCTCGATCAGCGCGAAGATGGACCGCGAGGAGACGTCCAGGCGCTTGAGCGTGCGCTTCCAGTAGAGGCGGATCTCGCGCACGAGCCAGTCCGCCTCGTGCTGCGCGAGCGCCCGGTCGTGGGCTTCCACCAGATCCGCGGCCCCGGTGGTCCGCAGCACCCAGAGGCCGATCTCCTCCTCGTTGGCGCGGAGGTGCAGGATCAGATCGTCGAGCTCCCGCGCGACCGCCAGCGGCCAGAAGCTCGCGCCCGCCGCGTGGATGCCCGCCGGGTCCGCCGGGGGCGGCGTCGCGGGCGCCGCCACCGTGATCTCGGCCACGCCCCGCCCGCGGTCGATCGCGCACGTGACGTGGGCGTACGCGATCCGATCGCCCTCGACGCGCCGCCCGAGGGGCGCCAGCGTGATCCCGCGCGCGCCCGCGGGGCGGTCGGTGCGCGCGGCCCGCTCGGCGGCGCGCGCCTGCGTGACCTCGGCCAGGCGCGAGCGCGGCACGACCTCGTCCACCAGCCGCCACTGCACCGCGCGCGGGCCCTTGATGCCCTCCTCCAGCGTGCAGAAGAAGTCGGCGCGGTCGCGCCGGACGCGTCGCTTGTCCACCAGCCGCGTGAGGCCGCCGGTCCCGGGCAGCACCGCGAGCAGCGGGACCTCGGGCAGCGCCACCGTGGTGGAGCCGTCGTCGGACATGATGATCCAGTCGGTGGCCAGCGCCAGCTCGTAGCCGCCGCCCGCGCAGGGCCCGTTCACCGCGGTGAGCCAGATCTGCCGCGAGCCGGTGGTGGCGTCCTCGATCGCGCTGCGGGTCTCGTTGGTGAACTTGCAGAAGTTCACCTTGGAGCCGTGGGAGGACTGGCTCAGCATGCGAATGTTGGCGCCCGCGCAGAAGATCCGCTCCTTGGCGGAGGTGAGGACGACCGCGCCGACCTCGGGGTGCTCGAAGCGCAGCCTCTGGATGGCGTCGTAGAGCTCGATGTCCACCCCCAGGTCGTAGGAGTTGAGCTTGAGCTCGTAGCCGGGCACGAGGCCGCCATCCTCCTTGACGTCCATGGCCAGGGTCGCCACCGGCCCGTCGAAGGCGAGCTTCCAGTGCTTGTACCGGCTCGGGTCCGTCCGGAAGTCGACTACTCGCTCATTCATAGACCCTCTTCATCCTCATCCGAGGATCACCCACAGCACCCTGGCGATCCGGGAGCCCACGTTCTCCCACCCGTGCGTGGTGCCGCCGTCGAGATAGGCGCTGTCGCCGGCCTCGAGCACGTGGCGGTCGCCGTTGTACTGCAGGGCCACCTTGCCCTCGATCACGTAGAAGAGCTTCATCTGCCCCGGCTGGATGACCACCTTGTCCGTCTTCACGCCCCGCGACCGCGGCCCGAGCGTGGACATCACCGCCCGGATCTTACCCTGGAAGAGCCCGGCCCCCAACACATGCCACTTCTCGGTGGTGCCGTCGAAGGACACCACCGGGTAGTCGGCCTTCCGGCTCACCAGGAGCCGCCCGGCCGGGGCCGGCTCGAAGAGCGAGCCGATGGACACGCCCAGGGCGCCGGCGAGCTTGCCGAGGGTGGGCAGCGACGGGGTCAGGCGCCCCGACTCGATCTGCGACAGCATGCTCGGGCTGAGGCCGGCCTTCTCGGCGAGCTGACGCTGCTGGAGCGCCCGCTCGGCGCGGAAGGCCTTGATGCGCTGGCCGAGAGCGGTCATGCCTCCGCCTCGTCCGGCAGGCCGGCCAACCGCCGCAGCGCGCGCGCCACGTAGACGCGCACCATCCTCTTCCGGTAGGGGTGCGTCAGATCGGTATTGTCGAGCGGCTTCGCGGGCCGGTACGCGGCGTCGGCCGCGCGGTCGATCACCTCGGGGGTGAGACGCTCACCGACCAGCAGGCGACCGGCTTCCACGGACTCCCGCGGCAGCGAGGCCACCGCGCCCAGCACGATGCGGGCCTGCCGCACGGTCGGGCCGTCCATGTGGAGCGTCGCCGCGACCCCCAGCACCGGGAAATCGAAGGAGCCGCGGCGACGCAGCTTGAGATAGGTGGAGCGGGCGCCGTCGGAGGGGGGCAACACGATCTCGGTCACGATGTCTCCCGGCTGCTTGGTCAGGTACTGGATGCCGTCGTCCTGGTAGAGGGCCGAGAGCGGGATCGTGCGCTCGCCCGCGGGGCCGGCCAGCCGCACGCTCGCGCCCAGGCTCCAGAGCGCGGGCGCGGTGTCCGACGAGGACACGGCCCAGCAGCGCGGGCTGCCCGGCGCCACCAGGCAGATCTCCCCGTCCTTCTTCATGCAGAAGTTGACCGCCTTCCGCCACTGGTAGGACTGGTTGTAGTAGTTGCAGCGCGTGTCCACGCACACGTTGCCGCCGAGCGTGCCCATGTTGCGGAGCTGCGGTGTGGACACCGCGCCCGCCGCGGTGGCCAGCGCCGCGTAGCGCGCGCGCACCTCGGGGTGCCGCGCGACCGCGGTCAGCGTGGTCCCCGCCCCGATGGCGACCGCGCCCGCGCCCGGCCGGCGGACCCCGGCCAGGTCCCGAACCCCGCGCAGCCCCACCAGCACCGTGGGCTCGAACTGGCGGCGCTTCATGTTCGGGTAGAGATCGGTCCCGCCGGCCACCAGCATGGCTTCCGGCCCATGATCGGCCATGAGCTTGACCGCGTCGGCCACCGACACCGGCGCCAGATACTGAAACGGCGGTAACCGCATCATGACGCGCCCCCGCCCCTCACCCTCTCCCCTCTGGGGAGAGGGTGAGGGGCGGACGCGAACGGCCTCACCGCGATATCCTCGGCGGGATGCCCGAACGCCGACTCCACTACCCGCGCCTCCGGGAACCGGAACACCGGCAGCCGCTCGGGGCCGACCCGCGCCGGCTTCCCCTGGCGCTTGCTGTCCATCGCCTTCGTCACCTTCTCCGGCGTGATTGGCGTCTCGTCGATGCGCACGCCGACCGCGTCGTAGACCGCGTTGGCCACCGCCGGGATCACCGGCAGCAACGGCCCCTGCCCGGCCTCCTTGGCGCCGAACGGGCCCTCCGGATCGTCGCTCTCCACGAGGATGGTGTGGATCTCCGGCGTCTCGAGCGTGGTCGGGCTCTTGTACTCGAGCAGCGAGGGGATCTTGTGCACGCCCTTGCGGAAGACCTGCTCCTCCATCAGCGCCTCGCCCAGGCCCATGTAGATCGAGCCCTCGACCTGGCCCTCGACCAGGAGCGGATTCAGCGCCCGCCCCACGTCGTGGGCGATCCACACCTCGGTGGCCGTGACCAGGCCGGTCTGGCGATCCACGTCCACCTCGACCACGCAGGCGGAGTAGGAGTAGCAGGGCGAGGGCCCGACCCCGCCGCCCTTGTATTTACCCGCGCGCCTGGGCGGCGCGTAGGAGCCCGGGAACGCCAGCACCCCCCACATGCTCTCGGCCAGCACCACCGCCTCCGGGAACGAGACCCCGCGCTCGGGATCGTCCCGCACGAAGACGCGGCGCTCCCCGACCGCGAGCTGATCCGCCTGGGCCTCCAGCTTCTGCGCGACGGCCGCGAAGATCTTCTCGCGCAGCCGCTCGGCCGCCTGGATCGCCGCGTTGCCCGCCATGAGGGTCACCCGCGAGGAATAGGAGCCCAGGTCCACCGGCGTGAGGTCCGTATCCGCCGGATGCACGCGGATGTCCTTGGGCTCGATCCCCAGCACCTCGGCGACCAGGTAGGCCAGGATCGAGTCCGAGCCCTGGCCGATGTCGGTGGCGCCGCAGAGCACGGCCACGAGCCCGCTGCGATCGGCGCGGACCACCACACCCGAGTGCGGCATGTCGTTCCAGTAGATGGCGGTGCCCGCGCCGGTGAGATACGAGGAGCACGCGATGCCGATCCCCTTCCCCGGGGGCAGGTGCCCGCGCTTCTCGCGCCAGCCGGAGGCCTCCACCACGCGGTCGATGCACTCGCCGAGGCCGATGGTGGTGACGGTCAGATGGTTCGCGGTCTTCACGAACGGCTCGGCGAGATTCCGCCGTCGCATGTCCGCCGGATCGAGGCCGAGCTGCTCGGCCGCCTTGTCGATCTGGCACTCCATCGCGAAGCGGGGCTGCGGCGTCCCGTGCCCGCGCTTGGGCCCGCACGGCGGCTTGTTGGTGAACACGCGCGCGCCCTCGAACTTGTAGACCGGGATCTTGTAGGTCACGGTCTGGAGCGCCCCGGTATAGAAGGTGGAAGCCACCCCGTAGGAGCCGTAGGCGCCGCCGTCGAGCCAGGAGCGGAAGTGCATGCCGGTGATCGCGCCGTCGTTCTTGAAGCCGGTCTTGATCCACATCAGCACGGGATGCCGGCCCCGGTGGACGTAGAAGACCTCCTCGCGCGTCAGCGTGAACTTGACCGGCCGGCCGGTGAGCTGGGAGAGCCTGCACGCGGCGATCTCGTGGGCGAACGGGTCGAGCTTGCCGCCGAATCCGCCGCCCACCGGCGCCGCGACCACGCGGATGTGCGCCGGCGGCACGTCGAGGATCCTGGAGAGCAGCCGGTGCACGTAGTGCGGGGTCTGGGTGGAGGACCAGAGCGTGAGCTTGCCGTCCGCCCCCCACTGGGCCAGCGCCGAGTGCTGCTCCATCGGCAGGTGCGTGTTGCCCTCGAAGTAGAAGACGTCTTCGCGCACGAGATCGGCCGCGGCGAAGGCCGCCTCCACGTCGCCGAACTGGAGCGACACCGCCTTGTGTACGTTCGGGCGGTCGCCGTACTCGTGGATGCGCACCTCCGGGTGGGCCAGCGAATCCTCGATGGACATGAGCGACCGGAGCGGCTCGTACTCCACCTCGATGAGCTCGGTGGCGCGCTCGGCCGTCTCCTCGTCCACCGCGGCCACCGCGGCCACCGCGTCGCCCACCATCCGCACCTTCTCCACGCAGAGCGCTTCCTCGTCCTGCGACACCGGCAGGATGCCGAACTTCACCCGCGGCAGGTCGTGCCCGGTGATCACCGCGTAGACGCCGGGCAGCGCGCGCGCGCGGGTCGTGTCGATGCGCTTGATCAGCGCGTGCGCGTGCGGGCTGCGCAGCAGCTTGCCGTGGGCCATCCGCGACATCACCAGGTCGTCGGCGAACTTGGTCTCGCCGACCACCTTGGCCCAGGCGTCGATCTTGGGCAGCGGCTGGCCGATGATCGAGAACCGGTCTTTGTTCATGGCTACCTCGGCTGCGCCTCGCCCTGCCTGCGCAGGGCGGCGAGCTCGACGGCGTCCAGGATCTTGGTGTACCCGGTACACCGGCACAGGTTGCCGGCGAGGGCATGCTTGATCTCGTCGCGAGTCGGCGTGGGGATGTCCTCGAGGAGGGCCTCCGCGGTGAGGAGGATGCCGGGCGTGCAGTACCCGCACTGGGCCGCGCCCAGCTCCGCGAAGGCCTGCTGCAGCGGGTGGAGCCGGCCGCCCTGCGCCATGCCCTCCACCGTCCTGATCTCGCGCCCCTGGCACTCGACGGGCAGCGCCAGGCAGGAGAGCACCGGGAGGCCGTCCACCAGCACCGTGCACGTGCCGCACTCGCCCAGCTCGCAGCCGTGCTTGGTGCCGGTGAGGTTCAGCTCCTCGCGCAGCACCTCGAGCAGGGTCTTGTGCGCGGGCGCCAGGACATCGCGCTCTTCTCCGTTGATCCTGAGCGTCAGGCGCGTCTTCATGATTGTGTTAAGATGAAACTGGGCTTAAGTAATACTAAACTCCAAGCCGACTGTCAAGGAAACCCAATAGCCTTGCCGGCTCATTCGATGCCGTTGGCCCGCTGCAGCTCGCGCACGTAGCGGGTGATCTGGACGATCTCCGGTCGGCCCACGGCTGGCACAGGGGGCATGTCACCGAACCGCCAGTGATGGGCGCGAACGCCCCGTCGGACGGCCAGCTCGAAGGCGACGTCCGCATGGTGCGCGGTCCGGTAGATGCGATGAACGAGGGGCGGCCCGGCCGGGCTGCCGCCGGCGCTCTCGCCGTGACACGGGGCGCAGTGGAGGTCGAACGCACGCTTGCCCGCCTGCGCCTCCGCCGACAGCTCCGGGATCCGCACCGGACCGGCGGTGGGCTCCGGCCGCGACCACCACACGAAGACCAGGGCCAGGGCCACGACGCCGACTCCGAGCAGGACCACCGCGCGACCGGCCCTCATGGGTTACCGCTCACACCAGGCCCACCCGGCCCTGCGATCCTCAAGGCCGGACGAGCGCGTCGATCAGGCGGCGCCCCGCCTGCCCGCCCCAGTCGCGCCGGCCGACCGCCCGCCCGATGATCTGAAGCCGGCGGTCGACGAGATACACGGTGGGCGTCGCGGTCACGGCGTAGGCGTCCGATACCTGCCGGCCCCCATCCAGCAAGACCGGCGCGGTGTAGCGCCGCGCCTTCACGACACGGCGGACGGTCTCCGCGTCTTCGCCCATGTTCACGAGCAGCAACACGAGGCCACGTCCCTTGAACTCCTCGTACAGTGCGTTCATCGAGGGCAACTCCCTCGTGCAATGCACTCAGTAGGTGGTCCAGAAATAGATCATCACCGGCCGGCCCTTGTAGTCGGCGAGCCGGACCGGCGCTCCGTTCGTGTCGGGCAGCGACAGCGATGGGGCGCTCACCTCGCGCGATGGCACCTGGATCGCGAGCTCCCGCAGCAGGGTGCGGATGTCCTCGCCCACCGCCGGCGAGGGCGCCGGCACGAGGAGCACCACCGCCAGGGAGGCGATCAGGAGGCCGATGCCGCGCACGATCAAGAGCCGCCGGTGCGCGCGAAGCATCGACACGCACGTTACCATCGCCCCCGACGGTGTCAAGAATGCCCGGCGCCGAGCCGCGGGCATTCACGACGGAGACAAGACAGATCGTCTCGGAGCTGTCACTGTCCGAGGACATTGACCGGCCCCCTCAGGATCGTTACGCTCGACACATGGCTCGCGCAGAGGTCAAGACCCGCCGGTGGCGGCGGGTCGAGTACGAGCGATTGATCGAGACCGGCTTCTTCCCGCCCGGCGATCCGGTCGAGCTGGTCGGCGGTCAGCTCATCGTGGCGGAGCCGCAAGGGAGCCGGCACTTCGCCGCGGTCCAGGCGATGGAGGAGGCCCTGCGGAGTGCGTTCGGCCGGGGGTGGCAGGTACGCGGGCAAGGGCCGCTGGCGCTCGACGAAGACTCCGAGCCGGAGCCTGACGTTGCCGTGGTGCCGGGAAGCTTCCGTGACTACGTGGCCGGGCACCCCTCGCGCCCCGCACTCGTCGTGGAGGTCAGCGAGTCGAGCCTCGCGCTCGACCGCGACCACAAGGGGAGCCTCTATGCCCGTGCCGGCCTCGCCGACTACTGGGTCGTGAATCTCGTGGATCATACCCTCGAAGTGCATCGGGACCCGTGCCCTGATCCGGCCGCGTCGTTCGGCTGGCGCTACCGATCGGTCGAGGTGCTCCGGGGCGAGGCCGTCGCCTCGCCGCTGGCGCTGCCCGGCGCCACCATCCGCGTCTGCGACGTGCTCCCCTGAGCCCCCGGTAGGCGCTGCGGTGAGGTTCGGGCCTCAGGCGGTGGTGGGCGGCCGCGTCAGTGCTCCAGGCGCCAGAAGGGACCCTCCAGCCCGGCCGCGTCGAGAATGCCCTGGCGCTCGGAGACCGTGCGCCGCCATCGACGGTGACACGCAGCGGCCGGCCGGAGCGCGAGCACGCGGTGGACACGTCGCCATCGAGTCCGAGCAAGGCCAGGATGCCGAGACTGTCCCAGATGCAGTTGCCCCACCACCGGCGCTCGCCCGCGCGGACGAGGAACGAGGTCGGGACCGCCGAGAACGGCTCGGCCATCCAGATGTACGGGCTTCCCGGGATGAGGACGAGCGCGTCGGCCTCCCGCTGCAGGCGATGCAGGGCCTCCTCGACCTGGTCCGGCGTGACCCGGAAGTGGCCCGCCATCTCGACCGGGCTCGGAGCGCGCCCGGTATCGGCGAAGTGCCGGTAGATCCAGAGCCGGAGCTCGGCATCGGCCACCGCTTCACTCGTAGCTCATCACCTCCAGGAGGTTGCCATCGGGATCGCGGAAGTAGACCGACGTCCCCTCGCGGCCCCGGGCCCCGAAGCGCTTGACCGGCCCTACCTCGATCGCCACGCCGTGCGCGCGCAGGCGGTCGATGGCGCCGTCGATCGGGCCGCTCCACTCGAAGCAGAGGTCTTCCGAGCCGACCTGCATGTTGGCCGCGTCCAGCCCCACCGGGCGCCCCATCTGGTGGATGTTGATCATCGTGCGGCCGGCGCGGACCGAAGGAAACCGGCGCCGACCCTGTCGCCAGTCGTCCACCCCGAGCGGCTCGCAGCCGAGCACTCCCGTGTAGAAGGCCAGCGCGGTCTCGAAGTCGCGCGCCACGATGACCACATGGTCGAGTCCGGCGATCATGGCGTCCGCATCGTCGGGTTCCTCAGCGCCATGAGATCCTCCGCGCGGACCCGGATGCCGCTCTTCACCTCGGGCTGGGCGGGCACGATGTAGAAGCGGCCGTCGCGGATGCCCTCAAGGACCTGGTCGGCCACCTCGGAGGGCGGATAGCCGTCGGCGAGCCGGTCGGACAGCGTCCGCCCGAACGCCTCGGCCATCGGCCCGGCCTTGCCGCTCTCGGCGAGGTCCGGGGGCCGGTTGCGGGACGATCGCATGATGTTGGTGTCGATGAGCCCGGGACAGAGCACCGACACGCCGATCGGCGCGCCGGTCACCTGGAGCTCCTTGTACATGGACTCCGAAAGCGCCACGACGCCGTGCTTGGTGACGTCGTAGACCGACATGAACGGCGCGGTGGTGAGCCCGGCCATGGACGCGGTGTTGACGATGTGCCCCTCGCCGCCGCCGCCCAGCATGCGCGGCAGGAACGCGCGGACGCCGTGGATGACGCCCCACAGGTTCACGTTGATGACCCACTGCCAGTCGGCCAGCGTGTGCTCGTGGACCGCGCCGATCACCGCGACGCCCGCGTTGTTGCAGAGCACGTGGGCCGCGCCGAAGGCGTCGTAGGTCTCCCGGGCCAGCCGCTCCACGTCCTCGGGGCGCGAGACGTCCACCCGCGTGGCCAGCAGCCGCGCGCCCGTCCGCCGCAGCCCCTCCGCCGCGGTCTCGAGGGCTGCCGCCTCGATGTCGGCCATGACCACCGTCGCGCCGTCGGCCGCGAAGCGCGCGGCGAGCGCGAGCCCGATCCCGCTCGCCGCGCCCGTCACCACCGCGACCCGATCCCGGAACGTCTTCACGCGCGCTCCTTTCGCAGCGCGGCGAGCGCGGCGTCGTGCAGCAGGCCATTGCTGGCGAGGACGGTGCTGCCGTAGATGCCGGTGCGGCCGTCGAGATCCGTGACGCGCCCGCCCGCCTCCTCCACGACGACCTTGAGCGCGGCCAGGTCCCACGCCTTCACGGTGGTCGAGAGCGCGATCTCGCCCTGCCCCTCGGCCACCCAGAGGTAGGCGGAGAAGTCGCCGAAGCCCCGCTGGACCTGCGTCCGGTCGGCCAGGCGGAGGAAGCCGTCCCAGTAGGCGCTCCGCCGCAGGAAGTTCACGGAGGAGTGCACGACCAGCGCGCGATCGAGCGCGTCCACCGGGGACACGTGGATCCGCACGCCGTCCCGGGAGGCCCCCTGCCCCCGCCACGCGGTGTGGAGCGTGCCGGTGACCGGCTGGTAGACCACGCCCGCCGTGACCTGGCCGTCCTCCTCGAGCCCGATCAGCACCGCCCAGGTGGGGATGCCCCGCACGAAGTTCCGCGTGCCGTCGATGGGGTCCACGATGAAGCGCCGCGCGCGCGGGCCGGACTCGCCCAGCTCCTCGCCGAGCGCCCCGTGGTCGGGGCAACGGGCGCGCAGTACGTCGAGGATCGCGCCCTCGGCCGCGCGGTCGGCCTCGGTCACCGGGGAGCGGTCCGGCTTCAGCGAGACCGGACCCCCGCGCCGGTAGTGCGCGAGGGCCGTCGCGCCCCCGGCGCGGGCGGCCTCCACCATGACGTCGAGTCGAGGGTCCACCCGGAGAGCTTACCGCAGTATGCGCGGTTCGCCGACCAACTCGCTGAGTGGAACAAGATACAGTGCCTTACCGGATACATTGCCGAGTAAGGCGATCTGCGCTACGCTTCGGGGCATGCACGTCGTCACCATCACCGCCAAACGTCAGGCCACCCTCCCGGCCGCTCTCTGCAAGGAGCTCGGTCTCGCTCCCGGGGCGAAGGTCGCGGTGGAGCGCCAGCTCGTCGGGAAGCAAACCGTGTGGGTTCTGAAGGGTCCGGGACCCGACTGGTCCTGGGTGGGTTCCCTTCGCCGGTACGCCAAGGGAAAGTCGCATCGGTTGAGCGACATCCGTCGGAGCATTGCCAAGGGATGGGCGGGTGGCCATCGGGCTTGACACCTCGGTCGTGCTTCGCCTGCTCATCGGCGAGCCACGCGCGCAGGCGGAAGTCGCCCGGCGCAGGATCGAGCGCGCGCTCGTCGCCGGGGAGAAAGTGATCGTGACCGATCTCGTGGTTGCCGAGGCGTTCCATGCCCTCCGGCATCACTACGATGTTCCGCAGACAGTGGCGCTAAGCCGGCTCCAGGCGTTCTTCAGCGCCGGCGTCGTACAAGTGGATCCGCTCAGGGCCCCGGAAGCCTTGGGGCAAGGGGCGAGAGGACATGCGGGCGTTGTCGACCGCTTGATCGTCGCCCGCCATCGCGCCCTCGGAGCGACGACGGCCACGTTCGATCGCCGGCAGGCTCGGCTGGAGGGAGGGGTACTGTTGCGGACCTGAGGGCCTGTTGGTCGTTCTCCCCGGCAGCATCCTCAATGGTATCGACGACCTGACGCCCCGCCTCCACCCGGAGGGCTTGGGCGGGGCGGTATGCTCTGCCGCCTCTCACTCACGAGCGACTTCCTCACAAGGAGACACCGATGACCCCCGAGCATCCGACCGACGGCCGCCGCTTCGCTCTGCTCACCGAAGCCACCATGACCCCGCGCCAGCGCGAGAGCTACCAGGCCATCGTCTCGGGCCCGCGCAAGGGAGCCCGCGGGCCCTTCAACGCGCTGCTGCGCAGCCCCGAGGTGGCCGACCGCGTGCAGAAGATCGGCGAGTACATCCGCTTCCAGTCCACGATCCCCGCCGCGCTCAACGAGATGGCCATCCTGATCACCGGCCGCTTCTGGGGCGCGCAGTACGAGTTCTGGGCCCACAGCCAGCTGGCGCGCACCGCGGGGCTCCCGGACGCGATCATCGACGCGATCGCGGAGGGCCGTCGCCCGTCGCCCATGAGCGACGATCAGCGGATCGTCCACGATTTCTGCACCGAGCTGTTCCGCGACAAGGCGGTCTCCGATGCCACGTTCAAGGCCGCCGTCGACCGCTTCGGCGAGCAAGGCGTCATCGACCTGATCGCGGCCTCCGGCTACTACTCGATCGTCTCGATGGTGCTCAACGTGGACCGCCATCCGCTGCCCGCCGGGGAGCGCCCACCGCTCAAGCCCCTGCCCGTCGTGGAGTAAGATACCGGGGTGCCGCCGCCCAAGCTCATGTCCATGCGGGATGCCGTCGCCCGCTTCGTGCCGGACGGCGCCTCGATCTGCATGGGCACGGCGCTCGAGGCGCTCATCCCGTTCGCGGCGGGCCACGAGCTGATCCGGCAGGGCCGGCGCGATCTCACCCTGATCGGCCCCATCTCCGACATCCTCTTCGATCAGCTCATCGGCGCCGGCTGCGTGCGGCGGGTGATCGCGGCCTGGGTCGGCAACGTCAGCGAGGGCCTCGGCCACAACTACCGCCGCGCGGTCGAGCAGCGCGTGCCCGGGCCGCTCGAGGTGGAGGACCACTCGAACCTCACCATCGCCTTCGCGCTCCAGGCCGCGGCCCTCGGGGTGCCCTACCTGCCCACCCGGTCGCTGCTCGGCACCGATCTGGTGAGCTCCAACCCGACCTTCAAGCCGGCCACCGATCCCTGGTCGGGCGCCCCGCTCCTGCTGGTGCCCGCGATCGCGCCCGACGTGGCCATCCTCCACGTACAGCGCGCCGACGAAGAAGGCCACGCGCACGTCTGGGGCACGCTGGGCGTGACGCGCCAGGCGGCCTTCGCGGCCAAGCGCGTGATCCTCGTGGCCGAGGAGATCCGGTCGCGCGCGCGCATCCTGAGCGACCCGGGCCTCGTGCTCACGCCCGCGCTCAAGGTGGCCGCGGTCGTCCACGAGCCGTGGGGCGCGTTCCCCTCGCCGGTGCAGGGCTGCTACGGTCGCCGGCACGACTTCTACCAGCGCTTTCACGAGGAGAGCCGGACCCCGGAGGGCTTCCGGCAGTGGCTCGGCCACTGGGTCCACGGCGTGCCCGACTGGAAGGCGTTCCTCTCCCGGCTCGACGCGGGCGTCCTCGACGCGGTGCGCGTCACCCACCCCTTGCTGTCCGAGCCACTCGACTACGGAGCCTGACCCATGAAGATCACCGCCATCGAGGCCGTGCCGCTCGCCATTCCCCTCAAGCCGATGACGCCCCCGTCGCCCTGGACCGGAGGCACGCGCAAGCAGATCTACGTGCTCGTGCACACCGACGAGGGCATCACGGGCCTCGGGGAGGCCTTCGCCTACGGAGCCCCGCTCGCGGTGGTGAGCGTCATCGAGGAGAGCCTGGCCCCGCTCGTCGTCGGGCGCGATCCGCTCGCGATCGAGGCGGTGGTGGACGTGATGCACCGGGGCACCATGATCTACGGCCGGCGCGGGCTCGGCATGTTCGCGATCAGCGGGATCGAGATCGCGCTGTGGGACCTGCTCGGCAAGGTGCGCAACGCGCCGGTCTACGAGCTGCTGGGCGGCGCCCGGCGGCCGCGCCTGCCCGCCTACGCGAGCCTCCTGCGCTACGAGACGCCGGAGGCGGTGGCCGGCGCCTGCCGCCAGTTCGTCGCGCAGGGGTTCCGCATGCTGAAGCTCCACCAGACCGACGTGGCCTCGGTGCGCGCGGCGCGCGACGCGGTGGGCCCGGACGTGGAGCTGATGCTCGACACCAACTGCCCCTGGACGCCCTTCGAGGCCATCGCGATGGCCCGCACGCTGGCCCCGTATCGTCTGTTCTGGCTGGAAGAACCGGTGTGGCCGCCGGAGGACTACGCGGGCCTCGCGCGCGTCGCGGCCGCCACCGACACGCCCATCGCGCTGGGCGAGAACGAATCCACGCTCTACGGCTTCAACGAGATCGTGCGGCAGCGGGCGGGCGACGTCCTGCAGCCGAGCGTCACCAAGGTCGGCGGCATCTCCGAGTTCCGGAAGATCGCCGCCCTGGCCCAGGCCGCGAACCTGCCGATCGCCCCGCACTCGTTCTACTTCGGGCCCGGGCTGGCCGCGACCCTGCACGTGGCCGCAACCTTCGGTGGGTCCCTGCCCGTCGAGTTCCCGACCGGCGACCAGGAGACACCGTTCCTGACCCGGCCCATCCAGGCGCGCGACGGCTGGATGGAGGTGCCGAACGGCCCCGGCCTCGGCGTCGAGCTCAACTCCGAAGCCCTGCGCCGCCACCCCTTCGTCAAGCACGCGGCCCAGCCCTTCGACCTCCGGTGA
>DATLFG010000081.1:0-62564 GCA_035524955.1 Candidatus Limnocylindria bacterium | reverse complement strand
TGCAAGTCTCAGCATGATCGGCGTGACCGCGGCCTGGGCGCCGAGGCTCACCGCCACCGCTGCCGCGAGCCAGGCCGGCTGGCCGCGAGCGGTGAGCGCCGCCGTGATGCCCGGTGCGAGATGGACGATGCCGGCGGTGGCCGCGAAGGACAGCTGGAAGCCGGGGTCCCAGAGATCGCCGGGCCGCCAGATCAGCAGGGCGAGCGCCGCGAGCGCGAGCGCGTTCGGGAGCTGGGACTCGCGGTCGAGCAGCAGGGCCGCGAGCAGCAGCAGCCCCATCACGGTGGCCCGGAGGACGGAGGGCTGGCCGCCGACGACCAGCGCGAAGCCGACGAGCGCGACGGCGGCCGCGCCGGTGGCGCCGCGGCGCGGAACGCGGCAGAGGGCCAGCCCTCCGAACACCGCGCCCGCCAGCAGCGCCACGTTGAAGCCCGACACCGCGAGGATGTGATAGACACCGGCCCGCCGGAAGGCCTCGTCGCTCTCGGGCGGCAGGGCCGACCGCTCCCCCAGCAGCAGTCCCGCCAGCAGCGCGCCCGAGGTCTCCGGCAGGCGCGCGGTGATGACGCCGACCGCCCATCGCTTCACCGCCACGCGCCGGGGCGGGACATCCGGGGTCAGCGCGGTGATCCCCTCCGCCCGGGCGTGGCCGACGAGGAGAATGCCCTGGCGCCGCAGATGTGCCGGGTAGTCGAAGCCACCGGGGTTCCGGTAGCCGATGGGCCGGTGGAGCCGCGCGTCCACGAGCACGCGCTGGGTCTCGCCGAGGGGGAGCGCGAGCTCGCCGTAGATCGTGAGCTGGACGCGGCCCGCCGCGGGCCGCCGCTCGCGGCCCGCGTGCACCGCCTCCACGTCGAGCAGGAGTCGCGTGCGGTCCGGCGTGAAGCGGACCGGCTCCTCGGCGAGTCGCCCCTCGAGGGCCAGCGTCCCGACGAGCGCGCGCCGGGCCAGGTGATCGGCGGGCAGCGGCGACCCGGCGACACGCAGCGCCCCCAGCAGAGCGAAGCCGGCCAGGACCAGGACCAGCGCCGCCCGCGGATGCCGGCGGCCCGCGAGCGTGGCGATCAGGAGGACGCCGGTGGCGGCGGCGACCAGTCGCGGCGTGGGGAGAGGAAGCCACGCGGCCGCGGCGATCCCCACCATGAAGGCCGCGGCGGGCGGCAGGAGCGGCGCGCTCTCGAGCCGCCGCTCAATCACTCACGGTGACGAAGCGCCGGATGGCCGCGAGCTTCTTGGGCCCCATGCCCAGGACGTAGCGGAGCGCCTCGGGCGAGTCGAATCGCCCCCGGCGCTCGCGCTCCTCGACGATCCGCTGGGCGAGCCCTGGCCCGACGCCGGGCAGTCGCGCCAGCTGGGCTGCGTCTGCGCGATTGATGTCGAGGGGTTCCCGCAGAGGTGGCTGCGGCGGTGGAACGGTGGCGGGCCGCCCGGCCACCGGTGGCGACCCCGGATGGGCCGGGAGGGGCCGTGCCGGCGCCGGCGCGGGCGCCTCCGGCAGCAGAGGCCCAGGCTCCTCCCGATCAAAGCTCTCCAGGCGATGAGCCGCGTCCGGAAACCCCGCGCGCCATTCCCGCACCGCCAGGCCCACGAGCAACGTGAGCGCCAGCAGGCCCAGCACGCGGAGCTGCGGAGCGGTATACGGCACGCGCCCACGGTCCCACGGCGCGGCGCTCGCGACTAGTGAGAGAGATTCGATACGGCCGGTTGGCGGGCCGTCGGGACCATGCTACAGTCGGGCCTGCGCCGGCTTCCGGCAGCTCGTGACCGGCTGGTACATCGGCGACGTCCTCGCCCGCGATTCAACCCGAGTGCTCGGAAACTTCGTCATCCTGTTCGTCCTCGCCGCGGTCGCCGGCGCGTTCGCGCTCGTCCTGTTCTCGGTTCTCGGTCGCGCGGAGAGCCGCGCGCACTGGGGTCGGGAAGCGGGTATCGCGCGGAGTCGGAGGCGGGAGCGCCGCGCCTTCGTGATCGGGGTGATCGTGGTCACCGTGATGGTGGCGACCGGCGCGACGCTCTATCTCAACCGCACCTCGCCGTGCGAGGGGGAGATCGTGATCGTCCCGGGGCCGGACGGCAGGCCGCTCGAGTGCCTCTGCGAGCAGGGAAAGCGGGGGGCCTGCTTCGATCCAGGCCCCTGACCGCCGCGGGAGCTCCGGGTCAGGTCAGGCCAGGCCGAAGCCGTGACGCCGGATGAACGGGCCGAAGTTGTGGCGCTCCGGCACCGAGTACTGCCGCGCCTTGTCCTCCGACCAGCCGTAGGGCTCCGAGTACCCGAAGCGCTCCACGAAGCGCTGGTTCTCCCTCGGGGTGGCGTGGCGCGCCTCGCGCCGGGTGTCGTAGGCCGCGAGCTGCGCGGGCAGGTCGGCGTCGTCGTAGCGGTCGGTGTGCACGGTCACCGCGGGGGGCAGCCGCATGCTGATCCACCCGGCCTGCACCGGATAGCCCGCGCAGAGCCCGGCCACCGGGAAGACGCCGGGCGGCAGCTCGAGGAGCGCGGCGATCCTCTCGACGTGGTTGCGCACCACGCTGATCGGGCAGCAGCCGAGCCCGAGCGCCTCCGCCGCGACGATGAAGGCCTGCAGCACCAGCCCCGCGTCCACCGCCGCGTTCATGAACATGTCGAGCGTGTCGTTGGGGAAGGGACGCGCGCGGAGCTCGCTCACGCGGCGGATGCGGCGGTGGTCGCCGCAGAACACCATGAACAGCGGGGCCTGCGCGATCCACGGCATGTCGGGGATCAAGCCGCCGATGGTCGCCTGCCGGGCGCGGTCCTTCACGAGCACGATGCCGACCTGCTGCAGATCGGATTTCGACGGCGCGGAGAGCGCGGCGGCCAGCGCGACGTCGAGCACCTCATCGGGAATCGAGTCCGGTTTGTAGCGGCGCTGCGTCCGGTGCGAGAGCAGCAGGGCGAGCGCGCCCTCCGCGGGCCGCCCGCGGCCGGCCTCGGTGGGGAGCCCGAAGCGCTCCTGGATCAGGTCCGCGATCGTCCTGTTCACGGCGTGAGCGCCGCGCGGGTGATCGTCGTGGTCTCCCGGTTGTGCCATTCCGAGGCCGCGAAGGCCTCGTTGATCTGCTCGAGCGGGTACTTGTGCGAGAGGATGCGGTGCCACGGCCGGCTCTCGCGCGTGCGCACCAGGAAGTCGAGCGCACGCGGGATCACCCACGGGTCGTACTGGATCACGCCCACGATCTTCTTGGAGCCCCACACGAGCAGCGAGGGCTCGAGCTCGACCTTGGCCCCGCGGCTGATCGTGCCGATCTCGAGATAGGTCCCGCCCGAGCGGAGCATCTCGATGCCCTCGGGGATCACCGCCGGGAAGCCCGCGAGATCGCACGCCACGTCCGCGCCGACCCCGCCCGTCCACTGGCGCACCAGCTTCACGCGCTCGCGCCGGTCGGTCACCTCCTTCACGTTGATCGTGTGGTCCGCCCCGAAGGCCCGCGCCAGCTCGAGGCGGCCCGGGATCTGGTCCACCACGATCACGGTCTGCGCGCCCAGGTCTCGGGCCACCGCGGCCGCCTGGACGCCGAGGCCGCCCGCGCCCTGGATCACCACCGAGTCGCCCTGGCGGAGCCGGGCCACGTGCAGGCCGTAGAAGACCTGGGAGAGCGCGCAGTTCACGCCCGCGACCGCCTCGTCGGACAGCGCATCCGGTACCACGAAGATCTCGCCGCGCGGGCGCAGGTAGTAGTGGTCGGCGAAGGCGCCGTGCAGATGCGGGAACGCGCCCGGCCCGAGCGGCCGCTCGATCTTGTTGGGGCAGGCCGCGGGCTCCTGGTGCAGGCAGGCGTAGCAGCGCCCGCACGGGTAGAAGTAGGTGTAGGCCACCCGGTCACCTTCTTTGAGCGGGCGGCCGAGCGAGTCGGTCCTGATCTTCGCGCCGAGGCGGGCCACGCGCCCGGTCATCTCGTGGCCGAAGATCCAGCCGTCGTCGGGCAGGCGCAGCGGCGCGTCGCCGCGCCAGAAGTGCAGATCGGAGCCGCAGATGTTGGCGTGGGACACGCGGATCAGCACGCCCTCCGGCTCGACCTCGGGGATCGGCACCGGGCGGATCTCGAAGGGCCGGCCGGGCCCGAAGAAGACGGCGGCGCGCGCGGTGTCGGCCACGGTCAGACGCCTCGCTCGGCGCCGAGCGCGAAGACGTCGTGGAGCGCGCGCACCGCCAGCTCGGTGTACTTGTCCTCGATCACGCAGGAGACCGCGATCTCGGAGGTGGAGATCATCTGGATATTGATGCCCTCGGCGGAGAGGGTCTCGAACATGCGCGCCGCGACGCCCGCGTGGCTGCGCATCCCCACGCCCACCACCGAGACCTTGGCCACCCGATCGTCCGCGGCGACGCCCTCCGCCCCGATCTCGCGGGACAGCCCGGTCAGCACGGTCTCCGCGCGGGTGCGGTCGGCGCGGGGCAGGGTGAAGGAGATGTCGGTGAGCCCGTCGCGGCTGATGTTCTGCACGATCATGTCCACCACGATGTTCTGGGTGCCGAGCGCACCGAACACGCGAGAGGCGATGCCCGGCCGATCGGGCACCCTCAAGATGGAAACCTTGGCCTGTCCCCGATCATGGGTGATGCCGGTCACCACCACGTCCTCCATGCTGTGGTCCTCCCTGGTCACGAGCGTGCCCGGGTCCGGCTTGAAGGTGGAGCGCACGTGGACCGGGACGTTGTACTTCTTGGCGAACTCGACGGAGCGGGCCTGGAGCACCCTGGCCCCGAGCGCGGCCATCTCGAGCATCTCGTCGTAGGAGACACGCGGCAGCTTGCGCGCGTCGGGCACCACGTTGGGATCGGCGGTGTAGACGCCGTCCACGTCGGTGAAGATCTCGCACACGTCCGCCTTGAGCGCGGCGGCCAGGGCCACTCCGGTGAGGTCGGAGCCGCCGCGGCCGAGCGTGGTGATGTCGCCGCCCTCGGTGGTGCCCTGGAAGCCCGCGATCACCGCGACGCGTCCCGCGTCGAGGGCGGCGTGGATGCGCTCGGCGGTGATGCGCTTGATACGGGCGCGCGTGTGCCCGGCGTCGGTGACCATGCCGATCTGCGACCCGGTGAACGAGCAGGCCGGGTGGCCGAGCGACTGGAGCGCCATCGCGAGGAGTCCGATCGTGACCTGCTCGCCGGTGGAGAGGATCATGTCCATCTCGCGCGGATCCGGAGTGGAGGTGATCGCGGCCGCGAGCGCGAGCAGGCCGTCGGTGGTCTTGCCCATCGCGGAGACCACGACGACCACGCGATGTCCGAGGCGGGCGGACTCCGCCACGCGCCGGGCCACGTTCTTGATCTTCTCGGCGTCGGCGACGGAGGAGCCACCGTACTTCTGGACGATCAGCAGGCCCATGAGGGGGCCATCCTACACGACGCCCGCGCGGAGTGTAAAGCCGCGGCCGGCCTCAGCGCGGGCGGCGGCCGGGGCCGCCGCCCGTGTCGCGGGGCGGCCTGATCTCGCGCGGCGCCGACTGCCGACGCTGCCGAATCTGCTCGCGGGCCTGCTGGCGCTGCTCGGGCGTCATGGTGCGCCACCGCTCGAGGTTCCGGTCCAGTCGCTCCCGCTGCTCCGGCGAGAGCGACCGATAGCGCTCGTAGCGCTGCTGGAGCTGCTGCCGCCGGTCCGGCGGGAGCCGCTGGTAGCGCTCGTAGGCGCGCTCGAGCTCGCGCTTGCGATCGTCGGGCAGCTGATTCCAGCGCTGGAAGTCCTGGATGATGCGCGCGCGCTCGCCCGGCGGCATCCCGCGGAAGCGCTGGAGGTTCTCGCGCGCGCTCCGGCGCTCCTCGGGGGAGAGGCTCTTCCAGTGCCGGTAGTTCTCGAGGGCGCGCTCCCGCTGCTCGGCCGTCATGCCGCGCCAGCGCTCCAGGTTGCGCTCGGCCACCGCGCGCTCCTCGGGGGACAGCCGCTCGAGGCCCTGGATGGGCGCGCCCGAGGGCGGCGGCGGTGCCTGGGCGAACGCGGCGCCGCCGAGCCACATCACCAGGCCCAGACCGAGCGCGATCAGGCGGACCAGGCCGCGACGGCGCGGGGTCACTTCACGCTCCGGGTGGGCGGCGGGGGCGGGAAAGACGACGCGGGGCCCGGCCCGCTCGTGGCCTCCGGCGCGCGCTGATTCTCGAGCATGCGCAGCCGCTCGAAGAAGCCCATGCGCCGGGCCACCTCGCGGTCGCGCGCGTAGTCGGGACTGCGCAGCAGGTCGAGGTCTCTCAGCATCTCCGCATCCACCGCCTCCGGGGCGCCCGCGCGGCCGCCCGGCTCGGTCGCGTCCGCTTCGCCCGCGCCCGTCAGCGCCAGCACCGCGAGGCCGACGGGCCAGATCCACGCCGTCACCGCTCAGCTCTTGCCGGGCTCGGGCAGCTCGTCCAGCTCGCCGATCACGTTGAAGTCCTCGAGCAGATCGAGCTGCTGCACCACGTCGAGCCGCGCGATCATGTCGAGCTGGCTCGCCAGGATCGTGTTGTCCAGCGCGAGCGGATCGGGGGTGCCGGGCGCGCGCAGCCCGCCGGGGAGCCCGGCCATCACCAGCACCGCGACCAGGCCCGCCGCCGCCAGGGCGGGCATGGGCCGTGCGAGCCACGCCCAGAGCCGGCCGTTCCCGGAGGTCCGGCGCTCGAGGCGCTCCCGCAGCTCCGCGCGATAGGCGCCCCAGCGGATCGGGGGTGGCGCCGGGGCGGTCCGGGCCAGCTCCGCCATCAGCGCCGCGAACCGCTCGCGCGAGGCCCGGCAGTCGCCGCACGCGGCCAGGTGCGCCTCCACGCGGGCCCGGTCGGCCGGGTCGAGATCGCCGCGCACCTGATCGATCAGCCATTCGTCGACGTGTACGTCCTTCATCCTTCGTCTCCGAGCCGCCGCCTGAGCGTGGAGAGCGCGCGGTGCAGGTGGACCCGCACCGTGGCCTCCGACACGCTCAGCACGGCGGCGATGTCCTTCGTCGCCAGTCCCTCGCGGCACGACAGCGTCACCGCCGCGCGCTGCTGGGGCGACAGCTCGTCAACCAGCGCCCAGACCCTGGTCATGCGCCGCTCCGTGTCCATGCCGTCGACCGGGTCGGTGAAGGGCGCGGGCGCCTGCTCCACCGGGTCCGGCTCGTCGGGCCCGTCGGCGCGCCGGTCGCGCCAGCCCACGAGCCGCCGCCAGCCGCGCCGGCGACGCTGGTGGTCCAGGCAGCAGTTGACGAGGATCCGGTAGAACCACGTCGAGAACTTCGACTGCCCCGCGAACGAGCCGGCCGATTCGTGGAGGCGGATGAACGCCTCCTGCGAGCAGTCCCGGGCGTCCTCGCGATCGCGCACCACCGACCAGGCGATCCGGTAGGCCCGCTCCTGGTAGCGCTCCACCAGGAGATCAAAGGCTCCCGATTCTCGCTCCGCGACCGCACGGCACAACTGTTCATCGCTCGACTCCACGGGCGCCTCTCGCCCCGATCTTCCCACACGCGCGCACGCGCCACCAAGGCCCGTTCGGCTACCGTCCGTGCCGGTCCGCGACGTCCCGACGTCGCTCGCGCCGGTCGTGGCGCAGCTCGCGCACGTCGTGCCGCCGGTCTCGCCGGTCGTGGCGCAGCTCGCGCCGATCCTGCCGCCGGTCGTGGTGGTCGTCGCGGAGGTCGCGCCGGTCTCCCCGCAGCTCCTGCCGGGCCTGCCGCACCGCCTGCGCGTCGCCGGACCGGTACGCGTCTCGCAGCACACGGCGGTCCTCGCGCAGCTCGCGCCGATCGCGGCGGATCAGGCGGGTGTCGCCGCGCAGCTCGCGCCGGTCCCCGCGGATCTCCCGGCCGTCCTGGCGGATTTCCCACCGGTCGCGCCGTAGCTCGTGGACGTCGCTGCGGATCTCGTGCGCCGCCGCCTGCGTGCCCAGCAGCCCCATCGTCACGCCCGCGGCCGTGACCGCGAGGACCCGTCCCATCCACCGAGAGTGCCGGCTCATCGATCTATGCTCCTGGTTTCACAAGGATTTGCTGAATCGGCGCCGGAGCGCCACCTTCATCGCATGAGACGTGGAGGAGCGACCGCACGTTTACAGGCCGTGTCGGGCGGGACCGGAGCGTCGCCCAATCTTCTTGGCGATCCCGGGGGTGTTTCTCTAGGCTCTGGGTATGAGACTCGGGATCGGGGTCCTGGCCTTCCTCGTGGCCGCGGCGGTGCCCGCGGTACTCTTCGCGGGCGCCACGACCCTGCGCGGCCTCGGCTGGCTCGTCGTGGTGGCGGTGGGCGCGGTGCTCCTCATCGACCTGGGCGATCGGCTTGCCGAATGGGTCGAGCGGCGTCGGTGGGGTCGGCTCGCCCGGCTCCGCCTGGACCGCTACCCCTCGGACGAGACGCCCTGAGACCCCGCGCGCGCCGCGTCGGCCAGGCTGACGTGCTCCAGCAGCAGGCACACCAGTCCGACGGCGGTGACCGGGAAGAACTGGGAGGCGTGAAACAGTAGGGAGAAGGACAGGGCCTCCGCACGCGGCACCGCGAAGAGCGCCAGCGCCAGCACCGTCGCCGCCTGGATGACGCCCACGAAGCCGGGGCTCGACGGCAGGCTGACCCCCAGCCCGAGAAAGGCCAGCACGACCCAGGACGCGACCAGCGGAAGGTCCAGGTGGGCCGCGTGCATCGCGGTCCACACCGACAACGCGAGGGCAAGCCAGATGGCCAGCGAGCTCAGGACGAGCGGGATCGCGTGGTGGGGCGCCCGGACGCCGCGGAGCCCCTCGGTCATCGTCCCGAGCAGCGCGAGGAGCCGGCGCTCGAGCCAGCCGACCCGGTGGAAGATCGCCTCGATCAGGACCCGGCAGATCCCTGGCGCGACGGCGATCAGCGCGAGCACGAGGATGGCGGCCAGGTCCAGGGCCAGGAAGATCGCGATGGACCAGCGCATCTCGACCGGCACCGGCACCAGGAGCAGCAGCCCCGCGATGATCAGCCCGAGCGCCAGCCCATCCAGCACCCGCTCGACCACCACCGTGGCCAGGGTGGTCCAGAACCGCGGGCCGTGCCGGGAGGCGACATAGATCCGGACCACCTCGCCGGCGCGGAGGGGCAGCAGGTTGTTGCCCATGTAGCCGATGAGCAGCGCCCGGAAGAGATGGCTCGGGCGCGGGCCCGGGGGGAAGAGATAGGCCCAGCGCCAGGCGCGGGCCCACAGGGAGGCGAAGCTGAGCGCGATGCTCAGCGCGAGGAAGGTCCAGAGGGTCTCGCGCAGCCGCGCGGCGATGACGGCCAGATCCACGTCCCAGAAACAGTAGACGAGGAGGCCCGCGCTCACGGCCAGGCCCAGGAGGATCTGCACCAGCCGTCGCGACGACGGCATCGAGAGGCGACTCAGATTCCCCGCGCGCCCGCGGTCATGCCTCCACCCGGACCATGGTGGTGCGCCCGGCCACCACCGGCAGCTTGTCGATGGCGGCGAGCGCCGCCCGCATGTCCCGCTCCCGCGCCTCGTGCGTCATCATGACCACCGGCACCGCCTCGGTTCGCGCGCGCTCCTTCTGGAGCACGGAGACGAGGGAGATGTCGTGCTGCCCGAGGATCCCGGCCACCTGGGCGAGCACGCCCGGCCGGTCCAGGGCCATCACGCGCAGGTAGTACGCCGAGTGGATGTCGTCCATGGGCCGGAGCGGCAAGGGGTTTCGGCCGACGGACGGGAGATCGATGTCGAGCGCCGGGATGCCGTGGGCGACCCTCCGCGCGATCTCGAGCGCATCGGACCACACCGCGGAGGCGGTCGGGAGCTGGCCGGCGCCGCGCCCGTAGAACATGAGGTTGCCCACGTTGTCGCCGGTCAGGAACACGGCGTTGAAGACGCCCGAGACCGCCGCCATGGGCGATCCCGCCGGGATCATCGTGGGATGCACGCGGGCTTCCAGGCCCCCGTCCGAGGCCTTGGCGATCGCCAGCAGCTTGATCCGGTAGCCGAGCTCGGTGGCGTTGACCACGTCCTGCTGGGTCACCGCGGTGATGCCCTCGGTGTAGATGTCCTTGAGATCCACCGCGGTGCGGAAGGCCAGGGTGGCCAGGATCTGCAGCTTGTGGGCGGAGTCGAGCCCCTCGATGTCGAGCGTGGGGTCGGCCTCCGCGTAGCCGCGGGCCTGCGCCTCCTTCAGGACCTCGGCGAAGTCCCGCCCCTCGTCGGTCATCTTGGACAGGATGTAATTGCAGGTACCGTTGACGATCCCGAAGGTGGACAGGATCCGGTTCGCGGGCAGCCCGTCCTTGACCGCGCGGATGAGGGGGATGCCGCCCGCCACCGCCGCCTCGAAGCCGAGTATGACCCGGCGCCGCCGGGCCTCCTCGAACAGCTCGGCCCCGTGGTGGGCCAGGAGCGCCTTGTTGGCGGTGACCACGTGCTTGCCCGCCGCGAGCGCCCGGAGGATGAAGGTGCGCGGGGGCTCGAGGCCGCCGATCAGCTCGATGACGATCTGCACCGAGGGGTCGTCGATGGCCTCGTTGGCGTCGCTGCCCAGGGGCAGGCGGGCCAGGTCGATGCCGTCACGCGGGCGCGTGAGATCGGCGTCTACGACGCGCCCGAGGGCGAGCCGACAGCCGGCGCGCTCGGTCATCTCGGCGCCATGGCTCTCGAGCACCTTGACCACGCCGCAGCCGACGGTGCCCAGGCCCAGCAGCGCGACCTTGATCTCGTTCAGGGGATCGTCTCGCCGGGCGCTACCGGGCGCTCAGGGTCTTGAGGCCACGCAGGGCCTGCCGGATGCGCTGCTCGTTCTCGACGAGGGCGAACCGGACGTGGCCGTCTCCGTACTCGCCGAAGCCGATCCCCGGGGAGACCGCCACCTTGCACTCCTGAATGAGCAGCTTGGAGAACTCGAGCGAGCCCATGCTGCGGAATTCCTCGGGGATCGGCGCCCAGACGAACATGGTCCCCTTCGGCTTCTCCACCTTCCAGCCGATCTTGTTGAGGCCGTTCACCAGGACGTCACGGCGCTTCCGGTGCAGCTCCACGATGTCGGTCACGCAGCCCTGTGGGCCCTCCAGCGCGATGATCGCGGCGATCTGGATAGGCTGGAAGGCGCCGTAGTCGAGGTAGGACTTGATACGGGCCAGGGCGTGGATCATCTTCGAGTTGCCGCAGACGAAGCCCACCCGCCAGCCCGGCATGTTGTAGGACTTCGACAGCGAGAAGATCTCGACGCCCACGTCCTTGGCGCCCGGGACCTCCAGGAACGACGGGGCGGTGTAGCCGTCGAAGGTGAAGTCGGCGTAGGCGAAGTCGTGCACCACCATGAGGTGGTGCTCCCGCGCGAAGGCTACCACCTTGACGAAGAAATCTCGATCCACGCAGGCCGTGGTCGGGTTGTGCGGGAAGGACAGGATCAGGAGCTTGGCCTTGGGCCAGGCCAGCCTGGCCGTCTCCTGCAGCCGGGCGAAGAAGTCGTCGCCCGGAACCAGCGGGACCGAGCGCAGGTCGCCGTCCGCGATGACCACCGAGTAGGAGTGGATCGGATAGGTGGGGTTCGGGACCAGGGCTCCGTCGCCGGGCTGGAGCACCGCCAGGGCCAGGTGGGCCATGCCCTCCTTCGCCCCGATGGTGGCGATGGCCTCCGTCTCCGGATCCAGCTCCACCCCGTAGCGGGTCCGGTACCAGGTAGTGACCGCCTTCCGGAGGCGGGTGATGCCCTTGGAGGCCGAATAGCGGTGGTTGCGGGGATTGCGGGCCGCCTCCACCAGCTTGTCGACGATGTGCTTTGGGGTTTCCTGGTCCGGGTTGCCCATGCCGAGGTCGATGACGTCCTCGCCGCGAGCTCGAGCCTTGGACTTCAGGTCGTTGACGATCGCGAAGACATACGGCGGAAGCCGCTTGATCCGGTAGAACTCATCCATGGGTCTTCTCCCGGGGGACTTGGATCAGGAGCTCGATCATACTGTGTGGCGCGCAGGAGTGTCAACAAACGCGCGGAGATAGCGTACACCTCGCAGCCGCTCCCGAGGTGCCGGCCGGGGGGTTGACACCCCTCGAATTGGCGTGCTAGAAGAATCCCTGCCGGGCGAAACTGTAACCAGCATCCACCCTTCCAGCGCGCGTTCCAGTAGCCGGTTGTGTTCGAGGCCCCCAGGGGCCGCCAGAGCCCGGTGGACGGCAGTCCAGGAGAGCAAGGGGACAAGTCCTATGTTCAGGCGAGGGAGCAAGGGCCCGCGGCGAAGCCAGCTCACGGCCTTCATCGACGAAGGGTCGGAGATCGAAGGCCGGTACACGTTCCGCGGCACCGTGATGCTGAATGGGAAGTTCAAGGGCGAGATCAGCTCCGACGACACCCTGATCATCGGGGAGCGCGCTGTCCTCGAGGCGGATGTCCGGGCCGGCCGTCTGGTGGTGAACGGGGAAGTCACCGGGAACCTGCGGGCCACGGAGCGGATCGATCTGAAGCGAACGGCGCGGGTCTTCGGCGACGTGGAAGCCCCCGTCGTGGTGCTCGAGGAGGGGGTTCTGTTCGAGGGGCACTGCCGCATGACCAAGCCGAGCCCGGTGGCGGAGGTCCCGCCGCGGGACCTGACCGTCCTGCCGCTCAAGCGCTGACCAGGACGATGGCCGGGCCCAAACAGTTCAACCTCTTGATGGTCCGGGACGACGGCAGCCGCGTCCTGCGGCTCTCGGTGCCCGGCTGGGCGGTGGGCGTAGTCGTCGGGGGACTGGCCGTTACCATCCTGGGGCTCGCGTTCATCTATCCCGACTACGTCTCGCTCCGCCACCAGCGCGGCACCTTCGCGGCACTGAGCGAGCGCCTCCACCTCCAGCAGGGCCTCCTCGACGCCTCCCAGTCCAGACTGCGCGAGATCCGCGGGGAGATCGACAGCTGGCGGGACTTGCACGCCAAGATCTGGGAGCCCTTCGGGCCCGAGGCCGGTCCGGCCAGGCGTGGAACCGGCATCGGCGGGGGGGACGGGAAGGCGGTGGAGACCGATCGAGCGCCGGTCAAGGAGGAAATGGACCGTCTGCTGGGCGTCGTCCGAGAAGAGGGCGAGTCCATCCGGATGCTCGAGCGCTTCCTGGGCCGGGCCAGCCGTGTCCTCGCCTCCCTGCCGTCGCGGTGGCCGGTCCGCGGGCCGGTGAACTCCGACTACGGCCAGCGCCGCTCGCCGTGGGCCCCGAACTCGGAGTTCCACAGCGGCATCGACATCGGGGCGCGCGTCGGGACGCCGGTGAAGGCGCCGGCTCCGGGGGTGGTGATCTTCGCGGGTCAGCAGGCGGACTACGGTGTCACCCTCGTCATCGACCACGGCAACAACACCAGGTCGCTCTACGGCCACCTGTCCCGGCTCGCGGTGGCGGTGGGCCAGCCGGTCAAGCGCGGCGATCTGGTGGCACTGACCGGGAACACGGGCCGCTCCTCCGGCCCGCATCTGCACTACGAGATCCAGGTCAAGGGCCAGCCGGTGAATCCCCACAGCTATATCTGGGAAGAGTCGGGCCCGGCCGTCGCCAAGTCCGCCCGCTGAGGGCGGCCCCCGGGCCGTCAGGCCGCGCGGTGCTTCTTCAGGAACTCCAGGTACGCTCCGTTAAACCCATCCGCCTGCTCGATGAAGTGCAGGTGGCCCGCGTCCTCGATCGCGGCCAGCTCCGAGCCGGGGACGCGCGCGTGCAGGTCGCGCGAGGAGACCGGTGGAACCAGGATGTCCTCGGTGCCGGTCGTGATCAGGGTCGGGACCCGGATCTCGCCGAGACGGGCCCTGGTGTCGTGGCCGCGGATCGCGTCGGCCTGGCGCGATAGCCCCTCGAGCCCGATCGGATAGGGATACGCCAGCGCCCGCTCGATCCAGAAGCGGAGGAACTCGGGCCGCTCGACCATGGTCTTCCGACAGAGGATCCAGGGCATGACCGCCCGCACGTACTCCTCGCGATCGCCCCGCGCTTTCACCGCGATGAGGGTGTCGATCAGGAAGCGGCCGTAGGCGTCGATCCCCGCGGTCGTGCAGTGGAGCCCGAGCGTGCGCACGCGGTCCGGATGCCGGAGGACCAGCTCCTGCGCGATCATGCCGCCCATCGAGGCGCCGCAGATGTGAGCACGGCGGATCCCGAGCGCGTCCATCAGTCCGGCCACGTCGGCGGCCATCCCGGCAATCGTGTAGGGCGCCGGCGGCACGTCGCTCTGGCCGGCGCCCCGGTTGTCGAGCGCGATCACGCGATGCTCGACCGCGAAGGCGGGCGCCTGCAGCGCCCACGCGGTGTGGTCACCACCCCAGCCCATGATGAGCACGAGGGGCGGCGCGTCGGGCGCGCCGGTCTCCTGGTAGAAGAGGCGGAAGCCGTTGACCTGGGCGTGGGGCACGGCGTCAGGGTATGACGACGGCCAGGAGCTCGTCGAGCTCGGTCTGCGTGGCCCCGTCCAGGGCAGGGGCGGGGGGCCGCACCCGCGCGCAGGCGATCCAGCCGCGGCGGCGCAGGATCTCCTTGCGGATGCCCACCGCGGTGCCGGGCGTGGCGCCCGGCTGGCTCTCGTAGCGGATCAGGGGGAGCCACCGGTAGAAGAGGGCGCGCGCCTCGTCGCGCCGGCCGGCCACGAAGTGCTCGCGGATGGCGCGAAGGGCCTCGGGGTAGGGGAAGCCGGTCATCGCCCCGTCCGCTCCGCGGGAGAGCTCCTCGAAGAAGTAGACACCGCCGAGCCCGCCGAAGATCGCCACCCGGACGCCGAAGAGCGCGCGGAGGCGCGTGATCTTGGGCAGTGTCGGGGGCTCCTCGAGCTTCACCGCCTGGATCTGCGGGATCTCCGAGCACACCTGGGCGATGAACGGCGCCGGCATGTTGACCTGGGTAGTGACCGGCTCGTCCTGGAGCACGATGGGCAGCCCGGTGGCCGTCGCGACTATGCGGTAGTACTCCGCCACCGCCTCGAGGTTCTTGAGCCCGGCGGGCGGCGCCACCATGAGCGCGTCGGCGCCGTGCTCGCGCGCCATACGCGCGAAGGCGGTGGCCAGATGCGTGCCGGAGGCCGAGACACCCACCGCGACCGGCACGCGGCCGCGAGTCTCCTTGACCACCGCTTCCACCACCCGGCGCCGCTCCTCGTCGGTGAGGCGGTGGGCCTCGCCCGCGATGCCGAGGATGGTGAGGCCGTTCACTCCGGTGGAGAGCGCGGACTCGATCAGGCGGGGGAAGCCGGCGGTGTCGAGGGTGCCATCCTCGTGAAATGGCGTCGCGAGGATGTGGAAAATGCCGGACCAGCCAATCAACCGTGACTCCTCTTTAGTATCCGCTCGCCTCGGATCTTCAGATCCGCTCGGCTCGCCTTCGGCTCACCTCGCCCTGCCAGGGCTGCGGCTCACTACGCTCGTACCTGGCAGGCCACCCAGTGGCCGGGGGAGATCTCCTTCAGCACCTGCTCGTTCTCGGAGCAGGAGGGAATCCGGATCGGGCAGCGGGTGTGGAAGCGGCAGCCCGACGGCGGCTTGATCGGGCTCGGCACGTCACCCTCGAGCAGGATGCGCTTGCGCTTCACCGCCGGGTCCGGGATCGGCACCGCGGAGAGCAGCGCTTCCGTGTAGGGGTGCTTCGGATTGGTGTAGAGCTCCTTGGCGGGGGCGATCTCCACGATCTTGCCGAGGTACATCACGGCCACGCGCGTGGAGATGTGCTCGACCACCGAGAGGTCGTGGGCGATGAAGAGATAGGTCAGGTTGAACTGCTTCTGGAGATCCTCCAGCAGGTTGATGACCTGGGCCTGGATGGACACGTCCAGCGCGGAGACCGGTTCGTCGGCCACGATCAGCTTCGGGCTCACCGCGAGCGCGCGCGCGATGCCGATGCGCTGGCGCTGGCCGCCCGAGAACTCGTGCGGGTAGCGGCGCAGGTGCTCGGCGTTGAGCCCCACCGTCTCGAGCAGGTGCACCACCCGCTCGTCGCGCTCGCGCTTGCCCTTGGCCAGCTTGTGGATCACCAGCGCCTCGCCGATGATCGAGCCGACCGTCATGCGCGGGTTCAGCGAGGCGTAGGGATCCTGGAAGATGATCTGCATGTCCCGCCGAAGGTGACGCAGCGAGCGCTTGTCGAGCGTCGTCACGTTCTTGTCCTCGAACCACACCTCGCCCGCGGTGGGCTCGATGAGGCGCAGGATGCAGCGGCCGGTGGTGGACTTGCCGCAGCCGGACTCGCCCACCAGCCCGAGGGTCTCTCCCTTCAGGAGATCGAAGCTCACGTCGTCGACCGCGTGCACCCGGGCGACTTCGCGGGAAAACAAGCCGCCACGGATCGGGAAGTACTTCTTGAGGTTCTTGATCCGGAGGAGTGCGGTCTCAGCCATGGCTGTCCTCTAGTAGAGCCAGCAGGACACTTTGTGTCCCGGCTTGACTTCCTTGAGCACCGGATCCTTCTCGGTGCAGACCGATTTGACGAACGGGCATCGCGGCGCGAACCGGCAGCCGGGGGCGATCTCGCCCCGGAGCGTCGGCACCGTGCCCGGGATGGTCTCGAGCCGCCGCCGCGCGGTGGCGGCCAGGTCGATGCGCGGGATCGACCGCAGCAGCCCCTGGGTGTAGGGGTGCAGCGGCTCCTTGAAAAGGTCGGCGACCGGCGCCTCCTCCGCGACCTTGGCCGCGTACATCACGACCACGCGCTGCGCGGTCTCCGCGATGACGCCCATGTCGTGGGTGATCAGCATGACCGCCATGTGCAGCTTGGTCTTGAGCTCGTTGAGCAGGTCGAGGATCTGGGCCTGGATGGTGACGTCGAGCGCGGTGGTAGGCTCGTCCGCGATCAACAGATTCGGGTTGCAGGAGAGCGCCATCGCGATCATGATGCGCTGCCGCATGCCGCCCGAGAGCTGGTGCGGGTACTCCTTCACGCGGCGCTCCGCGTTGGGGATGTGCACGAGCTTGAGCATGTCCACCGTCTTGGCCATCGCCTCGCGGCGGCCGAGCCCCTCGTGCAGGCGGATGGCCTCGGCGATCTGCTCCCCGCAGGTGAAGACGGGGTTGAGCGAGGTCATGGGCTCCTGGAAGATCATCGAGATCTCCTTGCCGCGGATCTTGCGCATCCGGTTGGCGGGCAAGGTCACCAGGTCGGTCCCGTTGTAGTTGATCTCCCCCTCGACGATGCGTCCGGGCGGCTGGGGGATGAGCTTCATGATGCTGAGCGCGGTCACCGACTTGCCGCAGCCCGACTCTCCGACCACCCCCAGCGTCTCCCCCTTCTCGATGTAGAGGTCGACGCCGTCGACGGCCCGCACGACGCCTTCATCGGTGAAGAAGTAGGTCTTGAGGTTCTTGACGTCCAGCAGGCGCTCGGCCATAGGGTGCGGCCTCCTCTGGGGTGCGGGCGGCTACCAGGCCGCCGTGATCTCGCGGAAGGCCTCGAGGGCCCGCTCGATGTCGTCGACGTCGACGTCCTTGTGGGTCACGCAACGAATGGTGCCGGGACCGCTCTGGTGGATCTTCACCTTGCGGGCCAGGCAGCCGGTGACCAGCTCGGCGGCCCCGCCGTCGCGGTCCACCCGGAAGATGACGATGTTGGTCTGCACGGTCGCCAGGTCCAGGCGCACGCGGGGCAGGCGGCTCACCCCCTCGGCGAGCCGGCGGCAGTTGACGTGGTCCAGGGCGAGCCGGTCCACCATCGAGTCGAGCGCGACGAGCCCGGCCGCGGCGAGCACGCCCACCTGGCGCATGCCGCCGCCCAGCATCTTCCGCACCCGCCGGGCACGCGCCACGAGCTCGCGGGATCCGCACACCAGCGAGCCCACCGGGGCGCCGAGGCCCTTGGACAGGCAGAAGGTGAGCGAATCCACCGGGCGCGCGAAGTCGGCGACGGGCCGCCCGAGCGCGACCGCCGCGTTGAAGAGCCGCGCGCCATCGAGGTGCACCGGCACGCCAGCCGCGTGGGCCGCCGCGGCCACCGCCTCGATCTCCTCGGGCGTGCAGCACGTGCCGCCGTGGCGGTTGTGCGTGTTCTCGACCGCGACGAGCCCGGTCATCGGGATGTGGATGTTGCTGGGCCGGATGTGCTCGCGCACCTGCTCCGGCGTCAGGAAGCCGCGCGCGGTCTTGACCGGCAGCGTCTGCACGCCGCCGAAGACGGCCGCCCCCGCGCCCTCGAAATTGAAGATGTGGGAGTCGGCGTCGAGCACCACTTCCTGGCCCGCGCGCGTCTGGGCGAGGACCGACACCAGGTTGCCCTGGGTGCCGGAGGAGACGAACAGGGCGGCCTCCTTGCCGGTGCGCCGGGCCGCGGCGTCCTCGAGGCGGCGGACCGTCGGATCCTCTTCCCAGACGTCGTCGCCCACCTCGGCGCGCGCCATGGCATCGCGCATCACCTGGGTGGGAAGGGTAAGGGTATCCGATCGGAGATCGACGACGTCGTGCATGACTTACCTCGTGGCGGCCTGGAGGCGTTGCGCCGCGCGCTTGCCCCACTCCGTGTAAGGGTACTCATCGGCCAGCTGCCGGTACATGCGCTGGGAGTCCTCCGCCCGTCCGTCGCCGGAATATACCTCACCCAGCCGGAAGAGCGCCTCCGGGATCACGAGGGTACGGGGGAATTCCTTGACGACCTTCTCCAGCCGCTGACGGGCCGCCCCGGGATTGCCCTGGTTGATGTAGTAGGCGGCGACCCACAGCTCCTTCTGGGCCAGGCGGCCGCGGCAGATGTCGATCTTGGCGAGCGCATCCGCCGCGTAGCGGCTCTCCGGATACTCGCGGACGAGTACCTTGAACGCTTCCATCGCCTTGCGGGTGACCTCCTGGTCCTGCTCCACCGGCTTCAT
This sequence comes from Candidatus Limnocylindria bacterium, assembly GCA_035524955.1. GTDB lineage: Bacteria > Methylomirabilota > Methylomirabilia > Rokubacteriales > CSP1-6 > CAMLFJ01. The sequence goes on along the minus strand of DATLFG010000081.1, from coordinate 43,885 downwards.
CTGGTCGTAGTAGCTCATCGAGAGCCGGTACTGGACCAGGTCGGCGATCTGGTGCCGCGGGTAGAAGGCCATGAAGCCGTCGAACTCCTTGATCGCTCGGTCGAACTGTCCCTCGCGGTAGAATGCCTCGCCGACCAGGAAGCGAGCCCGGGGCGCGTAGCTCGTCTGCGGGTGCCGCTCCGCCACCTTGCGAAACGCGGTGCGCGCCTCGTCGTACCGGCTCCGGTTGAGCTGACTCTCACCTTCCGCGTAGAGCTCGGACGCCGGCGGGAGCGCCTGCGGCCGCTGGCGGAAAAAATCCCCTATGGTCGTGCACCCGCTCACGAGCAGGAGCAGACTCACCAGCAGCGCGGAAACCGAGAGGAATTTGGGGCGCATCGGCCAAGGGTCGGCCATCGATTGGCCCCCAGTTGTAAGGGCGGAAGTCTGGAAAGTCAAGGACATTGACAGGCCCTGGGGCAACTACATATGATCCCGCCATGCCGCCGCTGGGACCGGTGAGGCTCCCGACCATGTACCGCGTGCGGCAGAGCTTTCAGCGGCCCCGTCTCGAGGACATCCCCGATGGGGTCAGGAAGACCCTGGCCGCCGCCGGCCTGCCCATCAAGCGCGGAGATACGGTGGCGGTCGGGGCGGGCAGCCGCGGTATCGCGAACATCGGGGTCGTCGTCCGGGCCGCCGTGGACTGGCTCAAGGAGCAGGGGGCCCGGCCCTTCGTCTTCCCGGCCATGGGAAGCCACGGGGGGGCCACCGCCGAGGGTCAGCGTTCGGTGCTGGGGCACTACGGCATTACGGAAGCCGCCATGGGCTGCGAGGTCCGCGCTTCCATGGACGTGGTCCAGGTGGGGGAGGCCCTCGGGCTGCCGGTGTGGCTCGACCGCACCGCCTCCGAGGCCGACTGGATCGGGGTGATCAACCGGGTCAAGCCCCATACCGACTTCAAGGGCTCGATCGAGTCCGGCCTCTTCAAGATGATGACGATCGGGCTCGGCAAGTACCAGGGGGCTACCCAGTACCACCGGGCCAACGTCAATCACGGCTACGAGACGGTGATCACCGCGGTAGGCCGCGAGATGCTGGCCAAGGCCCGCATCGGGTTCGGGCTCGGCATTCTCGAGAACGGCTATGATGAGACCGCGTGGGTCGAGGCCTTCAACGCCGCCGATCTCGAGGCGGGCGAGCGGCGGCTGCTCAAGGACGCGCGGTCCTGGATGGCCCGCCTCCCCATCTCTCCTCTGGATGTCCTGGTGGTCGAGGAGATCGGCAAGAACGTCTCCGGCGCCGGCATGGACACCAACGTGATCGGGCGCCCGTCGAATCCCCACGAGCCGTTCCCCGCCGACCCGAAGGTCCTGTGGATCGTGGCCCTCGACCTGACCGAGGAGAGCCAGGGCAACGCGACCGGCATCGGCAACGCCGACTTCACGACCCGCCGGCTGGCCGAGAAGATCGACTGGAAGCCGACGGCGATCAACACGCTCACCGCCTGCGCCCCCAACGGGGCCAAGCTGCCGCTCGTGTTCGAGAGCGATCGCGAGGCGGTGGAGAACGCGCTCAACTGCATCGGCCTCACCCCGCCCGAGCGCGCCCGGGTGATCCGCATCCGGAGCACGCTGGTGCTGGGCGAGATCGAGTGCTCGGAGGCGCTGCTGCCGGAGATCGCCAAGCGTCCGGACCTGACCGTGGTCGGCGAGGGTCGTCCCCTCGCCTTCGACGCGGCGGGCCGGATCGAACCGCTTCTCGCTCACTAGCCACCGGGTAGTGCCTCCGTTCAAACTGAGACACCACCGGTCGCCGGAAGCGCTTGACAGGCGCCGGGCCCGCAGCATACAGTCCGCACACACCATTTTCGGATGCACGTCCCGACCTGTCCCCTCAGTGAGGAGGAGCCCATGGGATCCGAGACCCGCCGTCAGTTCCTGACGACAACCGGAGTCGGCCTCGCCGGAATCCTGGCCACCCGCGTGCCGCCGGCCCGCGGCCAACAGCGTGAGATCTCCTACCTCTGCTGGAACAACTTCGCGCCCGCGTCCGACAAGAAGCTGGCCGAGATCGGCCAACGCTTCACCAAGGACACCGGGATCAAGATCAAGATCGACCACATCGCCCACGCCCAGCAGGCGGCCAAGTACGCTTCCGAGGTGCAGACCCAGGCCGGCCACGACCTGGTCGAGATGCGCATGCACTTCCCGTGGCTCTACGAGCCCCAGCTGGTCGACGTCTCCGACCTGGTGGCCGAGCTGGAGAAGAAGCACGGCAAGATCCTCTCCTCGGGCTACGAGGCCGCCCACGTCAAGGGTGTCTGGCGGGCGGCGCCGCAGTACCACGCGCTCTTCACCGCCACCTACCGGGAGGATCTCTTCAAGAAGGCGGGGCTCAAGGTGCCCGACACCTGGGAGGACCTCTACACGGTCGGCAAGGAGCTGAAGAAGATGGGGAACCCGGTGGGGATCCCCATCAGCCAGAACTACGACACGATCTCGACCGGGTCCGCGGTGCTCTGGTGCTACGGCGCGCGCGAGGTGGAGAAGGACGGCAAGACCGTCGCCATCAACTCGCCACAGACCGCCGAGGTCCTGGAGTGGTTCAAGAAGATGTTCCGCGACTGCATGGATCCCGAGGTCCTCTCGTGGAACGACGCGAGCAACAACCAGAACATCCAGGCCGGCAAGGCCGGCTGGGTCCACAACCCGGTCAGCGCCTACCTCGTCGCCAAGAACAAGAAGCTGGTGACCGCGGACGGCATCAACCATCACCGGAGCCTCGCCGGACCCGGAGGGCGCCACGAGATCGACGTCCCGCGCTCCATCGCGATCTGGAAGTTCTCCAAGAACGTCGAGCCGGCCAAGGAGTGGATCCGCTACTTGCTCGGCAAGCGGGAAGTCTACGACGAGTACATCATGTCGGGCGACGCCTTCAACCTGCCGGTGTTCGCGAACCTCCAGGACCATCCCGTGCTGAAGACCGACCCCAAGTACGCCGGTCTCAAGGGGGAGGGCGTCCAGTACCACATCTACGGCTGGCCGGCGCCGCCGAGCGACAAGATCCAGCAGATCACCAACGCCTTCATCCTGCCGAACATGATCGCCAAGGCGGTCACCGGGACGCCCACCAAGGAGGCGATCGCCTGGGCCGAGAAGGAGATGAAGACGATCCTGGCCGGGTGAAGCACGGTGGCGATCGGTAGCGCGCGCGTCGGCTCGATCCCGGTCGCGGTCGGGGGCCGGATCCGGGAGCTGTTCGATCGAGAGTGGATCCTGGGCCCGGCCTTCGTCACCCCGGCCCTCCTGTTCCTCGGGCTGCTGGTGGCCTACCCGTTCGCCATGGCCATCTACATGGCCCTGTCGAACTCCTTCATAGGCCGGCCCAGCGAGTTCATCGGCCTGCAGAACTTCGTGAAGCTGTGGTCGAGCGACGCGTTTCGCCAGACGTTCCAGAACGCGTTCGTCTTCACGGGCATCTCGGTCGCGTTCAAGCTGGTCCTCGGCATCACGCTGGCCCTGCTCCTCAACCAGCAGCTCTGGTTCAAGCGGATGATCCGGGGCGCGGTCCTCCTGCCGTGGGTCATCCCCACCGCGCTCTCGACCCTCGGCTGGTCGTGGATGTTCGACTCGCTCTACAGCGTCATCAACTGGACCGGCATCAACATGGGGCTGCTGGACCCGCCCGGCCCCAACTGGCTCGGCCAGAAGTACTACGCGATGGCCGCGGTGATCACCGTGAACGTGTGGCGCGGTCTGCCGTTCTTCGCGATCACGATCCTGGCCGGGCTCGTGTCGATCCCGAAGGAGCTGTACGAGGCGGGCGAAGCGGATGGGGCCGGGCCGGCGGCGCGGTTCTGGTACATCACGCTGCCCTTGCTCAAGCCGGTGCTCGCCATCGTCATCTTGTTCTCGACCATCTTCACCTTCAGCGATTTCAACATCGTCTACGTGTTGACTCGCGGCGGCCCCATCAACTCCACCCACCTCTTCGCCACCCTGGCCCGCCAGGTCGGCCTCGAGTCCGGCCAGATCGGGATGGGGGCGGCGATCTCGCTCTACCTCTTCCCGGTGCTGGTGTTCGTGGTGTGGGCGCAGCTCCGCTTCGTGCGTCGGCAGGCCTACTGATGGCGACGGTACAGCGTCGGCCGGTGGGGAGACGACTCCTCATGCACCTGCTGCTCGTGCCGTTCCTCGTCTTCGCGCTGTTCCCCTTCTACCACATGACGCTCACGTCGCTGAAGTCCGACCAGGAGCTGTACGATCGCTACTCGGTGCCCCTGCTCATTCGCCAGGGTCCGACCCTCGAGCACTACGCGAAGCTCCTGTGGGACACCGCATTCGTGACCTGGACGATGAACAGCCTCACGGTGACGCTCCTGGCGACCACCGTTTCGGTCGCGGTCGGGACGATCGCCGCCTACGCCTTGGCCCGGCTCAAGTTCTTCGGTGTCGCCAGCTTCGGTACCCTGATCTTCGTGACGTACCTGGTGCCGACCTCGCTCCTCTTCCTGCCGCTCGCCCAGGTCGTGAACTGGGTCGGTCTCGCCGACTCCAAGTGGGCGCTCGTCCTCACGTACCCGACGTTCCTGATCCCCTTCAGCACATGGCTCCTGATGGGCTACTTCCGCACGGTGCCCAAGGAGGTCGAGGAGTGTGCGATGGTGGACGGCGCCACCCGCGTGCAGGCGTTGGTCCGGATCGTGCTGCCCATGGCGATCCCGGGGCTCGTCTGTGCCGTCCTCTTCGCCTTCACGCTGTCGTGGAACGAGTTCATCTATGCGCTGACCTTCACCTCGTCGTCGGAGCAGATCACCGCCAGCGTCGGCATCACGAGCGAGCTGATCCGCGGCGACATCTTCTACTGGGGCCAGCTGATGGCGGGGGCGGTGCTGGGCTCGGTGCCGATTGTCATCCTCTACGTCTTCTTCCTCGACTACTACGTCTCGGGTCTCACCGCCGGCGCCGTGAAGTAGCCGCGCCCGCCGCGGCCTCCTGGTCCGACCACCGGCGGCCGCCGGTGGCATCCATCTTGCGGGCATCGCCATCCCAAAGGGCGGAGTGATCCCCGCAGATGGAGGCGACGATGGGCGAGGTGATGCAGGAGGCGGCACCGTATCCGCGCGAGCTGGTGCGGACGGTCACCCTCAAGGACGGGTTTGCCACCCGCATCCGACCGATCCGAGCCGACGACGAGCCCCGGCTGGTGGATCTCTACGAGCGCCTGAGCCGGCACACCGCCTACCAGCGCTTCTTCACGGTGCTGCGGCGGCTACCGAACGACTGGTACCACTCCTTCGCCAACGTGGACTACGTGCGGCGCATGGCCCTGGTGGCCGAGCGCGAGACGGTCGCGGCCGCGCAGCTCATCGGGGTGGGCCGCTACGAGCCGTCGGAGGAGCCGGACTTGGCCGAGGTGGCCTTCGTGGTCGAGGACGGCTGGCAAGGCCGCGGCCTCGGCGCCATCCTGCTGGAGGCGGTGCTGGCCGCCGCCGACGCGCGGGGGATCCGGCGCTTCCGGGCCGACGTGCAGGCCGACAACCACCGGATGCTGCGGCTGCTCAACACCCGCACCCAAGTCGAGGACCGGAGGACACAAGAAGGGGTCACCGGGGTGCTTTTTCGGCGCGTCCCCGCTGACGCCACACCTCGATGACTCCGGGCAGGATCGACAGGATGATGATCGCGAAGATCACGAGCGAGAAGTTGCGCCGCACCACCGGGATATTGCCGAAGAGATAGCCGCCCGGCACCAGGATCGCGACCCAGAGGATTGCCCCCGCCACGTTGTAGAAGAGAAATCGGCGGTAGGTCATCCGGCCGATGCCGGCCACGAACGGCGCGAAGGTCCGCACGATGGGGACGAAGCGCGCGATCACGATGGTCTTGGCCCCGTAGCGCTCGTAGAACTCGTGGGTGCGCGCAAGGTGCTTGCGGTTCAGGAAGCGCACCCCCTCCTGCCGGAACACGCGGGGGCCCACCCGCGCTCCGATCGCGTAGTTGACGCTGTCGCCCAGGATCGCGGCCGCGATCAGCAGCGCCACCACGAGCCACAGGTCCAGGTCCCCGCGGGCCGCGAAGGTGCCGACCGCGAACAGGAGCGAGTCGCCAGGCAGGAACGGCGTCACCACCAGGCCCGTCTCGCAGAAGACGATCAGGAACAGGATCAGGTAGGTCCAGACCCCGTACTGCTGGATGATCTCGCTGAGATGCCGATCGAGGTGCAGCAGGATGTCGACGAGCAGCCACAGGAGATCCATGGTCCGCCCATTGTAGCCTCTGGGCCCGCCCGTGACCGAATTCGCGGCAGCGGCTGCCTGTCGGATGACCAGCGCGGCGCGGGCGCGCGGTCAGCCGTGCCCGATTGACGGGATTCCGCGCGGGTTCGATCCTGGCACAGCGGTTGCTCCCGCGGATGGAGCCAGCCACGTGAGCGAGCGCGTCGATTCCTGCTTGGTGGTCGGCGGTGGGGTCGTCGCCGCCCGCGCGGTCACATCGCTGCTGGAGGCGGGCACCCGTGTCACGGTCGTGAGCCCGTGGCTCGCGCCCGCGCTGCTCGAGGTGGCGCGGGAGGGCCGGCTCGCCTGGTGGCCGCGGGAGTACGCGCGCGGCGACGTGTCGGGCTTCGCACGGGTGGTCGCCGCGACCGACGACGCGGGGGTCAACGCGCGGGTCCTCGCGGAAGCGCGCGAGCGCGGCCTACCGGAAGTCCCCGTCGGCGTCGCTCCCATCGGGGCCGACCGCCGCTGAGCGGGGCCGCGCTCCGTGCCGGACCGTGGGGATTGGTCCGCGTTCGCGCGCGGGCTTCGCCCGCGCTTCCCGTCTGCTCTTGGGGGGAGGTTCGGAAGGGGGCGTAGCCCCCCGAGCTTAGTAGAGGTGGCAGGACACCCGCCGACCGTCGTGCTCACGCAGCACGGGCTCCTCGGTCGAGCAGCGGGGCATCACGTGCGGGCAGCGCGGGTGGAAGCGGCAGGCTGCGGGCGGGTTGAGCGGGCTCGGCACCTCGCCGGTCAGGACCAGCTCCTCGCGCTGCTCGGACGGATGCGAGGGCAGGGCCGCCGCGAAGAGGGCCTGGGTGTAGGGGTGTCGCGGTCGGCTCGCGACGCTCGCGGCGTCTCCGATCTCCACGATCTGCCCGAGGTACATCACCGCGATGGTGTGGCTCATGTGCGCCACCGCGGCCAGGTCGTGGGCGATAAAGAGGTAGGAGAGCCCGAGCTGGGCCTGCAGGTCGCGCAGCAGGTTCAGGATCTGGGCGCGGATGGACACGTCGAGCGCGGACACCGGCTCGTCGAGCACGACCAGCTTGGGCGAGAGGGTGAGGGACCGCGCGATCGCGATGCGCTGACGCTGGCCGCCGGAGAACTCGTGGGGGAACAGGCTCGCCGCCCGCTCCGGCAGCCCCACCAGGTCGATCACGTTGCGCACCCGCTTGGCCACCTCGGCCGCGGGCAGGCGCTCGTGGGTGATCAACGGCTCCGCGATGATGGCGTCAACCCGCATGCGCGGATTGAGCGACGCGAACGGGTCCTGGAACACCGCCTGCACCGCGCGGCGGTACTGCTTCACATCGTCGCCCCCGAGGCCTCCGATTTCCTGTCCCTCGAAGCGCAGACTGCCTCCGGTGGGCTCCTCCAGCCGCAGCACCAGCTTGGCGGTGGTGGTCTTGCCGCAGCCCGACTCCCCGACCAGGCCCAGGGTCTGGCCCGGGTTGACGGAGAAGTTCACCCCATCCACCGCCCGCACCACCCCCAGCGTCTTGGCGAACACGCCGCGCTTCACGGGGAAGTGCTTGGTGAGGTTGCGGGCCTCGAGGATCGGGGTCGGGGTCATGGGGTGGCGGGAGCCGGGACCGAGAGCCAGCAGCGCGTGGTGTGACGCGGGGCCAGCCCGGTCTCGGGCGGCGCCTGTTCGCGGCACTGGGCCATCGCCTGCGGGCAGCGGGGGTGGAAGGCGCAGCCCGACGGCGGCGACGCCAGATCGGGCGGCTGGCCCTCGATGGCGGTCAGGCGCGCGCGGCCGTCGCCCATGCGCGGGATCGAGCCGAGCAGCGCCTGCGTGTACGGATGGGCGGGGGCGTCGAAGATGCGGGTGACGGGGCCCCACTCGACCAGCCGCCCCGCGTACATCACCGCCACCTGGTCGCACATCTTGGCCACGATGCCGAGGTTGTGGGTGATGAAGATCAGGGCCAGCTCGTGCTGCCGCTGCAGGTCCCGCAGGAGGTTCAGGTACTGGGCCTGGATCGTGAGGTCGAGGCTCGTGGTGGGCTCGTCGGCGATGAGCAGCCGGGGCGCGCAGGAGATCGCGATGGCCCCCACGATGCGCTGGCGCATGCCGCCCGACATCTGGTGGGGGTACTCGCCCACCCGCGATTCGGGCGCGGAGATCCGCACGGACTTCAGCAGGTCCTTGGCCCGGCTCCAGGCTCCGGCCCGCCCCGCGCCCTCGTGCACGCGGAGCGGCTCCGCCACCTGGTCGCCGATGGTGAAGAGCGGGTTCAGCGAGGCCATCGGATCCTGCAGGATCATCGCGATGCGCTTGCCGCGGATGCGCCGCATCTCCACGTCGGACTTGGCCCGGAGGTCCTCGCCGTCGAAGAGGATCTCCCCGCCGATGATGCGGGCCGCGGGCGGCAGCAGACGCAGGATGGTCAAGGCCAGCGTGCTCTTGCCGGAGCCGGACTCCCCCACGATGCCGAGCGTGCTGCCCGCCTCCAGGGTGAGCGAGACCTCGTCCACCGCGCGTACCACGCGGGCGCCCCGCGCACTCACGTAGTGGGTCGAGAGGTTGCGCAGCTCGAGAAGGGGCGGGGCGCTCATAGCTGGCGGAGCTGGGGGTCGAGCTTCACGCGGAGCCAGTCACCCAGGAGGTTGGCGGAGAGGACCATGAGCATGATGCAGCAGCCGGGGAGCACGGTGAGCCACCAGTAGCCGGCCATCATGCCCTTCTTGCCGTCGGCGAGCATGAGCCCCCAGGCCGGCTTGGGCGGGGGCACCCGACGCCGAGGAAGGACAGCGCGGCTTCCGTCACCACCACCACGCCGAGCATGAGGGTGCCCAGGACGATGGCGGAATACCCGCTTGGCGATGTACCGCCTCACGTGACGGTGATCTGGGGGAGATGTGCACGGCGACTCGAGCAGAGAGCGCACCGCCGGGCAGGGCCGCCGGCAAGGCCGTCGCGAGGGCCGTCGGCCGGATGCGCCGGGATCCGATCATCACCGTCTCCTCCTCGAGACGAACGCGAGAGTGCTGGAACGCTTGGGACTGGGCGTGAGCCGGGCCGAGAGTTCCGTGATTATGGTCGAAACGATGCCGTTGTCAATGGGCGGGGGGCGGAGCGGCACGCCCGGCTCAGCGGTCGCGGGCGGTATAGGCTTCGATCAGCCCGATGAGAGTCCGGACGCTGCGGTCGAAGACCTCGGTGGCCCGGCCGATGGTGGCGGGGGTGGCCCGCTCCAGCCGAAGGATATGGACCCAGCCCGCGATCGCGTTCAGGTGGGCCCGCAGGTCATGGGCGAGCTGGTGCCGTGCCTCGCCCTCCGCCTCCCCCTGGCGCTCCACCGAGGCGCGGAGGGCCGCCACGCGCTCGGCGAGGTCGGCGCGCGCCTCGTCCGGCAAGTCGGCCCGCCGCGCGATCGCCGTTTCGAGCGCCTCGAGCTGTCCCGCGACGGTCCGGTCCACCGCGCCGATCATGGGGCGTTCCGCTGGACGGACGTGCGACCCAGCAGCCCCCAGCGCTGGAGCATGTTGTGCAGCGTCTTGGTGCTGATCGCCAGTCGATCGGCCGCGCGGGTCTTGTTATTGTTCTCGAAGGCCAGCGTGCGCAGCACGAACTGCTTCTCGACCTCGCGCAGGGGCAGCCCGATGGGGACGGTGAGGGCGTCCGGATCGCCGTTCCAGGCCGTCGCGGCCACGACCGGTGAGGTGCTCGGCAGGTACTGGGCGGTAAGCACGTCACCCTCGCAGGCGATGAAGGCCCGCTCCACCACGTTTCGCAGCTCGCGGACATTCCCCGGCCACGCGTGCGCCATCAGGATCTTCAGGGTGGCGTCGTGGGCGCCGCTGATGCGCTTGTCGTACTTGCCGTTGAACTCCTCGATGAAGCCGGTCACGATCAACGGGATGTCCTCGACCCGCTGCCGCAGCGGGGGCACCGCCAGTGTGAAGACGTTCAGACGGTAATACAGGTCTTCCCGGAACGCCCCCTCCTTCATGGCCGCGATCGGGTCCTTGTTGGTGGCGGCCACCACCCGCACGTCCACCTTGATCTCGCTCTTGCCGCCCAGCCTCCGGAAGGAGCCTTCCTCGAGCACCCGGAGGAACTTGGCCTGCGTGCCGGGCTGCATCTCGGCCACCTCGTCCAGCAGGAGGGTGCCGCCGTGGGCCAGCTCGAAGCAGCCCTCGCGGCGATCGCGGGCGTCGGTGAAGGCGCCCCGCTCGTGACCGAAGATCTCGCTCTCGAGAAGTGTCTCCGGCATCGCCGCGCAATTGACCGCGACGAACGGGCCCGCCGCGCGGGCGGAGAGCTCGTGCAGGGTGCGGGCGACCAGCTCCTTGCCGGTTCCGGTCTCGCCGTGGATCAGCACGGGGGCGGAGGTATTCGCGGCCTGCTCGATCAGGCGATGGACTTCCCGCATGGGCGCGCTGCGGCCGATCAGCCGGCCCATCCCCCACACGTCCTTGACGCGCCGACGCAGGATCGTGACCTCGTCCAGGGTCCGCGCCCGGTCGAGGGCCTTTTCGATCAGCAGCCGGAGCCGGTCGAGGTCCACCGGCTTCGTGAGGTAGTCGTACGCGCCCTGGCGCATGGCGCCCACCGCCGTGTCCACCGTGGCCCGGCCGGTGAGGATGATCACCGGCACCCGCGGCATCTCCTGCTGGAGCGCGGTCAGGAGTGTCAGGCCGTCCATGTCGGGCATCATGAGGTCGGTGATGACGAGCGAGGGGCGCACACTCGCCGCCTTCTCGAGCGCCTCCCGCCCCTCGGACGCGACCGAGGTCGCATACCCCCACGAGCCGAGCAGCGTCTCCAGCCCGGCGCGGGAGTCTTCCTCGTCGTCCACGATCAGAATCTGCGGATTCATCGCCATGGGCACTCGTCCATGTCGCCGACGTCCATATGCATATGCCCGACCTTCAGCAATTGCCGTGCCCGGCCGGAAAGGTGAGCCATGGGCGGAAAGTGCGAAGATCTCGCGCTCCCGACCGGTCCTGCCGGGGATGATGCGGCATTGTGGCATGGTAAGAACGACCGTGCCACCGCTTGCTTCACATCGGACGTCGGGAAATTCTACCCGGTAAGCATTGGATCACCCGGCCGCACGACCGCCCGATCCCGACGCCAAACGGCTCCGGAACGGGATTCCCGCGGCTGGCAGCCCAGTTGCTTTGCCAACTGCCCGCGGTATTGCGACCTCGGGGTGAAGAGGAGACCACCGACGATGACGGACCGGCGGGAACTCGAAGAGTCGCTCCTGACCGAGGTGACGCGGCGCCTGGCCGAGATCTCGGAGACCCGGCACGAGCTGGCGCGCCAGCAGCGGATCCTGACCCGCGCGGCGACCCAGCTCCGCACGGGCAAGGGCGCAGAATCGGTGCTGGCCGAGATCCGGGAGCAGAGCCCGGAGCTGCTCCGGGACTACTGCGACCTGCACGTCACCCTGACGCCCCCGCCGCTCCGCCCCGTGCCCCGGGTTGTCGCCTCGGCCTGACCCGGCGGTCCGCCCCTGAGGCGTGGCCGAGGCGACCGGGCGGATCAGGCCGAGGGAGCGAGCGCCTGCGCCCACTCCGGCCGAATCCGCATCCGGGCGAGGGCTTCCATCACCCGGTGCGGGCTGCCCAGATCGGCCCAGACGATGCGGGGCAGTCGGGATACCGCGAGCGCATCGGGGCAGGCTTCGAGCACGTTCTTGGAGAAGTTCGCCCTGGGCATCAGCTCGTACGCCTGCCGGACCGCCTCGGCTTCTTCGGGCGTGCCTACGAACGGCTCGATGTGAGCCAGGCGATCGCTCACCGCGGGCAGCGCCTGCCATCCCGTCTGCACTAGTGTCGCCACCTTGCCGATGAGCACCGAGGTATTCCACAGGTGACCGGCCTCCAGACACGCGCGGGCGCGCGCGACCGACGGCTTCTCCCAGAATTGCCGGACCGCCCGAACCGCGCCGGTGGACAGCTCCCCGAGGGCTTCATCCGGCTCGATCCATCCATACTCCACCTCCGGGGAGGTGGGCTGGGCGCCGAGCAGCGCGAGCCGCTCGGGATGCTTGTCGACCCACGCGCTCACCTCCGCGACATGGGCCATGAAGCTCGTCTCACCGAGGAGGAAGTGGTCGGAGGGGAAGATCGCGACCGTCGCCTCCGGGTTCCGCCACGCGATCCAGTGCGCGGGGTAGAGCACACCGGCGGCGGTGCCTCGATCAAGCGGCTGGACCAGGATCCGTGGGTGCGTGGAGCCCGCGAACTCCTCCGAGATATAGCCGGCGTGCCGGTGGACGGTTACGACGAGCGTGCGCTCTTCCGGAATCGCCAGCGACACCCGGTCGAGCGTCTGGCGCAGCAGGGTGCGAGCGCCGAGCAGGCGCACGTACTGCTTCGGCCGGTCAACCCCGACCACCTGGCGCACCAGCGAGCGAAGCCGCATGCCTTCACCACCGGCCAGGATCACCGCCCAGGGCGTCTGCCCTTCGCCCCGCGCGAGACTTGGTCCGTCCTCCAGGGTCTCCTCGATCATGCTGTTCTCCTCCTGCCCTCGCGGGTTTGGTGAAGAGGGGACGGCGTCGATGTTCAATCGACGTGCCAGGCCACCATGGAGCGGCGCGTCCTTGGTGGGCCATGATTCGGGGGTTTCTCGTGGTACGCGCCGTGGAGCCGCGGACGAAGAGGAGCTTCTACCGGGTCATTTCTTCCGCGATGCTCGAATCGCGTCATGCGGGCCGGGTGACTCTCCCCCGGGTGACTCTCGGAGGATGAGTCCGCTATAATGCGCCCCATGAAACCGCTCGTCGTGCTCGGAGGGCCCATCCACGCGGATGGAATGGAGCAGCTCGAGGCGGAGGCCCGCGTGGTCGTCACCAACGCCGAGACCGAGGCCGGTATGGTCGCGGCCGCCAAGGACGCCGAGGGCATCCTGTTCCGGTCCAGGCCGGACTGCACCCGGAGCCTGATGGCCGCCTGCCCGAAGCTCAAAGTGGTGGGGCGTCATGGGGTGGGCCTCGACATCGTGGACCTGCCCGCGGCCACCGATCTCGGGGTGGCGGTGGTGCACGCGCCCGGCTCCAACTCGAACTCGGTGGCCGAGCACGCGATCATGCTCATGCTGGCCTGTGCCAAGCAGGCGGTGGTCGTGGACCAGCGGACCCGCAAGGCGGACTGGGGCAAGGCCCGCTGGGAAGGCCTGCTCGAGATGAACGGCAAGACGCTCGGCATCATCGGGGTCGGCAATATCGGCCGGCGGGTGGCCCGGACCGCGGCCGCGCTCGGGATGCGGGTCATCGGCTACGACAAGTACGTGCCGGCCGACGAGGTGCGCAACCGCGGGGTCGAGCCGATGCCCGACATGGCCTCGGTGCTGCGCGCGGCCGACGTGGTGACCTGCCACACGCCGCACACCCGGGAGACGCACCACATGATCGACGCCGCCGCGGTGGCCCAGATGAAGGACGGCGTGATCTTCGTGAACACGTCACGGGGCAAGACCCAGGACGAGAACGCGCTCGTCGCGGGCCTGGAGAGCGGCAGGATCCGCGCGGCGGGCATCGACGTGTTCGAGGAGGAGCCCGCGTCCTCGGACAACCGGCTCTTCCAGCTCGAGAACGTGATCGTCTCGCCCCACATCGCGGGGGTGACTCGGGAAACCATGCGCGGGATGGCCCTCCAGGTCACCGCCGAGATGCTCCGCGTGCTGCGGGGGGAGAAGCCGCACGTGCTCGCCAACGCCGATCTCTGGCCGAGGCTCGGGGACCTCAAGTAGACTGGCCGAGGGGAGACCACCATGCCGATCGACGCGCGCCATCCGAAGGAGATCCGGGCCGACATCCGGTCGGGCCGGCTCACGACCGTGACCGCCGGCCTCGCCCCCGGCTTCGTGCAGGCCAATCTGGCGGTGTTGCCGAAGGAGCAGGCGTACGACTTCCTGCTTTTCTGCCAGCGCAACCCGCGCCCGTGCCCGCTGATCGAGGTGACCGACGTGGGCTCGCCCGAGCCGGTGGGGGTGGCACCGGGGGCCGATCTGCGCACGGACATTCCCCGCTACCGCATCTACAAGGACGGCGCGCTCGCCGACGAGGTCACCGACGTGACTCCGTTCTGGCGCGACGATCTGGTCGCCTTCCTGCTCGGCTGCTCGTTCACCTTCGAGTGGGCCCTGCTCGACGCGGGCATCCCGATGCGCCACATCGAGGAGGGCAAGAACGTGGCGATGTGGAAGACCTCCGTGGCGTGCCGGCCTGCCGGCCAGTTCCACGGGCCCATGGTCGTCTCGATGCGGCCGATCCCGACCGGCCTCGTCTCCAAGGCGGTGACGGCCTCCGCGCGCTTTCCCGGCGCGCACGGCGCGCCCGTGCACGTGGGCGACCCGGCGGCGCTCGGCATCGCCGACGTCAACAAGCCCGACTGGGGCGACTCGGTGGGGGTTCGCGCGGGCGAGGTGCCGGTGTTCTGGGCCTGCGGGGTGACACCGCAGGCGGTGGCGCTGGCCTCGAAGCCCGCGTTCATGATCACCCATAGCCCGGGGCACATGTTCATCACCGACCTGCCGAACCACACGCTCGCGGCAATCTGACCCCTCCCGCCCGGTGACGATCTGGTCCGAGCCGCGATTCCTCCCGTGCGGGGATCGCGCGCTCTCGGTCGAGCTGGGTGACGAGATCACCCGAGACATCAACGCCCGCATCCTGGCGCTCGAGTACCTGCTCCAGCAGAAGCGCGTACCCGGGGTCGGCGAGACCGTTCCGAGCTACCGCGCCCTGCTCGTCTACTACGACCCGCTCGTGGTGGGCTACGAGGAGCTGATCGCCACGCTGCGCGCGCTCCTGGCCGAAGCGCGCCCCGAGGTCCTGCCGCCCGTCCGCACCGTGGAGCTGCCGTGCTGCTACGGCGGTGAGCTGGGCTTCGAGCTGGAGGCCGCGGCCGCCAAGCTCGGGCTCGCGCCCGAGGAGGTCGCGCGCCTGCACGCGAAGGCCGACTACTACGTCTACTTCGTCGGCTTCACTCCCGGCCTGCCCTACATGACCGGCATGCCGGAGCGGCTGACGATCCCGCGCCTGGTGAACCCGCGCGTGAAGACCCCGCCCGGCAGCGTGAGCATCGGGGGCGTACAGTGCTGCATCTACTCGGTGGAAAGCCCCGGCGGCTTCTGGGTGCTCGGCCGCACGCCGGTGCGCCTCTACGACCCGACCGCGGTCGATCCGATCCTGCTCCGCGCGGGCGATCACGTGCGCTTCCGCCCGATCGACCGCGCCGAGTACGATGCGATCGCGGCCCTGGTGGAGGCCGGGCGCTACGAGCCCCGGATCGCCGGCTCCGTCACCACGACCTCATGAGTGACCTGCTCGTCCAGGACGCGGGTCCGCTGACCACCATCCAGGACCTGGGTCGGCCCGGCCACCTCCGCGTGGGCATCCCGGCCTCGGGCCCCATGGACCGCGAGGCCTTTCTCCTCGCCAACCGCCTGATCGCCAATCCCGACACCGCGGCCGGGCTCGAGTGCACCCTGATCGGCCCGCGCCTCACGTTCACCGACGAGCGGCTGGTCGCGATCACCGGCGCCGACATGGCGCCCACCGTCAATGGCGCCCCGGTGCCCGCCTGGCAGGGCTTGCGCGTGCAGGCGGGGGACGTGCTGCGCCTCGGCCCCGCCCGCAGCGGCGTGCGCGCGTACCTGGCCCTGTCGGGCGGTATCCAGACGCCGCCGGTGCTCGGCTCGCGCGCGACCTATGTGCGCGGCCGGCTGGGAGGCCTCGAAGGCCACGCGCTGCGCAAGGGCGACCGGCTGCCGCTGGGCCCGATGGGGGCGGCGCGGCCGCACCGCCTGCATCCCGACCGGGTGCCCACGTACGGCGGCCAGCCCGATCTGGCGGTGGTGCTGGGTCCGCAGGACGACCGCTTCACCCCGAGGGGCATCGCCGCCCTGTTCGAGGGCCCCTACGAGATGCTGCCCCAGAGCGACCGCATGGGCGCGCGGCTCAAGGGGCCCTTCATCGAGCACACCCGCGGCCACGACATCATCTCGGACGGGGTGCCCCTGGGCGCCATCCAGGTCGTCGGCGATGGCCAGCCGATCGTGCTGCTGGCCGACCGGCAGTCCACCGGCGGATATACCAAGATCGGCACGATCTGCTCCTTCCACATCGGCCGGATCGCCCAGGTGAAGCCGGGGGGGCGGCTCCACTTCCGCCGCGTGACAGTGGCCGAGGCTCATGCGATGCTGCGGCAGAGCCTCCGGGCGCTGCACGACGCCATTGAATGAGACAGGAGAAACGCCATGACCCTCGAGCGCGCCGTCACCGACTACCGGGCCAAGACCCCCCGCTCCCGGCAGCTCTTCGAGGAGGCCCTGCGGGTGATGCCGGGCGGCAACAGCCGCAGCACCACCTTCTTCGATCCGTACCCGTTCTACATCACGCGCGGTGAGGGCGCACGGATCTGGGACGCCGACGGGATCGAGCGGCTCGACTTCAACGGCAACTACACGAGCTTGATCCTGGGCCATGCCAACCCGCAGGTGGTCAAGGCGATCCAGGACGCGGCGGTGAGCGGCATGTCCTTTCCGGGCCCGAGCGAGCACGAGATCCGGCTCGCCGAGATCCTCACCACGCGCATTCCGGGCATGGAGGTGGTGCGCTTCGCCAACTCCGGCACCGAGGCGACCATGCATGCGGTGCGGGTCGCCCGCGCCTTCACCGGCCGCGCCAAGATCGCCAAGTTCGAGGGCGCCTATCACGGCACCCACGACTGGGTGCTGGTGAGCGTGGCGCCGGATCCGGCCACCGCGGGCTCACGCAAGCGGCCGAAGTCGGTGGCCTGGTCCGCGGGCGTGCCGCCGATGGTGGTGAAGCACGTGGTGACGCTGCCGTGGAACGACGCGGACGCCTGCGAGCGCATCCTCCGGAAGCAGGGGGGCGACATCGCAGCGCTGATCATCGATCCCTTGCTGGCCAACGCGGGCATGATCCCGGTGCGGGAGGGATTCCTCGAGAAGCTGCGCGAGGTCACCCGGGAGCTCGGTATCCTCCTGATCTTCGACGAGGTGATCTCGTTCCGGGTGGGCCGCGGCGGCGCCCAGGAGCGCTTCAACATCCGGCCGGACCTGACCACGCTGGGCAAGATCATCGGCGGCGGCCTCGCGGTGGGCGCCTTCGGCGGGCGCGCGGACGTGATGGCCTTCTACGACCCGCGCGACGGCAAGGGGCGCATCAACCACGGCGGCACCTTCAACGCCAACCCGCTCACCATGGTGGGCGGCATCGCCACCATCGAGCAGCTCACCCCGGAGGCCTACGCGCGCCTCGACGCGCTCGGCGACCGGCTGCGCGACGGGGTGCGGCGGCTCCTCCGCAAGAAGGGCTACGCGGGGCAGATCACCGGCACGGGCTCGCTCTTCTGGCTGCATCACAGCAAGAAGAGGCTCAGCGACTACCGCTCGGCGCGGCCGGAGGATTCGGCGGCGCCCGTGCGGACGTTCTTGGGCCTGGTCAACGAGGGCGTGCTCTTCTCGCAGCGCGGGCTCGGTGCCTGCTCGCTGGCCATGACCGACGCCGACGTGGACCGCTTCGTCGAAACCCTCGGGCGGGTGCTCGAGTAGGGCGAGCCGCAGCCGAAGGCGAGGCGAGCGAATACGCTCGAGTAGGGCGAGCCGCGGCCGAAGGCGAGGCGAGCGAATACGAAAGTGGGGTAAGGGCCATGACCAAGACGATCGATCTCAACTGCGACATGGGCGAGTCCTACGGGCGCTGGACGCTCGGCGCCGACGAGGCCATCATGCCGTTCATCAGCTCCGCCAACGTGGCCTGCGGCTTCCACGGCGGCGACCCGCACATCATGCGCCGGACGGTGGAGCTCGCGCTGGCCCACCGGGTGGCACTGGGCGCGCACCCCTCGCTGCCCGACCTCATGGGCTTCGGCCGGCGCAGCATGGACGTGACCCCACGCGAGCTGCAGGACTACCTCTGCTACCAGACCGGCGCCCTGCGGGAGCTCGCGCGTGCGGCCGGGACCGAGCTGCAGCACATGAAGCCCCACGGTATCCTCTACAGCATGATGGAGACCGACGAGGCGATGGCATCCGCGGCCGGCCGGTCCGCGATGGACTCGGGCCTGATCCTGATGACGCTCGCGTCCGGCCGCTACGACGCCACCTGCCGGAAGATGGGGGCCCGCGTGGCCTCGGAGGGCTTCGCGGACCGCGCCTACAACGTGGACGGCACGCTCGTCTCCCGGAAGATCGCGGGCTCGCTGATCACCGACCCGGTGAAGGCCGCCGCGCAGGCCGTGCAGATGGCGATGCACGGGAAGGTCCGCACCATGGACGGCGTGGACATCGACATCTCGGTGCAGACCATCTGCTGCCACGGCGACACGCCGGGCGCGGAGCGCATCGTGCGCGCGGTGCGGGAAGCGCTGGAGACGGCGGGCTGCCAGGTGAAGCCCCTGCGCGACTGGCTACCCGCCCACTGATGACCAGGCGCGCCGCCGGCCTCTTCCTGGTCACCGCGCTCCTGGTCCCGAGCTGCTCGGTGGCCCGCCTGCCGGAGACGGCGGCGCGTGAGCAGACCCCGACCCGGCACCGCCTCGACGTCGCCGACTGCAAGGCCGAGGTGGGCTACCGGCACAACTACAACGGCGACGACTCCCCGCTGGCCAATGCCATCCGCAACGTCTTCGTCCTCGGCACGAGCGGCGCCGCGCTCGGCGGCGTCCTCACCGGGCTGCCCACGGCCACCGCGTCGACCGCCACCGAGGGGCTGATCGCGGGCGCGGGCGCGGGCGGCATCGCGGGCGGCGCGATCAGCGTGAGCGGCCGGTCCCGGTTCGAGCGGGAGTGGATCGCCTGCATGGAGAGCCGCGGCTACCGGATCGTTGCCACGCCCCCGCCCATCCATTAAGATGAAGGCGCCTCGGGCATCTACATGACGGACACCACCGCGGCCACCCCGCTCAAGCGCACTCCGCTCCGCGACGTCCACGTCAAGGCGGGCGCGAAGATGGTGCCCTTCGGCGGCTGGGACATGCCGGTGCAGTACACCGGCATCATCGAGGAGCACCGAGTGGTGCGCCGCGCGGTCGGCCTCTTCGACATCAGCCACATGGGCGAGTTCGAGGTGCGCGGCCCCGACGCCCTCGCGGCCGTCCAGCGCCTGTGCACCAACGACGCGCGGACGCTCGAGATCGGCCAGGTCCAGTACGCGACCCTCTGCTATCCGGACGGTGGCATCGTGGACGACCTCACGGTGTACCGGCTGGCCGCCGACCACTACATGCTCGTGGTCAACGCCTCCAACATCGACAAGGACTGGGCGTGGGTCACCTCGCACAGCGTCGGCGGGGCCGAGTGGAAGAACGTGAGCGGCGAGACCGCGCTGCTCGCGGTGCAGGGCCCGAAGGCGGAAGCGCTGGTCGGCCGCCTGGCCGATCGTGACGTGACCGGGATCGCGTACTATCATTTTGCCCGCGGGGCGGTGGCGGGAGTGCCCGCCATCATCTCGCGCACCGGCTACACCGGGGAGGACGGCTTCGAGATCTACGTCGCCGCCGGCGGGGCCGAGCGTCTCTGGGCGGCCCTGATCGAGGCGGGGCGCCCGGACGGCATCCAGCCGATCGGCCTGGGAGCCCGCGACACGCTGCGCCTCGAGATGAAGTACGCGCTCTACGGCAACGACATCGACCAGACCACCAACCCGCTCGAGGCGGGGCTCGGCTGGGTGGTCAAGCCCGCAAAGGGCGAGTTCATCGGCCGCGAGGCCATCGAGGCGCTCCGCGCGCGGGGGATCGCCCGCAAGCTCGTCGGCTTCGAGATGGCGGAGCGGGCGGTGCCCCGTCACGGCTACCGGCTCCTGGCCGGCGGGGCGCCGGTCGGCCTGGTCACCTCGGGCTCGTTCGGCCCGTCGGTGGAGCGCTCGATCGGGATGGGTTATGTTCCCGTCGCGCGGTCCGCGGTCGGCAGCGATCTGGCCGTGGAGATCCGGGGGACGGCGCACGCGGCTCGCGTGGTCAAGACCCCCTTCTATCCCTCGCATACCAAGAAGGCCTAGGAGAGAGGCGTCGATGGCGAACGTTCCCGCTGAGCTCAGGTACACCCGCGAGCACGAATGGGCCAAGGTGGAGGGCGACCGCGCCCGCATCGGCATCACCGCGTTCGCCCAGGAGCAGCTCGGCGACGTGGTCTTCGTCGAGCTGCCCAAGGTGGGCGCGAACGTCACCGCGATGAAGACCTTCGGGGTGGTCGAATCGGTCAAGGCGGTCTCCGATCTCTTCGCGCCGGTCTCCGGCGAGGTGGTGGAGGTCAACGCCGAGCTGCCGAAGACGCCCGAGCTGGTGAACACCGATCCCTACGGCCGGGGCTGGATGCTCGTCATCCGGATGGCCAGTCCCAAGGATGTGGACGGGCTCATGAGCGCCGCGGACTACGAGAAGCTCGTCGCCGACGGCGGGCACTAGGCATGCGCTACATCTCCAACACGTCCGCCCAGCAGAAGGAAATGCTGGGAGTCATCGGCGTCTCCTCCATCGAGGACCTGCTGGTCCGTATCCCGGCCAAGGCGCGCCTGGCGCGCCCGCTCGCCCTGCCGAGCGCCATGGCCGAGACCGACCTGATCCGTCATCTCCGGCGCTTGGCCGGGCTCAACGCGGGCGCGGACGACCACGCCTGTTTCCTCGGGGCCGGCTCCTACGACCACGCGATCCCGAGCCCCATCAACCACCTCATCTCCCGCGGCGAGTTCTTCACCGCCTACACGCCGTACCAGCCGGAGGCCAGCCAGGGCACCCTGCGCTCGATCTTCGAGTACCAGACCATGATCGCGGAGCTGACCGGCATGGATGTGGCCAACGCCTCGATCTACGACGGCGCCTCCTCGCTAGCCGAGGCCACGTTGATGGCCCACTCGGTGACCGGGCGCGACACCCTGGTGATCTCGCGCGGGGTGAACCCGCTCTACCGCCAGGTGGTAGAAACCTACGTCGAGGGGCCGGGCCTCAAGATCAAGTCGGTGGCGCTCGGTGACGGGGTGACCGACGTGGACGCGCTGCGGAAGGCGGTGTCCAAGCACAGCGCGACGGTGGTGATCCAGTACCCCAACTTCTTCGGCTCGCTCGAGGATGTCCGGGCGATCGCGGACATCGCCCACGAGGCCGGGGCGCTCCTCATCGTCGTCGCGGATCCGGTCAACCTGGGCCTGCTGACTCCCCCGGGTGCCTCCGGCGCCGATATCGTGGTGGGCGAGGGGCAGGGGCTCGGGGTGCCGATGAGCTTCGGCGGTCCCAATCTGGGGGTGTTCGCGGCCAAGCAGGAGCTGGTGCGGCGGATGCCCGGGCGCCTGGTCGGCGCGACGGTGGACGTGGACGGCCAGCGTGGGTTCGTGCTCACGCTGCAGACGCGCGAGCAGCACATCCGCCGGGAGAAGGCCACGTCCAACATCTGCACCAACGTGGCGCTGTGCGCGCTGATGGCCACCATCTACGTCTCGATCCTGGGCAAGCGGGGCCTCCGGAAGGTCGGCGAGCTCTCGACCGCCAAGGCCCACTACGCGGCGCGCGAGCTCACCAAGATCCCGGGCGTCCGGCTGCGCTTCACCGCGCCCTTCTTCAAGGAGTTCACGCTCCGGCTCCCCAAGTCGCCGGAGCGGGTGATCAAGCGCCTCATGAAGGACCGGCTGCTGGCCGGCGTGCCGCTCAAGGGCTTCGACCGCGCCTACAAGGACTGCCTACTGGTCGCGGTGACCGAGAAGCGCACCAAAGACGAGATCGACGCCTACGCGGCCGCGCTCGCCGCGGCGGTGGCCTGAGGCCGCCATGCACGTCGCCAAGCCTGCCTACGACAAGGTGATCTTCGAGCTGTCCTCGCCCGGCCGCTTCGCCTACTCGCTGCCGGAGAGCGACGTGCCGGACAGCGATCCGGCCGCGCTCCTGCCCAAGGAGCACCTGCGCGCGTCGGCCGCCGACCTGCCCGAGGTCTCCGAGGTGGACGTGATTCGCCACTACTCGCGGCTGTCCCAGATGAACTACGGGGTGGACACCCACTTCTATCCGCTCGGCTCGTGCACGATGAAGTACAACCCGAAGATCAACGAGGACATGGCCCGCCTCGGCGGCTTCGCGTGGCTGCACCCGCTGGCCCCGGAGGCAGCGAGCCAGGGGGCGCTCCAGCTCATGTGGGAGCTGGCGCGGGACCTCGCCGAGATCTCCGGCATGGACGAGGTGTCGCTCCAGCCCGCGGCGGGGGCCCAGGGCGAGCTGGCCGGCGTGCTGATGATCCGCGCCTACCATCTGGCGCGGGGCGAGCGGCGCCACACGGTGCTGATTCCCGACTCCGCGCACGGGACCAATCCCGCGTCCACCGCGCTGGCCGGCTTCTCGGTGGTCGAGCTCAAGTCCGAGGCCAACGGCGACGTGGATCTGGTGGATCTCGAGCGGCACCTCGACGAGGACGTGGCCGCGTTCATGATCACCCAGCCCAACACGCTGGGGCTCTTCGAATCGCGCATACACCAGATCACCGAGATGTGCCACGCCAAGGGCGTGCAGGTCTACATGGACGGCGCCAACCTCAACGCCATCCTCGGCATCACCCGGCCCGGCGACCTCGGGTTCGACGTCTGCCACTTCAACCTGCACAAGACCTTCACCACGCCGCACGGCGGCGGCGGGCCCGGCTCGGGCCCGGTGGGCATCAAGGCCCATCTCGCGCCCTTCCTGCCGACGCCGGTGGTGGTGAAGCGGGACGACGTCTTCGCGCTCGACTGGAACCGCCCGCAGTCCATCGGCAAGCTGCAGGCCTTCTGGGGCAACTTCGGGATGCTGGTGCGCGCCTACGCCTACATCCGCACCATGGGGCCGGACGGCCTCCGGTCCGTCTCCGAGAACGCGGTGCTCAACGCCAACTACATCCTCAAGCGGCTCGAGGGCGACTACGATCGCTCCGCCCCGGGCCCGTGCATGCACGAGTGCGTGCTCTCGGCGCGGCGGCAGAAGAAGCTCGGGGTGAGCGCCATGGACATCGCCAAGCGCCTGCTCGATCTGGGCTTCTACGCCCCGTCGACGTACTTTCCGCTGATCGTCGAGGAGGCGCTGATGATCGAGCCCACCGAGACCGAATCGAAGGAGACGCTCGACCAGTTCTGCGACGCCATGATCCAGATCGCGCGGGAAGCGGAGACGGACCCACACACGATTCACGAGGCGCCGGTCACGACGCCGGTGCGCCGGCTGGATCAGACGCTGGCCGCGCGCCAGCCCATCCTGAGGTGGCGTCCCACGAAATGACCCAGGGGTGACGACTCCGTTCCGCCTGCTGGTCACCGAGCCGCTCGACGGCGCGCTGAACATGGCCCTCGACGAGGCGTTGCTGCTGGGCCGGCTCTCGGGCACCGCGCCTCCGACGCTCCGCTTCTTCTCCTGGCAGCCCGCCACCATCTCGCTCGGCTACGGCCAGGCCCTCGACCACCGCATCGACGTCGAGGCGGCGGCCACGCTCGGCGTGGGACTCGTGCGCCGGCCGACCGGCGGCAGCGCCATCCTCCACGAGGGCCCCGAGCTCGAGCTGACCTACAGCGTGGTGGCGCGCGCGGGGGACTTCGAGGGCGCGGGCGACCTGCTCGAGACCTACCGCTGGATCGGCGCGGCCCTCGCCGCCGGAATCAATCGCCTGGGCGCGCCGGTCGAGATGGTGCCGGTGCAGCCCTCCGACCCCACCGCGATGCCCACCTTCTGCTTCGCGCGGACGGGCTCGTACGAGCTCGAAGTCGCCGGCCTCAAGGTGGTGGGCAGCGCCCAGCGGCGGCAGGGCTCGGGCTTCCTGCAGCACGGAGCGGTGATGCTGGGCGCCGCGCCGGACCGCCTGCGGCGCGTGTTCCCGGCCGAGCGCGATCCGCTGGCCGGGATGACGACGCTCGAGACCGTGCTCGGGCGGCTGCCCGCGTTCGAGGAGACCATGACCGCGCTGGCCGACGGCTTTCGCGCGGTGCATGGGCTCGAGCTGACTCCCGGCGGGCTGGCCGCGGCGGAGATGGCGCTCGCGGAGACCCTCGTGCGCGGGAAGTACGGCACCGACCACTGGACCCGATCCGGCCGCGGGATGACCGTCACCACGCCTCACCCCGGAGCCCCTCACCCCGGAGCCCCTCACCCTGCCCTCTCCCCAGAGGGGAGCTGGGTCTCGGTACCCTCGCCCCCGAAGGGGGAGAGGGCAGGGTGAGGGGGGCCTGATGACGTTCGTGCGCGAGTACCCGGACGCGCCGCGCGTCGGTGTGGGAGCGGTGATCCTGAACGGCGACCACGTGCTCCTGGTCAAGCGCGGGCAGCCGCCCTCGGAGGGCAAGTGGAGCATTCCCGGGGGCCTCGTCCACCTAGGCGAGCGCATCGAGGACGCGGCGCGCCGCGAGGTGCAGGAGGAGTGCGGGGTGAGGGTGCGCCTGCTGGGTCTCTGCGGGGTGATCGACCGGGTGCGGTTCGCGCCCGGGAACGGCTCGGAGCCGCCCCGGGTGCACTACCACTACGTGATCATCGACTACGCGGCGGCCGTGGAGTCCGGGGTTCCGCGCGCGGGCAGCGACGCCGCCGAGGTACGCTGGGTGCCGATCGTCGATCTCGGTCGCTATGACACCACCGACGGGCTCGCGGAGATGGTGCACCGCGCCGTGCGCCTCCGCCGGACACAGTCCCTGGTCCAGGGAGGATGACCGCAATGGAGCTGGCCCTCGAGACCCGGAGCCCATTGGAAGCGCGCGCGGACGTCCTCGTGCTGGGACAGTACGGCGAGCGCGCGCGCCCGGCGCCCGAGGTCGCCGCGGTGGACCGAGCGCTCGGGGGCCTGCTCTCGCGCGTGCTCAAGACCGAGAGGTTCGAAGGCAAGCCGGGGCAGATCTCGTATTTCCACACCGCGGGCGCGATCCCCGCCGAGCGCGTCCTGGTGGTCGGGCTCGGCCCGCTCCGGCGGGGGGCGCGGGCGCGCGACGCCGAGCCCATCCGCCGCGCCACCGCCTCCGCGGTCCGGCGCGCGCGCGATCTGGGCGCCGCCACCATCGCGGTGTTCATGCCCGCCGCCGCGCTGCCCGCCCGCGAGCGGGCCCAGGCGGTGGCGGAGGGCGCCCTGCTCGGCACGTACCGGTTCGACAAGTACCTCAAGGAGAAGAACGGCAAGATGGTCCACGCGCTCACCGTGCTCGAGCCCGACCGGCGGAGCGCGAGCGCCGCGCGCGACGGCGTGCGCGTCGGCCGGATCGCCGCCGAGGCCACCGCCCTCGCTCGCGACCTGGTCAACGAGCCCGCCAACGTGGTGACACCCACCTTCCTGGCCCGGCGTGCGGCCGAGATCGCCAAGGAGGGCGGGCTCAGGCTGCGCGTCCTGGATCGGGCCGAGTGCGCCAAGATGGGCATGGGCGCCTACGTGGGCGTGGCGCAGGGCAGCGAGGAGCCGCCGAAGTTCATCCATCTCACCTACGCGCCCAAGGGCCGGGCGCGCCGACGCGTCGTGGTGATCGGCAAGGGTGTCACCTTCGACTCGGGCGGGCTCGATATCAAGACGGCCGACGGCATGCTGCGGATGAAGGACGACATGTCGGGCGCCGCCGCGGTGCTGGGGGTCTTCCAGGCGCTCCCGCGGCTGAAGCCGCCGATCGAGGTGCACGGGCTGATCGCCGCCACCGAGAACATGCCCTCCGGCGCCGCCCAGCGTCCGGGGGACATCGTGCGGGCCATGAACGGGCTCACCATCGAGATCGGCAATACCGATGCGGAGGGCCGGCTCACGCTGGCGGATGCCCTCGCCTACGCGGTCGAGCGCATCAAGCCGGACGAGATGATCGACATGGCCACGCTGACCGGCGCGGTGGTCATCGCGCTCGGCCAGGGCGTCTCCGGCCTGATGGCGAGCGACGACGGACTGGCCTCGCGGGTGCTGGCCGCCGCCGACGGGGCGGGGGAGCGGATGTGGCGCCTGCCGCTCCACGACGAGTACAAGGATGGGCTCAAGAGCGACGTGGCCGATCTCAACAACATCTCGAGCCAGCGCGGGGCCGGCGCCATCGTGGCGGGCCTGTTCATGCGCGAGTTCACCGCGGGGGTGCCGTGGGCGCATCTCGACATCGCGGGCACCGCGTTCACCGAGCGCGAGCTGCCGCTCGCGCCCAAGGGCGCCACCGGCGTGGGGGTGCGGACCCTGCTCACGTATCTCTCGAACGGGCGGCGCTAGCCCGATGCGGAAGAGCTCGCCGGCGGCTCAAAAAGGTCCAGATGCGAGGCGGCGCCCGACGGCGGCACGCGAGGCGTACTCTTTGTACGTTGAGCGTGCGGCCGAGGGCGCCGCACTCCCGCAGATTGGGCTCTTTTCAGCCGCCGGCTAGGGGCCCGATGGCGGGCGGCGTCGACCTCCACACGCACACGACCGCCTCCGACGGTACGCTCCGGCCACGCGAGCTGGTGGCGGAAGCCGCCCGGCGCGGCGTGCGCGTGCTGGCCATCACCGATCACGACTCCACGGACGGCCTCGCCGAGGCGATCGAGGAGGCGCGGCGTCATCCGCCGCTCGTCATCGTGCCCGGCATCGAGATCAACTGCGACGTCGAGGGCGCGGAGATCCACATCCTGGGCTACTGCATGGACTACGAAGCGCCCTGGTTCCAGGACTTCTGCCGCGCCCAGCGGGAGGAGCGCCGCGCCCGCGTCCACCGCATGGCCGAGCGGCTCGCCGAGCTCGGCATGCCGATCGACACCGAGCGCGTGTTCGCCTTGGTCCAGGAAGGCTCGGCGGGCCGCCCGCACGTGGCCCGCGTGATGGTCGAGCGCAGCTACGTCAAGACGGTGCGCGAGGCCTTCGACCGGTTTCTCGCCGCGGGCAAGCCCGCGCACGTCCCGCGCAAGAAGCTCACGCCCGAGGACGCGGTGCGGCTGCTCCGGCGGGCGGGCGGCGTCCCCGTGTTCGCCCACCCGGGGCTGTCGGACCGGGACGCGATCATCCCGTCACTGGTCGCGGCGGGGCTCATGGGCATCGAGTGCTTCTACAGCGAGCACTCTGCCGCCCAGCGCGGGGGCTACGTCGAGCTGTGCCGCCGGCACAACCTGCTCGCGAGCGGCGGCTCCGATTTCCACGGCCCACCGGTGCGCGCCGCCGTGCTGGGCAATCCACCCGTGCCCCTGGCGGTGTGGGAGGCCCTGCAGGCGAAGGCGGCGGAGGCCCGGGCGAGCCGTCCGGCCTGACCCGCTGTCGATTCCGGGGAAGTGGCGGCGTCGTATGGGTGAGGACCGGCTCGACCGCCCTCCAATCCCGACCGAGGAGGCTTCCACCATGCGCTACCTGCTGCTCATCTGCTCCGACAAGGATCAGGCTCCGCCTCCCGCCGCCGAGATGGAGGCGGTCGTGCAAGCCCACGGGCGCTTCGCGCAGGAGCTGCGCGCGTCCGGAAAGATGGTCCACGGCGAGCGTCTCCGCCCCGACGCCGACAGTAGCCGCGTTCGCTTCAAGGCCGGCCAGCGCCAGATCATGGACGGGCCCTTTACCGAGACGAAGGAGGCCCTGGGCGGCTTCTACCTGATCGAGTGCAACACCAAGCAGGACGCCGTGGAATGGGCGAAGAAGATCCCGCTGCGTGAGGGCGGCTTCATCGAGGTGCGGCCGATCTGGCCGATGTGAGGGCGGGCGGCCCCGCCGCCGCATCGCCGACCCGACGGGCGGGTCTCCGGCATGCTCGCGAGATGGCGTACCATGCCGGTTCGTGGGACCGCAGACCCCGAACGAGAGGGTGCGCGCGCGCCTGGCGGAGGTCTTCCGCGTCGAGCACGCGCGGGTGGTCGCCTCGGTGCTCCGGATCGTGCGCGACATCGACGCCGCGCAGGACGTGGTCCAGGAGGCCTTCGAGCAGGCGCTCGATCACTGGCCCGGCGATGGGATCCCCGACCGTCCAGGGGCCTGGCTCCTCACCACGGCGCGCCGCCGGGCGCTGGATCACCTGCGCCGCGCCCGTCGCGCCGGCGCGCGCGTCGACGCGCTCGCCCACGCGGCGCTCGGCACCGCGCAGGCGGCGCCTGACGTGTCCGACCCCGACGAGATCCCCGACGATCGGCTCCGGCTGATCTTCACCTGCTGCCATCCCGCTCTGCCGCCCGACCGCCGCGTCGCGCTCACGCTGAGGCTGGTGGGGGGCCTCTCGACGGCGGAGATCGCGCGGGCCTTCCTGGTGCCCGAGCCGACGATCGCCCAGCGGCTCGTGCGGGCCAAGCGGACGCTCCGCGACGGGGGCTTCCCGTACGAGGTGCCCGAAGGGGCCGGGCGGGCGTCGCGGCTGTCGGCCGTGCTCGCCGTCCTGTACCTGATCTTCAACGAGGGCTACGCGGCGCACTCGGGCGGCGATCTCGTGCGACACGATCTCTGCGAGGAGGCGATCCGGCTCGGCCACGTCCTCGCCGGGCTCATGCCGGGCGAGCCCGAGGCCCTGGGGCTGCTGGCCCTGATGAATCTCCAGGCCTCCCGCGCCGCGGCGCGCACCGACGCCGACGGCAACCTCGTGTTGCTCGAGGACCAGGACCGGCGCCGCTGGGACCGGGCCCGGATCGCGCGGGGCCTGGCCTGCCTCGAGCGCGCGGGTCGGATGGAGCGCGCCGGGCCCTACCAGCTCCAGGCCGCCATCGCGGCCTGTCATGCGCGCGCCCCCGCGTGGGAGGCGACGGACTGGCCACGGATCGTGGCCCAGTACCGGGCCCTGCTCGAGCTATCCCCGTCCCCGATCGTCGAGCTGAACCTGGCGGTGGCGATCGGTCTGGCCGATGGGCCCGCGGCCGGTCTGGCCGCCCTCGACCGCGTCCGGGACCCGGCGCTGCGCGACTATCACCTGCTGCCCGCCGCGCGCGCAGATTTCCTCCGCCGCCTCGGCCGGGCACCGGAGGCCGCGGCCGAGTACCGGCGCGCTCTCGGCCTCGCGGACAACGCGCGCGAGCAGGCGTTCCTCGCCGCCCGCCTGGCCGCCTGCGAGGCGGACCGCGGGCCGGCCGCGTGATCTACCCCGCGTGGTTCGGGAACATGCGCTCGAAGATCGCGGGATCGGTGCGCGAGCGGAAGAAGGCCATCTGGCGCTCTGAGTAGTCGGCGCCCGCCCGGAAGACGATGACGGCGGTCGCCAGCAGGGTGCCGTCGGGGGCGAGCAGGGCGGAGCGGGTCCGCCAGAAGGCTTGCCGCCGGTCCACCGGGGCGACGTCGGCGAAGCGACCCACCGCGGTGACCGGGCCCGGCGCGGTCGCGTCGGGACGCAGCAGCGTCAGGGTGATGCGGTTGGTGAGGCCGCCTTCCTTCGTGACGAGTGCGCCGAGCCACCAGGCGACTTCGTCGAGGACCACCGCGGGCAGGGCCGGGGTGAGACGGTCACCGGGCCGCCGCCAGGGCTCGCGAGGCAGGAAGCATGCCCAGACGCCGTCGGCGTCGAAGCGCAGGCCGAGCTGCAGCCCGAGCGGGTTGTGCGCGCCGCAGGCCAGGCACTGATCGGACAGCGGCATCGGCCAGCCCTCGCGCCCGGTCGCGCGCCAGCCGGGGTCGGGCGCGGGATCCTCGACGCCCCCGTGACCGATCGTGACCGATGTGAGCGGTTGCGTCCCGTCGAGGATGGTGACGGTGGCGGTGCCGGCCTCCGCATGACCTTCGAGCGCGAGCGGCGTGTCGAGCGGCACCGATGAGGTGAGGCGGCCCTCGATGAGGCGCGGCCGGCCGTCCGGGCCCAACTGGGCGGCGGCCGAGTCCAGCAGCGCGACCAGGCCGCCGCCGTGCACGATACCGGGCCAGCTCTGCAGGGTCCGCGGCGCGCGAAAACGCCCGCGGCCGTCGGGCCCGAGCTTCGCAGCGGCGGCCAGGACGTCGTCGACGACCGGCCCCGCCGCGTGCGCGCGGGGTCGCGTGCTATACTCGCGAGGATTCATGCCGCCGGTCATTCTACTGTCGCCGTCGCTCCCGCCGCAACGCGTGTGACCAGTTCGACCCTCGAGCTCCTGAGCCATGGGCCGTTCGCGCGGATCATGCTCACGAACTTCTTCTTCTTCGGCGCGCTGAACACCTTCCTGCTCCTGCCGCTCTACATCCAGCGGCTCGGCGGTGACGAGGCGGACATCGGACTGGTGCAGGGCCTCTACAGCGTCGCCGGCATCGTGTGCCAGCCGGTGGTGGGCGCGCTCATCGACTACCTGGGCCGCCGCTTCTTCATGCGGCTCGGCACCCTGCTGCTCGTCGCGTCCTGCGCGCTCTTCGTGGTGTCGAGCCCGCTGCCCCTGCTGGGCGTGCTGCGCGTCTTGCAGGGCGTGGCCTTCTCCGTCTTCTTCGTGGCCAACTACGTCCACGTGGTCGAGATGGTGCCGGTGGAGCGGCGCGGGTGGGCGCTCGGCATCTTCGGCCTCTCGGGTCTCGTCGCCACCTCGCTCGCCCCGCTCTTCGGCGAGTTCATGATCCGCCGCTTCGGCTTTCCCGCCTTCTTCCTGTCCTCCACCGTGATCGCGGCGGTGGCCACCGTGGCGTGCTGGCGCGTGCGGGACGTGCGGCCGGCCGCGCTGGGCGCCCGGCCGGGCCTGCACGCCATCCGGGAGGGGCTGCTCGAGCTGCGGCACATGCACATGCTGATCGGGTTGTTCTTCGGGCTGGGCACCGGGACGATCTTCACCTTCCTGCCGACCTTCGGCGAGGACATGGGCGTCACGAGCGTCGGCCTCTTCTACACCGCGTACGCGGTGGCGGCCATACTGATGCGGGTGGTGGGCGGCAATCTGATCGACGTCCGCGGGCGGCGGGCGGTGATCATCCCGTGCATGTTCATCCAGTCCGCCGCGACCTGCATCATCGCCCTGGTCGCCATCCTGTTCGCGCCCGCGCTCCGGCTGCCGGTGCTGCCGTTCATCTTCCTGGCGGGGTTCCTGGCCGGCGCGGCCCACGGGTTCCTGTACCCGGCGCTGTCGGCCCTGCTGATGGACGTGACGCCCGAACGCCGGCGCGGCAGCGCGGTGGGGATCTTCAGCTCGGTGATCCTCGTGGGGAACTCGTTCGGAGCCATCGCTTTCGGCTACGTGGCGCACGGTCGCGGATACGCGGTGATGTGGAGCGCGCTCACCGTCCTGTTGACGCTCGGCTCGTTCCTGAGCGTCCGGCTGCGCGTCGGCTACGCAAGACCGGTGCCCGCGCCTGCGTCTTGAGGGGGCGCCGGTTGACTTGTCCCGGAGGCGGGCCGATACTGGCTCGCACGACGCAGCGTGAGGAGGCCCCGTCGATCATGGTGAGACGCAGCCAGTATCGCCGCCTGGCGCCGGTGCTCGCGCTGGGCGTTCTCCTGGTGGGTGCCCGCAATCCGGGCGAGATGCCCGCGCCGCCCGCGGCCTCCTCGCAGGAGGTCACGGTGGTCGGCGTGTTCAGCGATCCCCGCGGCCAGCACGGCGTGCTGCTCGAGGGCAAGCGGGACAAGCGGCGATTCTTGATGGTGATCGGGGCCGCCGAGGCCACCGCCATCGCGGTTCCGCTCGAGAACATCACGCCACCGCGCCCGCTCACCCACGACCTGTTCCTCACGCTGTTCGGGCGGCTCAAGGTCGCGGTCACCCGGGTGGTGATCACGGATCTGCGCAACAACACGTACTACGCGACGGTGCACCTGACCTCGGGGGGCACCGCGATGGAGCTCGACTCGCGACCCTCCGACGCCATCGCGCTGGCCGTGCGCGCGAAGGTGCCCGTCTTCGCGGAGGAGCGCGTCTTCGAGAAGTCCGGGCGGGTGCCGGCTGGCCCCGGCGGCCCGGGGGACCGGATCTAGCCTCATGGCGGCCGAGACCGCGCCGGCCCTGCCGCCGGCCAACGTCGAGGGGCAGCAGTGGGCGATCGAGCGGCGCCTGGGCGAGATCTTCGGCAAGCTCGGGGAGAAGCTCGCCGATCTCACCGGCCGCGTCGAGGTGAAGGTCAAGCCGGAGACCTCGTTCACGGATGTCGGCGGCCTCAGCGAGGTCAAGGGCATCGTGCGGAGCTTCGTGACCGCCCTCACGGATCCCGAGCTCTACCGGAAGTGGGGCATCACTCCGCCCAAGGGCATGCTGATCTACGGCCCGCCGGGCACCGGCAAGACGCTGCTGGCGCGCGCGCTCGCCACCGAGGCGGGGGCCGTGTTCTACCACCTGAAGCTCGGCACGCTCACCTCAAAGTTCGGGCCCAATACCGGTGAGCTGCTGCAGGAGATCCTCGGCCTGGCGCGCGAGCAGGGCCGGGGCGTGGTGTTCCTGGATCAGGCCGACGCGCTCGCGCTCGAGCATCTCCTGCCGCCCGCCCAGGCCCGCGAGGCGGGCGCGCGCATCGTGGCCGCGCTCTGTGAAAAGCTCGATACCTTGGAGGATTTCTCTCGGATAGTCGTGGTGGCGGCGACCAGCCGCACCGACGCAGTGGATCCCTCCCTGGTGGCCCCGGGCCGGCTCGACCGCCTCGTCGAGGTGCCGCTCCCGGACGCGGCCGCCCAGCAGCAGATCCTGGAGCTGACGCGGACGCGCGCCGAGCAGGCCGCGGACCGGCGCCTGGTGGATCATCTCGAGTACCGCTCGCTGCTGCCGCCGATGGGCGGCATGAGCGGGGGCGAGATCCGCGATCTGCTGCGCCGCGCGCTCGAGGAGAAGGTGCACGCCGCCGGGCAGGGCCAGGACGCGGGGCTCGTCACCACCCAGGACCTGCTGCGTCAGGTGGACGTCTACCGGCGCATCCGGGCCGTCGTCGAGAAGATCCGCTACGGGCAGTACCTCTAGCTCGGGAGCGAGGAGGCCCATGCGCACACATCGGGGATCGCGGTACCGGTCCGCCTGCCTGGCCATCGTGACGCTGCTCTTCCTGCTCGCGGCGCCGGCCGGGGCCCAGTGGGACAAGCTGCTGAAGGGACTGGGCGGTGAGGGCAGCGCGGGCGCCGGGCTGTCGGACGCCAAGGTCGGCGCGGGGCTCAAGGAAGCGCTCCAGGTGGCCGCCGAGAAGACGGTGAGCCTCACCGGGAAGACCGACGGCTACTTCGCCAACCAGGCGATCAAGATCCTGATGCCGGAGAAGCTGCGGAGCTTCGAGACCGGGCTGCGGGCGGTGGGCTACGGCGGGCAGATCGACGAGCTGGTGCTCGGCATGAACCGCGCCGCGGAGCGGGCGGCGCCCCAGGCCAAGCAGATCTTCTTCGACGCCATCGGCGAGATGAGCTTCGACGACGCCCGCAAGCTCCTGAACGGCGGGGAAACCGCGGCCACCGAGTACTTCCGCGGCAAGACCACGCCGCGGCTGACCACCGCGTTCCGGCCGGTGGTCGAACTGTCCATGAATCAGGTCGGGGTGAGCCGGCAGTACAAGGATCTCGTCGCGCGCTTCGATTCGATCCCATTCGCCAGGTCCCAGGCCTTCGACCTGGACGGCTACGTCGTCGAGAAGGGGCTGGGCGGGCTCTTCACGGTGCTGGGCGAGCAGGAGAAGCAGATCCGCACCAACCCGGCCGCCCGCGTCACCGATCTCCTGAAGGAAGTCTTCAAGCGCTAGCTTGGGGTCAGGTCTTACATTCCGACATTCTCCGCCACGTCTGCCCCGGCTCTACCGGAGGAAATGTCGGAATGTAAGACCTGACCCCTGCTACCATGGCGCCGCGTCGATGCCATCGGTCACCCGCGTGCGCGTGCGCTACAAGGACACCGACACCATGTCGATCGTTTACTACGGGAACTACCTCACCTACTTCGAGGTGGGGCGCGTGGAGTACCTCCGCGAGTACGGGTGGCCGATGTCGGCGGTGAACGAGCGCGTACACCTGCCGGTGGTGGAAGCGTTCGTGAAGTACGTCAGGCCCGCCCGGCTCGACGACCTGCTCGAGATCACCTCGCGGGTGAGCGAGCGCAAGCGGGCCAGCTTCCGCTTCAGCTACGAGATCCGCAACGAAGCCACGGATCTCCTGGCCACCGGGCACACCGTGCACGCCTGCTGGAACCCGGCCACCGCCAAGATGATTCCCATCCCCGACTGGCTGAAGGAGATCATGCCCGATGCCGACCTCGATCCCGTCACGCCCCGGCGCTGAGCGGAAGCCCCGGCCGATCGCGGAGGTCGCGCGCGATCTCGGCCTGGGCGGGGAGGAGTGGATTCCCTACGGCCACGACAAGGCCAAGGTGCGCGTCGGGGCGCTCGCGGCCCGCCGCGATCGGCCCGACGGCAAGCTCGTGGTGGTGTCGTCCATCACCCCGACCCCGGCCGGTGACGGCAAGACCACCATGACCATCGGGATGGGGCAGGCGCTGTGGCGGGTCGGCGCCCGGCCGGTGATCGCGCTGCGCGAGCCGTCCATCGGCCCGACGCTGGGCATGAAGGGCGGCGGCACCGGGGGTGGCAAGGCGCAGGTGGTGCCGATGGACGAGATCAACCTGCACTTCACCGGCGACTTCCACGCGATCACCTCCGCCCACAACCTGCTCGCCGCCGCCATCGACAACCATCTCCATCACGGCAACCCGCTCGGCATCGACGTCCGCCAGGTGGCGTGGAAGCGCATCCTCGACGTCAACGACCGCGCCCTGCGCGACGTGGTGGTCGGGCTCGGCGGGCGCCTCGACGGCGTGCCGCGCGAGGCGGGCTTCCTCATCACCTCGGCCTCCGAGATCATGGCCGCGCTCTGCCTGGCCGAGGACCTGATGGATCTCAAGCAGCGGCTCGGCCGGATGCTGGTCGCGCTGACCGCCGACGGCAAGCCGGTGACCGCCGGGGCGCTCGGCGTGACCGGGGCGATGGCCGCGCTGCTGCGCGACGCCATCCATCCGAACCTGGTGCAGACGATGGAGGGCACGCCCGCCCTGGTGCACGGCGGGCCGTTCGCCAACATCGCTCACGGCTGCAACTCGGTGCTGGCCACCCGGCTGGCGCTCAAGCTCGGCGACATCTGCCTCACCGAGGCGGGCTTCGCCACCGACCTGGGCGCCGAGAAGTTCTTCGACATCAAGTGTCGGCTCGCCTCCCTCACGCCCGACGCGGCCCTGATCGTGGCCACCGCGCGGGCGCTGAAGTATCACGGCGGTGTGCCGGTGCCCGAGCTTGACCGGGAGAACGTGGCCGCGCTCACGACCGGGCTCGACAACCTGGAGGCGCACGTGGAGGTGGTGCGCCAGTTCAAGGTGCCGGTGCTCGTCGGGATCAACCGCTACCCGTCGGACAGCGAGGCGGAGTACGCGGCGGTGCGGGAGCGCTGCGCCCGGCTGGGCGTGGGGGTGCACGTGGCCGACGTGTTCGAGCGCGGGGGCGAGGGCGGGGAGGAGCTTGCCCGGGGCCTCCTCGCCCTGCTGGCCCGGGAGCGCTCGGCCTTCGCGCCGCTCTACGCGCTCGACGATCCCATCACGGTCAAGCTCGACACCATCGCCCGCCGGATCTACGGCGCGGACGGCGTCGAATACCCCAAGCGGGTCGAGCGTCAGATCGCTCAGGCCGAATCGCTCGGCTACGGGAGGCTCCCGATCTGCGTCGCCAAGACTCAACGTTCGCTGTCCGACGACCCGACCCTGCTGAACCGGCCTCGCGGGTTCAAGATCACGGTCAACGAGGTCCGCATCTCGGCGGGCGCCGGCTTCCTGGTGGCCATCACCGGTGACATCACCACCATGCCCGGGCTGCCGCGCCGCCCGAACGCGGAGCGGGTGGACGTCACGCCGGACGGCGTCATCACGGGCCTCTTCTAGCCCTGTGTTATACTTTCCGACGGTCCTCGCAGAATCCGGGCCGCACGTATGATCCAGGTCGATAATCTGACGAAGCGTTACGGACCGGTCACCGCCATCCACGACGTGTCGTTCAGCGTGGACAAGGGCCGGATCGTGGGTTTTCTCGGCCCCAACGGGGCGGGCAAGTCGACCACGATGAAGATCCTCTCGTGCTTCATGGCGGCCAGCGGCGGCACCGCGCGGGTGGCAGGCTACGACGTGTTCTCGCAGTCGCTGGAGGTCCGGCGGCGGATCGGCTACCTCCCGGAGAACGCGCCGCTCTATCCCGATCTCTCGGTCGCCTCCTACCTGAACTTCGTGGCCGAGATCAAGGGCGTGGGGCGGGCCGTGAGGCGCGGCCGGGTGGCCGATGTGATGGAGCGCTGCTTCATCGGGGACATGCAGAACCGGCTGATCGGCAAGCTCTCGAAGGGCTACCGCCAGCGGGTGGGGCTGGCCCAGGCGCTCCTGGGCGATCCGGAGGTGCTGATCCTGGACGAGCCGACCATCGGGCTCGACCCGCGGCAGATCGCGGAGATCCGCTCCCTGATCCGCTCTCTCGCCGGACAGCACACCGTCATCCTGTCCACCCACATCCTGCCCGAGGTGTCGATGGTGTGCGACGGTGTCATCATCATCAACCACGGCCGGATCGTGGCCCAGGGCACGGAGTCGGAGCTCGTCCAGCAGGCCTTCCCGGCGGCGCGCATCGAGCTGCGGGTGGCGGGCGCCGACAGCGACGTGGCGGGCGCGGTGGCCGCGATCCCGGGCGTCCTGGGCGTGCAGCCCCTCGCGACCCGCGACGGTGGCGTGGGCATGCTGGT
This sequence comes from Candidatus Limnocylindria bacterium, assembly GCA_035524955.1. GTDB lineage: Bacteria > Methylomirabilota > Methylomirabilia > Rokubacteriales > CSP1-6 > CAMLFJ01. The sequence continues at coordinate 7,171 of DATLFG010000081.1, read as the reverse complement.
GGAGGCGGCGCGGGACCGCGACGTGCGGCCCGACCTGGTCCGACTCGTCGCCGGCCGGGGCTGGACGCTCCAGGAGCTGCACCAGGTCGGCATGAGCCTCGAGGAGGTGTTCATCCGCGCGGTCGCGGGCGAGCAGGAGCCGCACGAGCCGCTTCCGGCGGCCGCGGAGGAGGAGGCGCGCTGATGCGCTGGTTGCCGGTGTTCAAGAAGGAGATGCGGCTCTATTTCGGCTCGCCGGTGGCCTACGTGGTCTTCACGTTCTTCCTGGTGATCTCCGGCTGGTTCTTCAGCCAGATCTTCTTGTTCTACAGCGACGCCTCTATGCGGTCGTTCATGCAGCCCCAGTTCGGCCAGAACCTCAACGTGGTGGACAACGTGATGCGCCCTCTCTTCACCAACATGAGCGTGGTGCTCTTGTTCTTCATCCCGATGCTCACGATGCGGCTGTTCGCCGAGGAGAAGAAGGCGGGGACGATGGAGCTGCTGCTGACCTATCCGGTACGTGACGGCGAGGTGCTCGCCGGCAAGTACCTGGCCGCCCTCGCCCTCTACCTGATCCTGCTCGGCCTGACCCTGCTCTACCCGGGACTCGTCGCGTACTTCACCCGGGTCGAGTGGGGGCCGATCCTGACCGGCTACCTGGGCCTGATCCTGACCGGCGCGGTCTTCCTCGCGGTGGGCGTGCTCATCTCCTCGCTGACCGAGAACCAGATCGTGGCCGGCTTCGGCACCTTCGGGGTGCTGCTCGCGTTCTGGGTCATCGGCTGGGGTGCCGAGTTCGCGGGCGGCAACCTGCGCCCCGTGCTGCAGTATCTCTCGATCGGCGACCATCTCGAGGGTTTCACCCGCGGCCTCATCGACACCAAGGACCTCGTCTACTACGTGAGCGGGGTGGCGCTGGCCCTGTTCCTCACCCTGCGTGCGCTCGAGTCCAAGCGGTGGAGGGGCTAGCCCGATGAGCTGGCTCAAGCGCCACACCTTGACCGCGGCGGTAATCAGCTTCCTGCTCGCGGGCGCTCTCGTGCTCTTCTACCCGGGCGTGCCCGCGCGCTGGGTCTTTCTGGGCCTGGGCGCGGGCCTGTTGCTCCTCTCGCTCGTGCTCAACGCGCGCGAGGCGCGCTCGGCGATGGGCACCCGCACCGCGCGCTATGGCGCGGGCGCCGCGGTGATGGCCCTGCTCGCCCTGGGCATCGTGGTGGCGGCCAACGCCATCTCGGTCCGGCACCACGTCCGCTGGGACCTCACCGAGAACAAGCGCAACAGCGTCGCGCCCCAGACGATCCAGGTGCTCCGGACGCTGAAGGCGCCGGTCAGCGCGATCGCGTTCTTCCGGTCGGACACGCCGGGCAAGAAGACGGCGGAGGACCTGCTCACCCAGTACGCGACCTACTCGGGCGGAAGGTTCACGTGGCGCCTGGAGGACACCGACCGGGCGCCCGCCCTCGCCCGGCAGTACGGGGTGGAGAGCTACGGCACCGTGGTGCTGCAGGGCGGTCCGGCAGGACAGGAGCGCACCGAGAAGGTTCAGGACGCCGAGGAGGAGAAGCTCACCAACGCCATCGTCAAGATCACCCGCGCGGACAAGCGGGTGGTCTACCTGCTCAAGGGCCATGGCGAGCGGGAGATCGGGAGCACCGACCGGGCGGGCTTCAGCCAGGCCAAGGAGCAGATGGAGAAGGCCAACTACGAGGTCAAGGAGCTGTTCCTAGCCCGGGACCCGAAGATCCCCGCCGACGCGGCCATCGTGATGGTGCCCAGTCCGAAGACGGATCTCTTCCCGCAGGAGCTGGCCGCGCTCGACGGCTACATCGCCAGGGCGGGCAAGGTCTTCTTCATGGCGGAGCCCTTCCGGGCGGGGAACACCGTGAAATACCTGACCAAGTACGGGATCGTGGTGGGCGAGGACGTGGTGATCGAGTTGAGCCCGATCGGCCAGGTCTTCGGAGTGGGGCCGCTCGTGCCGGTGGTCGGCGAGTACGAGCCGCATCCGATCACCAAGGACATGGGTGGAGTCATGACGCTGTTCCCGCTCACCCGCTCGGTGGCGCCGGCCAAGGCGCTGCCGAAGGGCGTGCAGGCCTCGCCGCTGGCCCTGACGAGCCGCCAGTCGTGGGGCGAGACCGACCAGAACGTGTTCCAGACCGGCAAGGCCACCCCGGATCCGGACGAGAAGACGGGGCCGCTGTCGGTGGCGGTGGTGGCCACGGTCGACGCGCAGCCCGATCCGAAGGCGGAGGGCGACGCGGCGAAGAAGGCGCCGAAAGCCCGCCTCGTGGTTGTCGGCACCGCCGACTTCGCCTCCAACCAGTTCCTGGGGGCGCAGGGCAATCGCGATTTCTTCCTCAACATCGTGTCCTGGCTCGCGGAGGAGGAGGATCTGATCTCGATCCGCGCCAAGGATCCGAAGCAGAACCCGGTGGTCCTGACCTCCGGCCAGTCCAACCTGGTGCTGGGCCTGCCCCTCCTCGTGCTGCCGGGCGCGGTCCTGATCTGCGGCATCGCGGTGATCATGCAGCGGCGCCGCGCGCGCTAGGAGTCTGCCCTGGTACTGGTAACATTGGGTGACGCACGGGCGGGCAACTGGGCCCACTTCCAGCGCGGGCTCCGCCCGAGCTTCCTGTTTCCGGGGAAGGTTCGGAAGGGGCGCGTAGCCCCCCTCCGAGTTCGCTAGCCCCATGGCGCGCGGCAAGACCATCGTCGTTCTCCTGCTGCTGGCCGCCGGCCTCGGCGGCTTCTTCTATTACGACACCTACTGGCTCAACCCCACGCGCGAGAAGGCGGAATCCGCGAAGGGACGCATCTGGACCGTCGAGCCCAAGGACGTCGAGGGGATCACCATCGCCCGGAAGGGCGAGACCATCCGCCTGAAGCGCACCGCAGACGGCTGGGAGATGCTCGAGCCCCTGCGAGTGCGGGCCGACCGATCCGCGGTCGATGACATGATCACCGGCCTCGCCACCGCGCGCATGGACCGCGAGATCGATCCCAATCCGGCCAGGCCGGCCGACTTCGGGCTCGATCCGCCGGAGGCGGAGGTGCGCCTCGAGGTCAAGGACCGCGCCGCGCCGCTCGTGCTCCGGGTGGGCAGCAAGAATCCGACCGGGGCCTGGGTCTACGCGCGTGAGGGCGACAAGCCCGCGGTGATGACGATGTCGGAGAGCGTCGCGCGCGACGCCGAGCGCCCGCTGTCCGAGTTCCGGGATCGCAACGTGATCGCCTTCGACCGGCGCAATCTCACCGGACTCGATCTCGAGGTGGCCGGCGATCGGATCAGCCTCGCCGCCGACGAGCCGGGCACGTGGCGCATCGTGAAGCCGCGCGCGCTGCGCGCCGACGCGGACATGGTGGCCGACTTCCTCGAGAAGCTCGAGGGAGCCAAGGCGATCGAGTTCGCGGACGACGCGCCGAAGTCCCTCGCGCCCTACGGGCTCGAGAAGCCGGTGCGCGTGACGCTGTGGCTCGGCCGTGACAAGGATCGCTCCTCCCGCACCCTGCTGGTTGGACGCCCGGTGCCGGAGAAGAAGGCGGTCTACGTCAAGCGCGAGGCGGAGCCGGGGGTGCTCCTGACCGCGGAGGCGGTGTGGACGACGCTGCCGAAGACGGTGGCGGTCCTGCGCGACAAGACCGTGGTCACCTACGCCTATGACAAGCTCACGAAGGTCGAGGTCGCGCACGGGCGCGGGGCGATCACGCTCGAGAAGGACGGCGCCGGCTGGAAGCTCACCGCGCCCGAGGCCCTCAAGGCCGACTCGTCCGCGGTGACCGAGCTCCTGTGGAAGATCCGCGACCTGCGCGCGCTCGGCTTTCTCGCCGAGAGCCCGGCGGACGCCCCGCGCTTCCTGAGCCGCCCCGAGGTCACGGTGCGGCTCTGGGAGGAGGGCGCCGAGGAGCCGAAGGCGCTCCTCCTGCAGTCCTCGACGGAGCGGCGCGGCGGGCGGCCCGCGGCGGTGGCCGCGGTGCGGGGGAAGGGGCCGGTGATGCTGGTCGAGGGGAAGATGCTCACGGAGCTTGCGCCCGGCGTCGACGAGCTCCGCGATCGTAGCCTGCTCCCCGCCTTCGAGGTCGGCGACATCAAGAAGGCGCGCGTGGCTGCCGGCGACAAGCCTCTGGTCGTGGAGAGGAGCGGCGAGAAGGAGTGGAAGGTGGTGGAGCCGGTGCGCGGCAACACCAGCGAAGGCCGTGTGGCGAGCCTGCTCCTGACGCTCCGGAGCCTCAAGTGGAAGGAGATCGCGGCCAAGGGTCCCGACGACGCGGCCAGGTGGGGGCTCGACAAGCCCGAGCTGGAGATCACGGTGTTCAAGGACGGCGGCGCCGAGCTGGCCACGCTTCAGGTCGGGCGCACCGACGGGCCGGTCACGTACGTGAAGCTCCGGGCCGAACCCGGTATCTTCGCGGTGCCCAGCAAGGACCTGGACGATCTGCGCAAGGCGAGGACCGAGATTCCTTCCTGAACCCCCGGGACGACGGTGACAGAATAGGGCTATCGAGATGAGCGTCCGACGAGCATGAGAATACTGGCCGTCCTCGCAAGTCTTGCGCTGCTCGCCCTGGCCGGCTCGCTCGGCCCGGCGGCCGCCGGCGAGCTGCGTCCGACCGTGCTGGCGCCGAATCCGTTCGCCATGACGCCGCCGCCCGCGCCGCTCACGCCCCGTCCCGCGCCCAGGGCCCCGGCCCGGCCACCTCACGGGCATCCGGGCCGCCCGCCCGTCATCTCGGCCCCGCCGGTGCACTTCGCCCCTTGCTGCGCCGGCTACTGGGCCTACCAGTGGGTGCCGACCGCGTACACGACCTACGTGTGGGTGCCGGGCTACATCTCCGCGGAGGGTGTGATGATCGGCGGCGGCTACCAGCCTCGGGTGGTCAGCGGCGGCTACTACCAGCTCGTGTGGGTGAACCGGTACTGATGGCGGAGGCGCCGCTCTACCTGAAGCAGATCGAGCTCGGGCCGATGCAGAACTTCGTCTACCTCATCGGGGACCCGGCGAGCCGTGAGTGCGTGGTGGTGGATCCGGCCTGGGAGATCGACGGCATCGCGGACCTGGTGACCCAGGACGACATGCGGCTCACCGGCGTGCTGGTCACCCACACCCATCAGGATCATGTGGGCGGCCACCTCTTCGGCCATGACATCCCGGGCGTGGAGGAGCTGCTCGCCCGGCACCCCATGAAGGTCTACGTGCACAAGGACGAGCGCGAGTTCCTCAAGGGCCTCGGCTCGGACCTGGTCCAGGTGCGGGGTGGCGACACGCTTCAGGTCGGGCAGGTGCCGCTCACCTTCATCCACACGCCCGGGCACACCCCGGGCTCGCAGTGCTTCCTGGTGGAGGGCTGCCTCATCTCGGGCGACACGTTGTTCATCCGCTCGTGCGGCCGAACCGACCTGCCCGGCAGCGATCCGCAGGAGATGTACACCTCGCTCACGCAACGCCTGGGCGCGCTGCCCGAGGAGACGGTGGTGCTGCCCGGCCACAACTACGGCGGGTCGAAGACCACCATCGGCGCCGAGAAGCGCGAGAACCCGATGATGCGCTTTCCCTCCATGACCGATTTCCTGCGCGTCATGGGCGGCGGCCGCGTCGGCCGCACATAGCCGCGCCGGCCCTCCTCGTCGTCAACCCCGCGGCCGGCGTCGGTCGCACCCGGCGCCTCTGGCCCTCGCTCCGCGACATCCTGGTCCGGCAGCACTTCGCCTTCGAGGTGGTCGAGACGCGGGCGCGCGGCCACGCCGCGCGGCTGGCCGCCGAGGCGGCCCGGGCCCGCGTTCCCCTGGTGGTCGCGGTGGGCGGCGACGGCACGCTGAACGAGGTGGTCAACGGCCTCGTCCCGCTGCGTGAGCAGTACCCGGTGACCGTGGGCGCGCTCATGACCGGACGTGGGCGTGACGCCTGCTGCAACCTGGGGCTCGCGCGGGATCCGCGGCGCGCGGCGCGACGCCTCGTGGAGGGGCGCGTTGCCGCCCTGGATGTCGGGCTCGCCCGGTGGCCGGCCGGTCACCGCTACTTCCTGGGCTCGGCCGGAGCGGGATTCGACGCGGTGGTGGCCGAGCGGGCGGGAGCGCGCGGCGGCCGTCTGATCTACCTGCGCGCGGTGCTGACGAGCTTGCTGGACTACCGGCCCACCGAGACGGCGGTGTGTCTCGACGGGGCCGACGCCTGGGCCGGCCCCGCGGCGAGCGTGGTGGTGTGCAACGGGTCCTCGTTCGGCGGCGGCATGCGCATCGCACCGGGGGCGCGTCCCGACGACGGTCTCCTCGACGTGGTGCGGCTGGGCGCGCTGGGACGCGGAGAACTGGCGCGCTGGCTGCCCACGGTGTACTGGGGCGGCCATCTCGCCAACCCCCGGATCCGGACGCGGCGCGCGGCCCGGGTGCGGGTCGACGCGGGCGCGCCGCTCCCCGTCCAGATCGACGGTGAGCTCGGCGCCCACACCCCGCTCGACGTCGAGATCCGTCCCGGCGCCCTCCGCCTCCTCGTCTAGCGGTGAGTGCGAGTAGTCTCTGTTCGCGCGCCGGCTTCGCCGGCGCCATCTGTTCCGGGGGCAGGTTCGGAGGGGGCCGCCGAGGCCCCCTCCGACTTAAAGGACCGACATGCCTCCGTCCACGAATAGCACCTGGCCGGTGACGTAGTCGGAGCACGTGGCGAAGAAACGCACCGCCTCCGCCACGTCGGCGGGCCGGCCGTGCCGGCCCATCGGGACGCGCGCGGCGAGGCGGCGTCCCGATTCGCGCGGGAAGCCCTCGGGCAGCAGCACGACCCCCGGCGCCACCGCGTTCACCTGGATGCGCGGGGCCAGGGCGACGGCGAGCCCGCGCGTGAGCATGACCACACCCGCCTTGGAGACGCCGTAGGGTATGTAGCCCGCCCAGGCGCGCACCGCGCCGACGTCCGCGATGTTGATGATGCGCCCGCCGCGCCGGCCCATCGCGCGGGCGGCCGCCTGGCTCACGAAGAACGGCGCGCGCAGATTGACCGCGAGGAGCCGGTCGAACTGGGCGGGGGTGGTGGTGAGCACCGGGGTGCGGAGGAAGAGCGCCGCGTTGTTGACCAGGATGTCGAGACGGCCCAGCCGCCTCACCGCGCTCGCCACCAGCGCGCGCGCCTCGCGGGGCCGGCTCACGTCGGCGCGCAGCGCCACCGCGCGGGCGCCCCGTGCCTCGAGCTCGCGCACCGCG